>JBCBYB010000033.1:0-47705 GCA_039816045.1 Pseudomonadota bacterium
CTACTTTCAGGGGCAGTCTAAAAGAGAAATCCCAGGAAAGGTTATTATTACCAATTAGTTTTCCCTTTGATTTGTACTGAAATCCCAGGCTGTTGCTCCCTGGATTATCGGTCACTTTGATATTGAATGATCCTCTGTAATCTTCTCGATTGACAAGTCCTGGATTCTGCTTTGGATTGGGGAGGTTCTTAAATTTCATTGACGTTTTCCCCAAGTTTCCATCCTTGTCTACGTCAAACTCCCATCTTATATTTAATTTATCTATATAGTGAAAATGTTCATTTATCGGGAGTGCGATCTCAATAGATGCTTCAACCGAGTAAGATGCCGAAGAAAATACTTGCACCGGTTTGATGTTGCCCGAACTTGGTATTTTGAACTTCGACGCAGTTCCGCCAATTTGCTTTATGTTGCCAAAGCCGGAAACGGTTTCATTCGCCATCTGGGAGCACCTAGCTTCTTACAGTCTGTGCAGGGCACTCTGCACTGAAAATTGGTTTCGAGACAGCACCTTACACGATAGTGGCGCGGTGTCTCAAGTCAATCTAGGCGGCCAATTTGCTCAACGCCTGCGCTATCGTCTTGGCTACCCCCTCGGCCTCCTCACGGCTCACGCGCCTGATCCTCTGCGCCCGTGAGGGGTCGTCCTCGAAATAGGTGTGGCTGAGCGCCCGGCCCGAGGGCGTCCTCGACCCGGTAGCTCTCACCGGAGCGGAGAACGCGAAGGGGCTTGTGGATTTTCATGGGGCGGATCTTAAGTGCGCAGTTCTGTCTCCATCATAGCACACTCGCCGGCGATCCCGACATAGGCCGCGGCGTCGTCATAGTTGTCGCGCTTCGTGGGTGATGTCTTGCATCGAGAGGCCTTCACGAGGACTTGGAACCAGGCAGCGTCTGCGCCAGTGAGCGGCTCCTTCAACCGATCGCCTAGATACGCTGTCATCATCGCTGCGATGTGGTCCATGTTTGGCACTGGCGACCCGTAGTCCTTATCCCGGTCGCCACAAGTGAGGCCGATTGCGGTCTCGAGAATGTCCTTCCGATCAGTCATGATGCCTCCATAAAGTGCGATTGCCGGGCAATTTCCCCGCGCGTCTTGTGGTAGGTGAAGCTCTCCATCAGCCTATCGGGTGCCCATGGTCCCCCGGCTGCGTAGGCGTCTTGAGCGGGCGGCGCCCCGAGCCTGCGGGCCATGACGGCGTGCTGGTAAAGCTCTTCGCGGTGGTGAAGGTGGCCCAGGTAGAACACCATCCAATCGACGTCGGCCATCTCTCGCCGCTGCTCTGATAGCATGACGGACGCCGCGTCTCTGATCTTTAGGCGATGCCCGTGCGCCGTGCCGATGAGGTTCCGACCCCACTTGAAGTACCAGCGATCAGCCGGACACTGGTGGATCGTGACGCGGGGATGGTTATCAAAGAACATGCTGACAGCCAACCGCAGCGCATCGGCGGCATGGGGGTCGTGGTTGCCCCGCATGACGTTGTATTCGACGTGTTGGTGTTTCTGGAGGGCGAGCTTGATCATGGCGATATCGAGCCACGCGCCCGCGGTCAGTACCTTGTAGTACCGCCCATCCACGTCGAGCGCGTGGCCGCTCGTGGGCGTGCGATTGGACTGGTCGTCAGCGTGATAGTGGTCGCCCATGCCGGCAATAATGGCCGTGTGCGAAGGCGGAGCGCAGCCGACCAATTGCGACGCCGCGTCCCCGATCTCCTCGGTCGCCCGGCGCAGATCCCAATTCTGGCCGGTCTCAGGCTCCCAGGACATCTGCCCAATGTGCAAGTCTGTGCGCGGATAAAAAGTGGCCAGATCCTCGTCCACATGATCGGGTGCGCGGATCTCAGGACACGCACCGCGATGCGTCTCCAGCGCCTCTGAAAGCGCTTCCGCCATGTCTTCCGGTTCTATCTCTGGCGGCTTCACCTTGACGAACGCCGAAACGCCGCGACCTGTCTCCGGGTCCTGTGTCTTGATCCATGCGTGAGAGAGGGCGAGAGGATCAGAAAGCCCGACCTCGGACATAGCGGCCTTGATACCGGGGTCCATCTGATGTTCGGCTTCTCGAGCCGCCTGAGCGCGCTTCAGCAGATCGCCGACCGACTTGTGGTGCTTCCCTTGTTCGCGGGCCACGGCTCGAATCGACCCCAGCCGTTCGTATGCGGCAAGGGCCTCTCTCTGCGCCGGTGTCACGGACAGTCCCGCGCGACTGGCTGCTTCACTTCCACACGCTGCGCCCGCACTTTGATCGACGGCACGCGGCACCACGACCGATCAGACGGGCGGACATTCACAGACGAACCACGCGTGCTGACAACGGTGCCTTCCCAGGACTTTCGGAAGTTGCGGCCACTCCCGCAGTTGAACGGTTGGTTGACCGTGACCTTATCGCCGCGCTCGACTGCCAATGCGGGCAAGCTGATCATAGTCAACGCAGTCACTGAGAGCAGGCCCGCTATGATCAGCAGGCCGCGTCCGGCTTTCTGGGCTGTCGTCATAATGGTCTCCTATTGCTGACTGTCGGTGGTTTTCCATGGCATGCCAGTACGGGCGCATGAGCGCGTAGTTGCGCTGTTGGCGCGCGACCAGCTTCCAAAAGAGGGGGTTCATGTGTCCTCCCCGAAACTGATTGATTTGATGGTTGCGTGCGCCGCCGCCGTGCGGGCCAGATGGTCGGCAATGGCCTGCTTCTCGGCTTCTTCTGCCGCCTTCACACGCGCGGTGTAGTATCGCTCCCCGGCTTCAGCGAGCAGGAAAGCGATCTGGATCGCGGCCTGGGCGCTCACGTGATTATCGCGATCACGCGCCCAACGTTGGCCGTTATGAACAGATTGCCGGCGATGGTCGCGGACCGGTTCTCGTCGCACGACCCTGCGATGGCATCCCGCAAAGCCGACAGTTGCCGGATCTGGCCGTCGGGTCGGGGCTTGCTAGCCGCCCACAGTTTGGCCTCGAGCAACGTCTGCCTAGCGCCCTCGCAGAGATCTGCACGGGCCGCCTCAACCGCTGCGCGGTCGAGGGCCCCGCCGCTCGGGACGGCGCACGCGGAAAGAAAAAGGCCGCCCGCGAGGGCGACCGCAAGGATCGGTTTCATGGTGCGTCTCCGTCAGACGGGTTTGTTGGCAGTCACCCAGGTTGTGTACCAAACGACCAGCGCAGAGACCGCCGACATGGCCAGATAGGTAAAGAAGCCCTCAACCGTTGCGACGGTCGGGAGCGTCTGATTGAACAGCGCGGTCAAGCCGTCTTGTGCGAACGGCAGAAGCCCAGCGACAAACGCAGAGCGGTTGGCTTTGTCCGCAGTCTGCGGCGTACCGGGGGCGGGCGTGGTGTCAGTCATCTGCATTCTCCATTCGGTTGATGCGCTCAATTATGAAATCGAGCTTGGTGTCGATCTGCGCCAAGCGGGCGCCTAGTGGCTCGACGGACCGTTCCAGTTTCGCGATCCGTCGAGTGTTCTCGTCTATCGTTGCGCTCTGTTGTGCGGCCGACCAAAGCGCACCGATGATCGCAAGCGCCAGCGTCACGGCCGTCGCCAGCGGTAGCCCCTTTTGGATAACCTCGCCCCGGGACATGCCCACCCTCCTAAGCATTAGTCGCGGAGATAGAGGACAGCTTCCGCCGCCCGCCGGCGGGCCAGGCCGAACGACGGCGCCCCTCCGGCTAGCACCCACTTTCCGAGCTCCTGGACAACGCGAGCATGTTCGCCGGCGTTGACCTTTTTACGGAGGGTGCTCCGCGAGAAGTTGCCCGTCCCGAGGTTAAAGACGAACGAGACCAGAGCGTCGAACTGGCTCTGTCGCAGACCTCGGTAGGTCAGGCGGTTCACGGCTCCTTCGGCTTGGCGAACATCTTCTCGGAGGTAGGCATCCGCCTGCTCTTCGGTGATCACATCGCCTGGCTTGACGCCCTTCGTGTGGCCGTAACCGATGGTCCAGACGTCGCCATCGCACTTGTACGCCTCAAGGCGCAGCCCCTCGTACCTCTTGATGAGGTCGAGGCCGTCTTTGCTGGTTTTCATGGGGTGTCTCCCGCCGCGCTCTCACGCGGTCGCTCCTATGAAGAAGCGCGGCCCCGCAGGACCGCGCCGGCTGACAGCAGGCTCAGGGGAGAGCGTTGGTCACCGCATCGACCTCACCGGCGGGAAGCTCAACCGGAAGCTGCGCCGAGTATTCGATCTCAGTCGGACCATCGAAGACGACCGTGGTCGGTGTACCGTTGACGGTGCCGGTCACGCTGATTGTGGCAGAAGCAAGCGCTGCGCCGATCTGCCCTTCATTCATGCCGCCGGTGTTGTAACCAGTCAGGTTGATAAGGGTGCGGAGAACTTCACGCGCATCCGTCAGTCGGATGCCAGAGGGACGCATCGGCGGGGGCGAACCCGCAAGAAACACTTGGGCCATGGGTGGTCTCCTGTAGAGGCGCAAAGAGAGAGCCGCACCGCGCGAGCGCCGCACGCGGGGGCTATCACCGTCAGCGGTGATTGGGATCGGACGGCCGAGCCTCGGCCGCTGAATTAAGCTGTGTTCAAGTGTCAGGCGGCGCGCGCTGCGCCCTGCCGATCAGGCCGCGTGCAAGAGCGTCGCACCGAATTGTGTGGTCGGTTCTGCGGCCAAGCCGGGTGTTGTCTGCGCGCGCGTCTCAAGCATCTCGATTTCGTCACCCGCAGTCATGTACTCCACGCCGCCCGCGGTCACGGTCCGGATGCCGCCGTTGGACGAGTAATGAGTTGAGCGCGCAATTGCGTAATCGGACGAAACCCAAGGAACCCCAGCCGCGTAGGTCCTCAGAACCACCTGCAACGGCAAGTCTGTTCCACTGGCCTGCACTGGCTCCCGCGCACCGTAGACAAACCATTAACCGGTAGTCGGCACCGTGTAGCGCCCCGTTACGGTGTCGTAACCAGAATGCGTGTCATAATCGACCGATGCCAAAGCCATAGACCGAAACACGTCGTTATTAGTATCCGGAGGGAAGGCCTGCCCTTCGCCCGCAAGCGCTCGGAACCCACAGAAATCCGCGTGCGTGTCCAAGTGTGCAATTGAGAAAAACGTAATCGGGCTGGTGTTGGCGACCGTTTCAAAGTTCCCGCGCTCTACGTATAACTCGTCGCCCGCATCGCATTTGATTATTGACGACGCCGTCAGAAGCGGGTTGTCCCCGTTCTCCTGACCCTTGGAGACAGACATGCAAGCGCGGTCATTGTTCTTGTATATTTGAGTTGACAGGGTAGACGCGGTCCCGCCGTTCTCCCACCACTGTGCGCAAACAAAGTAATACCCGTCCTGTGGAACCACGTATTTCCGGGTGCCCGCGTTCCAAGCTGATGCTGTGTCATATATCACGGTGCTAAACGGGATCGGGGATGTAGAGGTTCTGTTGCGCTCGTGGCCCAGGAAGACCGGAGCACCGGACTTCAGCTTTAGCGCTGTCCGCGCCGTCATCCCGCTCGGACCGAGGGTGTCCACATCCTTGCGACCGCCAAACGTTCGCATCCCGATTCCGTACCCCGAAGCCTGCCGTATGAAAGGCGCGCCAAACATGTTTGTCCAAGCGTGGTAGTTGTTGTTCTGGTACTGGTAGCTAAAAGCTATGTTCCTAGCTGTCGCGCCGCCCGTGTCGTACTCCACAAGCCCCGTGAAACGGCTACCGTTACCACTGCGGTCAACCCATGCGCAGCCCAGGTGCAACCACGGCTCGTCATTGGTCGGCGTGAAACGGCAGTTAGCAGCGTTGAAGTTTGCAGCCGCGCCACCCCAATTATGGCGCACGGTCGCGTCAATCGTGTCGCTGGTTGAGCCAGCATTGCCGATTGCGTACAGCCCAGCGTCAGCCCAGCCCGAGCCGCCGCCCGGCGGGGATGCCGCGGCGCCCGAAACGGAGAGCATCACCAAGGGCATCAGATCGACCCCGCGAAGGTGACATGCAGCCCGACAAGGTTTGCATCGGCCGGACTTGGCCCGTGCAGCGACAGGAGCTGGCCGGCCGTTGTCGAGATCACGGCGGCGCCGACCGTCGCAAAGCTCACAGTACCATCGGTGGCGATTGTGATCGTGCCGATGGACGCCCCATTGCGGCGCACGTCTATCGCCGTGACGACCGCCGGGTTTGTGTCCACCCGGCCTTGCGATCCGGCGAAGTCCGCCGGGAAGGTGACAGACCGCGTGAAGGTGTGACTGCCGAGCTTTTGCGCCGCCGTAGGCGCCCCCTCGAATGAGAACCCAACGTCATAGACATCTGACGCGGCCACATTGAACCATCCGGGCACGCCCGACCCGCCCGCGTCGGGGCTGTATTGAAGCCGCTGCCCGGCCGCCGGCGACGACAAGAACACGTCGATCAGACCGGCAAGCGTCGAGCTGCCACCCAAAAGCGGCGCCAGATCCGACAGTGTCAACGCGAAATCGGCATAGACCCCGGGCGTTGTCTCGCGGGAAATGACGAAGATGTCCGCCCCGTCCGCGGGCGCCCCGCTCGCTTCTTCGCTTGGCTTGGTGTTCGGCATTACTCCAACTCCCTAAACCCGCCGCCCTCGCGCAGCCTGATCCCGCCACCCTCGCGGGCGCGGAAGTTTTCGACCGAAGATCCGGCCAGATAGTCGAAGTCGAGCGCCTGGCCCTCGCGCCCGAATTGGTCGATTGCCACTGCGCGCAGATACCGCCGCGTCGAGAAGGCGTTGACGTCGAGAAAGTCGTGCTCGCCGAGCGCGCCGATACTCACCGTCTCGATGAGCGACAGATCCGAGCGGTCAGCCTGATCCCCCGCAGAGAGCCGGAGCGCCGTGACGCCGGGCGCGTTCGGCGCCCGGAGCCGGTGCGTTGCGGTGTTGGCGCCGTCATGGTCCTGACTGACGATCTGCGGGAGCCCAAGCACATCGGAGGGCGGGGCGGCCAAGATGGTGCACTCGAGCGGCGTCTCGCTCAGCCCTAGATCTGCCGACCGGGCATAGGCCCGGAACCGGTACTCGACCCCCGCAACGACCGGCCCAAAAACGTGCTCGACCTTGGTCGTGCCGGCGTCATCGATCGTCTGCGAGGCGTCAACCTGGACGTTGACCGTGCGGTCGCCGAGACTGTCGCCGTACTCTTCCTCGTAGACCTCGACGCGATACCAGTCCGCGCCCTCGACTGGCAGGAAGCGGTGCCGGATGTAGAGCGACGTCTCTCCCTCCGTGAACTGTTCTGCCTGCTCCTCTACCGTCAGTTCGCATCCGGTTGGTGCCTCGATGCCGGGAATGGATTGCTCGGGCGGGGTGTAGGAAGCAGGTGGCGTGTAGTCGTCCGCAGTGAACTCGTAGAAGCTGGCCAGGTCCTCGACCAAAGTGAGCTGCACCTCCAGGCGCAGACCGTCGTCCTGCTCGGCGAAGAAGAACTGCTTGCCCGTGATCCGATAGGTGGAAGCAGCACGCGGGAAACCGGCCAGTGAGAAGTTGACCCGCTCCCCAATCCGGCGCTGCGCCTCTCGGCCATCCCATGTCCCGGTGATCGATCGCCGGGGGCTCCCCGTGAGCGCCGCGATCTTTGCCAGCCGCTCGGCCTGAACCGGCTCGCGCACGAGGCCGAGCTGCAAAGGCCGCTCCCGGAAGCCGTCGCGGATCGCGTAGCCGGTTCCGTCCGTCTCCTCGTACGCGCGATCGCGAGAAATGTATTTGGGACGGACGCGGTCATAGCCCTCATCGCGGGCGCCGATGATCTCCAGCTCATCGCCGACGGGCTCTGTCAGCGTGATCGTCGGTGCGGTCCACACGCCTGCGCGGACGCCGAGCAAACCATCGGTGGTGTCGAGCTGTCCCGCGAAGCAGGCCAGGACCGGATCGAGCAGGGAGATCTCCCGCTCCTCGATGACGACCAGCCCGTCACAGCGAAAACCGCGATAGGCGGTCAGCGCGAGTTGCATCTCGCCGGTGTTATCTGACAGCGGAGTGTCGACGATGAAGAACGTGTAGTCGGTTGCGCCCGTGACCGCGCCGCCGGGGAACGCCTCAGCCGCAGCCGCGTAGCCGTCATAGACATAGCCAGGGCTCCCGATAATTTGCACCGATGCTGCGTCGCCATCGCCCGCAACCCAAATTCCATTTCCGGTCCCGGTTTGGTTTGGCGGATCGAGCGGTGTCGGGGTGCCCGTGACAGCGATGCCCCCGAAGGGCTGGCCCTCGACAAGGCGGATTGAAACGAAGTCATCGACGTCGAAACCACCAACCGTTACGCCCGCTGCGATACCCGCCGCGACGCTACTGCCGCCATGGACCGCCGGATCGACCGTGACCGTCGCGGTTGTCTCGCTCGGATCGCACGCGTCCGCCGCATCCGCCCACTGCTGAATGGGTATCCGCTCATCGCTGAACCCGAGCGCGTAGCGATGCCGGACAAGCGTCAGCGCACAGAGCGCGGCATTCTCTGAATAGGACCACGTGCTCGAATCATCCGGTAGCTGGGAGCCGCTGGCGCCCGTCACGCCTGACGTGCTGTCCAAGCGGGGATCGTAGACCTTCGACCACTGGCCGAAGAAGCGCATCGGCGGTGGCTTGCCCTGCGCCCACCTGCGCGCGGCCTTTTCCTCCCCGCCATGGATGAACCGGATGAAGGCGACTGTGTGCCCCTGCCAGGTATCGGTCGCCGAGATGGTTCCGGCGGCGAAGGTGCCCCCCGGCCCGATCTCTGAAAGCCACCGATCCGGTGGCGCGGTCTGGTCTCCGAGCCCGATGTGGACGTTGACGGCCGCGTCCTTGGTGCCTGCCTGATCCGCATAGACCGCGATGGTCGGATTGTGGTCGGAGGCGAAATCCGTCAGCGCCGTCATGTCGGCGAACTCAAGATGGACGCCGTCGTTGATCTCGATCCGCGTGATCGCCTCGCTCGGGAGCGAGTTCAGCAGGATCACCAGATAGTAGGCCTGGCCCACCGAGTGGTGGAAGACGACCGAGCCTTCCTGAGGGAACTCGCCGAACGCGAAGCGGAAGTTCGGGTGCGGGTCGAAGGCCCGGGAACGGCTGTCTCTCTGGGCTCGAGAGGAACCGTTGTTGGTCAGAAGGCTCGCGACAAGGCTAGTTCCTACCGTGACAAGGGAGCCGATGATCCCCGCCAGCCCGCTGAGCGCGCCGAGTGCACCGCCCGATATCGCTGCGCCCGCCACAGCTCCAACGGCGGCAATAGCGGGCGGCATAGCCTCCGCGCTGGACGGCGCAACTGCAACCAAGGCCGTCGTTACAAGCAATGCCGCACGAAGGGCTTTGAACGGAAGCCGCTTCACGCCGTGTCCGGGTGAATTCATCAGGAGCCCTGCGATGTTAAACTAATGCTGGTCGCGGGGGGCGCGCCAGTTACTCAATCCTCGACGACGGACGGGATTGCGATCCGACCTGAGCATCTGGATCTCCTCCAAACCGGCGTAGAATCCGTCCATGCAGAGAAGAAGGACGATGAGACGATCGGGGTTCAGCGAAGAACAGGTCATCGTGCTCCTGAAGGAGCAGGAGAGCGGTGTTTCGACGGCGGATATCTGCCGGAAGCACGGAATCTGCTCGGCGACCCTTTACAAGTGGAAGGTGAAGTTTGGCGGGCTTGAGGTGTCTGATGCGCGGAAGCTCAAGGTGCTCGACACTTGGCTGACCACTCTTCGGCTGCAGTGCCAAGTTACAACTCTTACTTGAAACAATCTTCGCCCGCCACCTCCGAACTACGCCTTGCCACTGCTATCTTGACTAGCCGATCTCTTCGCGGCCTTATCCTTTGCGTCCTGATAGGTTGGTCGCTCGCTTGCTATCTCGCCGTAGTTTAGGAGCGAGGCAAACATGACCAGGAGCTGGTTGCGTCCTTGATCGGTCGATGGATCGATACGCCCAGCATTGAATTCAGCAGCAATACTCGCGGAAATTTTGTTCCGGAGCCATTCAATCTGTTCGAGTTCGACCTTAGGATCATCGGCATCAACACCCTCACTTGGGATCAAGTCGACCTCGAGAGCGCCAAGGATATCCCGGGCTTTGTTGTCGAGGTAATTGCAGACTTCGGCGAAGGTACTCTGTTCCATCTGATCCTTGAGGGTGGCCATCTCGTTCATCAAACGCCTTGCAACCTCAATTTTGGCAGTTTGGTTCGTCTTGTCTGTTTCGTTCTCGGCCGTTGCCGCGAACGTCTGTAGCCTAGTGTATATCTCTTGAAGAGTTGTCGCGCCTGAGAGCACCTTTCGGAGAGCGTCCATCGTCGTATTAAAGATGTTTGGCAGCCCAGAATTTACAGGCCCGTCGCCGCGCCAGAGGTTCTCTGGGTTCGAATTCATGTAGTAGAGTGCCTTGATCACCAGAGCGTTGGCCGAGAGATTGCCCAACGTATCGCGGGCAACCGTACCCTCCTTGATGAGCTCGTCGAGCTTGCGCCCCATCTCATCAAGCACTGCTTTCGGCATGCCTGCCTCGGCATCGTTCAGGAGCTTTGTGAGCTCTGCGATCCGTGCATCCTGAGGTGGCTGGACGATCCACGAGTTGAAGCCTTCTCGAATATTATGCCAAGCAACCACGTGACGCATATGTGTCTCGGCATTGTGCGGCACCAGTTCCTTGGGCAACTCAGCTTTGGTATACTCAGAGAAAGGTGGACGTCCGTCTACTGTCAGATCTGGAGCGATCTTAACGCCTACCCCGCGCTCCCCCCTGGACATCTTCTTGTTGCCCAGCCACCAGGCCAGCATCATGCGAAGCGGTTGTGGTAGGTCCGAGTAGGACTCTGAGAACAGCATGTCAAAGTAGACGCGGTCGCCTTGAGGCATCGGCTTATCGGCGTCCTCACGATGATCGAGAATAACGTGGAGCTCGTTAAACGCGTTCGCGTACCGTGCGCCTCCGGGTAGGCTGAGCACATGGTCTCGCAGCCGTTTCAGGTACATGCGCGGGCTATCGCCGATTACGACCGCCGGCGGGGTTGTCATCTTGTCAACATCTGGGTCGATGACTGGAGACGGTCCAGAATTGCTAGCACTGACCGATGGGCCGCCCCCGCTGTCGAACGTTCGCTTTTTTGTACTGGCTGCCGCATACACATCGTGTATCGGGCTCGTTGGGGCAACGAGTTGTGCTAGCTGCGCGACGAGAAAGTTTGCTTCAGGAATGTGACCTTTGGTGACAGCATCAAAAAGGGCATTGCCCTTCTGGTAAATTGATTGCGCCCGCACCGGATCCTGCGCAGCAACGCCAAGAGCACTCGACAGTCGTTCAAGCGTGGCAGCAATGTTCTCAATCTGGGATGCTACCCTGGGGTCGTTGATGTCGGGTGCTGCCTTTCGCAATGCCTCAACATCGAGAAAGGCTGGGATAACCTCGGGGGTCGGCTCCGCCAAAGTCCAGCCCATTACGGAGTAGAACTTGGCGATCCATTCGCGGATCTGTTCTATGCGGGCTGCGGAAGCCGGTGTCGTACTACTCGGGGAATCGCCCATCTGTTTCTCTCATCGGCTGCGTGATCGAAATGCACTGTAACCCTGAGCGACTCAGCCCCGGAGGTCTAGGATTATCGCTTGTTTTCAATCAATTCGAACCTCTCGAACTGATCAGTCGCTTCTGTTCTGCTGGGCCCGTTAACACGTTCAGCTTGCGCTTACGCCATCATCCGCGAATGACCTACCACGACCCAGACAGCCAAGAAGGCCAGATAAGCGTCGGGGATGTCCACGGGCGCTGGCATCTCCAAGCCGGTATCCTCTGCGTTTATCTTGGGCCGGGTGGGAAGCTCTGCCGACCGTCGGATGGTCGCGATCCCTTGGTGCAGGCAGGTCAGATGGTTATAGAATTGTCGAGATTAAATTAAGCCGCCCCGTAGGGCGGCTTCGCCGGGGAATTGGCCAACCTGGGCATTGCGGGAGATCTTGAAACTTCAACCCGCACTGATTGTTGGTGAATTATTCGTATGCTTGATAAAAAGCAGCTTTCTCAATATGGTAGTATATCTAGCTTGGCTTCCCAATTTGAGCCATTGTATTGCTGTCTTACGACCAGTTGAGATCCTGGACGGAGATCCAAAAACAAACATCTCTCTCGATTGTCTGGGTGAAGTACAATCGTATTCTCAGGCTGTTGATTGGCGTAAACTATTCTAAATTCAAGATCTGGTCCCGGTCCATTGAGTTTTCCGCAAAAATATCCCAAAAACATCGGAGTTTCAGGTGCGCGGGGATTTGGATTTACTCGATTGCTATTAACATTTCTTAAATCAAGTAGGGTAACAAAACTAGTTCCAGGCGTTCTTTCACCTTTCCATTCTTGGGAATAGATTGCACCCGAAATCTCGGGTGGGCTTGCATTAACCGAGGTTTGAGCATGGGAGATATTACCCGTAGGGATAGCCAGTGCCACCAATAGTAAACCATATAAGCCGTTCCAGCGCATTCGTTTTCTCCTCTCTTGGTTTTTTTGAATGCCCCTCAATGGGGCGCGCTCCTTCTTATTGTTGGCAAACTGTTTTTTCCAGACAAATTTTAGATTTTACTACGCATCAGAGGCAACCTATAGTCGGTCGAAGATATGCTGGCTTCTGAAAAACATCTTTCAGAAACAACAAGTTAGCGTCTCGCCATCTTGCTTCCATTGGTCATAAGAAGCCCCTGCTCCGACAATTCCAAGTTCGGTTTTATTCTTGTGGGAACGTTTTTGAGTGTGCACTTCGTGGCAGCGTGATCTTTTTGGGGCGCCTACTGCCCCTTGTTGGGCTCCCAAGCCCTATCCGCCAGCCGCGATGTCGTGAGCAGCCCCTTCTCCGTCTTTGCGACCCATCGGCCTTGGTGCCGTATCGCGGCGAAGCCTCTAACCAGTCCGACGTCTCCGTCCTGAGCGTCGTCGGCGCTAATCTCCGGCCAGCCCATCCGCTCGAACAGTTCAGCGGCCCATTTTGCCAGATCACCCTTTGTAAGCGCCTTAGCCCCGCGCTCTGAGCCGTACATACCCCTGAACCCTTCAGCCGGATCGGGATAACCCCGCGCCACCAGCACGTCACAGACGGCGAGACAGCAGTCGCTCTCGCCCCAGACAAAGCGGCGGAGCATGATCTCCTCTATCTGCTCGTCGGCCATGGCTGCTGCCGTGCGACGGTTGGGAGCAGCCGCCAAGCCGTGTCTCCGTTCTCTGCGGTCTCGAGGCTGTGGTGGTTCTGGATCGCGCGGCGCGGGTTGCGCCCGTTCGTGACCTCCAGTGAGGCGTCAGTCACCCAACCGTTCTCCGTGCGGCGATGGGTGAAGTCGGCGACGGACCCGACTGTGCCCACGAAGATCCGGCGCAAGACCGGGTTGGCCCAACCTTCATCGAACAGCCCGAGATAGATCTCCGCCCGCTGCCCGATGGCATCGTCCTGTTCCGCCTCATCGACGGTGCCTTGGGGCAGGGAGGACAGCCCCACCTTGTAGACGACCTGGGCGCCGCTGTTGTCGAACTCATCTGTCTCGAGGCGCGCGAACGCGCCGACCCCTGTCCAGGTACGGCCATCGGCAGTGATCTCGATGTGATGGGTGGAGACGAAGATCTCGCCGGTCGGCCAGTCCAGATACAGGAACGCTGCCGGGCGGATGATCTGTGCGCCCATGCGAGTGTCGAAGGTGCCGCCGGTCTCGATTGTTGCGAATGCCATCACTGATACTCGAACCCGCCATCGACTTCCGCCGCGTAGACCTCCTGCAGCGTGATCGAGAACGTCCGCCCGCTCCGGAGATCGTCCTGGCCGAGATCCGGTTGCCCGACCAAGCGGCCCACCATCAGATCGCCGGGATACCGGACGTTCCCCGACGGGGCGGCCACGAGAGGACGGGAAAGCGTCACCGAGGCAGAGCCTCCGCTCTCCGTCGCTGTGGCTGCCGCGAGGTAGCGCTCATCTCCGACGCGGATCATCGTGCCGAGGGGCACAACCTCTCCTGCGAGGAGCCCGCTCAAGGTCAGGGACGTGCCGCCCGCCGACCCGCTGCCAGAGATGAGCACAGAGCGCCATGTCACGCCGTCCGCGGTCTCACCCGCCCACTGGCCGACCTGCCCGTCTGCGCGCCAGGCCTCACTGTCTCCGACGTTCGCAACGGCACTGTCCCACCCGCACCGGCGGCGCATGACGCTGTCCCAGACGGTGACGAGGCTCTGCCCGCCCTCCAACCGGTCGAGCAGAATGGCGAGCTCCGCGGCCCGGCCATCCGCTTGGTCGTACCGTCCCGCCACAGTGCCGCTGACCGTGACCGTCGCACGCGGCACCTGCGCCGTGATCTGTCCCGGGGCGCCGCTGAATGTCTCTGTGATCCGCACCCGATGGGCCGGAGAGTAGAGATGCGATGCGCCGACACAGTCGGGCCATGTCCAGACCTTCATGCCGGCAGGAACCCTGGGTTGCGAAGCTGCTTCTGCCGGAGCTGACGCACCATCTCGCGATTGTTCCGGGCCACGATCTGCTCGATCTGGGCAGGGCTGGCACCCGGCTGTGAGATGTTGATGGTCGTCCCGCCAATGGCGATCGAGCCTCCACCGCTGCCCGTCATCTCAGGCACACGGGGCACGATCGTCCCCGACTGGTTCGGCACGAACAGCTCGGGCCGCCGCTCGCCGACCACATAGGCCCGACCGGCCTGCACCGGCCCGCCGGTCTCACGAAAGCCACCGAAGATGCCGCCGTCGCCGCCGAGGAAGCTGAACGCACCCTGTCCCTGGAAGAGCCCGCGCAGACCTTCGGACAGAAGCTGTAATCCAAGCGCCTTCAGCTTCTCAGTGGCACTTCCCGCGCTGGTCGCGATCCGGAGCAGACCATCGGAGAAGGTCGAGATGTCCCTGTTGAGCTGCTGTTGCTGGCGCTGCTGATCGTCGAGGGTCTTTGTGATCTCGGCATTGACGCCGTCGACGAGCCGCTGCGTCTCGGCCAGCGTTGCGAAGGTGACCTGCTGCTCTCTGGCCGCTTCGGTGGTCTCCTTCATCGCCGAGCTCAGCGCCCGCTGACGACCCGCTGCTCCACTGCCGCCCCCGCCGATATCTGTGAAGCGGGTATTGAGGGCGTCCTCCGCCCGCCGGATCGCCTCTTCGGCAAGCGTCGCTTCGGCGTTCAGCCGCTGAAGGGTATCCAAGCCCGCGCGCGCATCCGCAGCAAACCCATCCGCAAGCCGCCTCTGGTCCTGGCTGGCAAGCGCTGCGGGGCCTGTCGCGCTCCCGGCACGATCACGTGCGGACTGTGCGCGCCGCGCGTTGGCGGCAACATCCTGGATCGTCCCTTCGATCTCTGCGCGCTGTGCGGCGAGGGCCGCTTTCTGGCGCCGGATCTCCAGGTCCAGGAGCGACTTCTTCGCCTCGAACTCGCGTTTCGTGCTGGCAATGATGCTGCTTGTGGCCTGGCCCTGCACCGTCGCTGTGTTGGCGACCGCCTCCGCATAGGACCGCTGCACCCCCTCGAGATCGCTGACAGCGCCCTCTAGCGTCCCCACATCAACCGCAGCGTCTTCGGCGTTGTCGCCGAAGCTGAGCAGCCCGCCGGCAACCCCACCGATCACGAAGCCGAGCGGGCCGAAGACCCCGAGCAGTTGCGAGAGCCGTCCGCTAAGGGCATCGACGAGGTTCCCGCCACGGGACAGCGACCGCCCGAGCCCCTGGAAGGTGGAGCCGAACGTCCGCGCACTCCGGTTGCTCAGCGTCATCGCTGTGCTGAGCCGGGTGGTTGCTGCGGTGGTCCGGTCAAGTCCGCCAGTCGCAGCCCCGAATGCGGCCGCGCTCTGATCCCGGGCATTGATGTCGAAGAAGACTGATGTGGTCATTTCTTCTCAGCAGCCTCCCGTTGCAAAGCGAAGTACGCCTGCCAGTCGCGCATCTCCTGGACCGACACTTGCTCTCGGATCTCTTGCGCGGTCTTGCCGAGCTCAATGGCCAGGCGATGGACCCAGAGAGACAGTGCGTCGGCCCTCAGACGTTTTTTGCTGCGTCTTCTTCGCTTTCCCCGTCTTCTGCGGGGATCGTGTTCAGCAGAGGCATGTCTCCGGAGATCATCAGAGCGAGGCGGTTGACGACCCGCGCCTCTGCCTTCAACAGAACCTCAGGGGCATCGGGGAAATCGAAGATCGGGCCACCGCTCTCATCCACGCAGTTCTCCATGATGACCCGCACGGTCTCGCGGGCCTTCTCGCGCGGATGCGCCCCTTGCAAGCGGTGCTGCAACGCCTCAAACGCACCGACCGATAGCCGCTTCAGATAGACCTTCTCCAGACCCCATTCAGGAACCGAGACACACCGATCCGTGAGGCGCTCGGTGTGTCCGACAATCGCTCTACGAAGATCCATCTTAGGCCACCGTCCGGGTTACGCCGCCCGAGGAGCGGAAGTTCCAGCTAGAGGTAACCTCAGCGGTGTGTGAGATGCCGTCTGTACGGTCCTCGACGATGATATCCATCGCCAAGAAGGAGCCCGATGTCTGGTACAGCTCCACGGAGAGCGTCGCACCGGGGACAAAGAGCGGCTGTTGTGTGTCTTCGTTATCGAAGACAACCGTCATCGATCCGCTGCCCGAGGGAATACCGTCCACCAGGACTTCACCCGCGTCTCCGGCGCAGGTAGCGTCCACCAGCGACGCGCTCTCAGTGAAGGTCCAGTCTCGGATACAACCGAGCGAGTTGGCCCCGATTTGCACCGAGCCGTTTCGGCCATGATGGCGTGCCATCGCTTACACTCCTTCCACAGTCTCAGGATCATCGTCCGGGGTCATCACGACCGTCGCGAACGAGAGGGTGAGTTCTGCCAGCTTGGTCTCGCCGGGGTCGCCGATCTCGACCGCAGCGCCGGACAGATAGATGTCGGATGCCACCGCCTGGACGGCGGCGGAACCGGTGATCGCGGTCTCGATGGACACGGCCAGGGCATCGAGATCGTTTTCCACCGCGGAAGACGCGGCCAGGACCATCACCTGCAGCTCCAGGCGCCGGAGCAGCGCTTGCGTATCCAGCCGATCGTTCTCCTCGATCGGCACGCTGACCTGAGCCGCAGGAAGATCACCGATGTTCCGGGCATGCGCCCGAAGTGCTGTCACGCGCCCGTTGAACGCAGCAATAGAGCTGAGCGCCGCGATCGCTGCATCGCGGAGTTGTTGGCGGACATGAGCCATGGAGGAGCCTCTCTTGTCGGTTGCCTGCTGAGCCTCACCGAGCCGTTCTCATCGCCTCGGTCATTGCCCGGCGGAATTGGATCTGGAACCGCGACCGGGCTGTCTTCTGCACCGTCTCCGCAAAGCGGAACCGCGGGCTGTAGCGTGCGCGCTGCTCGTATGAGACGAGGAGCTTTGCGCCCGTAGGCGTTCGCCGGTAGATGCCAGGCCGTCTTCCCTGTGCGGCGCCCATCGTGAACGTGTCGGCGCGGGCCAGGAGTTTGCGCACCGCCCCGCGCGCGAGGTTCCCGTATTTGTTCGTTCGCGCGCGTTGCGGAATGACGATAGCGCGCCTCTTTGGGCGTCGCGTTCCACCGCGCTCCTGGAACTGCAGATACGCTGCTTGCTTGTCCTTGATGAGCACCCGGGCGCTCAGCCTGCGCTTTGTCGCCCGGGTTCTCGTGACGCCCTTCTTCGTAAACGGCGTCGGGCGATCGAAGGCCCGCTCGATCCGCTTGCGGGCGTTCTTGACGGCGTCTTCAGCCGTTCGGTTCAGCGCCAGCGAGGTGGCGAAGGGGACTTGCGACCTCTGGTGGCGTGTCCGCGCTCTCGCTTGCGGGAGGTTGGAGCGCAGACCAAGGGCGATCATCGGCCCCACCGGATGGTTATGGCTATGTCAGCCATCGTCGGTCTCCAGAGTGAGATCGGTCAGACCGCGCGCGTTCGGCTCGAGCAGCCGGATGCGGAAGGTCTGTGATCGAGCTATAAGAATGTCGCCCTCCGCGAGGTCAGAGACGTCGGTGGTCTGCGCGCGCACCATCGGTCGGCGCTGCGAGACATCGCCCGAGAGGGTGATCTCGCTCGGCATCTTGAAGATCGCGGTGATCTCGCGCGCGGTGCCGCCGGCCGGGGTCACCGTGATCGCCTCGCCGAGGCCCGTGGTCAGAGCCTCGGCCAGGCCGTCGAAGACGCCCATCAGGTGAGCGTGCCCCGCATCAGGGTCTTCGGCCGCATGCAGATCGGCAGCGGGTTCTGCTCGGTGTGGACGTCGATGAAGCGCCCGTGCAGCGGGTCGAGCGCGACCGAGGCGTAGCGCGGCAGGCCCACTGAGCCGATCGTGTCGACGAAGTCGCCCGGCGAGTAGTACTCCCCATAGAGCCCCGGCACCCCGGTCCAGAAGAACCGGCACTCGTCGGGGGCGATGCCGACACCGCCGCCGGACTCGGTGTTGCTCGATCCATCGGCGTTGTCCGTGCCGCGGTAGTTCTCGAAGAAGATCCCGCCGAACTCGAAGACATCATAGGTGTAGTCGTCGCCGAGCCGGCGTGCCGCCTGGGCGTAGCCGTCATAGACGCCCTTGACGTTGGGATGATCGATCAGCGCGTCGAAGAAGGTGTCGCCGGCAAAAGCCCAGATCCGTGCGGAGGCTGGGATCGTCGTCTTGGCGTTCTTCATCATGGTCCGGCGGACCTGCTGACAGATCCCACGGATCTCCGTCGACGCGACATCGAGCTCGAAGCTCACCGCCGTCGGCTGGGTGACGCCGAAGGTGGTGAAGAGGTTCACGAGCACTGTCCCATCGGCATCTGGGATCCTGCCGAGGAGCGCACCCATCCGCAGGTTCTCGATGGTGAGGTCGTGCCGCCGCCCCATCTTGCCGAGGCCCATGCCCAGCTTCTGCTGGACGGTTTGAACCGCCTCGGTCTGACCCATCTGCCGCACATTGCGCACCTCGGAGGCCTTGATGCGATCGTCGAGCGGGATGTGCGGCACCACCATGGAGTGGAGCTTGCGCCGCTCGCGGGTCTCGGGCTGCGCGGGGGCGCCGCGCTCCCGGGTCGGGATGACGCTCAGCGTCTCGGTGCCGACCTCGATCACGACGGTGTCCGTGTCGATGCCTTCGCCGATGCCGGCGAAGACGAGCTCGCCCGCGCGGCCGGGGACGTGGTCGCGCTCCATGAAGCTGTTGGTGAGCGTGATGGCGCCAAAAGCGTCATCGCTCATGATGTCCACGAGATTGGGCATCTTGCCTGGTCCTTTCGTGTTGGCGCGATCAGCGCGCGAGGATGCCGAGGGCGGTCAGATCCGCCTTGGCCGCGTCCTGCGCGGCGGCGTCCTGTCCGGCCTGGTAAGTGAGGAGGCTGTCGATCACCTCGGAATCGCGCCGAAGGATCACACCAGTTGCGTCGGCCGCGCTGGCATCGACATCCTCGATCAGCACACCCGCTGCAGTCTCGGTGCCGTCAGAGGCGCCGTTGTCGTAGGTGCTGTACTTGCCCGAGGCGGTCACGATCGCCACGACCTCGCCTGAGATCAGGGCAGGGGTGCCACTCGCGAAGGTCACGGCCTCACGCGAGCGGGTGCCGCTCGCCTCGCTCAGGATGCATTCGCCCGCATGGGCGGTCTCAGTCTTGGTTGCCATATCAGGCTCCACGTCCCCGCTTGTTCCACTTTGCCCAGGCCTCTACGGGGTTGATCGAGGCCGTGAGCTGACCACTGGTCGGTGAAGGCAGCCGGTTGTCCGGCAGGCGCTGGGGCGCCCTCGGCTTAAACGCCCGGATCGCCGCCCGGATCCGGTCGAGCGGCTGATCGGAGGCGATGAACTCGGCGGCCCGCTCCGGGCAGCTCGCCAGCGCGCAGAGATCGGCGATGATGCCTGCCCGCTCTTGTGCGCTCATCGTTGCCGGAGGGGGCTGCGAAGGTGCCGGTGCAGGTGCTGGATCGGGTGCCGGGGGCGCGGGTGCCGCGGGCGCAGGTTCCGGGGGTGCCGGAGCCGGATTGGCCGGCGGGTCCTCGGCCGTGGGCGTCAGCGCTTCCAGGAGCGCGGTCGGCGGCTTGCCGGGCAGGCGCGCTGCATCGAAGGCCCCGATCCGGATCGGCGGGGCGATCTCGGTCGCGAACCCATTGTTCTTAGCTTGCTGGGCGGTGAAGTATGTCTCGCCATCCATGAAGGCCTGCACGGCTGTCTGCTCTGCGCCCGTGCGCTTGGCATAGGTCTGGGCATAGGCCTCGCGGACCTTCTCGAGATTGTCCGCCACGCGCCGGAAGTCGGCATCGGTTCCCGCCGCGATGGAGGCGGGGTTGTGGACCATGATGAAGCCGTTCTCCGGCACCACGATCCGGTCGCCCGCCATGGCGACGAGCGATGCGGCGGAGGCCGCGATCCCGTCGATCCGGACCGTGACCTCGCCGGGATAGCGCACGAGGGCGTTGTAGATCGCGATCCCGAGGAAGGCGTCGCCGCCAGGCGAGTTGATCGAGACCGTCACCGGCTCGCCGTTCAGCGCCGTGAGCTCCTGCACAAATGCCTGCAGATCGAAGGTGAAGGCGAACATCTCGTCATGGATCGAGAGCTCGCGTGCACCGGCATCGAAGGCGAAGCAGCGCTCCATGCGCCGGCTGAGCCGCTCCGCCTGCGCAGCCTCCGCGATGGCGGTGTCGAGACCGTCGAACGCAATCGGGGCAGATGTCGGAGCGAGGTCGGCCATTGCGAAGATGCGCGGCCAGGGCGGCAGATTAGGTTGGATCTTGATCATCCGGTGGGTCCTTTCCTTGCTCGGAGGGTGTGAAGCCGTCGGCGGCGATCTCTTCGTCGATCTCCTCGAGCGCATGCCCGCGGCTCTCGACCACCCGGCGGCGCGAGGTGAAGCCATTGTTGACCTCAAGCACCGAGGCCTCCGCCTCGGCCTTGGGATCCACCCAGGCCCAGGCCGGGACGTTCCACGTCCAGGCGGGCTGGGCGTCGCGCGGCAGAAGCAGCCCCGTCCCGGTCGCGGCCTCGAGGAACCAGCGCCGGATGCCGCGCGCCATCTGCGCGATCAGGCAGCGCTGCTGGAAGCGTCCGATCTCAACCCGGAAGTCGAGCTGAGCCGTCCGCGCGGAGCTGTAGTTGGCCTTCTCCACATCGCCCGTCAGCACATGGTAGGGCACGCCGAAGGCGGCTGAGACCGCGAGCAGGTTGCGGTACTGGAAGGCCTCATACTGTCCCTGGAGCTGTGGCGGGTCGCTGAAGTCGATGCTCTCGCCGGGCTCCAGCTCCTGCACGAGCCCCGGCACGAGATCGATCGGCACGCCGCCTGTGTCGGCAGAGGTGTTTTCGGTTGCGGCCATGCCCGTCGTGGACTGCGCCAGTCCGTCCATCGGGCCGTCGTCGCCGTCGTCGGGACGGGTGATGAAGGCCGCGAACATCGCCGCCACCCGCTGGCGGTCGAGCTCGGCATCGTCGTAGCCGTCGAGCAGGTGGAGCCGGATCATGCCCGCCGCGAAGCGGGAGAGGCCGCGGATCTGCCCGGCGTTCTGGCGCTGATAGACGTGGATCACGTCCTCCGCCGGCACCCGCATGGTCTGACCGGCAATGGCCGCGCGCAGCATCTGCTGATCGCCGGGGTGGCTGGTGTAGAAGTGGTAGGCGGCCCTCCGGCCCGTCTCGTCGAACTCGATGCCGTCGCGCACCTCGTTGCCGCTTGCTCCATCGAGGACAGTCCGGCCGAGCGGAAGCTGCTCGGACTGGTAGATCTTGAGCGAGAGCCCGAGCGGCTCGTCCGAGGACGCCTTCACGATGAAAGCCTCGCCGCCGACATAGGCCTCGCGCGCCACCAGTTCCTGGATGCCCCAGAGCGTGTCGCAGCCGTCGAAGTCGCAGCACTCGACGAACCCGGACCAGGCATCCCGCACCCGCCGCTGCACTGCCGCCGGGCCCTGGAAGGTCGGGCGGATGCCGTCCCGGACTGCATAGCCTGCCCAGGCGCGCGCTGCCCGGGCTGCATAGGCGTTCGAGGTCTCAAGCTCCCGACAGCGCCGCAGCAGCGTCTCGCCGCCATTACGAATCGCCTGGTTGACGTGTTCCAGCGGCGGGACCCAGCTTCTGAGGCGCCGCGCCGACTGCCCGCCGGCCAATCGGGCCTTCATCGGTCTGGGCTTGAACTCGATGATCTCGCCCATCAGTAGCCGCGCCCTGTGCTCGGGTAGTAGCGGCGCCGCCGCGTCGTGCCGCTCAGCGACGCGATGTCCTTCTCAACCTCGGCGAGCGCCCGGCGGAGCTCATCCACGGAGCGGTGCTCGATGCTCTCGCCGTCGGAGGCCCCGCGCCGGAGCGGCGAGGCAATAGCCTTCTCGAGCGCGGCCTTGCGCGCTGTCAGGTCTTCCAGCGTTGCCATGGGTGTTCAGTCTCTCAGATAGCTTGAGCGCCGGGAGCGCTGGCGTCGGGTCACGGGACGCGTCGCCTGGTCGGATGTTGCTTCGAGATCGTTGGCCCGCTTGTGCAGATCGAGGCTCAGGCTCTCGCGGGCGCAGGTCGCGTAGATCCGGCAGTCCCAGGCTTCGTTGCGCCGGCCCGGTTCTTTCCGGAACTCGCGGATCTCAAAGCCCTTGCGGTGTTCCTTGACCAGCCGCTCGGCGGTGAGCATGTCGAAGTAGTCCTGCCCGTAGCGGGTGGGGAAGTGGCAGAACCCGGCCTCGCCCTCCTCGGCCTGCATCCGGATATAGGTCTTCATCTTCGCGGCATTCACGCCGACCACGAAGAGGAGCGCGCCCTTCTTGGCGCGGCTTGCGCGCTTCTTTGGCCAGATCGGCGCATCCCAGGTAGAGGCGCCCTTGGTCGCAAAGACCCGGCGCCGGAACCGCGGGCGGCAGAAGGCATAGACCTCGTCGGCGTAGTGCCCGCCGCTGTCCACGCAGGCCGCCTCAACTCCGAAGGTGAGCCCCGAGGGATGCGTGAACCGCCGGGAGAGCTGCGCGTCGAGCGCCTCCCAGAAGCCCGGCGTGCTTGGATCGCCGTAGTGGCGAACATAGTCGATCGACCAGGTCTCGTGGTTCGGCGCCCATCCGACGACCTCGAGCTCGAAGCGGTCGTCCTGAATGTCGACCCCGGCGGTGATCAGCACTGCCCGCCCGGGCACCGCAGTCTCCGGGTAATCCTCCCGCCGCGCCATCAGGCTGTCGGGCTCAAAACCCTCGCCGCCCGCGTCCCAGGTCTCGCCGAGAACGGTGTTGATGAAAGGCTGCAGCGTCGCCGGACCACCGGCCTTCGCCGCGATGAACTCGCGCGCCAGCACCGACCAGCGCGCGCCCGGAAACGGGCTGTAGAGCGCGCCGATGTGGAACCCCGCATGCCCGTCGAAGGGTTTTTGCGCGACCCATCGGCCCTTCGCGATCATGCCCGTCTTCTCGCGCTCCTCGATCACGCAGCCATTCGCCTGGCATTCGTAGTACGCCTTATCGGGCTCGCCCTTCGGCCATTTGACCCCGCCCCAGATCAGGCGCTGGAAGGTCCCGCAATGGGGGCACGGCACCTCGTAGATGCGCTGGTCGCTCGCTTCGTACTCCCGCTCGATCAGGCTGAACCCCTTCAGCGTCGGGGTCGATCCGTTCACCTCCTGGGGCGCGTGTGCTGTCTGGGTCCGCTTGGCGGAGAGCGCGATCGGGTCGCCCTCGCGCTTGGTGGCCTCATAGGCGTCGATCTCGTCGCGAAACACCTTGCGCACGGTGATCCGGCGGAAGTTCTTCGGGCTCTTGGCACCCGCCACCGTCACCATGCCGCCCGGTGTCTGCAGCTTCAGCATGGTCTGGCGGTCGCGCCGGCCGTCGGCCTTCATGGCCGTGAGCTTGCCCCGGAGCGGCTCGACGTCCCGGAACATCGGCTGCAGCTCCTCGGTCGAGAAGCCCTTGGCATCCTCGTCGGTCGGCTGCAGCACCAGGACTGAGCACGGGTCCTGGTGGACGTGGTAGCCGATCGCCGCCGTGAAGGTCTTGGTGTAGCCAACGCGGGCCGACTTCATGATCGTGACCTTGCGCACATGGGTGTTCGAGATTGCGTCCATCCAGCCCCGCTGGAACGGGATCGTTGTCCAGGAGCCGGGCTCCGAGGAGCTCTCCGCCGAGAGCACGAAGTATTCGTCCGCCCACTCGCTGAGACTGAGCTTCGGCGGCGGGCGCAGCGCCTGCAGCGCCGCTGCCTCCATCCGCGCGATCGCTGCCGCCTCACTCTCCGGCGGCAGAAAGCTCTGCAAGGGCATCGGTGACCAGATCCTCGAGGGTTGTCTGCTGCTCGGCGGTCAAGCCGAGGCGCGAGGTTGCCTTGGTGGGGATCGCGAGGATCCGCTCGCGTACAGCCGTCAGGGTCTTGATCCAGCTCGCCTGGGTCGCCTCGACCGAGACCAGCAGCCCGGCTTCCTTCTGCACCGCCAGCATCTGCTTCCAGGCAGCTCCGATCTCCTTGCGCCGGATCGCCTCGACGACCGTGATCCCGGCCCACTCTTCTGGGATGCCGGTGAACTCGTCGGCTGGACCAGCGGGGTCGATCTGCTCGATCTCGCGCGGGCGATAACCCCGCCCGGCGGGGTTATCGCTTTGAGGCCCGGGGTTATCACTTGCCCCAGTCCTGGCCGAGAGCTCCTTCTGCAGCGCCCGGACCGAGGCCGCACAGAGCGAGCCATCCTCCAAGGTCTTGATCCGGTTGCTCTTCTTCAGGCTAGCCACGCGCGGCTGCGAGCAGTCGAGGATCGCGGCAGCCTGCCTCTGGCTCAGGCCCTTGCGTGCGCGAGCCATGCGTTCGATAACTCCGATAACCCTGATTTGGCCTTGGATATAATGAGGAAACGCGCTCCCGAATTACCCCCATGTATAAATTCTAAAAAGGACCCGCTTTGCACTATTCATTTAAAATTGACGTCCGGATCCAAAATTACAGAGTTGTTGGCCCCGTCTCTTGGATTAAAAATGGAGCAAGAATTAGAAAAAGAACTATTTTCTCTTAAATATATTCTTTAGATCAGTTATGCTGAGAATAATAACAAAATTATCAAATATATATCCAATTATTATTAGAAAATATTAAATAGAATACATAAAAAACAGAATAAATGAATGCTCCAATTCAATCTTTAACGCATTATATTTATAAACTGCGGAATTCGTACTGAAATTTAATTCAGTTGATCATAGGCCGCAGCACAGCGCTCATCGCAAGTGTATTTTAGAAAGGCTCCTGAAACGTCGATGCGTCCAATACCAGTTGGAAAGCTGAATGACTGGCCGCGAACATCAAAGACACGGGCTCTCTTATCTGGTCCTGTGATCTGAAGATATTCCAGACCATTATAGTGAGACGCCGCTTGTCGCTTCGGTCCAGTTTGAAAGTCAAAATTTAGAGGTCCAATCTTTCGCGAAATCTTGATTTTAAGGGAACCTTCAAGGAATTCAAGCTTAAGCGGAAGGGGGCTTAACTCAACCGCAAAAGTGTTTGACCAAGAGAAATTTCCTTTTGAACGTTCAGTAGTCAGTCGCGAAATTGCGTCCTTGGCCATCTTTGCTTTGTTGACTGCTTGGGTGAAATTGACCCTATCATTCCAATCGAGTTCGGCGCAGTTCATAACATCCGCGTAGGAACGCGCAACGTTGAAGATCTCTCGTATGGCCTCAAGGTAATCTTGTGTTGCAGCTGGTGACACCAGCTTCGGAGTCTGTTCGTTCTTCTGGCTATCGAAACCGCGCTGAAGATTCAGGACATCAATTGCGAGGTAGCACATTTGCTTCTCTACCTGGTCGATATGGTCGTGGTTAGCACCACTCTTACGGTGGCCTTGGGTTACGCTCCAGGCGCCTTGCACTTTGGCAAGTCGGCTGTACAAATTTCGGACTACGCTATCGAGATATCGATATGTCCCAGCCTCGTGAGCATTGAGCCAGTTCATATTCTGGGCGGTTGCTGGAGTTACAGCAACCCAGAGCAATGCTAACACCAGTGCTGGCAAACTAAAGAACCTCATGATAAGAAGTTGCCACGAAGCCGCGTCAATTTTGTGACGAACTCGGACGTTAGAATCATCGTCAATGCCGCATTACCTTTGCGCGGTTGCGGTCGAGTAGCGCACCCCCGGACTCCAGCAGCGCCCGCCTAGACGGCCGGCGCAGCCAGCCGAGCTCTTGCCGGAACAGGTGGGGGGCTGCCGGTTCTTGATGAGCACGGTGGCCGTCGGCATTTTCGTCGAGGCGCGTTTCTCCGCGCCCGCTTTGCTAGTGAACGGCGCCGGCCTGTCGATCCGGGTTTCGATTGCCGTCTTGGAGCGGAGTGCGGTTCCGTTCAAGCCCTGGGCGATGCCGAAGGGGATCTGCCGGATGAGTGCTCGGTTGACGGTCAGAGCGGCTGGCATTGTGAGACAGAGGAACTCATGATCGCAGCAGGCGTCAACGTGGTTCTGAAAATGCGTAGCACCGGGACATCTCCGGTTTCTGGCCTCGCGCTGTTATCGTCGCGCACTGTGGGGCCTATCCGATCACACCCGGGCCACATCCTTGTTGGCAAGCCTCAGCCAGTGCGTCTCTGGGCAAGATATGTCGGACTATGGCGGGGAAATCAAGATCCCTTTTATTTTCCCCTAGGGTCGTATCATAATTCACGGATTGCCAAGTGCACTCGAGTCTTAAAGCAGGGCTTCTTAGGGTCTGGATGGCAGTTTAGTCCGCACCGATTAATTGGGCGATAAGCGTATCAATTAGTCCTCTCCGCCACACTGTCCGTTGCCAAACGGACTCATTCCTGAGTCCATTCGCCGCACCACATGTTCACTGAATTGCGTGGATCGTTCGGTTCACTGTACGTTCCTTCGAAGCAGAGAGAACACCTTGGATTTGGGATGCAGTAATGAAGTCTCTACGCTTGCCCCGATGTAGATTCTGCGGGCGCACCTGGCATCCGCAGGAAGGTGTTGTTGCACAAACAAGCTTCTGCGGTAGCTGCAAGAGCGAAAGGCGAGAAATCGCAAGCGAAACAATCGCTACAACTCCGCTGGTGAGAACACCAAAAATGGCATCCTACACCACTTACCGGAAGCACAGAGTCGGTTAGCGGCGGAAAAAAGCTTCGAGGCCACTAACCGCCTTCTGAGATCCCACCTGGCCCTTTGAACCGTCTAACCTGCGAGTGCGGCCTGCTCCGATGGGTTCACTCCACGCACGCCAATCATGGCGCCGGGCCGAGCTGCGGTTCCACTCTACCCGAATTCTGCGCCCACCTTGTCTACGGTTCCAACGCACTTGTTGGCCATCGACCTCGCACAACCACCTCGGCTCAGTCGGGAGCTCCGCGAACGCAACTAGTGCTTGCGCTACGTTCTGGCAGCGACGATCTGTGTCGTCATGCATCATCTCCCGAATTGCTCGTCGCCAGCGGGGAGGAACGTGGGGCAGCCACTTTAGCTTGTCGCGGAAGTTCCCGTGAGCAATCACGTGCCTTGGAAGGCCCGACTCTAAGTACCAAGCATGGCCGTGAAGCAAGCGATAGAGTGTCATACCGAACGCCCAGATGTCGGTCTTCACACTTGTAACGCCACGATGCCAGTACTCAAAAGCAAGATGGTCTGAATAACCTTCTCCAGCGGCGTAGCCGTTTAGAATCCTGTCCGTCACTAACCCGAAGTCGCCGAGGCGAGCCGCGCCTTGTGCGTCGATCAGAATGTTCCCGGGTTTGATATCTCGGTGAATCATTCCTCGGTCGTGAAGTGCTCCAAGGCCCAGTAGTGTTTCTGTCCCGAACTTGCGGACATCAGGCAAGCTCATCGGTCCCGCCTCGTAACCCGCTTGAAGGGAGCCGCCGGGGCAGAGCTTCATACAGTAGCGAATGCTCTTGCCATCCGGGCTTTCACCTAGGTGATATACTGGAACAATGTTTGGGTGCTCAGCAGCAGCGAGATGTTGCGCCTCTCTTAGAAATTCAGCCTTGGTAGCGTTCCACTCTCGATCACTTTCAGTCTGCCCTTGCGCAATAATCTTGACAGCGACGTCGCCGTGCACTTGGTCAACCGCAGAATGAACGTCCCCGAAGTGACCACTCCCGATCCTCGGACCAATAACGAGATTGGCAACGTGGTTATTCATTTCGTCCGCTTTCGAACAAGAGCATGATCGCGGCCTCGCGGCTTCCCGCGCGAAGTGGCGCGCCAGTGAAATGGGTCATCCAGAAACCTTCGTCCTTTGTATATTCATCCACCTTGCGCTTGCCGAAGTTTCTGCTGAGCGCTGACTTCGAAAACTCTTTTACCCGGCAGACCGATGCCGCTGATCCTTGAATGACACCTCTCAACTCGGCGCTATGAAGATGGGCGAGCTTGGTACCACCCAAAGAAATGGCGCTGGCCTTAATGAGAACCCTCGTTACACCATTACCCTGCACATAGTCCCGGCACTGTTGACCGATCACGTTGTAACCTGTCGCCCTGTCGCCTTTTTGGAGCTTCCACGTGGCGTCATTCTGAAGAATTAGCTGACCATTATCGGGAACTTCAGCGTCGACTACGATCACATTGTCGCCCGAAACGACTATTCCGACCCATCTTTCGGGCATCACAACTCCTTTCGGCAACCGCTATACGAGCGATATGTCTAGCCGAAATTCACTCCTGTTGGAAGTTACCTACAGAAACCTCGCTGCAATCTCGTCAAGAAAGCGCTTGCCGTGTCTGCAGAGGCAACCCTCCTATTGATCGCACCACGCGAACAGTCACAACAGGCAAACGGCGGGCTTTCAGTTTATTTCTCACTCTACCGCCTCCAACCAGGTCAGCGGCACCTCGACCGCCGTCGCCCTCCCAAACAGCTCCGCCTCTCCCGCTGCCCGCTGCCCCGCCTCGTCGATCCTCGCGATCGTGAGTGTGGATCCCTGGAGCGGACCGACGGCGATGAGCGCCCTCTGGTCGACGCTCAGCTCGCTGGTGCCCCTGGTGCGCCCCACAGCTCCCGCACCGGCGAAGAGGCGGTCCAGCGCGCTGTCAGGCAGCCTGTGGGGCAGCAGCAGCACTCCCTGGCCCACGGAGGCGACGTAGCCGGTGACCCTCGAGTGCCTGCCCGCTCGGCACCGGTGGATCAGCGCCATGTCGGCGAGTGTTCCTTCGCCGACGGTCCGGACGAAGATTAGACCGCTGATCAGGGGCCAGCTGCGCTCCAGCGCCTGCAGCGGGCGCTTGGAGCCGAGGCGATGGCGGCGCTTGAAGCGGCGCTTGATGCGGGGGTGCGTCGCTTCGATGCCCATGCTCTGGAGGCGCTCGCACTCGGCCTTCTCGGACCGCGGCAGGCAGCGCAGGATCAGCCAGCCTGGGTGGTCGGTCGTCAGTGCGTCAGGCATCGCTCACCCTCCAATGATCGGTCCAAGGGCTGCGATCCAGGGGATGATGGCGACGGTCAGGGCTCGAATAATTGCCTTGGCCGGACTTAAAGCATTGATATATATGGAGAACGCCTTGTTTGCCGGCCTCCCGGTCAGCGCGGCCAGGGCAAATCCCTATTGTGCCTATGGAGAACAAATTTCCATTTTTTTTCCGCGCGTAAGGGATAGGGGAAAGCCCTGGACACCCTGGCCAGCAGCCTACAACCCCAACCCCGTAACGGTTTTGCCGGGCAGGGCTACGTCCAAATTGCCCTGGCCAAGCCCTGGCCAGCCCTGGCCACATAGTTTTTCCAGCCCCCCGCGACGCCCGATTTGCCCTGGCCACCCTGGCCAGAAGGACGCGATTTTTTTCTCGCATCGTTTTTTCTGTGATCCCGGGCATCAGAATTTTCCCTCGTCGTGGAAATTTTCGAGGTCTGGTTCGCCATCCCGGCTCCACCAGAGCACCCGGCGCTCTCCGTCGGGGCACCGAAAGCGCTTTGAGGTCCACCCAAACTCCGCCATGGCGTGCTTGAGACTGTTCGGCCTAGTTCCGCTCAGGATCGGGCTGGCGGTGATCGCATCCCAGGTCCACGTCCCGCCCTTCTCAGCCAGTGCCTCCCGCAGTGGCTCGTACCAATCCGGCCTCGTGGACTGGACCATCTCCATCTTCGACGCGCTCATCGGTGCCCGCCCTGGCAGGGGTTCGAGGGACAGCGGGTACAGAGAGGCCGCGATCCGAGAGAGGGGCTCCTCCTGCGTCTCCATGCGCCTCAGACGCTCGTAGAACGCCGGCCCTCTGGCCCTCTCCTCCGAGATCACCACGAACAGCCTGCGGTCGTCCTCGTTGACGACGAGCGCGTCACGGTGGTTGCTGAGCATCAGGAAGTTCGTGAAGATCTGCTCGCTCGAGCCCGACCGGTACTTGATGTTCACCCGCATTCGAGGCTCGGTGAGCACGTCCCTCAGCGTGTCCATCGCGCTGTACCGGACCTTGCCCTCCATGCCCTCGTTCACCTCGTCCACGACACACATGGTCGTGCCCCACACGTAGTCGTGGTACTCCTGCTTCAGGAGTGTCGGCATCTTCGGGCGGCTCACGTTGTGGGGCCCGACCAGGGCCTCCAGGATGCGTGAGAACGTCCCCTTGCCGACACCTTGCTCCGGCGTGATCAGCAGTGGCGTGATCGGTGAGCGCACCTCTGGGCGCCAGACGGTATGGGCCGCCCACCTCATCAGAAGCTCTCTGTCGGCCTCGTCAGGCGCAAGCAGGGCGCAGAGCTCCAACCAGTCGTCTGGTGGAGGGTCTGCTTCCTGTGGCCAGCTCGGCGCCCAGTAGGAGTTGATCCAGAGAAGCTCGTGGTCGTCCACCACGGTTCGGCCGCGGGCCGGGTGATACATCTCCCCTTGGGCCGTCAGGCGCCGCTCATCGGTGAACCAGAGCTCGTGCGAGGGGACCATCTTGATCTTGGTCCGGTCCGGGTCCTTCTGGGTCGGCGCTGCGACGTCGATCTCGACCCGCTCGTTCGCCTTCTCTCCGCGGAACTCGGAGATCCTCGTCAGGCAGAGATGCGGGGGCTTCTCCAGATTGGCGACCCGCTCCCCCTCGATCACGAAGACGCAGTTGTCACAGAGATCCGCGACCACTTGATCCGTGTCGCGGTCCGCGAGGAGCGCGCTCAGGTCCCGTGGCTCGTCGAGCCCCGATCCGATGCCGGAGGCGATCGTCGCCGGGATCTCGGTCTTGTCCAGGCCGCAGGCGAGCGCCGCCTCCGTGAGCGCGTCCTCGACCTCCTGTTGCCGGAGGCTGCCGCAGGCGATGAGCGTCCCGAGGTTGAAGGCCGCGAGGTTCAGCCGATCGTTCCGGCTGCCCGAGGCGCATTCCCGGACTGCCTGAACCTCCGTGATGAACGCCTTGCGCGCCCTTGGCGCATAGCGGCGGATCTGCTCGGCGGTCGCGGCCGGTCTGAGGTTCTCGCGCTTCTTTCGATCCGGGTCCGGATCGCGGGTCAGCACGCGCCCGAGCTTGCCGTCGAGGGCGCTCAGCGCCAGGAGGTGGTTCCAGTCTCCCCGCTCGAACCTGTAGCCCCCAGACCCGGGGACGCAGACATAGCCCCCACTGGCGCGCGTATCGACGCCCGGCAGCCGCCCAGCGCGGTTCTTCAACCCGTCCGTGCCGGGGGCGAAGTAGAGGTGCAGTCCGCCGCTCTGAGACCGCACCACGATCTCGGCGGCCTCGAGCGCCTCCGGATAGTGCTCCCGGATGAAGGCCTCGCCGTCGTGCGGCTGGCCTTCCTTCGGCTTGTCGAGGTCCACGACGTCGAAGGTGTCTGGCAGACCGCACGGGACCCCGATCAGCGCCGCCCTGTGGCGCGACCACCATCGCCGCACTTGCTTGGGATCGGTGGTCGCGGCCTTGAAGCCGTTCTCGACGAGCGGTCTCTTTTCCCGGTTGCACGGGAACACTGGGAGGCCAGAGGCGGCCACCTCAAGGGCCGCCTTACCGGCCGCACTCAGATCCGCGTCGGACACCGCGTCACCCGCACTTGCTGTAGCCACAGTCGCCGCAGGTGAGGCACCCGCCGTCCATTCGTGTGTGGTGGCTCCCGCAGCTCGGGCAGGGCTTCGGCGGCGGGCTGGTCAACAGCGTGGCGCCGATGTCCTCCAGCTCCTCACTCTCCGGGCCGTCCAGGTAGCCGGTATCGACCATGTGCCGCTCGATCACCCCGCCGATGGCCGCGAGGACGCTCGGCACGTACCTGCCCTTGATCCATCCGCCCCCGCGCGGGTCGAACACCGCCTTCAGTTCCTCGACCACGAAGGAGACGTCCCCGCCCCGGCGGAAGACTGCCGAGACCATTCGCGTCAGGGCGACCGTCCAGGCATAGTGCTCGGTGTTCTTGGAGTTGATGAAGACCTCGAGAGGGCGGTGCGATCCGCTGGCGGTGATGGCGTCGTTCACGGTCACGTAGATCGCATGGGGGCTCTCGGGCCATCGGAGCTTGTAGGTCTTGCCCTCGATGACCTCCGGGCGCTCTAGGAGCTCTCCTGGCTCCGTCTTCTCTGGTTCTGGCTTGCTGTCCTTCGGTGCGTCGACTGACAGGACCGATCCCGTCACGGCGTTGGGGCGGTAGGTCGTGCAGCCCTTGCAGCCGCCCTCGTAGGCATCGCGGTAGACCTGCTGGAAGTCCTCGAAGGGGATGTCCTCCGGGCAGTTGATGGTCTTCGAGATCGAGCTGTCGATGTAGCGCTGTGCAGCGGCTTGCATGGCGATGTGGTCGCCTGGCGTCAGATCCTGGGCTGTGACGAAATAGTCCGGGAGCGGATCGTCACCCCGCAGCCGTCGCCACTCGCGGACCGCGTAGTCCTCGACCACCTCCTCGGTCCTGCTGCCATCGGGCTGCAGCACCTTGCGGGTGTAGGAGAGTGCGAAGATCGGCTCGATCCCGGAGGAGACGTTGCCCGCCACCAGGCTGATCGTCCCCGTCGGTGCGATGGAGGTGAGGTGGCTATTGCGCAGACCAGTGCTGCGGATCTTGTCTCGGAGGCTTGCCGGGAGCCGGACGCCGTTCTCGCTGATCAAGAACGACGTGGCATCGAATAACTGGTAGGGCCCCTTTTCTTCGGCGAGCTCCGCCGATGCCGTGTAGGCCGCGATCTCGATCTTAGCGAGCCAGTCCTGCATTAGATTGACGGCCCGCTCTGAGCCGTAGCGCTCGCCGCAGAACGCCAGCGCATCCGCCAGTCCGGTCACTCCGAGACCGATCCGACGCTTGGCTCGGGCCTCATCCGCCTGCGCTTCGAGCGGGAAGCGGGAGACGTCGACCACGTTGTCCAGCATCCGCACGGCGGTGGCGACGAGCGCCCGGAGCTCCTCCGAGTCTATTCCAGCCTTGGGGTCGAACCGGTTTCGCACCAGCGCTGCCAGGTTGATCGACCCCAGAAGGCAGGCCCCGTAAGGCGGAAGTGGCTGCTCTCCGCAGGGGTTCGTCGCCGCGATCGTTTCAGCGTTGAAGAGGTTGTTCGCCTTGTTGATCCGGTCGATGAAGATCACCCCGGGATCGGCGACGTCGTAGGTCGCCCGCATGATCTGGTCCCAGAGCTCGCGGGCCGGGATCGTTCGGTAGACCTTGTCGCCGAAGACGAGATCCCAGTCCGTGCCGTCTTCGACCGCCTCCATGAAGTCGTCGGTGCAGAGGACCGAGAGATTGAACATTCGGAGCCGGGACGGGTCCCGCTTGGCCTCCACGAAGTCCAGGACGTCGGGGTGATCGCAGCGGAGCGTTGCCATCATGGCCCCGCGCCGCGAGCCCGCGGACATCACCGACCGGCACATCGCATCCCAGCAGTCCATGAAGGACAGCGGTCCGGAGGCCTCAGCCGAGACCCCCTTCACCAGGGCTCCCTTGGGTCGGATGGTCGAGAAGTCGTAGCCGATGCCGCCGCCCTGCTGCATCGTCAGCGCGGCTTCTTTCAGAGCGCTGAAGATGCCCTCCATGCTGTCCGGGATGGTGCCCATGACGAAGCAATTGAAGAGGGTCACGTCGCGTCCGGTACCGGCGCCTGCGAGGATCCGGCCGGCGGGGATGAACTTGAAGTCGCGCAGGGCGTCGTAGAACTTCTCGAACCACTCCTGCTGATCCTTTTCAGCTTCCGGTTCGGATAGGGCATGAGCCACGCGCAGCCAGGTGTCCTTGATGGTCTCATCGACTGGCGTGCCGTCGGGCCGCTTTAGCCTGTACTTCATGTCCCAGATCTGCTCGGCGATCGGGGCGTGGAAATTTGATGGTGCTCCATCCATGCGGGTTATCTCCATGGGGGAGAGTGGAAGCACGGTCCGCGCTCACACTCGGGCAGCGTGTCGTTGAGGAGCCAGCCCGAGGCCAGTCCGATGATGAGGGCGACGGCGGTCTTCATGAGCGGCCTCCGTTGATCTCGGACAGTCGCGCGTCAATGCGCTTGGACAGCCAGCGGCTGCCCAGGTTCGTCCACAGACAAGCCTGCAGAAGCACGAGCAAAATGGTTCTCTCAACCGTGATCATGCTGGGCCTCCCGTCAGGTGACGGATCAGAGAAGGGCGAAGTTCGTCGTCCTTGAGGGCCCGCGCGAGATGCCGGCCGCTCGGCGAGTTCGCGCCAGATCGCCAGTTTTCAACAGTCTTCTCGCGAACCTGAAAGAAGGCCGCCGCAGCAGCGTCGCGAGGGAATTTCTCATCCAAGAAGTCTTTGAAAGATCTTTGGAAAAACATTTCGAACGACATGGTCGAGTTCTCCGCCTTATGGTCCCGGTTGTGAGCACGAGAACGATCAGCGGAGGACGAAATGCGAGTAGACGATGGCCCACGGGGCCCACCAGGATATACGGGGACAAGGGTCATAAGCGGTACTCGGGTTTCCAATAAAAGCCGTATTTGTGTGTTTTGCTGCTAATGCCATAGCAACCAGAGGTCTCAACATGCGCGCGTTTGCATTGCCGCTCGTTTCCGCCAGTCTGCTTGTTCTGGGTTGCGCACAGTCTCCTGCAACAAACGCGCCTGCGACCAAAAAAGCGGTCGCCGAAGAGCTGGTCCCACTTGATGTCGCCGTGGCAATTTTTGACTGGTGTAGTGAGAGAAACTCGTACAGCGATGCTAAGCGTGATGAGTGCAGCAGGATATTGGAGCAAGAGTATCGCTCGACGGGGCGCGTCCAATCGCTCTCCGGTCCCGCATCTGCGCCTGTAAAGAACCTGCCGCTTACACTTCAGGGAAGCCCTTCTCGTGCTATCTCCTCCCGCTGCACCCGTGAATGGCCCGGAGACGGTAGGATGCAGCAGTTTTGCCGCGAACGGCAGAACGATGGGCTGCGGAAAGTTAGGCTGTACCGAAACAATATCGAGAACGAGCTTCTCAATGACGCCTTTGATTATTGCGAAATCGAATGGGGCACCGACTTCGCAATGCAGGCATTTTGCATGGATAGAGAAGCCGACGCTGTTGAACAAATCAATCTTCTGATGAGGCGCGGCATGTCCGACCGAACCGCTTCCCGCTGCAGTAGCGAGTGGCTTCCACAGCTTAGCATGGTTGCCTATTGCATGAGGCGCTCGTAACGACGCGCTCATTCCGCGGCGACCTCGGGCGCAGGGTTAGAATTGTTGCCGACCGCCGCCGCCGCCCGAATCTTCGCCAAAAGCTCGAAAGTCACGTCGAAGCCTCGATTGTTTGAGGCCGCGACAAGAGCCACATCGGCGTGACCCGGGATGCTGTTTCGCTGCCACCAAGCTCGGACGTTCAAAGGCTTGTCGCCGATGTCGCGGGCGAGCTCTGCGCGACTTGGCCATTGGTCTATTATGCTTCGTGCGGTTTGCATAGCGAAGGCATTACATAACGTAGCGCCTACTGTCAATATGAACCGTAACTCCAAGCGCGATAATCTGTAACAATGAGCGATCCTGACGACGAGCCTTATCAGCGACTGAAGCTTGCGCGCGAGGAGGCGGGGTTCAGAACCGCAGCCGAAGCCGCCCAAGCGTTTAATTGGAATGAAGTCACGTACCGAGCCCACGAGAGTGGGCAGAACGGCATTAGACCGAGTGTTGCGGAAAGATACGCAAGGAGATTTCGAGTATCCCCCACGTGGCTCATGTTTGGCGGTCCCGGTGGGCCAGCGGATCGATTAAGTGGGGCTGCAGACGTCCCAGCACAAGAAGAAATCATACGAATTCCTAGGTTTAGGGTCCAGCTATCTGCCGGACATGGATCGAGCATATTTGACGAGAAGCCCGATGGTACAATTCCGTTCGCGGGCGACTTTTTTATTAAGAAGCTCGGCAGATCATCTTCAAAAGGACTTTTCATACTCGACGTATCTGGGGACAGTATGGAGCCTACAATAAAGAAAGGTGCGATTGTTATGGTCGACACCCACGAGAAGGTGCCCGATGGTTCGATAATGGCTTTCCGCGAGGGCGAGTTTGCATTCTTGAAGCGCCTCACTCTGGTCTCCGGTGGCTTTGAGATCACGTCTGACAACCCGTCCTTGGCCAATCGAACGCGCACCATACGGCCCACTGATGATTCCGAGTTCCAGATTATCGGCAAGGTGTGCTGGGTAGCGCATGCGTTATAAAAGATCGCATATCCGCTACAAAACATATTGACACACTGAAGGGCGTTACATATTGTCTCTCTCAACAACACCCGTTGGGAGGCATCAATGTTCGACGCCACACAAACCGCCTCACACGCCGACACCGTTCGGCTCAAGGCGCTCGAGAGCTGCTACTTCTATCTCCAGCGGGCGCTGAACGGTCCAGCGCACGGCGACACGGTAAAGGTCGCGGCGGACAACTGCGCCAAGGCTGCTGACCGCGCCGGCTCGCACGTCGGCCACGTGATGGCGGTCGACGCCCTCGCTGCCGCGCACAAGCAGTGCGTTCTTGGCGGTTTCCCGATCCCGCCCGGTTATCCGGAGCGGATGATCTCTCACACTCGTAAGATCAACGAGTGCCTTGAGGTGCGGGCATGACTCTCCCCCGCCCCACCTCCGACGAGCGCGCCATGGTCGAAGCGATGACCGCCGACCTGAGCGCGATCCTGAAGGCTCGGAAGGGCGCCGACTGGATGATCCTCAACCGGATTGAGGACGCCAAGGCCGCCATCCTGAAGGGCGACTACGGCACTGCGAGGGAGCAACTGCTCCGCGCCGTCGGCGCCATGAACACCTACCCGAAGTGGCGTGAAGGAACGCCCACCGAAATGCTCGACCGTTCGGTCGACCCCGAGGCCCCGATGGTCGGGGCATGTCCCTCGTCCACTCCCCCGGCGCGTTTGGCGTCGGGGGCTCTTTGAGGCGGCGCACCGTGTGCCCGGCACCTACTACAACGAGTGGGACGGCAAGGCCGCGGCTTGGCTCCGAGAACTCATTCGCCGCGGACACCTACCCGACGGAGAAGTCGACGAGCGGTCAATCGCAGACGTTCAGCCTGACGACCTTGCTGGCTTCACGTCGTGCCACTTCTTCGCCGGGATCGGCGGCTGGCCCTACGCCCTCCGGCTCGCGGGATGGCCGGACGACAGGCCAGTCTGGACGGGCTCTTGCCCTTGCCAGCCTTTCAGCAACGCCGGAGCCCGCAAGGGATATGAAGACAAGCGGCACTTGGCCCCGCAGTTCCTCCGCCTCATCGGCGAGTGCAGACCAAGCACCATTTTCGGAGAACAGGTCGCCAGCAGGGCCGGACGAGAGTGGCTCTCGGGCTTTGATCCAATGCAACAAGTGCGGACAGCCGAAGCCGAGAGACTGCTTCTACACAAACTCGAAGGGGTCGATCCGACGATCCTGCAAGGATTGTATCAAGGAAGAGGAACGAGATCGAAAGAGAGGTCGGAACACCCCACAGGAGTTTCGGGACTGGCGCGCGAAGAAGCGCGGGCATGCGTTGTGTGCGGTTGCGAAGAACCGGGCCAAGAAGAGAGGCTTGGCCTTTTCGCTAAGGCCCAAGGCGATCCAGAGCATCATCGACAAGGGCGCTTGCGAGAGGACGGGCTTGCCGTTCGACTTGAGCGAGCCCCGGGCTTGGAATGCTCCGTCACTCCACCGATTGGACCCGGACGAGGGCTACACTACCGAGAATACGCAGGTGGTCCTGTATGCGCTGAATGTGATGGCGAATACTTGGGGCGAGTTCGCGATCATGGAGGTAGCGGATGCTCTTCGGCAGAAGCAGGAGAGCCCCAGTGCGGGCCTTCAGAGGCGCCTGGAAGCGAGCCTAAAGGCCCGCACACCGGAGGCCAGTGGCCCGGTCTACGACCTTCGCTGGAAGCGCTGGGATATGCGGTCGGGGCCGCCGATCTGTGCTCTGCGGGCTTCGGCGGCGCGCACATCCGCCAAAGGCTCTTCTTCGGAGCGGTCCGGCTGGCCCACGCCAACGGCGAGCAGTACGACGGGCGCGGGCGACAGCGGGAGAGACGGCGGCCAGAATATCCAGACGGCGGCAGAGCTGGCGGGCTGGCCGACGCCGCAAGCCCACGACACCACAGGCCGTTCCCAGAACCAGAAGCAGATCCACGGGACCAAACACGGTTGCGCGTGTCTGGTCAGGAGCGCGGATCTGGCGGGCTGGCCTACCCCAGCGCACCGGGATTACCGGACGCCGAACCTCAGGAGCTATGCGGACCGGGGCGGCGGCAAGAAGGGCGAACAGCTTCCGAATGCTGTGCACCATCAGCTAGCCCAGATCGACGGCCCCGCGCGCCTCTGTACGGATGGCACGATGCTGACTGGCTCCGATGCCGGGATGGCAAGTGGAGGCCGGTTGAGCCCGGCACATTCCCGCTGGCTGATGAGATACCCGCAAGAGTGGTGCGACTGCGCGGTTACGGCAATGCAATCGATCCCGAGGTCGCGGCGCGGTTCATCGAAGCGTTCGACGCCTCAATTCCCCAACCCATCAGGAGACTTCCAATGACCCAGCACGACCCACGTTTGCAGGAGGCCGCAGCCAAGCTCACGGAGGGCTTTATCCTGGCACTGACGGCGCTCAACAACGCGGACGCGCCCGCGGAGCCACCAGCCCAGGCCAAGAAGCCCGAGGCGAAGAAGGCCGAGCCGAAAGCGGAACCCGAAGCCAAGACAGAGGCGAAGGAACCCGAGTCCGAGTCCGAGTCCGAGTCCGAGGAGATCACCTCCGAAGCGGTGAAGAAGGCCCTTGTCGACGCCGCGAAGAAGCACGGGCGTGACGCGGTGATGCCGCTCCTGGAGGCCACGGGCGAGGGCGTTCGGACGGCAGATGCCGTGCCTGCGAACAAGCGCGCCGCGCTGATCCGGGAACTGGGGTTGCTGTGATGAGCGAGCACGCTGAGCGCGCCCACGCCCGGCTGTCGCCGAGTGGCGCGCATCGCTGGATGCGGTGCCCGGGCTCCATCGCCGCGTCCGAGGGCAAGCCCGACGATCCGGGCGAGGCTGCGCTTGAGGGCACGCGGGCACACGAGATCGCCGAGCGGGTGCTGAAGCAGGGCCTTACGTCGGCGACCGAGGCCTTCGAGGACGCCTTCGGTCCCGATGATAAAGAGATGGCAATCGCCGTTGATCGCTACGTCGAGCTCGTTCGGGCGGAACCCGGGGACCACTTCTACGAGGAGCGCGTCTCGCTCGAGGGCTACGTACCCGGCGGAGGGGGAACCGCGGACACGATCGTGCTTTCGCCCGACGGCTATCGCCTCTCGGTGATGGACCTGAAGTACGGCTATGAGCGGGTCGACGCCGAAGAGAACCCGCAGCTCATGTCCTACGGGCTCGGCGCGCTCGAGGACTTCTCGTTCCTGTCAGACGACATCGAGGAGGTGCGGCTCACCATCGTCCAGCCGCGTCTCGATCACGTCAGCACCTGGTCAATCCGTGCCGACGACCTGCGCCAGTGGGGGCAGGAAGTCCTCGCGCCAGCGGCGCGGGCCGTCGACGCGCCCGACGCCCCTCGCGTCCCGGGTAAGGAGCAGTGCAAGTTCTGCCCCGCCAAGGGCGTTTGCGGAGCTTTCGCAGAGTTCTCGCTGGAGGCGGCCCGCGAGGGCTTCGAGGTCGAGGACGACACGCGGTCGAGCCGGGATCTGACGCCCGAGGAGATCAGCGAGGCGCTCGGGAAGCTGGCCGCCGTCCGGAAGTGGGCGGACGCGATCGAGGAGGAGGCCAAGCGCACGCTCGAACTCGGTCAGGCCGTCCCCGGCTGGAAGCTCGTACGCGGGCGCGGAAGCCGGAAGTGGGCCAACGAGAGCGAGGCGCTCGCGCTCCTCAAGAAGAAGCTGAAGGTCGACGTCGCAGCCCCGCGCAAGCTCATCAGCCCCGCGCAGACCGAGACGGCGTTCGGCGGCAAGGCCAACGTGCCCGACAAGGTCACCGACATGATCGAGAGCGTGAAGGGCAAGCCGACGCTGGCGCCCGAGAGCGACAAGCGCCCCGCCCTCGAGATGAACGCGGCTGCGGGCTTCGAGGTCGACGATCCGCCGGCCGCCGATCCGCCAGCAGAGGTTCCCGAACCCGAGGTCGAAGAGACCTTCGGCTTCTAACCCACCCCCAGACACAGGAGACCCGAGATGGGCATCATGGACGAAGACTACGTGGCGGTGATCGACGGCGCCCGCCTGATGAACGAGAACATCTACAAGCGCTACCGGGACAAGAAGACCGGCAAGGACGGCAAGTACGGCGCGGTCGTTCTGCTCGAGAAAGGCAAACACGACAGCCTCATCGAGTCGCTGCGCGCGGACATCGAAACGGTCCGGAAGGCGGAACTCGATAAGCCGGTCGCCGTCGCCAACCTCTGCCTGCGGGACGGAGACCAGAGCGGCAAGGATCCCGCGGCCGGGTGTTGGGAGCTCTCGGCGAACAGCGACAACCAGCCCTACCTCTTTGACAAGGACACGCCGTCCAAGCGCCTGACCTCGGACGATCCGCACCAGTGCTATCGCGGTTGTCGCGTCCGGGTGAAGGTCCGGTTCTGGGCTCAGGACAACGAGTGGGGCAAGCGCATCAACGCCGAGCTGATCGGAATACAGTTCCGTGGCGACGACGAGGCCTTCACCTCAGCGGCGCCCATGTCCGCCGACGAGGCCGCCAAGGGCTTCGAGGCATCTGAGGCCGGCGACTTCGGCTTCTGATCATGTCCACGGTGTACCTCGACCTCGAGACCTACTGCGACGTGCCGATCGAGGTCGGCACGTACCGCTACGCCGAGAGCGCGCAGATCCTGCTCGCGGCCTATGCCGTCGACGACGGTCCGGTCGAGGTATGGGACGCCACGAACGCCCGAGCCACTCCGTCGAATCACAGTTTTTTTTGTGCCTGCGAAGCTGCAGACGAGCTCGTCGCTCACAACGCGCAATTCGACCGCGTTGTCCTTTCCCGCACCGTCGGCCACCGGCCGCACCAGATCGGGATCTCGGGCAAGTGGCGCTGCACGATGGTCAAGGCCTTCCTGCACGGTTTCCCGGGCGGCCTGGACGACGTCGGGCGCATTCTCGGTCTCGGCACCGATCACGGGAAGCTCTCGGACGGAAAGCGGCTGATCAACAAGTTCTGCATGCCGCAGGCCGACGGAAGTCGGCGCACCCGAGAGACTGATCCCGAGGACTGGGACCGGTTCGTGGACTACGCGCGGCGGGACATCATCGCCATGCGCGAGGTGGACAGGCGCCTCCCGCGTTGGAACGAGCCGGACGACGAGCGTGCGCTCTGGCGCCTTGACCAGCGCATCAATGATCGCGGGCTCTGCGTGGACACGGATCTCGTCCAAGGAGCCGCGGCTCTCGCGAACCAGGAGGCCGGCGAGATCGCCGAGCGCTTCCTGAAGCTCACCTACGGCGAGGTCGACAAGCCGACCAAGCGGGAACAGATCAAGCGCTTCCTGCTCGCCTACTTCGATCTTGAGCTGCCCAATACCCAAGCCGCGACGCTGCGTCGGCTGCTCGATGACGATAACCGGCCGCTGAATGGTCACGTCTCCGAGATCCTCGAGCTGATCATCACGGGCAACAAGACCTCGACCGCCAAGTACGCGCGGCTGCGCGATGCGCTGAGCAGCGACGGGCGTTTCCGAGGTGGGCTGCAGTTCTCAGGCGCGCAGCGTACTCGGCGCTACGCCGGGCGCATCTTCCAGCCGCAGAACCTGCCCTCGCGCGGGTTGCCGCCACAGGAGGAGATCGACCTGTTCATCCGCGGTGTGCACGCGGGATGCGCCGACCTACTCTTCGATCGCATCACGCTCCACGCCTCCGGCGCACTCCGCGGCACTATCATCGCGCCCGAGGGCCGGAAGCTCGCGGTGGCCGACCTCTCGAACATCGAAGGTCGGGTGAACGCCTGGATCGCGGGGGAGGAGTGGAAGCTCCGGGCCTTCGAGGACAACGACGCCGGCACCGGGCCCGATCTCTACAAGGTCGCCGCCGGGCGCATCTTGGGCAAGGCGCCGGATGCGATCGACAAGGTCGAGCGCAACGGGATCGGCAAGGTCGCCGAGCTCGCTCTCGGTTACCAGGGCGGCGTCGGCGCGATCCAGAACATGGCCCGCGGTAAAATGGCGAAGCTCTGGCACGTGATTGCTGACGCCGCACCCGAGGCACTCGAGCGCGCGGAGCAGAACTACGAGAAGTGGGGACAGCCCAAGGCCGTTCGGGCGGAGATACCGCGCGAGGAGTGGCTCGTCTCCGATGCAGTGAAGGTTGCGTGGCGCACCCGGCACCCGGCGATACAAGCCCTCTGGTACGCCTGCGAGGACGCCGCCCGCGCGGCAGTTGCCGAGCCCGGCGTGGTCTACCCCGCGGGCCCGCTGCTGAAGTTCCGCGCCCAGTCCTACAAGGGTCACTTCTATCTCGTCTGCCGCCTACCGAGCGGGAATTTCCTGGTCTACTTCCAGCCGCGGGTCTGCGACGAGACCGGCAAGATCACCTACTGGGGCACCAACCAGGTCACGCGCCAGTGGAGCCGGCTCGACATCTACGGCGGCAAGTTCGTCGAGAACGCCTGCCAGTCAATCGCCCGTGACGTGCTCATGCACGCGATGCCCGTTGCTGAGGACTGGGGCTACGAGATCGTCCTCTCGGTCCATGACGAGTTGATCGCCGAGACGTCCGACGGTGATGGCGAGGACCTCGCCGGGGTCATGGCCGAGAACCCGCCTTGGGCGACGGGTCTGCCGCTCGCTGCGGGCGGGTTCACCACCGACAGATACAGGAAGGACTAAGCGATGCCGAAGTACGCCGTCAACGTGACCGTCTTCACGAAAGATCCTGTCCACCCGGCTGACGTCGCGGAGCATGTGGCGGACGCAGTCGCGACTTGGGGAGGGCAGTACCGGCCCGAGCACCCGCTCTTCTCGCGGTTCGTTGAGGCCAGGGCTACCTGCCGCGGCGAGACATCCGACACCCGGGAGGACGGGTGATGCCCGCGCTCATCGCCGGTGTCTACGTGAGGTGGTCGACTGGGGACGTCTCCGTCGAAGGCGGGGTCGATGTCCCGATGTTCCATATCTCCGGGCCCTATGAGAGCCACGTCGAAGCAGCGAGGTGGATATCGAGCTTCTTCAGCACTTGGGACAATCCTGAAGCAGTGGAGCGGCACTCTGTCCAGATTTTGGAGTTCTACGGTGCCTGAGCCCCGCGCCTCCCGCGAGACCACGATCGAGCGCGACCTCGTCACCTGGGCCGAACAGAACGGCTGGCTCGTACGCAAGCTTACCGGCAAGCGCGGCGATCCGGACCGCATGTTCCTGCGCGGTGGCTTCGTCGTCTTCATGGAGCTGAAGCGACCGGGCAATGAAGCGCGCAAGCTGCAACGCTTTGTCCACAACAAGTACATGGCGGCCGGCCATCCGGTCCACATCGTCGACAATGTCGAACAGGGACAGCGCATCCTGCAGAGGGTGTTCCCGTGAGCACACCCGTTCTGACACCCAATCACCTGCACGCCTACCAGCGGCGGGCTGTCGAGCACGTGCTCGAGAACCCGCGCTGCGCACTCTGGCTGGACATGGGGCTCGGCAAGACCGCATCCGTGCTCACGGCCATCGCGGAACTCATGGATCAGTGGTCCGTGGGACGCACCCTCATCGTCGGGCCGAAGCGCGTGGTGGAGCGGACGTGGCCGACCGAGATCGGGCGCTGGTCCCACACGGCGCACCTGACGCACCACGTGATCGCCCCCTCTCGCAAGCGGAACCTGGCAGCAGCGATCGAGGAGGCTGCCGGCAGCACGGCAGACGCGCACTTGGTGAGCCGTGACAACGTCGCGAGCTTCGTCCACGCGCACAGCGAGACGCGAGGCCGCTGGCCCTACGACATGCTCGTGATCGACGAGGCCTCCTCCTTCAAGACGCCCGCTTCGCAGCGGGTAAAGGCTCTCCGGCGCGTCGCGCAGCGCTTCGACCGGGTGGTGGAGCTGAGCGGCACGCCCGCCCCGAACGGCTACCACGACCTCTGGTCCCAGCTCTGCCTGCTCGATCAGGGCGAGCGCCTCGGGCGCACCGTCACCGCCTTCCGCAACCGCTGGTTCACCCAGGACTACTCGGGCTTCGGCTACCGGCCGCGGCCGGGCGCGACAGAGGAGATCGATGCGCTCGTCGCGGACATCTGCATGTCGATGCTCGCCGACGACTACCTCTCGCTGCCTGACCACGTGGAGAACACCATCACGGTTTCACTGCCGCGCGCGCGGGTGCGCGAGTACCGGGAACTCGAGCGGGAGTTCCTGCTCGAGACCGAGGAGGGCGTGGTCGCCGCGATGAGTGCAGGCGCCCTGAGCGGCAAGCTCCGGCAGTTCACCGGCGGCGCGATCTACGGCGAGGACGACGCGGTCGTCCCGATCCACGACCTGAAGCTCGACGCGCTCGAGAGCGTGGTTGCAGAGGCCTGCGGACCCGTCGTCGTCGCCTACCAGTTCCGCCACGAGGTGGACCGGATCAGGAAGCGCTTCCCCGGGGCACGTGAGATCGGTGAGCGCGGGGCGCTCGACGCCTATGAGCGGGGCGCGCTGCCCATGCTGCTCGCGCACCCCGCCTCCGCGGGCCACGGGCTCAACGAGCTGATCCACGTCACCGAGGCGACCGTCTGGTTCTCGCTGCCCTGGTCGCTCGAGGAGTTCATGCAGATGAACCGGCGCGTGCTGCGGCAGGGCCGCACCCGCCCGGTCTTCACCCACTACCTCGTCGCCGCCGGCACCATCGACGAGACCCTCGTCCGGCGCCTCGCCGAGAAGGATCAGACCCAGGCCGGGCTGCTGCGCGCCGTCCGAGCCGACATGGAGGGCCGACAGTGAAACCCGTCCCAAGGGAGACCTACGACGAGCTGCTCTACGCGGCCCAGGATGCCGCCCACTGCGTCGAGTCACACGCCCAAGCCGCCTACGAGGCGCGGCGTCGGACAGGCCCTGTCAAAGACGCCGACGCAGCGCCCTGGCGCCGCTTCATGCCCCGGTCCTTCGTCCACCTGCTGAACGTGATCGAGGCCCACTCGGAGGAAAAAGGATGATAACTGATCTGACAGAGCCTCGCCGCCTCGTTGCTATGCGCCCGGCGCGTGAGCCCGACTTCAAGATAGGACCCGCGGACAACCCGTACATGCTGCGATGGTGGCTCGTTCCTCGTAACGATGAGTTCAACGTCTATTACCACGTGATCCTCCACGACGACGACGATCGGGCGCTGCACGACCACCCCTGGCCGAGTCTAAGCATCGTGGTGGGTGGGTCGCTGCGAGAGATCACGGAGACCGGTCACCGAATCCTCGGTGCGGGTGACGTCGTTTACCGTGCTCCGGACAGAGCGCACCGGCTGGAGCTTCTCTATCCCGAGCAACCGGCCGAGACCCTCTTCATAACGGGCCCGCGCTGTCGCGACTGGGGGTTCCACTGCCCCAAGGCCTGGGTGCCGTGGAAGCAGTTCGTCGACGGGGACGAGCCGGGACGCGTCGGCCGCGGATGTGGAGAGATGGCATGACCGACAGTGTCAATCACCCGAAGCACTACAACGCCCACCCGTCGGGCGTGGAGTGCATCACCATCACTCGGCACATGTCCTTCAATGTCGGAAACGCCGTGAAGTACCTCTGGCGCGCTGACGAGAAGGGCGCAGCGATCGAGGACCTGAAGAAGGCTCGCTGGTACATCGACGACGAGATCAAGCGCCGCGAGTCTGCGGAGGCGGATCATGGCTCTTGAGACATGGGGCAATCTCAAAGCCCGCCAACTCGAGCAGCGAAACGCCCTGATCAAGAGGGCAATCAAGCACTGCGATGGGAACCGGAAACGCGCGGCCGATCTGATCGGCTTGGACGTTGGCACGATGCACAAGCACATCCGCGAACAGGGTATTGATGTGGTCGAGCCGAAACACTGGCGGCACCAGGCGTTGAAGGGCGAGGAATGACCCGCCCGGGTGAGACATCGCGCCCCATCGAGCTCCTGACCGTCGAGGACGTCGCGGGTTTGCACCCCACGCTTTGCGTCAAGGCGGTTCGCCAGGCCATCGGGGCAGGAGAGTTGCGCGGTCGAAAGATCGGTCGCAGGTTCTATACGACCCCGGAAGATGTGAAGGAGTGGATCAGATGCCCCGCAAAAAGCTCCCGCCGCGGCTCGTCTGGCGCGAAGACGGCCAGCAATGGGTCATCCGGGATGGTCAGACCTACATCAGGACGGGGCAGGGCCGAGAGGGCCATAGCGAAGCTCTCCGACAGCTCGCCGAGTACATCGACGACGGTAGGCCCCGCGGACCGTCGCAACCGGGCGAGATAACTGTGGGTGAGGTCCTGGCGCTCTACCTCGACGAACACGGGCCTCTAGTCGTTGACCGCCAGCGCTTGATCTACGCAGCGAAAGCCATGTTGCCGTTCTGGGCGAACCTAAAGGTCGATGCCGTAAAGGGGTCTACTGCTCGACGCTACGTCCGGGAGCGAGAAGCTGCCCCATCCACGGCGCGACGGGAGTTGGGTATGCTACAGGCAGCACTCAACTACGCTCACGGTGAAGGCGTGCTTATCCACCCGGTCAAGGTTCCACTGCCGCCCAAGTCTCCGCCGCGAGACCGCTGGCTTACCAGAGGTGAGGCCGCGCGCCTTATCCGCGCCGCGAGCCCACATCTCCGTCGGGTCATCCTAATTGCGTTGGCAACAGGAACGCGGACCAATGCAATTCTCGCGCTTCGCTGGGGGCCATCTCTCGATAGCGGCTGGGTGGATCTCAAGGCCGGCGTGCTGCACCGCAGAGGCGCCAGGGAAACCGATACGAAGAAGCGCCGAGGCTCCGTGCGTATTCCAAGGCGGCTCCTAAGCCATATGCACCGTTGGGCGCGAAAAGGCGGATCGCACGTCGTCATGACAGGCGGAAAGCCGGTTGGCTCAGTCAAGAAGGCCTTCGCCCGAGCATGTGAGCGCTCAGGGGTCGAGCGGGCAACGCCGCACGATCTAAAGCGGACGGCAGTTACATGGGCGTTTCAGGAAGGGATGACCCGTGAGGACGCGACGGACTGGTTCGACACGACCGCAGACACACTGGAAGCCGTGTATCGGAAACACAGCCCGGACCATCAGAGCCGTGCACTAAGAATCATGGAAAAGCTCTGAAACTGAGCGAATAGATGAGCAGATCGGCGGTTGAAACTGGAGAAAACGTGGTCGGAGTGAGAGGATTCGAACCTCCGGCCCCTGCCTCCCGAAGACAGTGCTCTACCAGGCTGAGCTACACTCCGACTGCAAGCGCTATAGAACTGTGGCCCGAGTGGTGCAAGGGGGTTTCAGGCACTTGAAGCCCGCGATAAGCCCGATTAGTGTCTCGACACGTTGGGGCGTAGCCAAGCGGTAAGGCAGCGGTTTTTGGTACCGCCATGCGCAGGTTCGAATCCTGCCGCCCCAGCCAATCTCTAGATTGTAGGTTCCAAAACGAAAGGGCGCCCCAGTTTCCTGAGGCGCCTTTGTATTTTGGAGCGGTCCCCGGTTGGGGACCGCATGTCTTGCTGATCAGAAGATGAAGTCGGCCGCGTCGAGATCG
>JBCBYB010000034.1:0-47633 GCA_039816045.1 Pseudomonadota bacterium
CATGCCCCAGACTCGCATGAGCGACCGGCCAAGGGAATCCAAAATCGGATACCTCCGTATCGGTCATACCACTAGGTGCCTAGAACACCTCGCTCAAAACAGTCTTCTTGGGTCGCTGCCATCAGGCCGCGCCTTGAGAGCTGCCCCCAAGGCGTGACGACGTCGATCGAAGCTTGCAGTCCCGGGCTCGGAAGATGCACCAACCGACATCCGGTATGGCGGCGGATGACCGGGACAAGCACATCAGGCACCAATGCCGGGCGCCGGGTTTCGCTCATGATTCGAGCGGTCGTAACCGCGCCGGTGACACCGGTCATGTGTCCAACGGCATCTCGCTCCTTGCCCAGGTGGCGCTTGACCTGTCGGGCCATGCGCGGGTTGAGATCCTCGAGCAGAAGGCAGTCCGATGGAATGCTCTCCCAACTCTCCAACCGATCCTCGGCCGCGGTTTCGTTGGGTTCGGGGACGGCCAGGACCATCGCATAGGATCCGACTTGCACATGGTCGGACCGCTCGTCTTCGATCGAGCCGTCGATGACGCCCACCACCGCCTCCCGGCTTCGGATCGAGTCGATGACGGTCGAGCGTTCGCATGTCTCATAGGACAAGCGGGAGGAATTCAACAGGTTGCCAAGGCCGAGCATCCAACTGCCCGACAGCGCTTCGGCAAACGAGCGTTGAAAGAGGATGCGGCTCGCCGTGCGACGGCCGCTGCTCAACTCGGCTATCGCGCCGAGCTCACTGTCATATCCGGTGATGATCCGCGAGAATGTCTCGGCAACAAGTTGCCCGGTCTCGGTGACCTCCGCCTTGCGGACCGTGCCTCTGCGTTCGAATAAGGCACAGCCGATGGTCTCCTCGATCTCGTTGATGATGATGGATGCTGCGGGCTGGCTGATGCCCTCGCGGATGGAGGCGCGCGTGAAACTACCTTCCTCTACCGCGGCAAGGTAGATCCGCATCTTGCGTACGCTGATGTTGTTCAAGGCGACACACGGCGGTAGCGGCGCACCGCCCGAAACAGGGCTGTCGCCTCGGACTCCCCGACATCGAGCGATGCCAACTCAACCGCGTCGCGCTCTCTGCCTTGCAGATAGAACGCAAGAGCCAGGTTCTGGCGAGCAACTGTATTGTTGAGCTCCGACCCGACCAGCTCGGCCAGCACCGTTTCGGCGCTGTCGTATTCGCCGCTTAGAGCCAAGGAGAGTCCGAGATTGTTGCGGCTCTGAGAAAAGGCCGGATCGACCGCGAGCGCTCGGCGGTAAGAGTTCTGCGCCTCGGCGTGTTTGCCTTGGAGATCGTAGGCGACGCCGACGCCGTTCAAGGCCACGGCATTCTCCTGATCGCGGCTCAGCACGCCGCCAAAGGCGACCAAGGCCCCGTCTGCGTCATTTCTCGCGAGGGCAATGCGGCCAAGTCCGATCGCCCCTTCGTCCTGGGCGCCGAGAGCCACCGCGGCACTGAAGGCCCGCTCGGCCTTTAGAAAGGCAAAGCTGCGCAGGTAGCTCCTGCCGAGTGCCAGCTGGACCTCGGCCGACCCAGAATGGGCAGTTTCAACGCCGTCGAAGACGCCGTAAGCGCGCGCATATTGTCCATTGTTCAGGAACTGCTCGGCGAGCCTCAACTGCGCGTCATAACCCACAGGTTGGGCTCCGGTCAGTTCGCAGGCCGAAAGGCTTGCAATTGTCCCCATGATCGCGAGGGGCCTGAATGCATAGTGGGTCATCTGAGCGCTTACCCCCAAGTTAATTTCTACGTAAGCGACCGCAGAGTTGGGGGACAAAAAAATGCCCTCCAATCTTGAGCCTGCACCGGCATTGAACTCAGCTGCCAAATAGAATTGGCGTTCTCACAAGGGAACTATTGGGAGCGCTTTCATTTTCAAGTCAATAAATTAATTTTTATCGGAAGCGATAAAGGATTCTTATCGCAATATAATTACCGACTACTTTTCTGTCATCGGCAATATTTGCCAATCTACAGTGGGTAACTCTGATCTAAGCCGAGTTATTAAGATGCTGATAACTCACTCGACTCGCTTGTGACTAGACACAATCGAGATCGATACAGGTTGCCAAACGCCCCTTTTTGGACTGGCATCTCACACACCGAAACTCTTGAAAGGGACGCAAAACGATCACGAACATCGGAAAACATTAACGTACATCGCAGCACGTGACTAGCAATTTCCAATACATTCCTCAAGATTCGCGCCGTTGGGGCGTCCCGACGGGTTTATCCGAGACCTTCCAAGACCGGAACGGTGTGCAGACCGAAGGCGGAACCTCGCCCCAGGCGTCGTTGCGCCGATAGGGTCCGACCGCTCATCTGTGATCGATCTCCTCCATCAGAGACTGGACAAGCGCGGCAGACTGGGAGGCTGACGCCGCCTCGGTTTCAGCTGGAAACGCCGCGCTGATCGCTCTGAGCAAGCGTTGGACATAGCGGTCTCGCGCTTGCGGAGCCGTGATCGGCAAGACCTCGACGTGACCGAGCCGCGCCTCGAAGGCATGGCTCCGGTCAATCTCATAGCGTGCCACCAGAACGGCCCCCGGCACGTCGCCGCCCAGTGAACCGAGGCAGTGCGACACGATATCTTCGAGATGGCCCATATCCGGCAGCGCGCCGCTCTGCTCCTCGGCACAATCGACGACGTAGAGTGCCTCTGGACTGTGTCCTGCAATGGTCCTTTCGACTTGCGGCACCAGCGTAGCACGCGCCGGTCGGGACCCTCCGGTGGCGAGACTGCGCGCAAACAGCAACAAATGCGGGCCGATAGCGGGGTCCGTCGCCGTCGTTTCGATCTCGTTCACGGCCGCGCCAACCGAGGGTTTCAACCGTTCGAAGATCCGCGGATCGACATCGAGATTGAGGTACAGCGTCTTGACCATATGTGTCCTGCCTTCCCTGGTGAGATTTGACGCATGGGGCGAGCCATCTGGTTACGGAGCCCGCGCCCGCCGGGTTGATCAGCGATCGCCTTGTGGCCTCGGACCCAACTCCAGATCATCGAGATCCGAGGCTCTGTCTTCGCTCGACGGGTCGGAAAGCCCATCAGGCCGCTCCGTCGGGCCTGTCCGGGGAGCGCGGGGATCCTCATCGCCCTCATCGTCGTCCTCATCCAGAACACTCAGGTAGGCATTTGTTGCCGCTTCCACGTTCCAAACCTGGTCGGCCGCTTCCGTCGAGACTGGGATGTCGTTGTCGCGGGCTTCCATAAGGAGCCAGTCGAGCGCTTCGTCCGATAGGGTCAGCCGGTTGTCCCGGACCACGAAAGGGTCATCGACCGCTCCGTCGCCAGAACCGGGATCACGCATAATCTGTTCGAGCAGCTGCATGCTGAACGCCTCGCTGGCGGCATATGGCGCAAAGGTCTCCTTCGTCATCGCCGGGAGATCTCGGCGGACTTGGCCGGTGCCCGCTGCAACCGCGCCTCCGATGCCCGGGATCATCGCGGTTGCGATCTTGCGGGCGTTCGAGGTGGGCGGGCGCGGATCACCCCCCGGGCTGCCGAGCGCTTCATTCGCAGCCACCTTACGACGGGCTACCAGCACCTTGCCCGTCGTGGCCGACAAAGCCTTCGTGCGTTCGACCAGATCATCCGCAGCGGTGCTGTTCTCACCGAAGGCCTCTTTCAGACGCATGGCCGTCTTGGCGAGCTTGTCGCCCGACTCGCTGAGCTCGGCCGTCCTTTCGTTGCGCGGAGAGTTGGGACGGCGGATAAGGGGCTGGTCGAAATGCGCGTGATGCTCATTCCAAGCGGCGACCACAGCGTCGCGCGCCTCAGCGACCGGGCCATCGAGGACATCCCTCGTCTGACCAACCGCGGCATCCACGGCCTGTTTGACAGCCCCACGGTCTCTTCCCAGGCTGCGCTCGCCGCTTGTCAGGGCCTCTGCATCCCTGGCGACATCGTCTCCTGTGGTGCGCTGGTTCATGTTCCATTTGGGGATCAGATCGCTGCCCAGCAGGAGATTGTTCACGACAGCCATGGAGAGGTCGGCGAGCCTTTGTCCAACCGAGTTGAGCTCCCCATTGCCGTTCTGGAGCGTGGGCACCGTCTTGAGCCAGGTTTCGACCGCCGGTCGCGCAAGGCTGCGGGCCGTAGCAGAAGCGGCGATGGTGGAGCCAAGTGCCGCAGTTTTGGTTGCCGTAACAGCCGGCTTCCTGGCGGTTGCAACGCTGACAAGGGGGAGGGCCCGCTTCGCATACTTCGCGGTTCGTTTTGGAATGCCGGGCACCCCATCCTCACCTGCAGGGCGACCCTCATAATCTTGGCTGGCCGGTATCGCTTCGTTTGGCTTGTGCACATAGACCAGCGAAGGCGCCTGATCCCCGGCACCATGTGGCACCCGCAGCGCAAGGGTGTGCATCTTGTTGTTATCGCGGTCGACCATCTCAAAGCGGGCATGCTCTTCGCTGTCGCCGATGGTCTTTGGCTCCTTGTGAACGACGATGTTCCCGACCTGACCGCCCTCGGCATTGCGCAGCGGCTCCGAGAGGCTGAAGCCCGCCTCGGCCTGCGTAGCGGCCAGGTTCCGCACCGCGTTCTGATTCGCGGCTTGGCCAACCAGGTATGGAACCGCTGCGAACAGCGCATTCACCGCGATGGAGGCCAAGGCCTTATGGCTATCGGGCACCAGCGCATCGGTGGCGATCAACGCGCCTGCTTTCATCGCGTCGCTGGCCGAGTTGCCAAAGGACAGCGCGGGATTGAACGATTTCACAATGTCGCCAACGATGTTCTCCGGCAGGGTGGCGCCGCCCGGGGGTGGGACAAACTTGGTCGCGCCGCGGTCGAGAACGGGTGCGACTTTGGCGGTATCCTCGCTGGCAGCGTCGTGGGCACTCCCGGACATCCAACCGATCGCGCCTGCCGCGACAGTCGTGGCAGCCGAGGATTGGCCCGTCGCTGCCATAACAACGGCTGCCTCGCGCGCCGCCAGCCCCCATCCTCCAAAGCCGCGCGCGTAGGTGTGGGCGCCGCGGGTATCCGCCCAGTTCGCCACACCTGCGAATTGATCCCGCGCTTTGTCTGAGAGCTGACGCGTGGCATCTGGCAAGCCATCGCGCGTGGTCGCGCCCGTGCCAAGTTCAGTTCTCTTTGTCTCCAAGAACCCATGCGCGCGTTCCAGGCGCGTGCCGTATCCACCCGCCGTCTCAAAGGCCTGGGGAGGTGTGAAATCGCCCGCCTTCAGATCTTGCTTGTGGGTCCTGACCTTTGTCAGAAAAGCCGCCGCCGCGGACTGGGTCTGCGCTGCCACCGGAAACGGAGAAGGCATAGCGTACTCCCTATTCGAAGATGGCCCTTTCCAGGCTCTGTCTCCATGGCGCCATGGAGACGATCGATAGTGAAGTAAGTTTTGCTTATGACCCGAGGGAGAAGGGGCTAGAAGCGGATCACGCTGCTCCGGGCCGCTTGGGAGAAGGCGACGACCTCCGCCTCATCGAGCAGAAGCCGGGCAATCGTTGCGGCGTCCTCGGGGGGCAAATCCGCCGATCGCACGAAGTCCACGACTTCCTCGAGGGCCACGATCAGGTCTGCGCCTTTCCCGACGGTTCTTTCAACCTCCTGCGCCGCATCGAATGAGAACCGGAAAGCATTCTCGACCAAAGCCATTTGCCTTGGCATCGGAATGGCAAGGTCGTCGCTTGTCGGCGTGGTTTGGTCAGGATCTGTCATCGCTCGTATCGTGTGCAGTCTCTGCCCCATGACGGAATTGAAAATGCTTATGGCTGGCACCCAGCGCCCCTGCAGCGCCCACGCTATAAGCCCAGCCTATGGCCGGTTTGGGAAAATGTCTTACGAGCCACACCCCCCACCATGGTACCCGGCAATACGACGTGATGGGATCGGACAAGGTAGCCGCAGCCATGAGCATATCGACAAACCGCCCTGACGGTACGCGCGGTTCGGGCCCCGCAGACCGGGCTCCCAGCACGGGGGGGACCGGTGGCGCATCCTCTCGTGAGTTCGACGCGCACAAGCACACCATGCGCTCGTTCGAGAATGCCGCCAAGGCGCGGGCTTACGATCCCGACGATCTGACCCGGATCTATCAAGAGGCCACGGACGGCGACGGCGAAGAAGCCGAAGCGCTCGCCAAGCACGGACAGTTGCGCGGACAGCGTGGCTCAGCCGACCAATCTCTCCGCGCAGAGCAGGCCCAAGAACCGCGCGCGCGCGCGCCTCAGAGAACCGAGGAGCCACAGGACCAAGCGCAGGAAAGCGGCGAGGCGAAAGCCACTGAGACCGCGGGGATCAATGGCAAGGTGGGCACTGCGGCCGCCTCGGAGCGTACGAGCGAGACGCAGTCTTTGGCCCAACCCTCCCTGTCCGATCGGCAAGGCTCTCTGGTGGCTCGGCTTGTAACCCAGCCCGACGACTACCGCGGTTTGTCTGCCGCGAACACCGAGGCCGCTTTCGAGGCCGCCGGCGGTGTGCAGGGCTTCGTGGGTAAGGGGTATTGGGTGCGCGTGACCGATAGCGGCGGTGCTTCGATGGCGGATCAGGTCGAAAGGGCTAATGGACAGGGGGTGATCGGTGGCTGACGTAATCTCAAAACAAGGTGTCTTTGCCGTCTCGGCCCTGTGGCGTCGGGCTGTATTGGCAGTTTGCGCGGTGTGCGTCCTGGCTGGCGTCGCAGTGTCCGCCCAGGCCCAGACCACCATGACCGTAGAGATCGGCAAGAGCACCGTTCTGCCTCTGAAAGTGCCAATCGATGCCGTGTTCATTGCCGATGACACGGTTGCAGATATCAGCGTCTCGCCGGGGGACACAGTCTTTCTCTATGGGAAATCGGTGGGAGAAACTAATGTCATCGTCTCCTCAATGGATGGTCGGACGCTCAACTTCAACGTCGTGGTCACCCACAACCTGAGTGAGCTGCGTCGCAGCCTAGCGCAGCGGTTCCCCGGAGAGGGCGTGCGACTGGAGTCGGCCCGCGGTACGCTTTCGGCTGCGGGCGTAATCTCGAGCGAAGCAGTGCGGGGGGCCATCCTCCAGACGCTCCGGGGCGGTCTGATTGCCGGAGAAGTCGTCGACCGCATGGTGGTCTCCGAGAACAATCTAATCCGGCTTCAAGTGCGTGTGCTTGAGGTCAACCGAAACCGGGCACAGAGCTTTGGGATCGACTGGGACCTGGCCATCGCCGGCAACGGGTTCTTTCTCTCCTCGTTCGACCAGGGCGTCTTTCAGTTCGGGTTCGACGAAGACATCGTCGATACAGCGACGTTCAGCGCCACGATCAATCTGCTGGTCGACAACAACATCGCGACAATCATCCAAGACACCACGCTGACCGCTGTGAACGGCGAGCAGGCGGGTTTTCGGGTCGGCACCGAGTTTCCGATCCCTAAGTTTAGCGCTGGGTCTGATACGTTCGAAGACGCGAACTTCAGTGTCGAGTATCAGTTCGTCGGCACGGACCTACAGTTCACCCCGACGTTCGGGTCAGGGAACCGATTGCGACTGGAGATTGACAGCACCCTGTCGGAGCTCTTGCCGACCATCACGCGGATCAACGGCAACGATTTTCCCAACACGACATCGCGCAGCTTTGCGACCACAGTCGAGCTAGAGGACGGGCAACCCTTTGCGATCGCGGGGCTGACGCGGGACGTCGCGATCTCGGAGTTGCGCGACTCGACCGGCACCGTTCTCTCGGATGCCGTGAACACCGTTTTCGGAGCCGATCGGACGACCGGGACACAGCAGGACCTGGTTGTGATCGTCACACCCATTCTGTCGAGCCCGGCGGCAGACACCTCGAAGGAGCATCTGCTGCGGCCCCAGGGAAACCTGCATTTCATCCTCGCCAGTCGGAAGTCGCGGTCGCGATCAGCCGCCGCTGACATCGCTGCGGCCTCGTCCCTGGCCGGCTTTCAGTATTGATCGGGAGCAGCCCAATGATGCGCTCGGGTGCAATGGTCGGACAGCTCGTGCTGGTCCTGGCGCTGGCCGCGCCTCCGGCCGGGGGAGCACAGGAGGATGTACAACGGGATCTGCCGACGCCTGAATATCTCCAGCTCCCGGATCGGTTTGCCAGCTATCCGTTCTCGGCGCGCAACCTGCCGATCGAGCAGGCGTTGAGACTGTTCAGCAAGAACTTGCGCATCGGGCTCAAGATCGCGGACGGGGTGGAGGGCGAGATTGCCGCGCCCCTGCCGATGGATCTCACCCGCATCGAGCATTTGGAGAGGCTCGCGCTGGAGTTCGATTTTGTCTGGTTTTTCGATGGAACGGTCCTGAACGTGTCGCCGGTCGGAGACACCGAGACGCGGGTCATGCCGTTGGTCAAGCATGACGGTTCGGTCGTCATCGAGAGCCTGCGCGAACTGGAGATCTATCAACCAAAATTCGTGCATCGCTACGGACAGCGCAGCCGAACGCTCAGGGTCACAGGGCCCACCGAGTATGTCGAGGTGGTCGCAGAGGCTGTGGAGGCCATCGACAAGGCCGACAGGACCGAGATCATGCCCCTGCGCGGCAGCGTGGCGACCCCGCTGCTAGACGAACCGGACGCCGAGTGAACTCCATGCAAGGCAGCACCGGCCTCATTCTGGCTCTCACACGTCAAAAGGACGTGTTCCTACTGATCGTCATCGTTGTCGTGTTGCTGATGATGATCCTGCCACTGCCGACGTTCTTGATGGATGTGATGATCACGCTGAACATCAGCGCCTCGATCCTGATCATGCTGATGGCGTTGCAGTTGAAGAACCCGGTCGAGTTCTCGACCTTTCCCTCGCTTCTGCTGGTGACCACGTTGTTTCGCCTGGCGATCTCGATCTCCACCACCCGTTTGATTTTGCTGGAGGGCGATGCCGGCCGGATTGTCGAGACCTTCGGCGAGGTGGTGATCAGCGGCAACCTGATCGTCGGCCTCGTGATCTTCATGATCATCACAGTGGTGCAGTTTTTGGTGATCACCAAAGGCGCGGACCGGGTCGCCGAGGTTGGCGCGCGCTTCACGCTCGACGGGTTGCCTGGCAAGCAGATGAGCGTCGACGCAGACGTCCGCGCGGGGCTGATCGACCAGGCCGAGGCCAAGGATCAGCGCGAAGTGCTCGAACAGGAGACCAAGCTGTTCGGCGCGATGGACGGCGCCATGAAGTTCGTGAAGGGCGACGCGATCGCGGGCCTTGTGATCACTGTGATCAACCTGTTGGGCGGCATCGGCATCGGGATGGCTCAGCTCGGCTACAGCTTTGACGAGGCGCTCGGTCTCTATGCGCTTTTGACCATCGGTGACGGCCTTGTGGCACAGATCCCGGCGCTGCTGATCTCGGTCTCGGCCGGCACCATTGTGACCCGGGTCACCAATCCCCGCGGCATGGATCTGGGCACCGAGATCGGGGAGCAGATCTCGGCCAACCACCGCACCATGATGCTGGGCGGCGTGGTCATCGCTGCCTTCGGCTTCATCCCAGGTTTTCCGACGGCAATCTTCCTGGTGATTGGCACCGGCATGTCTGGCGGGGTCTATGTCTATCAACGCCGAAAGAAGGCCGAAGGAAACCAACCCGCGATCGACTGGGAGGGCGTGATCCGCGAGCATGAAGACCATTGCAAGGACATGAAGGCACGCTTCAAGTCACCGGACACCGTGCGGTTGTCGATGCCGTCCTCTCTGATGTCTGCAAATCCGACGAGCTTCAGATTGGGCTACATGCAAGTGCAGTCGAGCATGGAGAAAGGTGCAGGCGTCCCTATGGGCGTATGGCGTTTCGACATCGACCCGTCGCTTGGGGATCGGGTGGAGATTGCGATCGGCGACGACGTGGTCACAACCAGCCGAATCGATCCGGACAGCGTCTTCGTGAAGGCCAATGTCTCGTACCTGCAGGCGCTGGACATTCCCTGCATCCGCCACTGCGGTCTGGCCGAAGGCACCGTCGTCTCGAGTGAACATTTGCCAAGGCTGGATGCGGAGAACCTCGATGCCTGGACGCCTGTCGATTTGATCTTGCAGGATGTGAAGCTGGCAATCCTCACCAATCTGGACAAGTTCCTCGGCTTTGAGGCTACCTCCAAACTCTTGGGCATGGAGGCCACGACAAACACGGCCCTGGTGGCGGATCTGAAGGAGAAACTCTCGGTCGATCAGATCAGCGCCGTCCTGAAGCTGCTGGCCGATGAACGCGTCCCGATCACCAGCCGGACGCGGATCCTCGAGGCGATCCTCGAGTGGGCGCCAAAGCGACCGGACCCGTTCAGCGTGCTGCAGCAGGTGCGCATCGCGATCGGCGACTACATCACCAAGCGCTTCGCCCCCGACGGGTTTCTGCCCGCCATGATCGTCGCGCCCAGCTTGGAGAGCATCGTGCGCGAGGGCTTCCGTCGGGCCAACGACGAGCAGTACCTCGTGATCGACAGCGGCATTGCCCGGCACATCGTTCGCCAAGTGCGCAAGATGGTGCCCGAGACCTACGAGCGGGGCGTCTCTCCCGTGCTGCTCACCCAGCAGGATATTCGCCGCGCAATGCACAATGTGCTCCACCAGCACGGCGTCTACATTCCCGTCTTGGCCTATCAGGAGGTCCAGCCCGACGCGCTGATCTATCCGGTCGGCTTCGTCAGCTCCGAGGCCGAGGACAGCATGGTGGCGTGATCCCGTTGACACCCGTGTTGGCACCATTGAAAGACCGGATCAGGGACCGTATTTGGCCTCTGGCGGCTGCGAGACCGCACGATGCGCTGGGAAGACGGGCAAGCGAGCATGCGCGGCGTTCGAAATAGGCGGAAAAGCGTGGGTTCACGGCTGGGCGTGCGGGTCTGGCTGGGTGCCACAGCCTTGCTTTGCAGCTCCGCCTTGTCGGCAGCGGCGGACCCGGCTTTTGGCCACTGGTTGACCGAGAACAAGCGCGCCATCGTCGAGATTTCTCCCTGCGACGCCGGCAGCCCGCTGGCCTGTGGACGCATCGTGTGGAGCATTGCGCCCCACCATCCGGATGGGCGGCTGAAGACCGATGCACAGAACCCCGACCCCGCGCTTCACAATCGGCCGATCTGTGGTCTCCCGCTGATTTCGGGGCTGGAGGCGGCAGGGACCGGGGCGTGGCGCGACGGCACCATCTACAACGCCCGCGACGGCAGCGCATATGCGGTGCAGATCGAAGCGGAGGGCGATGCGCTGGCCGTGCGCGGCTATCTCGGTCTCCCGCTCTTTGGGCAGACGCAAACCTGGACGCGCGAGCCCGGCCCGCGGGAGGGGTGCCCGACGGGCTAGGCCCTCTCAGGGCACGTAGAGCGCGCGGAAATCGTTCACATTGGTCAGCGTCGGGCCGGTGACCACCTGATCCCCCAGCGCTTCGAAGAAACCGTGGGCGTTGTTGTCGGCGAGTTCGGCCAGGGGGTCGAGGCCGAGCGCCCGGGCGCGCGACAGCGTCTCAGGCCCCGCGATGGCACCGGCGACTTCCTCCGCGCCGTCGACCCCGTCCGTGTCGCCCGCGAGCGCCCAGACAGGCGCACCGTCGAGTTGGATCGCCGTCGCCAGCAAAAGCTCGACATTTCTCCCGCCGCGGCCTTGGCCCCGAAGCGTCACGGTGGTCTCGCCCCCCGAGAGAAGCACGCAGGGGCGGGCCAAAGGCTGGCCGTGGCGGCGCACCTGAAGGCCCATGCCCGCCAGCACGCGGCCAACCTCGCGGGCCTCGCCCTCCAGGCTGTCGCCGAGGATGAGCGGTGTCACGCCGGCCGCCCGCGCCGCCTCTGCCGCCGCCTCCAAGGAGAGCTGCGGGGCGGCGATGATGATGTTCTCGGTGCGCGCAAGGCGCGGGTCCTCGGGGGCAGGACAGCCCTCCGCCGACGCGAGATGAGCCGTGACGCTGGCCGGCGGCTCGATCCCGAAGCGCGCGAGAATGGCCGCGGCATCCGCAGGAGTGGACCGCTCACCCACCGTCGGACCGCTGGCGATTACCCCCGGATCATCGCCGGGCACATCCGAGATCATCAGCGAGACCATCCGCGCCGGGTGCGCAGCGGCGGCAAGACGCCCGCCCTTCACCCGGCTCAGATGTTTCCGCACCGTGTTCATTGCGCCGATATCCGCGCCGGAGGCCAAGAGCGCACGGTTCACGTCCTGCTTCTCGGCGAGCGTGATATCCCCCGCGGGCAGGGTCATGATCGCCGAGCCGCCGCCCGAGATCAGCGCGATCACCAGATCGTCCTCCGTCAGCCCCGAGACCGCGGCCAGCACCCGCTCGGCCCCCGCACGCCCGGCCTCGTCCGGCACCGGGTGGGCGGCCTCCACGATCTCGATCTGCCGGCAGGCGCGCGCATGGCCATAGCGGGTGAGCACGACGCCGGAGAGCGGCCCGTCCCAGGCGGCCTCCAGCGCCTCGGCCATCCGTGCGGAGGCCTTGCCCGCGCCCACCACCACGGTGCGGCCTTTGGGCGGCTCGGGCAGATGCGCGGAGACCACCCGCATCGGATCGGCGGCGGCGACAGCGGTGTCGAAGAGGTGGCGGAGGAAGGCTGCGGGCTCTGTCATGCGCCCGGTTTGCCACCCTCGCTCTCCGGTGTCCACGGGACTTCGCCCTTGAATTGCACCCGTGGACGGGCGGGACGGCCTTCGCGCCAGGCGACGAAGCCTCCGGCTGCGATGATCAGCGCCATGCCGAGCAGTGTCCAGGCATCCGGCCAGATCCCCCAGATCGCGAGATCAAAGAGCGGCATCAGAACCAGATAGCTGTACTCGAAGGGCGCGATCCGGCTCGCCTCCGCATCGCGATAGGCGGCAACCGAGCACAGCATCCCCACCATATGCGTCCCGGCCGTCAGGAGCAGCAGCGTGAGCGGCAGCAGCCCGAGCGTCAGCCACCCGTTGAAGAGGAACGGGGCGCCGGCGCGGGTCTCCTCCGCGATCGGCAACAGCGGCAGCACCAACACGCCAACCGCTCCGAGCGCCGTGTAGAAGATGTTGTGGGTGAAGGTCAGCGCGAGGCCCGGCTCGTCCCGGCAGCGCCAGCGGGTCAGCACCATCCCGAGCGCATAGCACGCGGCCGCGGCCACCGGCATGAGCGAGATCGGCGACCATCCCTCGGTTCCCGGCCGCACGATCACCAGCACCCCGAGGAAGCCGACCCCCACCGCGATCAGCCGTCGGGGCCCGATGGGCTCCCCAAGCAGCACAGCGGCAAAGAGCGTGATCAGCAGCGGGCCCACGAAGAAGGCCGAGGCCGCCTGGGCCAGCGAGAGAAACGGCAGCGAGGCATAGAAGAAGAGATACGCCCCCGCCATCACGACCGCGCGGATCACGGGCCAGCGCCAGCGTCCAGGGATCAGGTCGCCCCGGCGCCCTATCACATAGGCATAAAGCGCGAGAAGGCCCAGCACCGCCGCGGACCGGACCAGCTGCATCTGCCAGATCGAGATATCCTCGGCGACCAGCTTGACCGCCACGTCCTGCACCGTGAAGCCGAGCATCGCGAGGAGAATGAGCCCGATGGGCCGGAACCCGGCGGCGTCCGTCTTCGCGCTGTCGGCCGCCATGCTCATGGGGCGAGTGTCGCAAGGTCAGGCCCGGCTGTCGCCGCCGGATGCGGCACGCAATGTCGCTCTTCGCGCTATTGGCCTGCGGTCACGCCCCCGGACACGGTGCGGCAGGTAAGCGAGGCCCCGTCAACGGTGATTACCGCAGTCTCCCCTTCGCCGGCGAGTGAGACCCGTTCGGTGGCGTAAAGGAAACCGCTCTCCGTCGGTTGCTCGGGCAGCAGGATGCCGACAGGGCCGAGCCCCAGAACCGTCGCGATCTTGCTGACCGGGTTGAAGACGGCCGAGAATGCCGTGCCCCCCTCGCAGGCATAGGCTCGTTCTTGCGCCGCCGACGGGTCGTCATCGGAGCAGGCCGCAAGGGCCAACACGGCCAGAAGCGCAAGCGGTCTCATATGTCCAGGTTCTCCACGCTCAGCGCATTGTCCTGGATGAACTGGCGCCGCGGCTCGACCACATCTCCCATCAGCTTGGTGAAGATCTCGTCCGCCTCGGTAATCTGGTCGATGCGCACCTGGAGAAGCGTGCGCGCCTCCGGATCGAGCGTGGTCTCCCAGAGCTGGTCGGCGTTCATCTCGCCAAGGCCTTTGTAGCGCTGGAGTTTCACGCCCTTCTCACCCTCGGCCATCACCGCGTCCAGCAGCTCGGAAGGCGCACGGATCGGCACCACGCGGTCCTTGCGGATCAGCTCGGCGGGCTGGTCGTAGACCTCGCGGAGCTCCGAGCCCATCTGGCCGAGATTGCGCGCCTCGGCCGAGCGGAGCGCGAAAGCATCGAGCGTGCGCGCCTCGGTTACCCCACGGACCGTGCGCTCGAACATGAACCCGCCGCCCTCGGCCACGGTCCCGACCCAGCCACGCTCGGTCTCGGGGGCCAGCCGGTCGAGCCGCGCCGCGATCGCCTCGGCGGTCTCGGCGGCGATCCCCGGACGGTCTGCCATATCGGCGTTGAGCGCACCCTCGATGGCCGCTTGCTCCAGCATGAAGCGCGGATAGGAGGTCGGGAACATCGCCAGGATCTGGCGCAGCCGCCGCGCCTGCCCGACCAGCCGAAGCAGGTCCTGCCCCGCCATCTCCGCACCGGTCCCAAGCCGCAGGGTGGCGCCCTCGACCCCCTCGCCGATCAGATAGTCCTCAAGCTCCCGCTGATCCTTGCAGTACCGCGCCGACCGCCCGCGCTCGACCTTATAGAGCGGGGGTTGGGCGATGTAGAGATAGCCGCCTTCGATCAGCTCCGGCATCTGGCGGTAGAAGAAGGTGAGCAGGAGCGTGCGGATATGCGCGCCGTCCACATCCGCATCGGTCATCAGTACGATCTTGTGGTAGCGCAGCTTCGAGATGTCGAACTCGTCCCGCCCGATGCCGGTGCCGAGCGCCATCACGAGGTTGCCGATCTCCTGGGAGGACAGCATCCGGTCGAAGCGCGCGCGCTCGACGTTCAGGATCTTGCCCCGGAGCGGCAGCACCGCCTGGAAGTGCCGGTTGCGCCCTTGGGTGGCCGAGCCACCTGCGCTGTCGCCCTCCACCAGGAACAGCTCGGTCTTGGACGCGTCCTTCTCCGAGCAGTCCTTCAGCTTGCCGGCCAGGTAGTTCACATCGAGCGCCGTCTTGCGCCGGGTCAGCTCCCGGGCCTTGCGCGCGGCCTCGCGGGCCTGGGCCGCTTCGACGATCTTGGCGACCACCATGCGCGCCTCGGCCGGGTGCTCCTCGAACCAGTGGGCCAGGTGCTCGTTCATCAGGCTCTCGACCGCGGGCCGGACTTCGGAGCTCACCAGCTTGTCCTTGGTCTGGCTCGAGAATTTTGGGTCCGGCACCTTGACCGAGAGCACGCAGGTGAGCCCCTCGCGCGCATCGTCGCCCGAGAGGGTGATCTTCTCCTTCTTCGCGATGCCGGTGGAGGCCGCGAAATTGTTCACCGTCCGCGTCAGCGCGCCGCGGAAGCCCGCAAGATGCGTGCCGCCATCGCGCTGGGGGATGTTGTTGGTGAAGACCAGCATCTGCTCGTGATAGCTGTCGTTCCACCACATGGCGGCCTCGACCATGATGCCGTCGCGTTCGCCCCGCACCGTGATCGGCGCCGGGATCAGCGCGGTCTTGGAGCGGTCGAGCCATTCGACAAAGGCCTCGACGCCGCCCTCGTAGTGCAGTTCCTCCTCGACCGCCTCGGCATGGCGGCGATCCACCAGGAGAATGCGCACGCCGGAGTTCAGGAAGGCGAGCTCGCGCAGCCGGTGCTCCAGCGTCTTGAAGTTGTACTCGATGTTGGAGAACGTCGCGGGCGAGGCGAAGAAGCGCACCTCCGAGCCCGTCTCCTCTGTGTCCCCGATCACCGCCAGCGGCTCGACCGTGAAGCCGCCCTCGAAGCGGCATTTGTGCACCTTGCCACCGCGCCAGATCGTCAGCTCCAGCCAGTCCGACAGCGCGTTCACAACCGAGACGCCGACGCCGTGCAGCCCGCCCGAGACCTTGTAAGAGTTCTGGTCGAACTTCCCGCCCGCATGGAGCTGGGTCATGATGACCTCGGCGGCCGACATCCCCTCCTCATGCATCTCGGTCGGGATCCCGCGGCCGTTGTCGCGCACGCTGACCGAGCCGTCGGCATGGAGCGTCACGCGGACATAATCCGCGTGCCCCGCCAGCGCTTCGTCGATCGCGTTATCCACCACCTCATAGACCATGTGGTGGAGCCCCGAGCCGTCATCGGTGTCCCCGATATACATGCCGGGACGTTTGCGCACGGCCTCGAGCCCCTTCAGCACCTTGATGCTGTCGGCGTCGTACTCCGCGGTGTCCTCGGGCTTAATCGGCTCCTCAGGGGTCTGCTCGTTTTCAGCCATACGCCTGCCTCTGTTATGGTGGCGTAGTTTATCCCGCTGGGGCAGGCGATGTCACGGGCCGCGAGGGCGTTTCAGCGCGTTATTCTACGGGATTCAGGCGGGTTTCTCCGTCTTGGTCCTCCACAGCGACCGAAAGGGCCCCGGAAAGCCCCTCGAAGAGCTCCGGTCCCGTGCCGGTCATCCAGGCCTGGGCGCCCAGTGCGGTGATCTCGCCATAGAGCGCGGCGCGCCGGTCTGCGTCGAGATGCGCGGCCACCTCGTCGAGCAGCAGGATCGGGGACGACCCCGTCGCCTGGGCGAGTGCGCGCGCATTGGCAAGGCAGAGCGAAATGAGGAGCGCCTTCTGCTCACCGGTTGAACAGGCCCGCGCCGGCATGGCCTTGGCCGCATAGGTGGCCTCGAGATCCGACAGATGCGGGCCCGTCAGCGTGCGTCCCGCCGCCCGGTCCGCCGGCCGCCCGCGGGTCAGCCGCTCGGAAAGCCCCGCCGCTTCTCGCGCCTCAGCCGCATCCGCCTCGCCCGCCGCCACCGCCTCTGCCATCGCTGCATCGGGCTCGCCGGCGAGTGCCAGATCGGCAACAGGGAAGGGCGCACCCGGACGCTGCGCCGCCGCCAGTGCCGCCACGGTCTCCGCGCGTCCCCGGGCGATGCGGGCGCCGGCACGGGCCATCTGGGCCTCCAGCCCGTCGAGCCAGGCCGGGTCGGCATAGGGCTCCTTCAGCAGCCGGTTGCGCTCGCGCATGGCCTTCTCATAGGTCACAGAGACCTCGCCGTGGTCGGGACGAAACCCCAGCACCGCACGGTCGAGAAACCGCCGCCGCGCCGATGCGCCTTCGAGCCACAGCCGGTCCATGACCGGCGTCAACCACACCATCCGCACCCTCTGGCCGAGCGCGGTCTGGGTCGCCGCTTTGCCGTCGATCTCCACCCGGCGGCCGCCTTCGGGCCCCTCCGTGCCGGTCAGCGCCTCGAACACGCCCTCTGCGTCCTCGATCTCCGCGCGCACCCGCCAACCGCCTGAGGCCGGGGTCCGCGCGAACTCCCCCGCCTGGGCGCGCCGAAGCCCCCGGCCCGGGACCAGCAGCGAAACAGCCTCAAGGAGATTGGTCTTGCCCGCGCCGTTCGGACCATAAAGCGCGACCGACTGCCCATCGGTCTCCAGCGTCGCCGCTCCATAGGAGCGGAACCGCCCAAGCCGCAGGCTCAGCACGGCCAACCGCCCGATCATCGCACAGACGTCCCGGCTGGCGCTGGGGGGAGGGGGCGGGGTGGGTGGGCGGGAGCTCCCTCCCCCCAGCGCCCCCGCCTCAATCTCTGTCGATCACACACGCATCGGCATGACCACATAGATCGCCGAGCGGTCATCCCCCTCGCGCACCAAGGTCGGATCGCCCGCCTCGCGGAACAGGAACACCGCGTTTTCCTTGTCGATTTGCCCGGCGATCTCAAGAAGATAGCGCGCGTTGAACCCGATCTCGAGCGGCCCGTGTGGAAAGGCGACGATCATTTCCTCGGTGGCGGAGCCCGCATCGGGCGCCGTCACAGAGAGCACGAGCCGATCGTCGTCGAGGCTCATCTTCACCGTGCGCGAGCGTTCCTGGCTGACGGTCGAGACCCGGTCGACGGATTGTGCGAAGGCCTTCGCCTCCACCTCCATCGCGTTCGGATTGTCCACAGGGATCACGCGGGCATAATCCGGGAAGGCGCCGTCGATCACCTTCGAGGTCAGCGTCAGGCCGTCCACCGCAAACCGGATCTTGGTCTCCGAGACCGATACGGCGACCGCACCCTCGCCCGCCTCGAGCATCTTGATCAGCTCGCCCACGGTCTTGCGGGGCACGATCACGCCCGGCGCACCCTCCGCTCCCTCGGGCAGCTCCGAATCGATGCGGGCCAGCCGGTGTCCGTCGGTCGCCACGGCGCGGAGGCGCTTTTCGCCGTCTTCCTCGCCCACATGGAGATAGACGCCGTTCAGGTAGTACCGCGTCTCCTCGGTCGAGACCGCAAAGCGCGCCTTGTCGAAGATCCTTTTCAACTGGCTGCCCGGCACCTCATAGCTCACCGCATACTCGCTGGAGGCCATCACCGGGAAATCCTCCCGCGGCAGCGTCGCGAGGCTGAAGCGGGACCGCCCGGCCGAGACCTCGAGCCGCCCGGCATTGGGCTCGGCCGTCAGGGTGAGCTCCGCGCCATCCGGCAGCTTGCGCACGATCTCGTGGAGCATATGCGCGGCGACCGTCACGCTGCCCGGCTGCTCGATGCTCGCGCCCAGCACCTCCACCACCTCGATGTCGAGATCGGTCGCGCGCAGGCTGATCTCGCCGCCCGCCTCGCCCTGGCGCGCCTCGATCAGCACATTGGCCAGGATCGGAATGGTGTTCTTGCGCTCGACGACCCCTTGGGCGCGGCTCATCGCCTTCAGGAGCACGGCGCGGTCGATACGGAGTTTCATGGGGCTGCCCCTCGCGAGTGTCAGAGCGGCCCGCGAACGGGGCCGGACGGACAGCAGAGCCTAGCCAAAACGCGGGCCCGTGCAATCCCGCTTTGCGCCAGACGGGAGGCGCTCAGGCCTCGAGCATCCGGCGCAGCAGTTCGATGTCCTCAGAGAGCTGGCCATCGGTCTCGCGCAACTGCTCGATCTTGCGCACTGCATGGATCACCGTGGTGTGGTCGCGCCCGCCGAACCCGCGCCCGATCTCGGGCAGGGATTTCTGCGTCAGCGTCTTGGCCAGGAACATCGCCACCTGCCGTGGCCGCGCAACCGCCCGGGCCCGCCGGGCCGAGACGAGATCGGTCATCCGCAGGTTGTAGTGGTCGCAGACCTTGCGCTTGATGTCGTCGATCGTGACCTTCCGCTCGGCGGTGCGCAGCAGATCCGCCAGACATTCCTGGGTCATATCGAGATTGATGTCGCGCCCGACCAGAGCTGCGAAGGCAAACAGCCGGGTCAGCGCCCCTTCCAGCACCCGGACATTCGAGCTGATCCGGTGGGCGAGGAACTCCAGCACCTTGGTGTCGAGCGAGACTTCTGGCGCGGTCATCCGCATCGCCTCGGCCTTCTCCTGCAGGATCCCGAGGCGGAGCTCGTAGTCGGCCGGGTGAATGTCCACCACGAGGCCCCATTGCAGACGCGATTTGATCCGGTCCTCCATCCCGTCGATGCGGTCGGGGCTGCGGTCGCCCGAGATCACAAGCTGCTTCTTCTGGTCTACCAGTGCGTTGAAGGTGTGGAAGAACTCGTCCTGCGTGCTGTCCTTGCCGGCGATGAATTGCACATCGTCGATCATCAGCACATCGACCGAGCGGAACTGGCGCTTGAAGGTCATGGTGTCGCGGAACCGGAGCGCCTGGACGAAGCGGTACATGAACTGCTCTGCCGAGAGATAGAGCACCCGCGCATTCGGCCGCGTGTCCGCCAAGTGATGGCCGATCGCATGCATCAGATGGGTCTTGCCGAGCCCAACCCCGCCATAGAGGAACACCGGGTTGAAGGTCGCATCGCAGGTCTCCGCGACCCGGCGGGCCGCTGCATGGGCAAGTTCGTTCGGCTTGCCGACGACGAACCGCTCGAAGGTAAAGCGTGGGTCGAGGGGGGCCGAGCTCAGGTCATCGGCCGGGTCGGCCGGCACCGCAGCAGCCATCGCCGGCTCCGGCGCGGGCGGCAGTGCACCCGCCCCCTGCGCGGCCCCGGATGGCTCAACCTCTCCGACCGTGATGTCGAGCCGGCGAATCGACGGCATCCGGCTTTGCAAGCTGCGCAGCAGGTGCAGGCCATAATTCCGTTCGATCCAGTCGGCGAGGAAAGTGGTCGGTGCCACGATCGAGGCCAGATCGTTCTTCACGCTTTTCAACCGCACCGGCTTGAACCACTGATCGACACAAGCGCGTCCCAGGGTCTGCGTGGAGCCGGCGAGAACCGCTCCCCACAGCTTGTCGGTCTGGTCGGGGGTCAGCCCCTCGGTTGAGCGCGAATCGTCTGTCATCCTCACCCTCTCGCAAATGTGCTGTGTCCCGCCCGCGGTTGCTCCCGCGATCCGGCCTGATCCGGGGCGCCGCGACGCGCGCCCTTCCCCCCAAGTCAACTCTGCCGCCATGGCAGTCCCCGCGCCTTCCAGCCCCCGGATGTGCCGCGATGGCCAGCCGCGTCGAGATCCCCTTCGAACCCTTCCGCGACGTTGGTGCAGTGGACCGCCTTGCCCCGCGCAGCCATCGCCTGTGCCACCGTTTGCGCCGCGAAGAGCGAGCGCCCCCCGGATCGGCAGATGAACAACAACCGATCGGGCATGTTGCCTTCGACCTGTGACTCTAGACGGTCTGCGAAGGCTGGATCCGGACTCATCTGCGGATAACTCACCCATTCTACGAGCCACATCGGACGGCCCGTCGCTGCAATGTCGGGCAACCCGACAAAGGTCCACTCCGCACGCGTGCGCACATCCACAAGGGCGCTGGAGGGATCGTCTCGCAAAATTTCATAAGCTTCGGTCGGATCGATTTCGTCGACCGGAGGCGGCGCAATGGACATTTAGTCTACCGTAGGCTTGGACTCGTTCTCCACCCCTGGGTAGCCAGCCCCTTTCGCCCGGACAATGATTCTTGTGATCGGTCCGATAATAAAAATTAATCAAGAGTGAAGTGTGTAAAAGTAAAGATCTTCCAAAAATGCAAATATCCAACACAAAGGGCGCCCAGGTATGGAGGGTACAATTTTTGCTGATACTTTTGAAGTGCCGCGTTCTCGGCCCGGAGCGCAGTATATGCTCGACACATTATGTCGGGCAAGACGAAGAAAACCGGAACATTTCAAAAGAGTGACGGGGGTGCGACAAAAAGGGGGCGAAAATGGGGCAGCCCCGAGGCGCAAAATGCCGGAACCCCAGCGGTTACACGCGATTGGAGGTAACGGGTTACACGGCAAACCGCCATCCGCTTGCCGGGATGGCGCGCGCCCGTGTGATCAGGCGGCCATCGCCTTGATCCGACCATGCAGACGGGAGACTTTCCGGCTGGCGGTGTTTTTATGCAGGATACCCTTGGTAGCGCCCCGCATGATCTCGGGCTGTGCAACCTTCAGCGCCGCTGCGGCCGCCGCCTGATCGCCGGATGCGATCGCTTCCTCAACCTTGCGGATGAAGGTCCGGACCCGAGAGCGCCGCGATTTGTTCACGGCGGTGCGCCGTTCGATCTGGCGAATGCGCTTACGTGCCTGGGGCGAGTTGGCCATGCGTCTGTGTCCGTGCTGTGTGTTCCGAGAGGCGCGTTAGCTAGCCGAAGTCGGGCGGTCCGTCAACAGCTCGGTTGTGTTCAGGGCCGCAAGTTCTGGCGCGGCCTGGAGGTGCTCGGCGAAGCGGCGGGCCCTGGCGGGGCGGTGGCGGCTCGGCGTCCAGGCCAGGGAGAGCGCGATCTCCGGCCCTCGCCAGCCCGGGTAGAGCTCAACGAGTGCGCCGCTTGCCAGCCCATCGGCCACCAGCCATCGCGGCAGCAGGCCCAGGCCGACACCGCTGCGCACCAAGCGGTCGGCGGCAAAAATCTGCTCGGTCCGCGCGGCAACCCTGAGCTGCACGGTCACTTGCGTGCCCCCCGGTCCGGTCAGCGTGAGTTCGGCGCTGGCATAGGGGCTCAGCACCACGGCCGGGTGCCCGGCGAGCGCCTCGGGCGTCGCCGCAAGGGTGCCAGGCGCTGCCACGACGATCCGCTCGATCAGGGCAAGCGGGCGGACGACCAAGCCTTCGTCCTGCACTGGACCGATTCGGATCCACAGGTCTATGCCCTCCGCCACCAGGTCTCGCGGTCGGTCGTCGATGCGCCAGTCCATCGTGACGCCGGGATGCTCGCGGAGGAACCGCGCGGCGATGTCCGCCAGCACCGTCTGCCCGAGGCCTGCCGGGGCCAGCACCGTCAGAGGACCGGACAACCGCCCACCGTCGCCGCGGACTGCCTCGCCGAGGGCCTCCCATTGGGCGGTCATGGTGCGCGCTTCGGCCAGGGCCCGCAGGCCCGCATCCGTGAGGCTCAGGTCATGGGTCGAGCGGCGGACGAGTTCTGCCCCCAGCCTGTCTTCGAGCGCCCGCAGCTGCCGGCTGGCGGTTGGCTGCGACAAACCGAGTGCGCGGGCCGCTGCGGAGAGCGATCCGGTTTCGGCGATTCGCGTGAGCAGGGCGAGGAGATCGAGGCGGTCCATCTTGCGTCATTCATTTTTCGAATGGAGCTTATCCAATCTATGCGGCTACCGAAAGTCCCACCGCGGCGACATGTTCCCGTCATCGCCGGCACCGCGCCGGCCCCAGCGAAAGGACAGACCGATGAACCGCCGCTCCCTCCTCGCCCTCGGCGCCGCCGCCACCGCCTTCCACGCCATTGCCCTCCCGGCCGCCCAGGCCGCCGCTCCCGGGGTCGGGGGCCTGCGCTTCGACCACATATCGCTGAATGTGCGGGACTTCGACGGCCTTACCCTCTGGTACCGCGAGGTCCTCGGCTTCGAGGTGGAGGTCGCCTGGTCAGTCGCCGCCCTCGATGGCAAGCGCCTGGCCTATCTGCGCCTCGCCGACACGGTGCTGGAACTGGTCGAGGCGGATGCGGACGGCGCTGGCCTGCCCGCCCCCGCCACGTTTCGCGAGCATTTCGCGCGCACGGGATACGGTCATCTCTGCTTTGCCGTGGAGAGCGTGGACCGGGTGCTGGATGCGCTGGAGGCCGCGGGCGTGCCCAGTTTTGTCGAGGCCGCCACCTATGCGCTCGATGGCACCGTCTATACCCGCCGGGTCGGCTTTGTGCAGGACCCGGAGGGCAATGTGCTGGAGTTCGCGGAGCCGCTCCGCGAAGCCTGAGGCTACTGGCCTTTGAACTTGGCCGAGCGCTTCTCGGTAAAGGCGTCCATGCCTTCCTTCTGATCTTCGGTGGCGAAGAGCGCATGGAACATCCGCCGCTCGAAGCGCACGCCCTCGGCCAGGGTCGTCTCATAGGAGCGGTTCACCGCCTCCTTGGTGGCCAGGACCGCGATCGGCGCCATCTGCGCGATCTTGGCCGCCGTCGCCACCGCTTCGTCGACCAACTTGTCGGCCTCGATGATTCGGCTGACCAGCCCGGAGCGCTCGGCCTCCGCCGCATCCATGTGCCGGCCGGTGAGGTTCATCTCCATGGACTTCGACTTGCCGACAAAGCGGGTCAGGCGCTGTGAGCCGCCCGCTCCCGGCATCACGCCGAGCTGGATCTCGGGCTGGCCGAACTTCGCGGTGTCGGCGGCCAGGATGAAGTCGCACATCATCGCGAGCTCGCAGCCGCCGCCGAGCGCCCAGCCCGCCACCGCCGCAATGACCGGCTTGCGCACGCGCGTCACCGCCTCCCATTCGGCGGTGATGAAGTCCTCGCGATAGACCTCCTGGAAGGTCTTCGGCCGCATCTCCTTGATATCGGCGCCGGCGGCAAAGGCCTTCTCGTTGCCGGTGATCACGATGGCGCCGACAGCGGTGTCGGCATCGAATTTCGCGAGCGCCTCACCAAGCTCGGACATCAGCTCGATGTTCAGCGCGTTCATGGCCTTTGGCCGGTTGAGCTGGATCAGACCCACATGGTCGCGGGTCTCCACGATGATGCTCTTGTATGCCATTGGTTTGTGTCCCTCCGGGGTGCCGCGTCTGGTCCGCGGTCTGGTCGTGCGAGCCTAGCGATCCGGGGCGGCGCGTCTACACCTCTTCCCGCGCTGTGGGCGGCGTGGCCTCAGCGCTGGCAGCGCGAGCAGTAGAATGAGGAGCGGCCGGACTGCACGATTCTGAGGATGCGCGCCTTTGTGTCGCTGCAGGGGCAGGGCTCCCCCTCGCGGCCATAGACCCGGAAGGCGTGCTGGAAGTAGCCAAGCTCCCCGTCTGCCTGGCGGTAGTCGCGCAGGCTCGAGCCACCAGCGGCAATCGCTTCGGTCAGGGTTTCGCGAATCGCCAGGGTCAGCCGTTCGATCCGATCGCGGGAGAGACTGCCGGCCATGCGCCGCGGGTGGATGCGCGCCCGGTTGAGCGCTTCGCAGACATAGATGTTGCCGAGGCCCGCCACAGTCTTCTGGTCGAGCAGGGCGGCCTTGATGGGGGTCATGCGGCCTGCGAGGGCAGCGGCCAGGACCTCACCGGAAAAGGCATTGCCGAGCGGCTCGGGCCCGATCCCCGCCAGCAGCTTGTGCTCTGCCAACCGATCGGTCGGCCAAAGATCCATCGCCCCGAACCGCCGTGCATCGTTGTAGACGACCCACGTGCCAGTGTCGGTGCGGACGGAGACATGGTCGTGCGCCTCTGTCGCTGGGCCGCCATGGGTGAATACGCCTGGGGTTTCGGTCTGGTCAGGCCAGTGGATCGAGAGCCGCCCGGACATGCCGAGATGCACGATCCAAGTCTCGCCCCCGTCCAGATCTATCAGCAGGTATTTGGATCGCCGCCTCAGAGCGCTGACCTTCCGGCCGGTCAGGCGCTCGGCAAACCGCTCCGGCAAAGGCCAGCGCAATTCCGCCCGGCGCTGCACGGCCTCGGAAAGCACGCGGCCCGCCAGCGCCGGCTCAAGTCCCCGCCGGACGGTTTCGACCTCGGGCAATTCGGGCATGCGGCACCTCCCTGATCGCGCTCAGAACCGGACGTTGCCAGGGCCCGCGGACCGTTTCCTCACCCCCGGCTCGGAGGCGTAGGCGTCCTGGCGACCTCTGCGTACAACAGCGCCAGGGACGGCTACGGGTTCGAGCAGAGGGATTGTCTGCACCGAAAACCGGGCCAAGCCGCTCAGAGCGCGGCGCTGACCGCCGTGACGATGGACTTCTGGCATCGCGTGGCCTGCGCGTTTGATGCGCGGACCTCAGACGGTGCGGCGCTTGCGCCAGGCGACATCCTGAGGGGTCTCCGGGGGCGCATCCGCAGCGGCCCCAGGCGCGCGCACCAGCTTGAGGAGTTGCATTGGCCCCCAGAGCGCGGCGCGCGCCACGGGGTTGGCTTCGAGCTGCGCCTTGGTCTTCTCGAACTGCATCACGTTCTCGATCCGTCGATCGAGGAACTCCCAGGTGGCCTCAGACTCCGGGCTCTCGTCGCCCAGCCAGAACAACACCGTGGCGGAGTAGACCGAGGCGAGAATCATGCGCTTGGAATAGTAGTTGTAGTCCGTGGCCGTATCGCCGCAGGCGGTCCAGATCGTGTCGGCCGTCTCCCAGATCGCGCGCGCGCCTTCCGGGGCGTACATCGGCAGGGCAAAGAGTGTCGCTCCCCGGCGCACCGCCTCGCGCTCGTCCGCGATCAGCTCGATCCGCTTGCGCACCGCATGGGTGACCTTCTCCCGGATCCGCATCGCGCTCATGTCTTCGGCCGCCAGCGCGTCGGCGAGGCGGCGATCCATCATCCGGTGAAAGGCCATCGCCATATCGACGCCGCCGCGCGGGAAAGCCTGGCGCGCAAGGCCCGGATCGGTTCCGGCGTCAGCCACGGCAAGGCGCAGCGTTTCGGTCGACCATCCGTCGAAGGGCACATGGGGCAGAGCCGCATCGATCAGCTGCGTGCGCGTCTCGTCGAGGTGGTCGGGCGGGGGCGTGCGTGAGGCCAGCATGACAGCTCCGTTGCTCTTTCGTGACATGGGCAGGGCAGCCCAGGGCTTGCGGTGGACAAGTCCGCCACGGTCCCGTATACGCACCTCAATCTAATCCGACGCCGTTGGCAAGAAAGGTGGAGGCCAAGTGCAGGTCCAGGTCCGCGACAACAATGTCGATCAAGCGCTCCGTGCGCTCAAGAAGAAGCTGCAGCGCGAGGGTGTCTTTCGCGAGATGAAACTGCGGCAGCACTATGAAAAACCGTCCGTGAAGCGCGCGCGTGAAAAGGCGGAGGCGATTCGCCGGGCGCGCAAGCTGGCGCGCAAGAAAGCGCAACGCGAAGGGATGCTCTGATCCCCGCGCAGCCACCTGCTCGCAGGGGCTCACTGTTGACCGCCGTGCTTTGGGGTGACCCGAGCGCGGCGTTTGGCGTTTAGGGATGGTTGCGCTCGCCGATGCCGTGGGGCCGGAGGAAAGGCTCTATGTCTTCGGCGACATCCATGGCTGCCGGGAGGCGCTCGATCAGCTCTGGGCACGGGTCGAGGCCGATCTGGCGGCGCATCCAACCGAGGCGTGGCGGTTGGTGCTGCTCGGCGATTATGTCGATCGCGGCGCCGACAACCCCGGTGTGCTTGATTGGGTGGGGGAACGGCTCGCGGAGGGGCGGACGACCGCGCTCCTCGGCAATCATGACGCCATGTTCCTCGACGCGATGGAAACGGCCGAGAGCCCCAGTCTCGAGGGCTGGCTCACCTATGGCGGGATGCAGACCATCGCCTCTTATGGGGTGCTGCCGCCCGGAACCTGGGAGGAATGGCCGGCGACGCGTGAGCAGTTGCTCGAAGCGGTCCCGGAGGCGCACCGGACCCTGATCGCCGGGCTCGACCGGATGCACCGGGCCGCCGACTATCTCTTTGTCCATGCCGGGATCGACCCCGACCGCGCCATCGAGGACCAGCGCGAGGAGGACCTGATCTGGATCCGCGGGCCGTTCCTCCACAGCATCGCGGATTTCGGGCCGGTGGTGGTGCATGGGCATACCCCGGTCGGCGAGGTGGAGATCTACACCCACCGGATCGCCCTCGACACCGGTGCAGTGTTCGGCGGCGAGCTCACCTGCCTTGTGATCGACGGCACCGAGCGGCGGCTGTTCTCTGTGCCCGGGCCACCCTCTGCCCGGCGCCGCGGGTGAGGGCTCGCTGCCGCGCTTGACCCGGGTGGTGTCGGTTTCCACTGCGCGCAAAGCCCGCGCCCTCGGCCAAATGCCCGCACACACCGAAGCGCCGAGGCCGCCCATGCCTGACCTGCCTGTCCCCCGCTCCCGCCTCTCGCGTCTGCTCGCGCCGAGATCGATCGCTGTCGTCGGCGGCGGGATGTGGGGCCGCCAGGTCGTGGAGCAATGCGCGGGCTTCGACGGCCCCGTCTGGCCGGTGCACCCGACGCGGGACGCCATCGCCGGGCGTGCCTGCGTCGCCTCGGTCGATGCGCTGCCCGAGGCGCCGGATGCGGTCTTCATCGCCGTCAATCGTGAGGCGACCATCGAGACGGTGGCCGCCCTCTCCGCCATGGGCGCGGGCGGGGCGGTGTGCTTCGCCTCGGGGTTCGCCGAGGCCGAGGGGGAGGTCGACGGGGGCCGCGCCGCGCAGGCCCGGCTGCTGACGGCGGCGGGCGAGATGCCGGTGCTCGGGCCCAACTGCTATGGCCTCGTGAACGCTGTCGACGGTGCGGTGCTCTGGCCCGACCAGCACGGGATGCCGAGGGTGGCAAGCGGTGTGGCGGTGCTGACGCAATCGTCCAACATGCTGCTCAACCTCACCATGCAGCGCCGCGGCCTGCCGCTTGCCTATGCGGTGGCCGGCGGCAACCAGGCGCAGACCGGGATCGCGGATGTCGCCAAGGGCCTGTTGGAAGACCCCCGGGTCACCGCCATCGGATTGCATGTGGAGGGGGTGGACGACCCCGCGGCTTATCAGGCGCTGGCGGCCGCGGCCCGGGCAGCCCGCAAGCCGGTGGTCGCGATCCGCGTCGGGCGCTCTGAGGCGGCCCAGGCGGCGACCCTCAGCCACACCGCGTCGCTGGCGGGCAGCACAGCGGCGGCGGAGGCGTTCTTTGCGCGGCTCGGGATCCCGCTGGTCCACAGCCTGCCCGCGTTTCTCGCCGCGCTGACGCTCGCCCATGTCCACGGAGCGCTCCCCAGTGACCGGATCGCGGCGATGAGCTGCTCGGGCGGCGAGGCGAGCTTGGTTGCCGACACCGCCCTTTCCCTCCGGGTGAGCTTTCCTCCGCTCGGGGCGCCCACACGGGCGGCGTTGGCCGAGGCGCTCGGCCCCCGGGTGCACCTCGCGAACCCGCTCGACTATCACACCTATGTTTGGGGCGATGCGGCGGCGATGGCGCGGGTCTATGCGGCGATGCTCGGCGGGGCGCAGGATCTCACGCATCTGGTGCTGGATCTTCCGCATGATGGCCGCTGCGATCCCTCCGGCTGGGACTGTGCGCTCGAAGGCCTCCGCGTGGCGGTGGCGGAGACCGGTGCCCGCGCCGCAGTGGTGGCGAGCCTGCCGGACTGCCTGCCCGAGCCGATTGCCGAGGCCCTGATCGCGGATGGGATCGCGCCGCTCGCCGGCATCGACGAGGCGCTCGCGGCCACCGCAGCGATGGCGGAGATCGGGCGCGCCTGGGCAGCGCCTGCACCAGCCCTGTTGCTGACAGCGCCCGACCCGGGACCCCTGCGGTTGGTCGACGAGGCGGCGGCGAAAGGGGCTCTCGCAGCTTTCGGGCTTCCAATCCCGCCCCATGCCCAAACGGCGACGGCGGAGGAGGCAGCCACGGCGGCGGAGCGCCTCGGCTTTCCCGTGGCGCTCAAGGCCCTCGGCCACGCCCATAAGACCGAGGCGGGGGCCCTTCGGCTCGGCCTCCAAGACCCCCAGGCGGTCATGCAGGCAGCCGCGGCCATGCCCGCACCCGGCGGTTATCTGGTCGAGCGGATGGTGGAGGGCGCCGTTGCAGAGCTCATCCTCGGCATCACCCGCGAGGCACCCTATGGCTATCTCCTTACCATCGGCGCGGGCGGCGTGCTGACGGAGCTTCTTCAGGACAGCGTGAGCCTCATGGTCCCGGCGACGGCGGAGGAGATCGGCGACGCGCTCCGCTCGCTCCGCATCTGGCGCCTGCTGGAGGGCTATCGTGGCAAACCGGCGGCCGACACACAGGCCATCGTCGATGCGGCCTTGGCGCTCCAGGCCTATGCGGTTGCCGAGGCGGACGGCCTCGCCGAGGTCGAGGTCAACCCGCTAATCGCGACGCCCACCGGCGCCGTTGCGGTCGATGCGCTCATCCGCCGGGCGGAGGCGCAAAATGCGTGAGATCGGTGCCGTCGTCTTCCCAGGCTTCGAGCTGCTCGACTATTTCGGGCCGCTGGAGCTCTTCGGCATGCACGAGGATGCGTTCTCCCAAGTTGTGCTGGCCGAGACCACAGGCCCTGTCGCCAGCACCCAAGGCCCGCGGGTTGCGGTGGACCGCACTTTGGCGGAGACCGAGCGAACCGACATTCTGCTGATCCCAGGCGGCCCGGGCACCCGGCGCGAAGTCGGCAACCCGGTGCTGATCGGCCACCTCGCACGGCTGGCCGAGACGGCGGAGATCGTCGCGACCGTCTGCACGGGCTCGGCGCTGTTGGCCAAAACGGGCTTGCTCGACGGCCGCAGGGCCACGACGAACAAGATCGCCTTCGACTGGGTTGCGGGCTTCGGCCCCAAGACCGACTGGCAGCGCCGGGCGCGTTGGGTCGAGGACGGGCGTTTCATCACTGCATCCGGCGTCTCGGCGGGCATGGATATGAGCCTCGCCGTGATCGCCCGGCTGCTCGGAGAAGAGGCCGCCGTCAACGCTGCCCGCTGGGCCGAGTACGAGGCCAACCGCGACCCGGACCACGATCCCTTCGCGTCTGATGCCTGATTTGTCAGCACGGCCTGACAACTGAGCAATCATCTGCACAAAAAACCAGCGGCTAGGGGGTAAATGTCGTAGGGCGTTGAGCCGGTCATCGCATTTACCCCTTGTTTACAGCCATTTCCGCGCTGATGTGCAGAGTGGCACGGCCTTTGCTCCGCCCCGCTCAACAACAGCGACAGGAGCATCACATGGTTCGCAACGCCCTTCTCGCCTCGGCCCTCGCCGCGGTCATCGCAACCGGCGCCCAAGCGCAGGAGGATCCGATCAAGGTCGGCATCCTGCACTCGCTCTCCGGCACCATGGCGATCTCTGAGACCACCCTCAAAGACGTCATGCTGATGCTGATCGAGAAGCAGAACGAGGCGGGCGGTGTGCTCGGCCGTCAGCTTGAGCCCGTGGTCGTGGACCCCGCGTCCGACTGGCCGCTCTTCGCCGAGAAGGCTCGCGAGCTGCTGACCGTGCACGAGGTTGACGTCGTGTTCGGCAACTGGACCTCGGTGAGCCGGAAATCCGTGCTGCCGGTCTTCGAAGAGCTGAACGGCATCCTGTTCTACCCCGTGCAGTACGAGGGTGAGGAGAGCCAGCGCAACGTCTTCTACACCGGGGCTGCGCCGAACCAGCAGGCGATCCCTGCGGTGGAGTATCTGATGGACCAGGGCGTCGAGCGCTGGGTGCTTGCAGGCACCGACTATGTCTATCCGCGCACGACCAACAAGATCCTCGAGCAGTTCCTGAAAGACAGCGGTGTCGCGGCCGACGACATCATGATCAACTACACGCCGTTCGGGCACTCCGACTGGCAGACGATCGTGTCCGACATCAAGGCCTTCGGCTCGGGCGGCAAGAAAACCGCGGTGGTCTCGACCATCAACGGTGACGCCAACGTGCCGTTCTACAAAGAGCTCGCCAACCAGGGCCTGGCTGCGACCGACATTCCCGTCGTGGCGTTCTCGGTGGGTGAGGAAGAGCTTGCCGGGCTCGACACCGGCCCGCTGGTCGGCCACCTCGCCGCCTGGAACTACTTCATGTCGGTCGAGACGGACGCCAATGACGAGTTCATCGAGGATTGGCTCGAGTTCATCGACGACGAGGATCGCGTGACCAACGACCCGATGGAGGCCCATTACATCGGGTTCAACATGTGGGTGAAGGCGGTCGAGAAAGTCGGCACCACCGATGTGGACGCGGTGATCGACGGCATCATCGGTGTGACCGTGCCGAACCTCTCGGGCGGGTATTCGGCGATGATGCCGAACCACCATATCACCAAGCCCGTGCTGATCGGCGAGATTCAAGACGACGGCCAGTTCGAGATCGTCTGGGAGACCCCGGGCCTGGTCGTGGGCGATGCCTGGTCGGACTTCCTGCCGGAGAGCGCGAAGCTGATCTCGGATTGGCGCAAGCCGCTGAACTGCGGCAACTTCAATGCCGAGACCAACCAGTGCGGCGGTGCGGCCAACTGATCTGACGAAGGCCGCTGCCTCGCTCTCCTCCCGGAGGCGGCGGTAGACTGGGGCGGCTGTCGGCCGCCCCTTTTTCTCGGCCACGAGGCGAGTGTGGCCCCCTGAGAGCGGACCTCCAATGCGTTTCTTTGCAGCCTTCTTTGCGATCTGTGCCATGTGGCTGGCGCTTGGCCTCACGGCGGCCTGGGCCGAAGACCGCTCGCTCGAGGAGCTGGTCGCAGCCCTGCCGGAAGGCGATTTCGGCGACCGGGCCGAGGTGATCGCGGCGATCGCCGCAACCGGTGATCCGCGGGCGGGAGGCATCCTTGAGGCGCTCGGCGAGGGGGAGCTCGAACAGGTCAAGAAGACCGATGCGGTCGTGCGCATCGAGAAGCAGGGCAAGGACAAATACGCCTTCGACCCCTTCACCGCCGAGGCGCTTGGCAAGCTGAAGCGTCGTGCGACCCGCCGCATCAAGCTCAACAACCAACTCCGCGGTGAGATCGCGGCCGCCCTCGGTGTGCTGCGGCTGACTGCGGCCGACCCCGCTCAGCGCTTGGCGGCGGCGGAGGCCATCGAGAAATCGCGCGATGCGGCGCAGATCGAAGCGCTGGAGACTGCGCTCGAGGCCGAAACCGATCCGGAGGTGGCCACGGCGTTCCGCATCGCGCGGGCGGCTGCCGTGCTCGGGTCGGACCGACCGGCGGAGGACCAGGAGGCCGCCATCGCGACGCTTGCCGAGGACGGCGGGGTGGCGCAGCTCGGCACCATCTCCTCGGCGCTGGAGGCCTCGGACCCTGCCATCGCCGCCGCTGCGGCCGAGGCGGTCGCGGAGATCGAGCGCACGCGGCAGCTTTGGGACATCGCCCAGAACGTCTGGTTCGGGCTCTCGCTCGGTTCGGTGCTGATGCTCGCGGCCATCGGGCTCGCAATCACGTTTGGCGTGATGGGCGTGATCAACATGGCCCATGGCGAGCTGGTGATGCTCGGCGCCTACACGACCTTCGCGGTGCAGGAGACGATCCGCCAATCCGCGCCGGAGCTCTTCGGGGCGTCGCTGCTGATCGCGCTGCCGCTGGCGTTCCTGGTCTCGGGGGCTGTCGGCGTGGCCATCGAGCGCGGGGTCTGCCGGCATCTCTATGGCCGCCCGCTGGAGACGCTGCTGGCGACCTGGGGCGTCTCGCTGATCCTGCAACAGGCGGTGCGGACGATCTTCGGCCCGAACAACCGTGAGGTCGGCAACCCGGAATGGATGTCGGGCGCCTTCGAGCTCGGCCAGCTCACCATCACCTACAACCGGCTCTGGATCATCCTCTTCGCGCTGGCGGTGTTCTTCGTGCTGCTCGCGGTGCTGAAGGCGACGCCCATGGGCCTCCAGATGCGGGCCGTGACGCAGAACCGCCGGATGGCGAGCGCCATGGGCGTGCGCACCGGCTGGGTCGATGCGATGACCTTCGGGCTCGGCGCTGGCGTTGCCGGGATCGCCGGCGTGGCGCTCAGCCAGATCGGCAACGTCTCCCCGAACCTCGGCCAGCAATACATCGTCGACAGCTTCATGGTGGTGGTCTTCGGCGGGGTCGGGAACCTGTGGGGCGCGCTGGCCGGAGCCTTCACCCTCGGCATCGCCAACAAGTTCCTGGAGCCTTTCGCCGGTGCGGTGCTCGCCAAGGTGCTGGTGCTCGTCTTCATCATCCTGTTCATCCAGAAGCGCCCGCGGGGGATGTTCGCGCTCCGCGGCCGGGCGGTGGAGAACTGATGTCCCGCATCCTCGACACCCGCGCGATCGTCTTCCTCACCCTGCTGTTCATCGCGGTGGTGGCGGTGCCGGTCTGCAATCTGGCGATGCAGCCGGGGTCGGGGGCGCACATCCCCTCCTTCGCCGTGGCGCTGATGGGGAAGTATCTGACCTATGCGCTGCTCGCCCTCTCGGTCGACCTGATCTGGGGTTATGCGGGCATCCTCTCGCTCGGCCACGGGGCGTTCTTCGCGTTGGGCGGCTATGCCATGGGCATGCACCTGATGCGCGAGATCGGCGACCGCGGCGTCTATGCGGACCCGATCCTGCCGGACTTCATGGTGTTCCTGAACTATCAGGAGCTGCCCTGGTTCTGGTACGGCTTCGACATGTTCTGGTTCGCCTGCGTGATGGTGCTGGCGGTGCCGGGGCTCTTGGCGTTCGTCTTCGGCTGGTTCGCCTTTCGCAGCCGGGTCACAGGCGTCTATCTATCGATCATCACCCAGGCGATGACCTATGCGCTGATGCTCGCCTTCTTCCGCAACGATATGGGCTTCGGCGGGAACAACGGGCTGACCGATTTCAAGGACGTGCTCGGCTTCGATTTGCAGGCGGATGAGACGCGTGCGGGGCTGTTCGTCACCTCAGGCATCGCGCTCGGGCTCGGCTATGTGATCTCCCGCGCTATCACCTCCAGCCGGGCGGGGCGCGTGCTGGTGGCGGTGCGCGATGCGGAGGCCCGGACGCGGTTTCTCGGATACCGGGTCGAGGGCTACAAGCTCTTCGTCTTCACCGTCTCGGCGATGATGGCGGGCGTCGCGGGGGCGCTCTACGTGCCCCAGGTCGGCATCATCAACCCGGGAGAGTTCACCCCGGCCAACTCCATCGAGATCGTCATCTGGGTCGCCGTTGGCGGGCGCGGCACCCTGGCGGGGGCGGCCATAGGCGCCGTGGTGGTGAACGCCTTCGAGAGCTGGATCACCACGCTCGCGCCCGAGCTGTGGCTCTTTGCCCTCGGCGCACTCTTCGTGCTGGTGACGCTGTTCCTGCCCAAGGGCATTCTCGGCGAGTGGGACGCCTGGCGGGCGCGGCGACGGGCGGCGCGGGAGCGGGTCCGAGACCCGGTGCCCGAGGAGGAAGCGGCATGACCCTCACCCAAGCCGCCGGCTCGGTCCTCTATCTCGATGGCGTCAGCGTGACGTTCGACGGGTTCCGTGCGATCAACGGGCTGTCCTTGGTGATGGCACCGGGGGAGATGCGCGCGGTGATCGGCCCGAACGGAGCGGGCAAGACCACGATGATGGACATCATCACCGGCAAGACGCGGCCCGACCAAGGCGATGTGCTGTTCAACGGGACCACGGATCTGACCCGGCTCGACGAGGCGGCGATTGCGACCCTCGGCATCGGGCGCAAATTCCAGAAGCCGACGGTGTTCGAGACGCTGTCGGTCGAGGAGAACCTGCTGTTGGCGCTCGCCGGCAAGCGCGGGGTGTTCGAGGTGTTGGGCGCGCGGCTGGAGACGGCAGAGGCCGAGCGGATCGCCACAGTCCTTGAGCGCGTGCGGCTGACGGCGCGGCGGCACAATCTGGCGGGCGATCTCTCCCACGGCCAGAAGCAATGGCTCGAGATTGGGATGTTGCTGGCACAGGATCCCAAAGTGCTGCTGATCGACGAGCCGGCAGCGGGCATGACCGACGCCGAGACCATGGAGACGGCGGAGCTCTTGCGGGAGATTGCGGGGGACCACTCGGTGATGGTGGTGGAGCACGATATGGAGTTCGTCCGGGCGCTCGACGTGCGGGTGACGGTGCTGCATGAGGGCTCGGTGCTCGCCGAGGGCCCGCTGGAGCACGTCTCCGCCGATCCCCGTGTGGTGGAGGTCTATCTTGGCCGTTGATCTCTCTATCCCGGCCGCGCCCGCCCCGCGCCCCGCCCTTGCGAGGGCAGCACGAGCTGAGGCGTCAGGAAAGCCCACCCATGGCGCGGGCCGGTCGGGGAGGCTGCCATGACCGCGGACGCAAAAACGGCGGATGTAAAAACGGCGGCGCTGACGCTCGAGGGGGTGGATCTCTCCTACGGCGCGGCACAGGCGCTGAAGCGGGTCTCCATCGAAGCGCGCATCGGCGAGGTCACGACCATTCTCGGGCGCAACGGGGTCGGCAAGACCTCCCTCATGCGCGCCATCATAGGGCAGCAGCCGATCTCCGCCGGGCGGATCTCTTGGAACGGGGAGGACATCACCCGCCTGGCGCCTCACCAGCGGGCGCGCCGGGGCATCGCCTTCGTCCCCCAGGGCCGCGAGATCTTCCCGCTGCTGACCATCGCTGAGAACCTCGCGACCGGGTTTGCGCCCTTGCCGCGGGCCGAGCGCCATGTGCCGGAGGAGGTGTTCGAGCTCTTCCCGGTGCTGCGAGACATGCTGCGCCGGCGCGGCGGAGATCTCTCCGGCGGGCAACAGCAGCAGCTCGCCATCGGCCGGGCTCTGGTGACGCGCCCGCGGCTCCTGGTGCTCGACGAGCCGACCGAGGGCATCCAGCCCTCCATCATCAAAGACATCGGCCGCGCCATCGATTACTTGCGCGGCAAGGGTGACATGGCCATCCTGCTGGTGGAACAGTATTTCGAGTTCGCCCGCGACCTGGCTGATCGGTTTGCGGTGATGGACCGGGGGGAGGTCGTGCTGACCGGCACGCGCGACGAGATGGTCGAGGATGATGTTCGACGCTGGCTTTCGGTCTGAGGCGCCTGCGCTACCCCGCGCGCGGGGAGCCGTACGGGTCGCGGTGCGGACCGGGCCGCGGGGGAGCTGCCTGGACCGGCTTTACCAAAGCGGATCGGCCAAATGCCTGCTGCCCCGCCTGCCGGGCCGCCCCGGTGAGGTTGAGGCCGTGCTCCTGAACACCGCGGGCGGCATCGCGGGCGGTGACCGTTTCGCCTACAGCGCCACGGCGGCTGAGGGCGCGGCGCTCACTGTGACCACCCAGGCGGCGGAGCGTGTCTATCGATCCATCGGTGGGATCGGTGCGCTCGAGGGCCGGCTTTCCATCGCCCCCGGTGCCCGCATCGATTGGCTGCCCCAGGAGACCATCCTGTTCGACGGCGGTGCCCTCGATCGCCGGCTCGAAGTGGACATGGCTGCCGATGCCAGCCTGCTCGCCCTCGAGGCGGTGGTGCTTGGCCGTCAGGCGATGGGGGAGACCGTCCGCACCGGCCACCTCACCGACCGTTGGCGCATCCGACGCGATGGATGCCTTGTGCACGCAGAGGCGCTCCGCCTCTCTGGCCCGGTTGCCGAGATCGCCGCGCGCCCCGGCTGCTGGGGCGATGCACGGGCCGCCGCGACGCTGCTCTATGTGGCCCCGGATGCGGCGGACCGGCTGACCGCTCTCCGCGAACGCCTGCCCGACACCGCAGGGGCTAGCGCCTGGGACGGCAAGCTGGTCGCCCGCCTGCTCGCCCCCACCGCCCGGGAGTTCCGCCGCGCGCTGACCGCAGCGCTCGGCGTGTTCCGCCCCACTCTCCCCGCCGTCTGGTCAAGCTGAGGACCCCCATGAAGCTCACCCCCCGCGAGAAGGACAAGCTGCTGGTCGCCATGGCCGCCGAGGTCGCCCGCAAGCGCCTGGCCCGCGGCGTCAAGTTGAACCACCCCGAGGCGATCGCCCTGATCACCGAATTCGTCGTCGAGGGGGCCCGGGACGGCCGCCCGGTCGCCGATTTGATGGAGGCGGGCGCCCATGTGCTGACCCGTGACCAGGTGATGGAGGGCATCCCCGAAATGATCCACGACGTGCAGGTCGAGGCCACCTTCCCCGATGGCACGAAACTCGTCACCGTCCACGAACCCATCCGCTGACTGGAGGACCCTATGCGACCCATCCAAGCCTTTGCTGCCCTCGCCGCCCTGCTGCCGACCGCGGCCCTCGCCCATCAGGGGCCGGAGGGGCATCTGCATCCCCACGGGATTGAGGGCCTGCTGATCGCTGCTGCCCTGATCGGCGGGATCTGGCTGTTCCGGCGGGCTCGGCGGTGACCTCAATATCGCTGATATCGCACCGATATCGCATCGGGATGTCGCACCGAGATATCGCAGACCCGAGCCCAGGAGGCTGCCCATGATCCCCGGAGAGATCCTTCCCGCCGAGGGCGAGATCACGCTGAACGCCGGGGCCGAGCCGGTCTCGATCACCGTCTCGAACACCGGTGACCGGCCCGTGCAGGTGGGCTCGCACTACCACTTCTTCGAGACCAATGCGGCGCTCGATTTTGACCGGCAGGCGGCTCTTGGCCGGCGGCTGGACATCCCGGCCGGCACCGCGGTGCGCTTCGAGCCGGGTCAGAGCCGCGACGTGACCCTTGTGCCCTATGGCGGGGCGCGGCGCGTTTTTGGCTTTAATCAGAAGGTGATGGGCGGCCTCTGAGGCCCGAGGACGAGGAGACCCCCTTGAGTGATCCCTTCGTGACCCGAGCGGTGAACGCGGTTGCCCCGATGCCCGTGCGCGCGCGGCCTCGGGGGCGATGCTTCGCCCGCGCGCAGGTGCGGTTCTGATGGCGACGGTGCCGCTCGTGACGGATGAGGCGGCGGAAGCGCGCGTCGCCGCTGTGTTTGCCGACATCCGGGCGACGCGCGGGACAGAGTTCATCAACAACTTCTGGCGTGCCTTGGCGAACGACCCGCCGCTCTTGGAGGCCACCTGGGCCCGGCTCAAAACGGTGATGGGGCCCGGCGCGCTCGACCCGCTGACCAAGGAGCTGATCTATTTGGCGGTCTCCATGGCGAACGGCTGCGACTATTGCATCCACAGCCACACCGCCGCTGCCCGCGCAAAGGGCATGACCGAGGCTCAGCACGGAGAGCTGCTGGCCATCCTCGCCATGGCCTCCCAAACCAACGCGCTCGCGACCGCCCTCGCCGTCCCCGTCGATGATGTCTTCCAAACTGAGGCTTAAGGACGTGGCCATGCGCACAGCGACCCTTCGTGCGGCCTATGCCGCCCTGCACGGGTCGACGGTCAGTGACCGGGTGCGCCGGGCGGTTCGGGCTGCCGGCCTTGCCCCTTCAAGCGCGCACGCGGTGCGAGTTTGACGGCCCATCAGCCATCGCTGGACGAGGCCCAGGCTCTGAGAGCGCTGCGGTTGGAGGAGATCTCCTCGCTCCGGGCGGAGTTGAACGCCACGATCGACCGCATGAACGGCAACGAGAACTTCGCCGCTGGGGCGGTCTCGGCGATCTTTGCCTTCGTGCTCAGCAATCAGATCTCCCTGCTCAGCATCGTGCTCACCGGCCTTGCGCTGGCGGTCTCCTTGCTCGGGATCGCCCGCTTCTACGAGCTGAAGGGCCATTTCGACGCCCTCGACCGCTATATCGCCGAGGCCGAGCGCATCATCTGTCCCGACGGGGGCTGGTCGGCCAAGTTTGCGGACCAGCCCTCGCCGAGATCGGGCTTCAGCTTCACTGCCACCCGCCGCGTCTTCTGGGGAGGGCTCGTTGCCGCCTCGCTGACCGGTGCCGCCTTTGTCCTCATCAGCTTGGGATAACCGATCATGCCCACCTCCATTTCCCGCGCCGCCTATGCCGCCATGTACGGGCCCACCGTCGGTGACCGGATACGCCTCGCCGACACGGACTTGATCATCGAGGTCGAGGCCGATCACACCACCTATGGCGAGGAGGTGAAGTTCGGCGGCGGCAAGGTGATCCGCGACGGCATGGGCCAGTCCCAGGCGACCCGTGCCGAAGGGGCCGTGGACACGGTGATCACCAACGCCCTCGTGCTGGACCACACCGGCATCTACAAGGCGGATATCGGCATCACAGCGGGGCGCATCTCGGCCATCGGCAAGGCGGGCAACCCGGACACCCAACCCGGTGTCGACATAGTGCTCGGCCCCGGCACCGAGGCAATCGCGGGGGAGGGCAAGATCCTCACGGCCGGCGGGATCGACAGCCACATCCACTTCATCTGCCCGCAGCAGATTGAGGAGGCGCTGGCCTCCGGCGTCACCACCATGCTCGGCGGCGGCACCGGGCCGGCGCATGGCACGCTTGCCACCACCTGCACCCCGGGCCCCTGGCACATCCAGCGCATGCTGCAGGCGGCGGATGCCTTCCCGGTCAATCTCGGCTTTGCGGGCAAGGGCAACGCCTCGACCCCCGCAGCGCTGCGCGAGCAGGTGATGGCCGGCGCCATGGCACTGAAGCTCCACGAGGACTGGGGCACGACCCCGGGGGCCATCGACTGCTGTCTCACGGTCTGTGACGAGATGGACGTGCAGGCGATGATCCACACCGACACGCTGAATGAGAGCGGGTTTGTGGAGACCACGGTGGAGGCTTTGAAGGGCCGCACTATCCACGCCTTCCACACCGAGGGCGCAGGCGGCGGCCACGCGCCCGACATCATCAAGATCTGCGGTGAGGCGCATGTCATCCCGTCTTCGACCAACCCCACACGGCCCTTCACGGTGAACACGGTGGACGAGCATCTGGATATGCTCATGGTCTGCCACCACCTCGACAAGTCGATCCCCGAAGATGTGGCCTTCGCCGAGAGCCGCATCCGGCGCGAGACCATCGCCGCGGAGGACATCCTGCACGACATGGGCGCGTTCTCGATCATCGCCTCTGACAGCCAAGCGATGGGGCGCGTCGGTGAGGTGATCGCGCGCACCTGGCAAACGGCGCACAAGATGCGGGTGCAGCGCGGGCGGCTGGACGGAGAGATGGGCGAGAACGACAACATCCGTGCTCGGCGCTACATCGCAAAGTACACGATCAACGCGGCCGTGGCGCATGGCATCTCCGCCTATGTCGGCTCCATCGAGATCGGCAAGCGGGCAGATCTCTGTCTGTGGGAGCCCGCCTTCTTCGGCGCGAAGCCCGAGATGGTGCTGGTCGGCGGTGTAATTGCAATGAGCGTGATGGGGGACCCCAACGCCTCGATCCCGACACCGCAGCCCGTGCACTACCGGCCGATGTTCGGGGCGTTCGGGCGCTCGCTGGAGGCCTCCTCGGCGGTGTTCGTGAGCCAGGCAGCCCATGCGGAGGATGTGCGCGGGCGGTTGGGGCTCGCCAAAGAGGCGCTGCCCGTGGCCGGCACCCGGCAGATCACCAAGGCGGATATGCGGATGAACGACGCCCTGCCCAAGGTCGAGGTAAACCCTGAGACCTATGAGGTCCGCGCCGATGGCGAGCTTCTCACCTGCGAGCCCGCCGACAAGCTGCCGCTTGCCCAGCGCTACTACTTGTTCTGAGCGATGGCGCCGGACGGTAGAGCCGATTTGGGTCGGGTGATGCCAACCCGACCTCTGTCAGTGACTGCTCTTCCGCCTTCCGACACCTTTGATCGGTGGGCGGAGGTGCATGCGCTGCTCTTGGAGGCGTTTGCATTCATGGAGAGGCGGATCGACCCGCCGTCGTCCTTGACGCAGATGGGCCCAGAGGCGCTGGCGGAGAAGGCCGCCTCCGCGACCGTGTTGATCGCCGAGGACGAGGGTCGGATCGTCGCCTGTGCCTTCCTCGCCGACGAGCCGCCCGCGTTGTCGCTCTCCAAGGTTGCCGTCGCGCTCTCGCATCGCGGCCGGGGGCTCTCACGTGTTCTGATCGACCGGGCGGTGCAGGACGCCAAAATGCGCGGGCTCGACCGCCTGCGCCTCCAGTCCCGCGTCGAGCTGACCGAGACCCACGCGGCCTTCGCAGCGCTGGGTTTTGCAGAGACCGGGCGGACCGCCCATCCGGGCTATACCCGCCCCACCAGCATCACCATGGAGCGCCACCTATGATCCGTGCAACCGCCATCGAGCCCGGCCGAGCGGGCACCGACAGTCTGGCGCTGCCCTATGCGGAGCGGTACCGCCGCCGTGGGCGTCTGCGCACCGAGGCGGGGGAGGAGGTTCTCCTCGACCTGCCGGAGGCCACCGAGCTCGGCGACGGTCAGGACCTGGTGCTGGAGGACGGACGGAGGATCACATTGCGCGCTGCTCCCGAGGCGCTCGCGGAGGTGCGCGCGACCGGCGCTGCGCTGGCGCGTCTTGCCTGGCACGTCGGCAACCGTCACACGCCTTGCCAGGTCGCCGAAGGCCGGCTGCTGATCCAACGGGACCATGTGCTGGAGGCAATGCTGGAGGGTCTCGGCGCCATCGTTACGCATGTGGAGGAGCCCTTCCTGCCCGAGGGCGGCGCCTATGGCCACGGCCGCACCCATGGGCACAGCCACGGGCCCGCCGATCACGACCCGAACGCCCACATCCCGCATCGCCATGACTGAGACACCGGATCCTCAGGCGCTGTTGCTGGCGTGGCTGTCGCCGGGCTATCCGGTGGGGGCCTTTGCTTACTCCCATGGGCTCGAGGCGGCGATTGCCGCAGGCGCGGTGCAAGACGCCAAGACGCTTGCGGATTGGATCGCGGATGCGTTGGCCCATGGCGCCGGGCGCACGGATGCCATCCTCGCGGCCCATGCGGTGCGGGCCGAGGGCGCCGGGCTCGCCGAATTGGCCGATCTGGCGCGCGCGCTCGCCCCGTCTGAAGAGCGGTTGATGGAGACGGCATTGCCTGGGGCAGCCTTTGCCCGCACGACGCGGGAGGGTTGGGGGATCGACGTGGCGGACGCGCCCTTTCCGGTCGCCCTGGGGGCCGCCGCTGGGGCAGCAGGGATTGCGCCCGGCCAGCTTCTGCCGGCGATGCTTCAGGCGTTCGCCACCAATCTCGTGTCAGCGGGCGTACGGCTGATCCCGATCGGTCAGACCGAAGGACAGCGGGTCGTGGCCGGCCTTATGCCGCTGATCGCGCGCGTGGCTTCCGAGGCGGAGGACGCATCGCTCGACGAGATCGGTTCAGCCGCTTTCGCCCTCGACATCGTGAGCCAGCGCCACGAGACGCAGACCGTGCGGCTGTTCCGATCATGAGCCGGGTGGCGACGCGGTAAGCGTTGCGAACGGCGATTGGTCAGAGGGTGGCGCATGCCGCGGTGTTGCGGATCAATCGGGCATCCCTGGCTGGTGTGCGGCCCAAGGAGGGGCATCTGACTGCCAAGATTGCGCGACTGCTGGGCAAGCCGCTCCAAAGTGCGCGGGTCTGGCTGGATCCTGATCCTGAGAGCGGCGTGGGGTGGTCGGTCTGGCGCCATCCCTCTTGGCCTCGGCGGGTCTCAGAGCGTAGCTTGATCGAGCACTTTCACATATGGGGGCACGCATGACTTCACCGCATGGTCCGCTCAGGGTCGGCATCGGAGGTCCGGTCGGGGCGGGAAAGACGACGCTGACGGACCGGCTCTGCAAGGCGATGCGGGAGACCTATTCGGTCGCCGTGATCACCAATGACATCTACACCCGGGAGGATGCCGAGGCGCTCATGCGCTCCCAGGCGCTGCCGCTCGATCGGATCCTGGGTGTCGAGACCGGGGGCTGTCCGCACACCGCGATCCGGGAGGACGCCTCGATCAACCTGGCAGCGGTGGCGGATCTGCGGGTGCGGCACCCGGATCTGGACTTGGTGTTGATCGAAAGCGGGGGCGACAACCTGGCGGCAACTTTTTCTCCCGAGCTGGCGGATCTGACGATTTACGTGATCGACGTTGCCGCGGGCGAGGAGATCCCGCGTAAGGGCGGGCCGGGGATCACGCGCTCGGACCTCCTGGTGATCAACAAGACCGATCTTGCGCCCCATGTGGGAGCAGATCTCAGCGTCATGGAGCGAGATGCCACCCGGATGCGCGGTGAGCGGCCCTTCCTGTTTACGCGGGCGCGCCACGGCGATGGGATCGAGAAGATTGCCGCCTTTATTGCCCGAGAAGGCGGGCTTGCCCCACGGAACGCGGCTTAGGCCGTTCGGGTTCAATCCTCGGGTTCTGCGTTAAACTGCAGCGGGTACCCGGCGGCGCGGCCCATATCGGTGGCGGTCTCTGCCTTGGTCTCGGCCACGTCGCGGGTATAGACCGCAACAACGCAGACCCCGCGCCGATGGGCGGTGATCATCACCCGGTAGGCCTGGTCCTCGGAGATCCGGAAAACCCCCTTTAGCACGGTTACAACGAATTCCCGGGGGGTGTAGTCATCGTTCAGAAGAACCACTTTATAGAGACGGGGTCGGTCGACCTTGGGCTTGGTTACCGTGCGCGGGGTCTCGACAATGTCGTTGTCGCTCATCGCGGGCACCTTCTGGGCAATGGGTCCGACCGGCATCCGAAGTTGGTTGCACCACTCGGGCATGACCTATCTATACTGCAGCTTGGCACGGAGGGGGAGCATGCTCCAAACGCGATGGTCAAGAGAGGATGACGTACCGCGGTTGGCGGAAATCCGCCGCATGGCGTGGACCCATGCGTATACGGGGTTGATCCCGGCCGCTGCCCTTGCCCGGTTGGCTTCAGAGCATGGCATGGGTTGGTGGCTTGAACGCGTCGAGGAGGGGCAGTCGGCCCTTGTCATCGAGCTCGCCGATACGGTTCAGGGATATGCCTGGATCGGGAAACAACGCGGCCTGAAAGTGAACGGGGATGCCCGGGGGGAGATCTACGAGCTCTATCTCGACCCGGCGGCACAGGGCACTGGGCTCGGGCGCAAGCTGTTCGCCTCGGCGCGAGCGCGGCTCGCTGAGGCTGGGTTCACAGGGGTGGTCGTTCGCTCGCTTGCCGAAAACGAAAGCGGTTGCCGGTTCTATCGTGCGCTTGGAGGGCAAGAGGTTGGCTGCGGGATGACGCGTGTCGATGGTCAATGGCTACCCGAGATTACGTTCAGCTGGCGTTGGAAAGCCTCATAGCGGCGCCTTGTGAAGGCGCGCTGCCCGCCGGGCGCGCTGATCTCTGGGTCGTAGGCATAGGGGGCGCCGGAGCGCCCGCCGTTTCCGCTCAAGCGTCGGATAGGCCCCGGGCGAAGGGCAGACGCCGCGGTGTCTTGCCCGTCAGGGCCCGCCAGGCGTTGCCGACGGCCGGCGCAAGCGGCGGCAGACCGGGCTCGCCGACCCCTGTGGGAGCTTCGTTGCTGCCGATGATCGAGACCTCGACCGCCGGCATCTCGGTGATCCGCAGCGGTGCGTAACTGTCGAAGTTCGACTGCTCCACCTCGCCGCCCTCGGCCAGCGTGATCTCCTCACGCATCACGCCCGAGAGCCCGTAGCCGACACCGCCCTCGATCTGCGCCCGGACGATATTTGGGTTGACCGCGACGCCGCAGTCGATGGCACACCAGATCTTATGCACCCGCGGCAAACCGTCCTGGCTCGAGACTTCGGCGATCATCGCCACATAGCTGTTGAAGCTCTCGTGCAGCGCCACGCCGAAACGCCGGTCGCCGGTGCCTGCGCCGGACCAGCCGGCCATATCCGCCACCCGCTCCAGCACGCCGCGGTCCCGGGTCGCATCCGGCTTGAGGAGTGCGAGCCGCCCGGCCACGGCGTCGCGTCCGCCCTTCTCCAGCAGCTCGTCGAGGAAGCATTCGGTCGCATAGGCCGTGTGGGTGTGTCCGACCGAGCGCCACCAGAGCACGGGCACCCCCGCTTCCATCTGCGCCCAGGAAACCCGGTGCGAAGGCCAGGCATAGGGCATCTTGGTCGACCCCTCGATCGAGGTCGCATCGACGCCGTTCTGGATCAGCATCTCGAAGGGCGAGCCCGCCACGATCGACTGGTTCGCAACGGTGTTCTCCCAGGCCGAGATCTGACCCTCCGCATCCAGCCCGCCGCGGAAGCGATGCACCGTCAGGGGCCGATAGTAGCCGCCGCGGATGTCGTTCTCCCGCGTCCAGATCAGCTTGTAGGCCCCCTTGCCGGCTGCCTTGGCGATCTCGGCCGCTTCCTGAGCCACATGGGAGGTCGGCTGCGCCCGGCGGCCAAAGCTGCCGCCAGCGAGAAGCGTGTGGATCTGCACCTGCTCGGGCGAGAGGCCGAGCGTGCCGGCGACCACCTGATGGTCCACGGTCTGGAGCTGGGAGCCCATCCAGACCTCGGCTCCCGCATCGGTGACCTCTATGGCGGCATCGAGCGGTTCGAGCGGTGCATGGGCGAGGAAGGGGAAGACGAACTCGGCTTCATGGGTGACCGCGGCACTGGCAAGCGCCGCGTCCACATCACCGCCCTCTTCCGCAACCGTGGCCGGTTGACGCGCGGCTTCAGCCCAGAGCTGCGCCATCTCCTCGGTCGAGCGGGTCTCGGCGCCGGTCTCGTCCCACTCAGCCGTCACCGCCTCACGGCCCTGGAACGCCGCCCAGGTGTTGCGGGCATAGACAGCAACGCCCGAGGAGATCTCCTCGACCCGAACCACACCCGGGATCGCCAGCGCCTCGGTCGCGTCGAAGTCCGCCAGTTTCGCCCCGAACTTGGGCGGGTGCAGGACCGCAACGGTCAGCATGCCCTCGCGCTTGACGTCGATGGTGTAGTCCGCCTGGCCGGTCGATTTCGCCAAAGTGTCTAGCCTTGGGCGGTCGGTGCCGATCAGGGTGAACTGGCTCGGATCCTTCACCTTGGGCTCGGCAGGCGGAGTCAGCGCCGCGGCATCCGCCACAAGCGCGCCGAAACCGCTCGACTGGCCGGAGGGATGCGAGACGACGCCCTTTGCGACCGAGATCTCGCCCGCCGGCACACCCCATCGGGCCGCGGCTGCCTCGACCAGCATCGCACGGGCCGCGGCGCCTGCCTGGCGCATCTGCATCCAAGAGTTTGCCATGGCCGTCGAGCCGCCGGTGCCCTGAAGCCCGAAGAGCAGGTTCTTGTACTGCTCCGGGTCGGAGGGCGCATGCTCGGCCCGCATCTGCGCCCAGTCGGCGTCCAACTCCTCGGCGGCGAGGGTCGCAAGCCCGGTGAAGGGGCCTTGGCCGAACTCGATGTGCTTGACCAGCACGGTCACCGTGTCGTCATCGGCGATCCGCAGGAAGGCATTCGGCGCAAAGCTCTCTGCGGTGGCCGCGCGGCCCTTAAGCGGCAGCGAAAGGCCAAGCACAAGCGCGCCTGAGCCCTGCATGAAGCCACGGCGAGTGGGGGTGTGGATGGTCATGGCTCAGCCCTCCAGCTTGTCGGCGGCGTCGTGGATCGCTTGGCGGATGCGCACATAAGAGGCGCAGCGGCAGAGATTGCCCTCCATGGCGAAGTCGATATCCTCATCGGTTGGCTTCGGCGTCTCCTGCAGCAGGGCCGTTGCCGCGACCACCTGGCCGGACTGGCAATAGCCGCACTGGGGCACGTCGATGGCGACCCAAGCCTCGCGGACGGCTTCCGCCTCGGCCCCTGCCAGGCCCTCGATCGTGGTGATCTCAGAGCCCTCGACCGCGCTCACCGGGGTCACGCAGCTGCGGCTGGCGATGCCGTCGATCATCACGGTGCAGGCGCCGCATTGCGCGATGCCGCAGCCGAACTTCGTGCCCGTCATCCCAAGCTCGTCGCGCACCACCCAAAGCAGGGGCATATCCTCGGGCACATCGAGCGATACGTCCCGTCCGTTGATCTTGAACTGTGTCACCGGCTGGTCCTCCATGTTGGCGGCGGGGGCCTTTTTGGCCCTACGCGCAGGCTACATGCTTAAGATGGGTCGAATGGATCACAAGGCGTAGGGGCTTGGCACGATGTTTCGTGTCGGTTCCTACCCAATCCTTGCCTGATCCTGCCCCGAGCCCGGAGAACGGATTGCCGTTCGCGGAAGGCCAGCCCAGATCTCTGGCAAGCCGAGGAGGAGCCGATGTCGCGCATTGCCCCGAAACTGCAGAGCCTGATGCCGCGGTTTGCCACCGAAGCGTTGTCGGGGATCGCCGACACCGATCTGCCTGGGCTGCGCTATTTCTGGTCGCGCCAGAGCCGTCCTCCGACGCCTGTGGTCTACGAGCCCGGCATCGTGATCATCGGGCAGGGGCACAAGGTCGGCTATCTCGGCGAGCGGGTGTTCCGCTATGATCCGGACACCTGCCTCGTGGTCACGGTGCCGATGCCGTTCGCCTGCGAGACCCATGGCAGCGAGGCGGCACCGCTTCTCGGCCTGTTCGTCTCGATTGATATGTCGGAGTTGACCGCGCTTTGCGAAGCCGTCCGCCCAGAGCCCAGAGTGCCGACGCCCCCTGGTGAGGCCTTGCTGAGCGGGGCAGAGCCGGTGCCGCTTTCCGAGGCCATGCTGGGCGCGGTCGAGCGGATGCTCGATGCGCTCGGCTCGCCGCAGGAGGCCCGCGCGCTCGGCCCGGGCATCCTGCGCGAGATCCTCTACCGCGCGCTTACCGGGCCCCATGGCGACAGCTTGCGGGCGCTCACCCGGTCTGAGAGCCAGCTTGCCCGGCTCGCCCGTGCGATCCAGCGGATGGAGCGGGAGTTCACCGCACCCCTCTCGGTCCCTGGGTTGGCGGAGGAAGCGGGGCTCAGCGTTTCGGCCTTTCATCGCCGGTTCAAGGAGGTGACCTCGGAGACACCTCTGCAATACCTCAAGAAGATGCGCCTGAACCGGGCGCGTATGCTCATCGTCCACAACGACATGCGCCCCTCGGTGGCGGCGGTGAGTGTCGGCTATGAAAGCGCATCGCAGTTCAGCCGCGAATTCCGCCGCCATTTCAACGTACCGCCCTCGGAGGCCAAGAGCCTCGGCCCCTAGTGGTATGACCGATACGGAGGTATCCGATTTTGGATTCCCTTGGCCGGTCGCTCATGCGAGTCTGGGGCATGG
>JBCBYB010000035.1:0-46036 GCA_039816045.1 Pseudomonadota bacterium
GGCGCTCGGCATGAGGACACCAGCCGCAGCCTTCGAATTAGCGGCATAACCTGGGCAGATTCCGCTGGGTCGATACACCCCCGGCTACCGTCCGCCCGCGCCAGAAACGATCATCCCGGTCGACCACAGTCCGGTCATGCACTAACAACCGAGCCGGACCACTCAACGGGGCCAGTCCACGATCGACCACAGATCGGTCATGACTAGCAATTCAACCGGACCACTCCGTCGGGGCAGTCCACCGCGACTAACGATGTTCTGCGTCTTTTGGAAAAAAGAAGCGTTGAAACCAGTGTAGAAACGACTGATCAAGATGCGAACAATGTGCGCTAACTCATTGAAACCATTGGCGACCCCTCGAGGACTCGAACCCCGAACCTGCGGATTAGAAGTCCGCTGCTCTATCCAGTTGAGCTAAGGGGCCGCTGCGCGCCGTATATCAATCTGGAGTACCACAGCAAAGATGTTTGCATACCCGGTCGGAAAGTCGCCGCGAATTTGCCAACCATGGAGGCAAGCTCCAGGATTGCTGGGTCAGATGAGAGGGATCTGACTGACCCTACCCACGCCTGCCTAAATTGCCGTGTTACCTGAGAGATCAGCCAGAATCGGACAGTCCGGCCGGTCGTCGCCATTGCAGCGCGCGACCAAGTTTGAAAGCGTAGCGTGCATCGCCCGCAATTCATCGATCTTGCGCTCGATCTCGTCCAAGTGCTCGGCGGCAACCCGTTTGACATCCGCACTTGCGCGCGCGCGGTCTCCGTAGAGCCCTAGCAGGGTCCGACAGTCCTCGATGCCGAACCCAAGAGATCGGGCCCGGGCAAGAAAAGTGAGATTGTGCACATCGCGCTCGTTGAAGTGGCGATATCCATTGGTGCCGCGCGCAGGGTGGATCAGGCCGATCTCCTCGTAGTAGCGGATCGTTTTGGCAGGGAGGCCGGTGCGTTCGGCCACTTCTCCGATGGTCATGCGACCTCCGTTTCCGCGAGGTGTTGGCGTGCTGGTGCGTGGCCATGGTCCCCAATGGGGGAGAAGCGCCTCAAACGCAGCGCATTGAGCAGCACAAAGAGGCTGGACAGCGTCATGGCTCCTGCCGCCAACATTGGGGAGAGCGTCACCCCAGTATACGGTGTTAGTGCGCCCGCGGCGACAGGGATGAGCGCGGCGTTGTATCCAAAAGCCCAAACGAGGTTCTGCCGGATGTTCGCGCGCGTTGCCCGGGCAAGCTCGATTGCGGTGGCGACGCCCCGCGGCCCGCCCAACAAAACGACCCCAGCACTCTCGACCGCAATATCGGTTCCTGAACCAATAGCAATGCCGGTGTCGGCTTCGGCCAGTGCGGGAGCGTCATTGATGCCGTCACCCACAAAAGTTGTTGCATGGCCCTCATGGCGCATGGCTGCAATCTCGGAGCGTTTCTCTCCGGGGAGGAGTTGTGATGCGACGCGAGGAATGCCGAGAGATCGAGCGACTGCATCAGCTGGGGCCTTTGCGTCGCCGCTTAGCAAAGCTGTTGTCACGCCCTGTGCATGAAGGGCGGCAACCGCTCCTTTGCTCTCCGGTCTGAGAGGATCAGATACCGACAAGATCGCGGCCACACCGTCATCGTCGGCGGCGTAGAATGTAGTGCGACCGGCGTCTGCAAACGCAGTAGCCTCTGGAGCGAATTCACCAAGATCAATCCCACGTTCGGTCATCAACCGCTCAGACCCGATGATGAGTTGCCGTCCGTCGACAGTCGCAGACAGGCCACGTCCCGGTATAGCTTCGACGTCTTCGGCAATAGGAAACGAGAGGCCACGGTGCTTCGCTTCGGCGACAACGGCGGTGCCGAGCGGATGTTCCGACCGGGCTTCTGCCGCGGCAATCCGAGCGAGCAGAGTGTCCGCATCCAACCCGGGACGGACTTCGAACCCTGTGAGCGCTGGTCGTCCTATCGACAGCGTTCCCGTCTTGTCAAAGGCAACCATCGTGGTCGCTGCCAGTGTTTCAAGCGCGCGTCCATCTCGAAAGAGAATGCCCAGTTCGGCCCCGCGGCCCGTGCCAACCAGAATAGAGACGGGCGTGGCGAGGCCCATCGCGCAGGGGCATGCAATGATGAGAACGGAGATGCCGGCAACCACTGCACGGGAGAGTTCAGGCTCTGCGGGTAAAACCAGCCACGCTGTGATCGTCAATACGGCGATACCCATCACGATGGGAACAAACCAAGCGGTGACCCGATCGACCTGAGCCTGGATGGGTAGCTTTGCTCCCTGCGCCTCCTCGACCATCGAGACGATCCGTGAGAGCAGCGTCTCCGAACCCACAGCCGTCACTTGCATGACGAGGGCGCCGGTCCCGTTTACGGTGCCGCCGACAACGGGATCCCCGGTTGCGCGCCGGACGGGCTGAGGCTCTCCGGTGACCATGGCCTGATCCACTCGGCTTTCACCAGAGACCAACACGCCATCAACCGGAATGCGCTCCCCTGGCCTGATGTCTACCACGTCACCGACAACGACCTCGTCGACTGGAATCGTTTGGATTTGGCCATGGCGTTGAACACGGGCAGTCTCCGGACGTAGTGCAATCATCCTTCGGATTGCATCTCCGGTGCGGGTGCGTGCTCTCGCCTCGAGCCAGCGGCCAAGCAAGATCAGTGTTACGATGACGGCCGCGGCCTCGAAATAGACTGATCGACTGTCCGAAGGCACCAAATCAGGGGCAAGCAGAACAACCATGGAATAGGCCCAGGCAGCGCATGTCCCCAGCGCGACGAGCGCGTTCATGTCGGGGTGTCGCTTCACCAATGCCGGTAAACCGCGGGTGAAAAACTGCCGCCCAGGCCCCACCAGACAAAGCGTGGTGAGCACCGCCTGAACCGTCCAACTCGCGCCCGTGCCAATCGTCTGCATGATCGCGTGATGGAGTTGCGGGATGATGTGCCCCCCCATCTCCAACACAAAGACCGGCAGTGTAAGGGCCCCCGCCAACGCCGCATTGCTCGCGAGAGTTGAGGTGTCCAAGGGCTTTGCCTCAGCTGACGCAACTCCAAAGCCGGCAGCGACCACCGCGCGTTCGGCTTCGGCTCGCCCCGACGGCTCAACGAGACGAAGCTTTGCTGTGCCTGTTGCGAGGTTCACGGCCGCACTTGCAACGCCGGGCGCGGAGGCGAGCGCTGCCTCTGCTCGGGAAACACAACCCGCGCACTTCAGGCCTGTCAAACGCAATGTCTCTGTTTCTCCGCGCATCTGCCTGCTGCCAGCACCATCCGACCCCAACCGGTTTCCTTGATAGGCATTCCCGTCGCTGGAAGGTCAAGGGATGGTGCTGCAATGCTTGGCAGGTCGCGTTCGAGGCGCTAGCTTCACCGCGTTCATGGGCATGGGGAATTGGATGGGACGGCTGGTAGCCTTAGTAATCGCGCTCTTGGCCCTGACTGTTTTCGCAGTCGATCTCTCGACCGGACCCGGCTCCGGAGAAGCTCTCCGGCTTTCGGCTTTGGGTGAATGGTGGTTTTGGGCGCATCCGAACAGTCTTCAACTGATGCAGCCTGCGTTGGAGCGCCATGTCAGCCCCCTGCTATGGGATCCGGTGATGCTGACCTTGCTCGAGGGGTCACTGGCGATTGAACTCGGTATTTTGGCCGCCGTTGTTTGGCTTGGCGCCCGGCCATGGCAGCGCACACGCAAATCTCCTCCTCTAGACCTCACAAAGAAGTAAGGCGGCGACTATGATCGGAGCGGTGGCCGACGACTTTACTGGAGCGACAGATCTTGCCTCGATGTTCTCGCGCGGTGGGATGCGGACTGTTCTACAACTCGGCCAGGGTGCTGGGCCGTGTCCATCAGCCGATGCGGTCGTTGTCGCGCTGAAATCTCGAACGGCGCCGGTTGCGGAAGCGGTCTCCGAAAGCTTGTCCGCTTGGCGTTGGATGGTCGAGGGCGGCGCGTCGAGGTGCTATTTCAAGTACTGTTCAACCTTCGACTCCACACCCCAAGGAAACATCGGTCCGGTGGCTGAAGCCTTGATGAGAGAGACGGGGGCGTCGCAGACAATTTACACTCCGGCGTTTCCGGAGAATGGGCGATCGATTTACATGGGCAAGCTCTTTGTGGGCGAGCAACTTCTCTCGGAATCAGGTATGGCGAAGCACCCGCTTACGCCGATGACAGATGCCGATCTCGTGCGGTTGCTCGATGAGCAACTGGCCGAAGGCAGAGCCGGGCTTGTCCCTTGGTCGACGGTGCGGAAAGGCACCGATGCGGTGCGGGCGGCTCTGGCGGCCCTGGCCGCGGAGGGGGTTTCGCATGTGGTCGTAGACGCCCTGGAGCAGTCGGATCTCGATGTCCTGGCCGATGCCGTCCACGATTGGCCCCTCGTAACAGCGGGCTCGGGGCTCGCCCTCTCGATTGGGCGGCGTGAAAGCGGGACATCTGACGACCAGTCAGCGTCGCTCCCCGAGATCGGGGGACCGACAGTGCTGCTGTCCGGTTCTTGCTCGCAAGCAACCAATGCACAAGTGGCCCGCTGGGAGGCAGATGGGGGCCGGACGATCCGTCTCGACCCTTTGGCGCTCGCGGACGGTGTGTCGACGGCAGTTCCAACGGATGCTTTGCCGACGCTGTTTGCGGCGACACAACCGCCCGAGCAAGTCGCGAAGGCTCAGTCTATTCTTGGAAGCGATCGTGCTGCGTCCCTGGTAGAACAAGAACTCAGTCGCTTAGCTGTCCACTTCAAGTCCGCCGGCGTTCGTCGATTTGTTGTCGCAGGAGGAGAAACCTCAGGCGCGGTTGCGAAGGCGCTCGGTGCGACAAGGCTGACCGTTGGCCCGTCCATTGCCCCAGGGGTCCCTTGGTGCGCCACGATGGACGAACGCCCGATCGCCCTTGCTCTGAAATCGGGGAACTTTGGACAAGAGAGCTTCTTCTCCGATGCATTGGCGGTTGCGCCATGACGGATATTCGAGAACGCATTTGCTTGTTGGCGAAGTCGCTGTTCGACCGCGGTTACGGATGCGGCTCTTCGGGGAATGTGTCGGTCATGACCGACGAGGGCATGATCGTCTCGCCCACGAATTCTTGTATGGGTCGGCTTGACCCAGAACGCCTCTCTTTGGTGGCTCGGGATGGCACGCATATCTCTGGTGACAAGCCCTCGAAAGAGGCTTTCCTGCACCTCGCGATGTATGAAGAGCGGCCAGAGATGACGTCGGTTGTGCACTTGCATTCAACCCACTCGGTTGCAGTGTCTTGTCTGGCCGATATCGATCCCGAGGACGTGTTGCCGCCGATCACGGCCTATCACGTGATGCGCGTCGGGAAATGCCCTTTGGTTCCGTATTTCGCTCCGGGGGATATGGCCTTGGCCAACGCTGTGCGGTCAGCAGCGCGTCATGCGCATGCGATGCTGCTGGCGAACCACGGCCCTGTGGTGGCCGGCAAATCTCTGGACGCCGCTGTCTATGCGGCGGAAGAGTTGGAGGAGACGGCCAAACTCTATCTCATGCTGCGCGGTGCTCCGACGCACTTTCTCACTCAGGCGCAGGTTGCGGATCTCGCGGTGCGCTTTCCGAAATGACGTTGGAGCCAGATCGTCGGCTCACAGGCATTGCGCTGATGTTGCTGACGTATCTGCTCTTCACCGGTATCGACACCAGCGCCAAGTGGCTTATCGAGGCAGGGTTGCCACCGCTCCAGGTCGTGTTCGTGCGCTTCGCGGTCCACTTGGCCATTGTTGTGGCGGTGCTGTATCCACGAACGGGAACCCGCCTGTTCCTGTCTGCTGACCGCCCAAGGGAGGTGCTCCGCGCTCTTTGCCTGCTTGGTGGGACGGTGTTCAACTTTCTGGCGCTGCAGTATCTTCCGCTCACAGTCACAACGGCCATCTTTTTCACCATACCCTTGTGGGTTTGTGCATTGTCTGTGCCCTTGCTTGGTGAGCGGGTGGGTATCCGCCGTTGGGTGGCAATTCTGGTTGGGTTTACCGGTGTCTTAGTGGCGACCCGACCATGGACGGGAGAAATGCACTGGGCGGTTCTGTTTTCTGTTGCAGCAGCAGTGTCGGCCTCTCTCTACTCAATTCTCACTCGCAAACTCGTCGGTGTTGATAGCCCCCATACCCAGCAACTCTATGGTGCAGCAATTCCGTTTCTGGCGATTACTCCGTTTGGATTGGCCGAGTGGCAGTGGCCCGCCATGGGCATCGATTGGGCCTTCTTCCTGCTAATCGGCGTCTTCGGATGGGCGGGACATCAAACAATAACAATGGCGCATCGCTATGCCCCGGCCTCTGTTCTCGCGCCGTTTATATACTCGATGATTCTGTACATGACCGCATCGAGCTGGCTCATCTTTGACCAACCGGCAGACGCTTGGGTTCTGGTAGGTTCCGCGATTGTCTTATCCAGCGGGCTATATGTGTGGTGGCGCGAACGGGCGATAGCCGCTCAATGAAGTTCCCAGGTCGCTATGGATTTCTTGACAACCCAGGGGGAAACCTCGGCATCGAAGGCCTTGAAATGCGCTGAAGCGAGATGGGCATCGAACGCCGCCGCATCCGTATAGAGCTCGTAGAGAAAGATGCGGCAAGGGTCCAGTGGGTCGGTGCAGACATCGAACTGATGGCAATCGTCCTCGTTGGACAAGCTCTCCGACGCCTGCAGCCGCACGCGAGCGAGAAACCGTTCGGCCTCCTCATCGCGCACCTCGAATGTCACGGTCACTACATGCATGATTCCCCCCAACGGGCTTGTCAGCCCGGCCTCAGCTGTTCTAAATCGATTTAGAAGCAGCTCTTCTAACCTAGGTCCTGCCCGTAGAATGGTTTAACGCAGAACCGACACCCCTAGCCCAGGTCACCTGAGGTCACATTGAACGTTGAGACACTGTTTCAGATCGGGACAAAACTCAAGCGCCCTGAATGTGTGCTCTGTCATCGCAGCGGACTGCTCATGGCGCCGGATTGGACAGAGCCGGGCGGTGTCTCTCTGATTTCGCCGAATGGTCGGGTTTTGAGGATCCTTGCCACGCGTCCGGACCCTGGGATTGACTTGCCAGTCAGACCGAACGGAATAGCGCTCGAGGCCGGCGGCACGATCCTTATTGGGCATCTTGGTGCTGAGCGGGGAGGGGTGTACAGGCTCTACGCCAACGGCCGATGCGAGATGGTTACGGACAACGCGGATGCCCGACCGTTGCCTCCGGTGAACTTTGTCTGCCCGGATCCTCGGGGCGGCATCTGGATTACCGTGTCAACCACCAAGGTCCCAAGGTCACTCGACTACCGTCCGGATGCGGCAACCGGATTCATTGCACTGTATCGGGATGGCGGAACCGAAGTGGTTGCGGACGGCCTCGGGTACACGAACGAATGCCTGTTGTCGCCAGATGGAAAAACGCTGTGGGTGAACGAGACATTTGCACGTCGGTTGACCGCATTCGAGGTAACAGCAAGCGGGCTCAGCGGGCGCCGGACGATTGCCGAGTTTGGACCGGGAACGTTTCCAGATGGGCTCGCGCTCGCCGAAGACGGGAGCCTGATCGTTACGTCGATCGTGTCCAATCGGGTGCTGCGGATCGTACCGGATGGAGACATCGAAACCCTTGTGGAGGACGCTGACCCCGATCATCTCGAGTGGGTCGAGAATGCGTTTCAAGCCGGGGAGATGGGTCGCCGGCATTTGGACCAAGTGCGGTCAAAACACCTTCAGAACATCTCAAACCTTGCTTTTGGCGGCCCCGACCTTTCCACGGGATATCTTGGATGCCTGCTTGGTGAGTCCATTGCGGCCATCTCCATGCCGGTTCGCGGTGCGCAACTTCCGCACTGGGACGTCGATCTCGGTCCGCTCGCGGACCTGCTGGAGGCCGTATGACCAATCTTTCCGAGTTTCGCGTTGCTGTTTTTCCTGGGGACGGCATTGGCCAGGAGATAACAGGACCAACTCTGGCGTTGCTGGAACAAGCGGCGGCAAGGGCAGGTGGCGTGAGCTTCTCTTTCGTACCCTGCCAGGCAGGGGCCTCCGTCTATGTCGATACTGGTTCGGCGCTTCCCAAAAAGGCGCTTAAGGATGCGGGAGAGGCCGATGCAATTCTCCTTGCAGCGATGGGGATGCCTTCTGTGCGCTATCCAGACGGGCGCGAGATTACCCCACAGATCGATTTGCGGTTCGAGTTTGGCCTCTATGCTGGCGTACGCCCGGTAAAGCCGGTGCCGGGCACTCGCCCAATCCTCGCCGATTTACGCGCTCACGAGGTCGACTATGTGATCATCCGCGAGTCAACCGAAGGGCTTTTCGCGCCCCAAGCACCCGGTCAGCGCGTCGGGGACGACGAGGCGCGCGAGACGATGGTGATCACACGGCCGATTTGCGAGAAGCTCTTCGATTTTGCGTTCCGCCTTGCCGAGAGCCGTGGACACGCGCAGAAGGTCACCTCAGTTGACAAAGCCAATGTCTTTCAGGCGTTCGCGTTTTGGCGGCAGATCTTCGAAGAGCGGGCCGCCAACAATCCGGGCATTCGGGCCGAGAGCACGTATGTCGATGCGTTTGCAATGAACATGGTTCAGAAGCCTTGGGCGATCGATGTTGCCGTAACCGAGAATATGTTTGGGGATATCCTTTCGGACCTCGGTGCGGCGCTTATGGGGGGCATGGGGTATGCGCCATCTGCCGATATCGGTGACGAGCATGCGGTGTTTCAACCCTGTCACGGATCCGCACCGGATATTGCTGGAAAGGGAATCGCCAACCCTACCGCAATGGTCTTGTCGGCGGCCATGATGCTGGACTGGCTGGGAGACCGGCATGGATCGGCTGAAGCGGTGTCGGCTGGGCGGTTAATCCGTTTGGCCGTGGAACGGGCCTTTGGAAACGGGGATCTCGTGACGTGTGAGTTGGGAGGAGCGGCCGGGACGGCGGAGGTGTTTGCTCGCATCTTTAGAGCGCTGGATGAGGTCGAAATTTAACGCAGAAACCCTGCACCTGGACTGCCGTCATCGCGTGGTGCGGTTGAATTGTCAGTGCATGACCGACCTCTGGTCGACGGGGAGGATGACTTCGGGTGCGGGCGGACGGTAGCCGAGGGCGCGGTGTGGCCGGACAGTGTTGTAATGTCGGCGCCAGTGCTCGATCAGGGACCCGAGGATCAGGAAACGATCCAGTGGATCGTTTGCCCGAGGGGCTGCCTCGCGGAGGGAGAAGAAGATCTCGCTGTTGAGCAGCTCGTCGCGGAAGCGGGCGATGACGTCGCGCAGCGACGCGCGCGGAGTGTGGGGCCAGTTGTCCGACCTGATGTATTCGGGCGGGCCGCGAAGGATGAAGAGATCCGTCAGGGCGTCCACGACGTCGACGGAATTGAGCTTGCGATCCATGCGGATCATCCGTCGCCCGGCAGGCGCATCCGCAGATTGCGGCCGCGAGGGAGCGCCTCCTTCGCGTATTCATCGATGATGTTCAGGGTCCGGAAGACGCGGCCGTCATGCGGTTCGTCGGGAAAACGCTCCAGAGAAGCCTTTCTCATCCTCCTCTCCCTGCACGAAGTCCTTCTCGGCAGATTGCTGCGCAATCGCCTGTCGGGCAGCGCATGGCCAGGCAGATCGTCGATGCGAGCCTGGTGCCGGCACCGAAGCAGCGCACCACCGGAGCCGAGAAGGCGGCGATCAAGGAAACCAACGCCCGCTGGACGCTGAAGGTCGGCGGCAAGCTCCGCTATCGGCCTGTCGCCACGCCCCTGCCGATGATCGCGGTGCCGGTGTTCGGCTACAACCCCATATCAGCATCGACCGCCGTTGCCGCGCTTCGCGCGCACCGCTTCGCGACGTCATGCGGGAGAGCGCCGTCACCGCGGCCTCGGCGGCGGACGGACGCCAGTTCCCTCGCCTGGTCAGCCGGGAGAACACAGGTTCGGAGATCTGGGCCGCCTTTCGGCGATCGCGGGCAATCGCCTGCCGGCCAATGGACAGCGCCCATTGCAGCCAGACGGACGATGCGTGGGCAGCGAAGCGAAACTGACGCTGGCCAACATCGTCTACAACTTCGACCGCATGATCTTCCACGAACGCCCGCGCGCCAAGGGGTGACTCCGCCCGAAACCGCGCAGAGCCGCCCGGGATTGCCGAATACGGGCGTATTCCATTCAAGAGGGGAGCCCCGACGCCCTTCACCCAAGCGTCAAAGTAGGGTTCTTGCGGGTGTCCAGCTTATGGCAAATGTGTCGCGCGATACCCGTTCGATGCCAATGACACTCAACGAAGGTTTCTCACAAACTTCGATAGGTCGTTACCTATGTCCACCGGTCTTGGGTGGGGCACAAAGGTTTAAAGGTTAGCCGTGCATGGTGCGACAGATCCGCGAGATGTGCGCGGTGAGCTCTGTTGCGTCAAATCCACCTCACGGTTGAGTAAATTCTTGTGGAATGTAAGAGCGAATCTTTGAAAATATCACCTAAGATCACCATCTTGTTCGCGGAAATGGCGGAAGGGGTGGGATTCGAACCCACGGATGCTTGCACATCGCCGGTTTTCAAGACCGGTGCATTCGACCACTCTGCCACCCTTCCTGCAGGTGTCTGATTACCTGTGCTACGTTATGCCGTCCAGCCTGGGCCACCGCTTCTCATCGCGCAGTCTATCCGCTATAAGGGTCCAAAGAGAAAAGAGCAGATCGAGGACGGGCGGATGGAGCGACGGAGCGAAATGTCGCTTTGGTGCAGTCGGACTGGGCGTTTTATCCGGGTGGCGGTACCACTAGGAATACTCACGGCGTGCTCATCGGTAGGGGGTGAGGGCACGCAGGAGCCCGACCGCGTTGCTGCCACCACCCAGGCCCAAGTCTCTCAAACCGCGCCGGTTTTCGCCATCGAACCTGGGCCTAACGCTCTTATTGATGTGCGCCTGCAACCAGCGCCTGATGAGTTTGAGAAGACTGATGAAGCGGTTTGGGACGGAAACCGAACACTCCAGGGTATCTGGGTGGCGCATCCTGATGCTCAGACTGCGCGCCGCGTGCGCATCCTGAACCTCGAGACGGGCTATGCCGTAGACGGAGCGCTGTTTCGCCGCGATGGCAGTGTCGACGGCCCCACGGTGATGGTCTCGTCCGACGCTGCGGTGACCCTAGGCATGACTCCCAATGAGGCAGTGACGCTTTCGATTGTTGCAATCCGCCGGGTGCCCCTCACGACAGAGGCCATGGAACAGATCGCCGTAGCCGATACGCTTGCGCCTGAGACTGAAGTGGAAGGCACTCCCGAGACGGAGCCGGAAGCAAGCGCCTCGGAAGAGACAGCGCTGACCGAGGCGGTCGACGACGTGGCCGAGGTTGATGCGGCTCAGGAAGCAGACGTGGACAACGATCTGGCCCACGATACGGCGCTTCCAATTGCTGAGGATCTGGTCCAAGTGGACGCCGACACCGATACGGAGGTTGCGTTAGCCCAGTCCAGTTTGCCGGCGGTCGGGGATGAACAGGTCGAGGCCGTGCCTGAGCCCGAATCCGCGGACACTCTAGACGAAGAGCCGACCATCACGGACGGTTCCCAAGAGCGACGGTCGATCGACAGTTGGCCCATCCTGCGCGATGAAGCCGCGGCGGCGGCACAGCAAGCAAGCGTAGATGAGGATTTGGTGCCCGCTTCGTCGGGGGATGCCGCCGCCGTAGAAGAGCCTGACACAGCAGCAGTCGTTGCGGTGGCCAGCGTCCCTGAACCTGATCCCGAACCCGAAACAGCGCCTGCAGCCGAGCCCTCCAGCCCAGACACTGTTGAGGGTGAGCCGGAAACCGACGTTGAACCCGCTGGAGCGGAGCCTGCCCCTCAAGCCGAGGAGGTTGTGGAAACTGCGTCGGTAGAACCCGAAGCCGAAACGCCGCCTGCTACAACCCCTGAGACCGTTCGCCGTCCCAATCTCGCTTTCATTCAGTCGGGGATCTTTGGGGTCGAGGAGAATGCACGGCGTCTGATCAAGCGGCTGGCCGATGCGGGCTTTCCGACGCAAGGCAAGCCCTTTCGGTCCGGAGAGCGACAGTTGACCCGGGTGGTCTCTGGTCCCTTCGAGACTCAGGAAGAGGTGCAGCGAGCGCTGACGGAGATCCGCCGGATCGGACCTAGGGACGCTCTCCCGGTTCGCCGTTAATCCCAGGACGAAAATGATGCTCCGCCTCATCCCTCTGCTTGCAGCGTTCCTTTTGGCGACGCCGAACGGTGGCCTCGCACAAACCACTTCTGAGACCACAACGGCAGCAACCAGCATCGATCAAAGCACGCCCGCGCGCGGGGCGTTCCTGATCGACCTCTCGTCTGGTGCGGTGCTGCTCTCGAAGAACGCCGACACGCCATTGCCGCCGGCCTCGATGTCGAAGTTGATGGTGATGGACGTTGTGTTCGAGGCCATCCAGGCCGGGCGGCTCGCGCTGACGGACGAGTTTCGCACCTCTGCCAAAGCGGCCTCCATGGGCGGCTCCAAGATGTTTATCCGTGAGGGTGGGCTTGTCAGTGTCGAGAACCTAATCCGCGGGGTCGTGGTGCAATCGGGCAACGACGCGGCAGTTGCGCTGGCTGAGGCGTTGTCTGGTACGGAAGAGGCCTTTGCCGCCTTTATGAACCGCCGGGCCAAAGAGATTGGCCTTACCAACACGACGCTGGCAAATGCGACGGGCTGGCCGCATCCCGAACATCGTATGAGCCCGCGGGATCTCGCGATCCTCGCGGAGCGGATCATCACACGCTTCCCGGAGTATTATCCCTATTACTCCGAGCGCACCTTCACCTGGGAGGGCATTACCCAGCGCAACAGGAACCCCTTGCTCGGGCTCGGGGTCGGGGCCGACGGGCTGAAGACGGGGCATACGGAGGAAGCGGGTTACGGTCTCGTTGCCTCGGCGGTTCGGGGCGATCGGCGGGTCGTTTTGGTCGTGACGGGGCTCGAGAGTGAGGCGCAGCGCAAGCAAGAGGCCGAGCGGCTGATCAACTGGGCCTTCCGGGCATTTGAGACGCGGCGCTTGTTTACGGCGGGCCAGGCCTTGGCGAATGCCGGCGTTTGGATCGGTGCACAGTCGACCGTGCCGCTCGCGCCCGTGCGCGATGTCGTGCTGACGATCCCGTTCGGGACAACGGGCGAGCCGGTGCTGACGGCGGAGTTTGCGGCCCCCATCGAAGCACCGATCGAGGCTGGAGCCGAACTCGGCACCTTGCGGGTCGAGATGGATGGTATCGAGGATCTGACCGTTCCCTTGGTTGCGACGGAGGCCGTGGAACGCGGCGGATTCCTGGCTCGAATGCAAGCGGCAGGCATGCTCGCTGTCGATCGGGTGTTGTGGTCGGAGTGACAGGCCTCTTCATCTCAGTCGAAGGGATCGACGGGTCGGGAAAGTCCACCCAAGCCCACAGATTGGCCGAGACGCTGAGGGCTGCGGGCCGCGTGGTGACGGAGACGCGGGAGCCCGGAGGCTCGGATGGAGCGGAAGAGATCCGTCAGCTTCTGGTCACTGGGGCACCGGGCCGTTGGTCTCCGGAGACCGAGGTCCTCCTCTTCACCGCTGCGAGGCGCGACCATGTTGAGCGCACGATCCGGCCGGCGCTCGCTGCCGGCCAGGTGGTGGTCTGCGATCGATATGCGGATTCGACCCGTGTCTATCAGGGCGACGATCCGGAGCGGCGGTCACTGATCGATGAACTCCACACACGGCTTGTCGGGTTGGAACCCGATCTGACGCTTTGGTTCGATCTCCCGCTCGAGCTTGCGGCAGGGCGACTGGCGGAGCGGGCAGGGGGCGAGGATCGCTTCGAACAGAAGGGGCGCGAATTCCAGGCGGCCCTGGCCGCGCGGTTCGAAGCGCTGGCTGCTGCGTGTCCCGATCGCATCCGGCGCGTCGATGCCTCTGCCAACCCCGACACCGTGGCGGCCCAAGTGATCAATGTGGTTGCTCCGGCGCTGCCCAAAGTGCTGACCAATGGCTGAGACCGAGGACATTCCACGCCCAGACGCACTCCCCGGTGCGCCGCACCCGGCGGAGACCGATGCGTTGTTGGGTCAGGAGCGCGCCGAAGCTGCCGTGATCGAGGCCTGGCGGGCAGGGCGCTTGCACCACGCCTGGCTGCTCTCGGGGACGTCGGGCATCGGCAAAGCGACGCTCGCCTATCGCATAGCCGCGGCCCGAATTTCGTTCCCCAATGGTGCGACGCCGCCGGATACCCTTTCGCTGGCATCCGATCATGCCGTGCGTAGGCGGATCCAGGCGGGCTCCGAGCCGGCGCTCTCAGTTGTCCGGCGTATGCCGCACGAGAAAACCGGCAAGCTTCGAACGCAGATCGGTGTTGATGAAGTCCGGAACCTGAAACGTGGGTTAGCGCTTTCCGCTCCCGATGGCGGGTGGCGGGGGGTGATTGTCGATGCGGTCGACGAGATGACCACCGCGGCTGCCAACGCCTTGCTTAAGGTGCTCGAGGAGCCGCCCGAACGGACCCTGATGCTGCTGGTCTGCCATGCTCCGGGAGATGTGCTCCCGACGATCCGATCGCGTTGCCGCCGGCTCGACCTGGCGACGCTTGAGCCGCGGGCGCTGTCTCAGGCCCTTGCTGGGGTCGGGGTCACGGTCCCGCCGGGCGACCTCCCCGCGCTTGCGGCGCTTTCAGGCGGATCAGTCGGGCGGGCGTTCCAACTGATCGAAGGCGGAGGCATCCAACGCTACCGCGAAATTGTCGCACTCTTCGGGCCGCAGGGGATCGACCGACCGGGCCTTCTGGCGCTTGCCGAGGAAGCCGGAGGGCGCGGGCGCGAGACTGTGATGCCGATGCTCTGTGATCTTGCGGTGCTGCTTCTTGGCCGGATGGCGCGGGCCGGGGTGCTGGGATCTCCGGCGCTCGCGGCCGCCGAGGAAGCCCCCGTCTTTGCCGCACTTGCTGCGAGCCCGGCTCAGGCGCGACTTTGGGCCGAGGCAGCTCCACGGATCGCCGCCGCCACCCGCCATGCGCGGGCCGTCAATCTTGACCCCGGCCAGACGATCCTCGATATGTTCCTCGATCTCGACACAACGCTCGCACGGGCCGCGGCCTTGCGCTGAGCCGCGCGGCACCCGGAGCGCCTGATGACCGTCCCCGATCTTGTTGACAGCCACTGCCATCTCGATTTTCCGCAGTTGATGGAGGAACTCGACGATGTGGTTGCGCGGGCCGGAGCTGCGGGTGTCCGCCGCATGGTGACGATCTGCACGCGCCTGCGCAGAGAGCCCGACGTGCGTGCGATCGCTGAACGCTATCCGGGCGTGTTCTACGCCGCCGGGACCCATCCGATGCAGGCAGCTGAGGAGCCAATGGCGACGGTGGAGCAGTTGGTCGAGATCGCGCAGCACCCGAAATGTGTCGGCATCGGTGAGACCGGGCTCGACTATCACTACACCGCCGAGAGCATGGCCGTGCAGAAGGAGAGCCTTCTGGTCCATATCGAGGCGGCGCGGCAGACGGGCCTGCCGCTCATCATCCATGCGCGCGATGCTGACGATGATATGGCCGAGATCCTCACGCGCGAGCACGCAGCAGGTGCATTCGGCTGCGTGATGCACTGTTTCTCGAGCAGTGAGGCGCTGGCCGAGGCGACGCTTGCGCTCGGCTTCTACCTCTCCATGTCGGGCATCGCGGCCTTTCCGAAATCCACATCACTCAGGGCGATTTTCGCAGCCGCGCCGCGAGACCGGATCCTGGTGGAGACCGACAGTCCCTATCTCGCGCCGCCGCCGCACCGGGGCAAACGCTGTGAGCCGGCCTATGTGGCGCTGACGGCAGCCAAGGGAGCGGAGGCACTGGGGCTCGACTACGCCGCCTTCTGCGCGCAGACTACCGCCAATTTCGACCGTCTGTTTGCGAAAGCTGCTGCCACCCGGGCAGCCGCCTGATGAACACAGGCGAGACCCTCCGCTTCACCATCCTCGGCTGCGGCTCTTCCGGCGGTGTTCCCCGGATCGGCCCTTCCGGGCCCACCTGGGGCGCCTGCGATCCAGAAAACCCGCGTAACCGGCGCCGCCGCTGTGCGCTGCTCGTGCAGCGTATCGCCTCGGCGGGGACCACGACGCTGCTGATCGATGCGGGCCCCGACATCCGCGAGCAGTTGATCGATGCCTGCGCGGGATATCTGGATGCGGTGCTCTTCACTCACGATCATGCGGATCATATCCACGGCATCGACGACCTGCGGATGGTGTTCTTCAATCGCCGCTCTTTGGTGCCGGCGCTGGCCGATGCGCCGACGCGCGACACCCTCCGCCGCCGGTTCGGGTATGTCTTCGAGACGCCGCCCGGGTCCTCTTATCCGCCGATCATGACGCTGAACGACGTCTCTGGGCCCTTCACTGTCGAGGGCGCTGGCGGTTCGATTGACGTCACGCCCTTCTGGGTGCCCCATGGCGAGATAGAGGCCATGGGCGTGCGCATCGGCGATCTGGTCTATACCCCTGACATCTCCGCGATGTCAGAGGCCGCGTGGACGGCCGCCCGAGGCGCCGAGTGCTGGGTGCTAGACGCGCTCCGCTATCGGCCGCACATCTCCCACGCCAATGTCGAGACGGCGCTCGCCTGGATCGCGGTGGCGCGACCAAACCGCGCCGTGTTGACCAACCTCCACGTGGATCTCGACTATGTGGCGCTTGCCGCGGAGACGCCGGCGAATGTGAGCCCTGCCTATGACGGGCTCACCCTGGACTATCCCCTGTGAGCACACTCTACGGGCTCATCCTCATTGTCTTGCCGGTGTTCTTGTTGGTCGGGTTCGGCTACGGCGCCGTGCGCACCAAGGTGTTCCCCGAGGCGGGCATAGACGCCCTCATCACCTTCGCCACCAACATCGCGGTGCCGGCGTTGCTCTTCCGGTCGATCTATCAACTTGATCTCGGCACGGCGCTGAACGCGGGGCACCTTACGTCGTTCTATGCCGGGGCAACGCTCTGCTTTATCGGGGCCACCCTCTGTTCCCGCATTCTGTGGAAACGGCGCCCTGGTGAGTCGGTTGCTGTCGGCTTCTCAGCGCTCTTCTCCAACTCCGTGCTGCTCGGCCTGCCGATCTTTGCCCGCGGTTTTGGCGAGGAGGCGATGGAGCCGGTCTACGCTCTGATCGCCTTCCATGCGCCGTTCTGTTACCTCGTCGGCATCATGACCATGGAGTTCGCCCGTCGCGACGGGGTTGCGGTGCGCGTGGCGCTTCAACGTTCGGCCCGCGCCATGTTCCGCAATGCGCTCACGGTCGGGATTCTGCTGGGCTTCGTCTTCAACCTCGGCCATGTGCCCGTGCCGGAGCCATTGGCGGCCATGATCGATCTGCTTGCTTCGGCGGCGCTGCCGGTCGCGCTCTTCGGCCTTGGTGGAGTGCTCACACGTTATAAACTCCGGGCGGAGGTGAGCGAGGCGCTGATGGTCTCCGCCTTCTCTCTGATCTTGCATCCGCTGATCGCCTATGTGCTGGCAGCGCATGTGTTCGGGCTGGGTGATGCCTTTGTCCGCGCCGCGGTTCTGATCGCCGCCATGCCGCCTGGCGTGAATGGTTACATCTTTGCCGCGATGTATGGCCGAGCGGTCGGAACGGCTGCATCCACCGTGCTGCTTGCGACGGCTTTATCGGTGGTTACGGTCACCGTTTGGCTGGGGATTTTGGGGGGTGCCGACTTTGGTTGAAACTGACGTTCACGTCACGTCAGTTTTTTGCCTTCCGGCCCCTTGCAAACCGCCTTCAGCGTAACTTTATGTCCCGTTATAGAAATTGAAGGCAGTAATAAAACTCAAGTAGGGTACAGACGGCGACTGTTTTTTCATAGAGACCTTGAGTGCGCGGGCCGGCCGGAGAGTGATTTACAACCGGTGCGGTCCGCCCACCCTCCAACCCCTCATGTCACTCAGCAGCTTGGGCGAGGGGCGCTGGCGCTCCGGCTTCGAAACGAGCCATCAGTGCCGTCTGCTCTTGGGCAGCGCGGGCCGCATGCTCGGCTTTGACGTGCCCGAAGCCGCGCACCTTGAGGGGCAGGCGGGCGATCTCGCAGGCAGCCTCCATCCGTTCCGGTGTCATCTCCGCAAAGAGGCGCTTCATCAGGCGAGTGTAGTCGCGAATGGCGCGTCTCTCGCCTCGGCGCTCGGCGGTCCATCCGAAGGGGTCGAAAGGCGTGCCGCGGAGCACCTTGCCACGAGCCAGCAACCGGAAGGCCGGACGCATCCACGCACCGAACTCGGTCTTGACCGGGCGTCCGTCGGCATCCTTGCGTCCGAGCAGCGGCGGCGCGAGTTGGAAGGTGACCCGCCCTCGCTCAGAAAACGCCTCATCGAGCGCCGCCTCCAGGGTTTCGCTGTGCAGCCGCGCGACCTCGTATTCGTCCTTGTAGGACATCAGCTTAAAGAGACCGAGCGCGACCGCCTCGGCGAGCGGCGCGCCGCCTGCTGCCTGCGCCTGCTCGACAATCGCCCGATAGCGCCCAGCGAGCCGTGCGTTCTGATAGCCAGTGAGATGGTCCGCCCGCCGGTCAATCTTCTGTTCCAGCGTTTCTTCGGTCGGGGTAGGTTCCGCGAGCAAGGCCGCAACCGCTTGCGGGTCCGCCGCCATCCACCGTCCAAGTGCAAAGGCCCGCTTGTTGCCCTCGACCGCCGCTCCGTTCAACTCGAGAGCGCGGAGGATCGCATCCTCCGTCAGCGGCACATAGCCCTGCTGCCAGGCGGCGCCCAGCATTGCCATATTGGCAAAGATCGCATCGCCCAGCATCCGCTCTGCAAGCCGCGTCGCATCAAAGGCGAGGCTTTCGCCCACGCAGGCATCTACGGCGCGCCGCAGCGCTGCTGAGGGCAGTCGGAACTCTGTATCAAGAGTGAAGGCGCCGGTGATAGTCTCATGGGTGTTTAAGACCGCGCCCGTTTCGGAATGCATCAGCGCCTGGACCTTGGGGCTTGCGGTCACGACCAGATCCCCGCCGATCACCAGATCCGCCTCGCCGAGCGCGATGCGCACCGCTGTGATATCCGCCGGGGTCGGCGCGATGCGGCAGTGGATGGCAACCGCTCCGCCTTTCTGTGCGAGGCCCGCCATTTGCATCTCGGAGGCCGCTTTGCCCTCGAGGTGCGCAGCCATCGAGAGGATTGCGCCGATCGTCACAACGCCGGTGCCGCCGACGCCGGTGATCAGGATCGCGCGGCCTTGGCCGAGCTCCGGCAACGTGGGCGTTGGGAGGGCAGGGACCTCAAACCCAGCCGTCCCGGCCTTGCGCGGCACGGCCCCTTCGACGGTCACAAAACTCGGGCAAAACCCCTTCAGGCAAGAGAAATCCTTGTTGCAGGCGGACTGGTCGATGCGCCGCTTGCGTCCCAAGGGCGTCTCCAGCGGCAGCACCGCGACGCAGTTCGACTGCACCCCGCAATCGCCGCATCCCTCGCAGACAGAGGGGTTGATGAAGACCCGCTTGTCGGGATCGGGGAACAGGCCGCGCTTGCGGCGGCGGCGTTTTTCGGCGGCACAGGTCTGGATATACAGCAGCACCGTGACGCCCTCGGTCTCGCGCAATTCCTGCTGTACGCGGTCGAGATCGGCCCGCTCGAAGACCGCTACGTCCGAAGGCAGGGCAGGTACCTCTTCTTTCTCGTCACGCACGGCCACAACCCGCTTGGCCCCAGCGGCGGCGACCTCGCGGGCGATCTGGCCGACGGGCAGGCCGCCGTCGTGGTTTTGCCCACCGGTCATGGCGACGGCATCGTTGTAGAGGATCTTGAAGGTGATGTTCGCGCCCGAGCCGACCGCCGCTCGGATCGCCATCAGGCCAGAGTGATTATACGTGCCATCACCCATGTTCTGGAACACGTGGGGACGCTTGGAGAAGGGTGCTTCCCCGATCCAATTCGCCCCTTCGCCACCCATATGGGTGTAGCCCTCGGTCTCGCGGTCCATCCACTGAGCCATGTAGTGGCAGCCGATCCCGGCATAAGCGCGGGAGCCCTCGGGCACGCGGGTCGAGGTGGAGTGCGGACAACCGGCGCAGAACCAAGGCTGTCGCTCGGCGATCTGGGGGGCCTCGGCGGCCTCGCGGGCAGCCAGGATGCGGGTGCGGGCCGCCTCCATCGGTGAGTGTTGCACGCCCTGTGCGCTGAGCACCCGCGCCAGGCCCTCGGCGACGACGCCGGGAGAGAGGTCCATCTTGACGGAGAAAAGGAGCGTGCCGTCCTCCTCCTTCCACCCGATCACGCGGGGACGGTCGGGGCGGTTGTAAAGGATCTCTTTGATCTGCGTCTCGAGGATCGCACGCTTTTCCTCGACAACGATGATGTGGTCGAGGCCACGGGCCCAGTCTGTCAGCCGCTCGGTCTCCAGTGGCCAGACCATGCCGACCTTGTAGGTGGTGATCCCGAGCGCCTCTTCGTGTCCGGCGACCCCGAGCATCTGCAGCGCGTGCACAGTGTCGAGCCAGCTCTTGCCCGCGGAGAGGATCCCGATGCGCGCGCCCGGCGCGCCGTGGACGCGTCCGTCGAGGCCGTTGGCCCGGGCAAAGGCCTGGGCCGCGAACCGCTTGTGATCGACGAGCCGCGCCTCCTGCAGCTGCGGCGTGTCCTGCATGCGGATGTTGAGCCCGCCCTCGGGCATTGCGAAATCCGTGGGGAGGGCGAAGGAGAGCCTGTGCGGATCACCGTCGACAACGCCCGTCGCTTCCACCACATCCTTGATGCACTTGATCCCGACCCAAACGCCCGCAAACCGCGAGAGGGCCCAGCCGGTGAGCATATAGTCGAGCAGCTCCTGCACCCCGGCCGGCGAGAGGATGGGCATCATCGCGTCCATCATCGCCATTTCCGACTGGTGGCAGGTGGTGGAGCTCTCACAGGTGTGGTCGTCGCCCATGGCTGCAAGAACGCCACCATGTGGCGAGGTGCCGGCGAGGTTGGCGTGGCGGAAGACGTCTCCGGTGCGATCAACGCCCGGCCCCTTGCCATACCAGAGGCCGAACACCCCCTGATGGCGCCCCTCGCCGCGGAGCTCTGCCTGCTGTGTGCCCCAGAGCGCCGTTGCCGCCAGATCCTCGTTGAGCCCCGGGTGAAACCGCACCGGCGCCTCAGCCAGATATTTGCCGGCCGCCGAGAACACGCCGTCAACCCCGCCAAGGGGCGAGCCGCGATAGCCGGTGACGTAGCCGGCCGTGTCCAGCCCCACCGCCGCATCTCGCGCGCGTTGCATCAAGACTGCACGCACAAGCGCCTGGGTTCCTGACAAGAGGACAGGCGATTTCTCGAGGTCGTAGCGGTCTGAGAGTTTGACGTCGCGCAGGTTCATAGCATCCTCCGGTTTCCAAGAGGGTAAGTGTTTATGACCTATCTTGCAAGCACGTCATGTGCCCCATCGCCAAAGCGATGGCCCCTCGGCTCCGTAGGCCCGCGCGAGCACCATCTTGTGAACCTCGTCTGCGCCATCGACCAAACGCGCCTGGCGAGCATAGCGATAGATCCATTCGAGCACCGTGTCGGTCGAATAACCTTTGGCTCCGCAGATCTGGATACAGTCATCCGCCGCTCGGTGGAGCGTCTCAGCCATATGGATCTTGGCCATGCTGACAGCGGTTTTGGCCCGGTCTCCTTGGTCGAGCAGCCACGCCGCTTTCATCACGAGAAGTCGCCCAATTTCAATCTGATAGGCGAGATTCCCGAGTTTCACCTGCACCGTCTCGCGATCGGCCAGTCGAATACCGAAGCCCTCACGCTCGCCGGCATAGGCGCTGGCGATTTCCATGCAGCGCTTGGCCAATCCGAGCCAGCGCATACAGTGCGTCAGGCGCGCGGGCCCGAGCCGGATCTGTGTGACCTTGAGCCCGTCGCCAACCTCCATCAGCACGTTGTCATCGGTGACCTCAAGCCCGTCGAAGACCAACTCACAGTGTCCGCCGTGCTCTTCGGGGCCCATAATCCCGATCCGCCGCTCGATGCTCCAGCCGGGCTGATCAGCGGAAAAGAGAAACGCCGTCAGACCTTTGCGTGGATCATCTGAAGTGCGGGCCATGACAATGAAGCGCTGAGCCCCCTCCGCCCCGGTGATGTACCACTTGCGGCCATATATCCGCCAACCGCGGTTCGTGCGCTCAGCCCGCGTGCGCATCATTGAGGGATCGGAGCCTGCACCGGGCGCGGGCTCGGTCATGGCAAAGGCCGAGCGCATCTCGCCCGCGACGAGCGGTGCAAGCCACCACGCTTGTTGTTCCGGCGTGCCGACCTGAGCAAGCAGGCGCATGTTGCCATCATCGGGTGCTGCCGTGTTGAAGCAAACCGGACCAAAGACGGATCGGTTCATCTCCTCGTACGATGCTGCAAGCGCACAGAAACTGAGGCCCAGCCCGCCATGCGCCTTCGGAACGTTCGGCGCCCAGAGCCCCGCGTCCTTCACAATATCGCGGATACCGCACAGATATCGTTCCGGAATATTCCCATGGTCTGAGAACGCGTCCGGTTGTTCCTCGATTGGCAGGATCGACGTTTCGACCAGATCGGCGACTGATTTTCTGTAGCTCTCTTCGGTCGGGGACAGGGTGAAATCCATGGGCGCCTCCTCGCTCACGGCGAGCAGACCATGCGTCGGGGCAGGGGGCAAGGGCTAGAGCGGGCGACACAGATGCCCGCCGTCGATGGGCAAGGTAACCCCGGTGATATATGCGCCGCCCGGGCCGAGAAGCAGATCTACGGGGCCTTCCAGATCCTCTGGTCGTCCGAAACGGCGCATTGGGATAACTTTGAGATAGGCCTGCCCTTCTGGGCTCTCGAGGAAGCTGCGGTTCATGTCGGTGGGGAAGTAGCCCGGGGCAATGGCGTTCACCCGAATGCCATGGCGCGCCCACTCGAGGGCTAAGGCTTGGGTGAGATGCACGACGCCGGCCTTCGATGCGGCATAGGCGGCCACGCCGGGTTGAACACCGAAGCCCAAGATCGAGGCGGTGTTAAGGATTGCACCTCCATCGGTCATGGCCTTTGCGGCGGCTTGCGCGACCCTGAAGACGCCCGAGAGGTTTACATTGATGACCTGCTCCCATTCGGTATTGGTCATCTCAATGGCACGTCCGGCTGTGCCAATGCCTGCGTTGTTGAGCAAGCCGTCCAAGCCGCCAAGCAGACCCGCGGCACACGCGACGCTGTCAGCCACGCTCTCCGGATCAGCGACATCGAGAGCCACCGGGTGGATCCCAGGAACGTCGGCAGCCAGGTTTTCCAAAGCCTCTAAACGGCGAGCCGCGACGGCAACCGAGGCGCCCTGTCGCGCGAGATGGGCCGCAAGATGGGCTCCCAGACCGCTGGACGCGCCGGTGACGAGGATCCTTCGACCAACGAAACGGCCTTCTTTGGGGGTTTCCGTTGCCAAGTTGCACTCCTTGGTCAATTCGCTACACCATTCGCCGGGAATTTGCGCAATATCAAAGACGCAACCGAATCACCGTGCTATGAAAGTCATAATCAATCAAAGACGGGAGGGATGAATGGTTCGCGAGAAAGACGACATTACCGCCATGTCCGAAGCCGTCCGCATGGTCGGAGACGGGTGGACGCTGCTGATCCTTTGGGCCGCGCTGCATGGGATCACTCGGTTCGATACGTTCCAGCGCCGTCTTGGCATGGCGAGGAACATCTTGTCCAACCGTCTCGCCCGGCTTGTGGACGAAGGCATCATGGAGAAGCGCCCGGTTCAGCCCGGCGCGCGGCGTCTCGAATACCGACTCACCGAACTGGGCCTTGCTCTCTCGCCCGTGGTCGAGGGGTTCGAGCGTTGGGGCAACGGTCTCCGTCCCAGGATGCTTCAGGGCGCCGAGTAAGCAGCTACTGCAAGGCGCGCAGTGCTGTCGCGGCCGTGTCGAGCGATACGGCCGCGTTGGCAATGTAGCGGGCTGACTCTGCGCAGGTCGCGGCTGGCATCACATATTTCTCCGCACAGCGCACGGCGGTGACCAGACGCTCGCGGGATTCCCCTACGCGTGCCTTGTAGGCCTCGAACCGTCCCGTTGCCTGGGCCGCAGCGATTGCATCGATGACTGGTGCGCAGTCCACCCCCTGACCGCTCAGTGCAACGCCAAGCGCCTCTTCGGCTCTTGGCGCAAGGCAGAGCTTCCAGATCACGTCGAGCTGCACGTCGGGAAACATGCGCATGAGTGTCCGCATTCGGGGCGCCAGTGAGAGGTATCCGTTGCGCACACCCACCGGCCGCCAGAACTCGTAGGATGCAAGAAAACTGTTCCCGGTAATCTGCGCGCGCGTGTCCCGAGGGGCCGGTACATAACCCTCCGGTGCATCGGGCACTGACAGCCCTTCACGCAAAAACGTCTCGAGGACAGCGCCATCGAGTTGCAAGCTGCCGTCGGACGCGAACGGGATATAGGCAAGCTCCGCCCCGAAGGGCAGTGGGGTGATCTGGACCAGGACGGTTCTGCCTTCGAGGTCTAGGACCGCTTCGGCCTGATCCCCGCGCCGGTCTGCCTCGAAACCCTGGCTGGTCCCATTCGCTATGAACTGTCCTTTGAACCCCCCGGGATCGGGTGTGATCTCCAGGACCTTGCCCTCAGCCGTTGCCATGCCCAGATAGCGTCCGTCGAGCACGATCTGCGCCTCCGCGGCATCAGCAAGAGCAAACAGGACGAACACGGCCCCTTGGGTGAATAGGAATTTTATCACAGCCTGGGCCCTCATCTATCGGCTTCCTTTCGACAGCGTGCGTTTTCGGCGGGCACGTGGCAGGGTGCGACGGGCCACTGACGCGAAGAAACAAAAAACCTATGGGGGAAAGCATGGACTGGGACAAGCTGCGCGTCTTTCACGCGGTGGCTGATGCGGGAAGCCTGACGCATGCAGGTGACCAGTTGCATCTCAGTCAGTCCGCCATCAGCCGTCAAATTCGTGGCCTTGAGGAGCAGCTCGAGTCCACCCTGTTCCATCGCCATGCGCGCGGACTGCTGCTGACTGAGCAGGGCGAGCTGCTCTATGATGCGACCCGCGCGATGACCCAGAAGCTGACCTTGGCCGCGGCGCGCATCCGCGACAGCAAGGACGAGGTTTACGGCGATTTGCGGGTGACCGCGACCGCGGGGTTTGGCACGATTTGGCTCGCGCCACGGCTGCACCGCCTTTTCAACGCGCATCCCTCGTTGTCGATCAACCTGATTCTCACCGAAGCCGTGCTCGACCTGCCGATGCGCGAGGCCGACGTTGCGATCCGAATGGCGGCTCCCCAGCAGGCGGATTTGATCCGGCGCAAGCTCATGGAAGTCTCCATGCGCCTCTATGCGAGCGCCGACTACCTTGCGGAGATGGGAACACCCGATCGTCTTGAAGATCTGAACCAGCATCGGCTTGTGTCGTTTACGGAAGACGCTCAGCAACCCAGTGAGGCCGCAGGCTGGATACAGAAGCGTCTTAGCCCGTATCGCAACGCGCATCTCTCGATGAACAGTTATTTTGGGGTTTTGAAGGCGGCCACGGCTGGCCTCGGGATTGCGGCGCTGCCTGATTATGTCACCCGCGACACATCGGAACTGGTTAACGTGCTGCCCGATGAGCAAAGCCCGTCGTTCTCGGTTTACTTCACATATCCGGAGGAATTGCGCCGGTCTCAGAGGGTCGTAGCATTCCGAGATTTCATGATCGCCGAGGTGGAAGCGTTTACACGTGGCCCATCCGCCACAGGGAGCGTTGCAGAAATCGTATAGCTGCTTTGCCGCAACGCGGCATACTTGCCACTTGTCGGAAACGCTCTGGTAGAATATCTGGTGTATTGAGGCTGAGTGATCGGCCTCAGGTTGTGATACCTCCCTGTTGAACTGGCCGGGCGCATGCCCGGTCTTTTTTTGCGCGTGCTAGCTGGAAAGCGGTGCGATGCGCAGAAGCCACAGAGAACCTCTGGGGCACTCCGTGGGATGGCCGCGACTGCGGTGCGATAAGAAAGGTCTTAACGCCAGAGCCGATCACGATAGGTCTCGTCCAAACCCTCATACAGATGGGCGACTTCTGGTCCATAGCCGTTGAAGATTTCTGTAGGGATCCGCTCATCGGTGCCGAGCACACGCTCAGTCGCCTGGCTCCAACGCGGATGGCGTACTTCCGGGTTGACGTTGGCCCAGAAACCGTACTCCGCGCTCTGCAACTCCTCCCAGAAGCTGACGGGGCGCTCCTCGGTGAGGGTGATCTTCACGACGGACTTGATCGACTTGAACCCGTACTTCCAAGGCAGATGCAGTCGGATCGGCGCGCCGAAGGGCTTGTGCAGAACCTTTCCGTAAGCACCGACGACCATCAACGTCAGCGGATTCGCCGCCTCATCAATGGTCATTCCCTCAACATAGGGCCAAGGATACCAGAACTGCCGTTGGCCACGCGCAATGTCGGGGTTCTGGAAAGTCTCAAAGCGCACGTACTTCGCTTTGGAGAGCGGGCGAACGCGTTCGAGCAGGGCCGAGAGTGGGAACCCGATCCACGGCACGACCATAGACCAAGCCTCGACGCAGCGGTGGCGGTAGATTCGCTCCTCGACGGGCATCGCCTTCAGCAGCGTGTCCATGTCCAGCGTCTCGGGCGCTTCCACGTCACCGTCGACCGTGACGGTCCATCCATCGGTTTCCAGGGCCTCGGATGCTTTGGCAATCTGCTTGTGGCTGCCGAACTCGTAGAAGTTGTTGTAGGTCGTGTTGATCTCTTCGTCCGTCACTGGACGCCCAGCACTGGCATAGGCCGGGTTGCGCGGCGGCGTCGGCAGGAACGGTTCGGTTGGCGTCGCGGCCTCCGCAACCGGCATGATGTCCGGTGCGCCAGGGCGCCCCAATGCAGCAACAGCGGCCCCACCTGCCAGCAATGCTCCTCCTGCCAACAGTCTGCGCCTGTTCAAGAAAACATCTTCTGGCGTCGTCCGGTTCTCACTGATCGCCCAGCGGGGGCGCTTTAGGAATTTCATGCGGCACACTCCTAGACCACCGAATTCGGTTGATGAGAGTGTAGGACGTACCGGGGATAGGGCGAAGGTCCGGTTACAGCCGCTCGCGAGATTGTGGGAACCGCGTCATCGCTGGCCGCGGACGTCAATCAGTTACGAAATCGCCCTCGGGAATGCCTTGGAGGGCGAGCACAGCGCGAAGGTCCGAATGGGCGAGCACCGCATCGCAGGCCGCAGCCAACAGCGGCTTAGGCCGGTAACCGACGCCTAGACCGGCCGCCTCGATCATCGCAAGGTCGTTCGCTCCGTCACCGATGGCAAGGAAATCGGTCGGTTCGAGCCCTTTGCGCTCCGCGATCTCCCTCAATGCCTCACGCTTGGCTTCGCGGCCAAGTATGGGCGGGACAACAGAGCCCGTTAGGTATCCACCTGCGATCTCGAGCTGATTGGCGCGGTTCTCGGCAAAACCACAAGCTGAAGCAACGCGTTTGGTAAAGTAGGTGAACCCACCTGAGACCAGTGCGGTAACGGCGCCGCGTTCGGCCATGGTGCGGACGAACACCCGTGCCCCAGGAGACAAGGTGATATGTTCCATCCAAACCGTATCGAGCGTCTCTTCCGGGAGGCCGGCGAGAAGGCTGACCCGCTCGGTCAGAGCGCCTTCAAAGTCCAGTTCGCCCGCCATTGCGCGTTCTGTGATCGCGGAAACTTGCTCCCCAATGCCCGCTGCGGCGGCCAATTCATCGATGCATTCCGCCGTGATCATTGTGCTGTCCATATCGGCCAGCAAGGCGCGCTTCTGCCGCCCCTCAGCAGGGAGAACGTTCGCATCCACAGCGTCGAGAGCAGGGAGCAGAGGGCTCTCGTGACAGGGAAACTCGGCGGCCCACGGAGCGAGCCGCCGGGCATCCCCGCCAACCGATCGTTCGGTGAGCTCAAGCTCCGCATCTGACAGCCCCCGCTCAGGGGCTGCCGTCAGGACTAGGGCGTGGTCGGCCACGCTAGCCGAGCGCTACGCGTTTGGCGTCCTCGGGGACGACACGCTCAAGCTCTTCGGCCACCAGGAACGCAAGCTCGAGCGACTGTGTTGCATTCAACCTCGGGTCGCATGCCGTGTGGTATCGGCTCGAGAGATCCTCTGCGGACACCTCCCGCATCGTGCCACCGGTACACTCGGTCACATCCTGGCCCGTCAGTTCGAAATGGACACCGCCAGCATAGGTGCCCTCAGCCTGGTGGACCGCAAAGAACTGGCGCACCTCCGTGAGGATTTGCTCGAACGGCCGGGTCTTGTAGCCACCATTCGATTTGATGGTGTTGCCATGCATCGGATCGCAAGACCAGACCACACGCTTGCCTTCGCGCTCGACAGCACGGATCCAACCAGGCAGGTGGTTCTCCACCTTGTCTGACCCGGTGCGGCAGATCAGGGTGACACGTCCCGCCTCGTTTTCCGGGTTTAGACGGTCAATCAGGCGAACAAGGTCATCGCCCTCGAGTGACGGGCCGCATTTCAGCCCAATTGGGTTCTGCACGCCGCGGCAGTACTCCACATGCGCGCCATCGAGCTGACGCGTGCGATCGCCGATCCAGATCATATGGCCGGAGGTTGCAACCGGCAGGCCGGTGGTGCTGTCGGTGCGGGTGAGGGCCTCTTCGTACTCGAGCAGCAGAGCCTCATGCGAGGTCCAGTACTCGACGGAGGAGAGCGTCTCGGCGCTGTCGGGTGTCACTCCGCAAGCCGACATAAAGTCGACGGCGGTGGAGATCCGATCTGCCAGTTCCTGATACCGGGCTCCGGCAGGGGTGCCTGACACGAAATCGAGGTTCCAGGTGCGGACCCGGTGCAGATCGGCGAAACCGCCTGTTGCGAAGGCGCGCAACAGATTCAACGTCGCAGCCGCTTGGGTATAGGCACGCAACATTCTGGCCGGGTCCGGGATCCGCGCTTCCGGCGTGAAGTCGAAACCGTTTATGATATCCCCGCGGTAGGAGGGCAGCTCCACGTCACCCTGTTTCTCTACCGGCGAGGAGCGCGGTTTCGCAAACTGCCCGGCCATACGGCCCACTTTCACCACCGGCACACGAGCTGCAAAGGTCAGCACCACCGCCATTTGCAGCATCACGCGGAAGGTGTCGCGGATGAAATCGCCGGTGAACTGCTGGAAGCTCTCGGCGCAGTCTCCGCCCTGGAGCAGAAACGCCTTGCGATCGGCGACATCGCCGAGGCGTGCGCGAAGGGTCCGGGCCTCGCCTGCAAAGACCAGCGGTGGATAGCTCGCGAGTTCGGCCGTCACGGCCGCCAAACGGTCGGGATCGGTGTAATCGGGCATCTGCAGCCCTTCGCGGCTGCGCCAGCTGTCTTTGGTCCAGGACGCGGTCATGGGTCACTCCGTTGTGAATGCGGGCCCCTCTTAACAAGGGTGCAGCAAGGGGACCACCCCTGCACGGTGCCATCGCGGCCAAAGATCGCGCACAATGTCAGATCTTCTGCACAATTGATGCGCAGGGCGGCTTGACGCAGGCTGGGGGGAGGTCTCAAGTCAATAAGAGACGCACCACCGACAGGAAGCGGCGCACCATGTCGATTTCGATGGCTAGGATCGAAGAACGTCCGCGGGAGTTTGCCTTCCTGCTCTGCGAGCAGTTTTCCATGATCGCGTTCGCCGCGGCCATCGAACCCTTACGCCTGGCCAACCGTGTCTCGCGCCGACAGCTCTACCGCTGGTCTCTCGTCACCGAAACGGGAGAGCCGGTGGCCTGTTCGAACGGCTCTGTGGTGTCGGCGGATACCGGCTTGATTGACCTCCATCGGGACGCCCGAGTGATCGTTTGCGCGGGGCTTAACCTGAACCAAGCCGCGTCGAAGCCGGTGCTCGTATGGCTTCGGCGCCAAGTGCGCCGCGGGGTCAGTATGGGGGGTGTCTGCACCGGCGCTCATGTGCTGGCGCGTGCGGGGTTTCTCGATGGCAAACGCGCGACGATCCATTGGGAGAACCAGTCCGCCTTCGCTGAGGAGTTCCCAGAGGTCGAGCTCTCCAACCTGCTTTATTGCTTCGAGGACGGGATCATCACATGCGCCGGGGGCACGGCCGCGACAGACATGATGCTCTATATGATCGGGCAGCAGCAGGGGCCGGATCTGGCCTCGCTGGTTGCGGACAAGCTGATCCACACGCCGGTTCGCTCCGCCACGGACGAGCAGCGGTTGTCGGTGCCCGCACGCATCGGGGTGCGCCATCCAAAACTCGTGCAAGTGATCCAGACCATGGAGCGCTCGACGGAGGAGCCGATCAGCCCGGCGGAACTGGCTCGCGGGGTCGCGATGTCCACGCGCCAGCTTGAGAGGTTGTTCCGGCGGTATCTTAACCGCAGCCCGAAGCGGTACTACATGGAACTCCGGCTCGAGAAGGCGCGTAATCTGCTGCTGCAAACCGACATGTCAGTGATCAATGTGGCGCTGGCCTGTGGCTTCACCTCGCCCTCCCATTTCTCGAAGTGCTACCGAGCGCACTTCAACCGGACACCCTACCGGGAGCGCGGCGGTCCAGCCCGCAGCGAGTCGGCGTCGAGCGTTGAGGACACCGAGGTTATGGCGCCCTGATGAGCAGCGCTCCCCGCGCTGAGGCCCCTGGGCGCGATGCCTTCGCCGTTTTCCGTCCGTTGACCACCCGATGGGCCGACAACGACATCTACGGTCACCTGAATAACGTCGTCTATTATGCGCTGTTCGACACGGCGGTGAATGGCTGGCTATGCGATGCGGGGTTGCTAGACGTCGGCCGGAGCCCGGTGATCGGCCTCGTCGTGTCGAGCCAGTGCGACTACTTCAGCTCTGTCGCCTTCCCTGACGCACTTGAAGCTGGGCTGCGCGTGGATCGGGTAGGCCGAAGTTCGGTAACCTATGGTGTCGGCATCTTTCGGGAAGACGCGCCTGTCGCTGCCGCCGCCGGACGTTTCACCCATGTCTACGTCACGGCCGCAGACCATCGTCCGACACCGCTGTCGGATGCAATGCGGACCGCGCTGAGGTCCCTTGATGTCGCGGACAAACATCGATTGGGGCAACCGCATTGACACAGGTGGTCACAAAGGGCGTATGGGCGCGCGCGCTCTGAAGACGGAGTCCAATGTTCATCCGCGGTCCCATTGCGATGCCCGGCCAGCGGATTGGTCTGCTCGGTGGATCCTTCGATCCCCCCCATGAGGGTCATGTTCACATCACGTTATGGGCCTTGAGGGCTTTTGGGCTCGATCGGGTCTGGTGGCTGCTCTCGCCCGGCAATCCGCTCAAAAGGCGCGGGCCAGTCGATATCGACAGGCGGATGGCGGCGGCCCGAGCGATGATGCGTCACCCGCGCGTGCTGGTGACAGATATCGAGCGTCACTTCAGCAGTCCTTACACCGCGGATACCCTTCGCCGTCTCGCTCAACGGTATCCGGCCGTGAAGTTTGTCTGGCTCATGGGGGCCGACAATCTCGTGAACTTTCATCATTGGGATGATTGGGACTGGATCTTACGCAGTCATCCCGTCGGGGTTCTGGGACGACCTGGCGAGCAATTGCGTGCAGGCCTTTCTCCGGCGGCGCGTCTTTTCTCGCGATGGCGTCTTCGACAAGGCAGTGAGCGGATCTTGGGTGAAGCCGCTGCTCCGGCCTGGGCGCTTGTGACGGGGCCTATGTCGGGCGCGTCGTCCACGCGCTTGCGTGCAGAAGGCGCATGGCCGTGATGGATCCCGATACGCCGCACCAAGATGGGTCGAACGCGAAAGCGTTGCACCTTGCGGGTCGTTGCGGCTAAACGGGGGTTGGGCTTGAGTGGGGGCATAGTAATGCAAAGCGGCGGCCGGTTTGTTTTCGGCGCTGCCCTGGTGGTTGTGGCGCTTTTGTGGGCCGGTGCACGCGCCGATGCCCCACCCAGTGCGCCATTGCCGCCTGAACGTCTTTACGTCGATGCACCCGGCGAACTCGCGACGCAAAATGGCATCGAACTGCGGGCGCGGTATGCCTTTGCAGGGCGGTCCGGTTGGCAGGTGACAGACCTCGATACCGGCGAGGTGCTTGACGCGCACGAGGCCGACCGGTCCTTTGCGCCGGCTTCGGTCGCTAAGTTGCCCACGGCTTTGTTCGCCCTGCACTCACTCGGCCCGAACCATCGCTTCTTTACGCGCCTCAGCAAGGCCGGTCTGGTTACCAACGGTTCTCTTCAGGGAGATCTGTTCTTGGTGGGTGGCGGAGACCCCGAACTCGACAGCGACGGGTTGGCAGAGCTGGTGGACGACCTGGCCCGCCTCGGGATCAAACGCGTCACCGGCCAGTTTATTGTGCTACCTGGCAGTTCGTTGCGTGCCGAAGAAATTGACCCGGATCAGCCGGGTGATGTGGCCTTCAACCCGGCCGTGTCTGGCCTCAACCTGAACTTTAACCGCGTGCGGCTTCGGTGGGGGCGGTCCGCTGGGGACCAGGCGCTCTCGGTTTCGGCAAAGGCGGACAGGGTCGACCCTCCCGTGGAACAGGTCGAAGTTCAGACTGCAAGCGCCAATGCGCCCCTCTTTCAACACGACCAGGTCGATGGTCGTGAGGTTTGGACATTCAATGCGCGTGCCTTGTCAGGAGATGGCTCTCGGTGGCTCCCGGTTCGAGGACCTGAGCTCTATGCTGGCGATGTTTTTCGTCAGCTGGCGCGAACCCGAGGGGTCAACCTGCCGCCGCCAACATTGGGCAAGGTCAACCCCAGTGCCCGCGTGATTGCCGAACGCCCGAGCAGGACCCTCGACGAGATCTTACGCGATATGTTGCGGTTTTCGACCAATCTGACGGCCGAGGTCGTCGGGGCCGCCGCTGCGCGCGTCTCGTCCGGCACCAATCTTGGTTCGCTGGAGCAGTCCGCTGCGTTGATGAACGGCTGGATCTCCCACAGCTCGGGCTTCAGCCCGGGGGATCCGCGTATTCGTTTTGTGAACCATTCTGGACTGAGCGCTGAAAGCCGGGTGGCTCCAAGCCGTATCGTGGGACTGCTTGCGAGCGAGCGCATGAAGGGGACGGGAATCGAGGAGCTGTTGACGTCGATTTCCGTCGACGATGCTGACGACCCGTTGGAGGTTGGGCAACCAGCGGTCCTGGCCAAGACCGGCACCATGGATCGGATCCGAGGGTTGGCAGGCTACATCACTTTGCCGAGCGGGCGCAGGCTAGCCTTTGCCATCTTCTCAAACCACCTTGCCGGACGCTTGGCCGACCGCCGTGCCATTGCGGGCGGTTGGATGCGTGGAGCCCGCGCCTTTGAGCGTGCGCTCATTCGGAACTGGGTGCGGCGGTTCGATGGCTAAGCAGCGCTAGCCTGTTACCTCCGAGGTGGGGAGTGCCGGGCGGCTCGGCTCGGTGAACGGTCGGTCGTCCTCGATGAACTCTTCACGGCAGGCGGCCAAGAGCTCTGGCGCGGTTTCCAGACGACCGAGATGTTCCGACAATGCGGGCCATGGCTGAAGGTCATCAAGGATCGGCCTATCATCGGTGGGATAGTTTTGAGCCCAACGGACGCATGCACCCAGATAGTCATCCACCAGCGTCGCGCGCGGACCAGCCAGAGCGCCTTGCCGAGCGACTTCCGTTTCGAGCAGGTCCAGGTGTTTGGCGAAGCGGCCCCGGATGCCTTCGCGGAGCGCTGCGATCGCCTCTTGCGGAACAAACCGGTAGGCATAGAAGGCCACACGGAGCTCGGCATGCAATGTGTTCGATGCATAGAACAACCAGCGCGAAAACAGTGCGCGGGCTTTGGGCTCGTCCGCCCTTTCTGAGTTATGTCCGAGCCGGCCGGCGCGATCAGCCAAGTGCAACAGGATTGCACCCGTCTCGAACAGCACCAGTTCCCCATCCTCCAACACGGGGAGCAGCCCCTGGGGATTGAGCGCGAGATGCTCCGGGCTGCGTTGCTGCCGGGCGGCGCGGTTCACGCGGGTGCTCTCATAGGCGAGCCCAAAACGGTGGAGCGCGATGCGGACCACCAAATTGGCGCTGTCAGGTGACCAGTGAAGCCGGAGCATTGCGTCAGAAGCCGAGTTTGCGGCCGTCAACCACCTCGAAAGCGTGGCGCTTGCCGGAACTCTCGACCCAATAGAGCGTGTCGTGCTCCCGCGCGATGGCATAGCCTGACCACCCGCTTCTCTCCCACCAGCTCTCATAGGCAGCGGCGGCAGAACTGGTGCGCCACTTTCCCTCATCCGGGCGACCGCCCTTAGGTTGATAGACCGTGCGGCCATTGGGGTCGAAGTACTGCCGATAAGGCGTGCCGTTCCAATCCCCGACAGCGGTGCGCCCGGATAGAAGCGCCGATACCTCAGCTGCGGTTAGCGTGACCGGATCCGCCGAAACCTGCATGGCCGGCAGGACCAAAAGAGCGGTGAGAAAAGCGCGGCGCAATGGGGACATGGTGTTCTCCTTAGGACGCGGTCGGGCGCGGCTCCATCTTCTGGTGGCGTGCGCGTGCACCCCGCTCGATGGCAGCGGCCGTCAGGCGCCCGACCCTCAGATCTTGGCGAATGATCTCGAGCAACCGCGCCTCGGTTTGCTCGATATAGCCATCCGCCGCTGCAATATCGCAGGCGAGGGCATAGGCGGTCTCGCGCAAGTGATCCGGAAGCGCCGCCTCGACCAGCCCGATCAGCGCATCGATCCCGTCTTCCTCGGTGAACAGGTCACCCACCAGGGCCGAGACTTGCTGCACACGATCCTTGTCATAGCCTTTGAACGCCGGGAGGAGGTCGATCACACCGTTGATCGCGGTCATCTCAGCTTCGACAATGGCCTCATCCGCCGCAGACATGGCGATCATGATCGCGACAAGGGCATCTTGGGGCGCAAGGGCTTCGGGATTGGCGGGGCGGGGCATCGGACGACTCCTGTCTTGGCGGCAGCGGGACATTAGGGCGGTGCCGCCCGCCCGGCAACCGCGTCGGAGGCGCAGTCGCTCGATCGTGTTGGGCACCTCTCGCGGTTGACCCCGTTCCAGGCGCTCGCTAATCGCTGAGGGCACGAATAGGAGGACCTGATGAGCGAGATCCGCGAAGCCGCCGTGACCTGCAAGGCCTGGGTGTTCGAGGAGGCGCGCAAGGTTCTCAAGCGGGTCGAGAAAACCCCACCGGAGAAAGGGTTTGTGCTGTTCGAGACGGGCTATGGACCTTCCGGGCTGCCGCATCTCGGTACGTTTGGCGAGGTGGCTCGAACGACGATGGTGCGGCGGGCCTTTGAGACCCTTTCGGATATGCCGACAAAGCTGATTTGTTTCTCGGATGACATGGATGGCTTGCGGAAGGTTCCAGGCAACGTGCCCAACCCGGAGCTTTTGACCGAGAACCTCAACCGCCCTCTGACCGACGTGCCGGACCCCTTTGGCACGCATGACAGTTTCGGCGCGCACAACAATGCCCGGCTGATGGCGTTTCTCGACCAGTTCGGCTTCGAGTACGAGTTCGCCAGCTCCACCGAGTACTACCGCACCGGCCGCTTCGATGAGATGTTGCTGGTCGCACTAGAGCGTTTCGAGAAGATCCAGGAGATCATGCTACCGACACTTGGGCCCGACCGGCGCGCAACCTATTCGTGCTTCTTGCCGGTCAGCCCGAAGAACGGCCATGTCCTTCAGGTGCCCACACTGGAGCAAAACGTCGCAAAGGGAACCATCGTTTACGAGGAGCCCGATGGCGAGCGGATCGAGGTCCCGGTCACAGGCGGCAATGTGAAGATGCAGTGGAAGCCGGACTGGGCGATGAGGTGGGCGGCGCTCGGTGTGGACTATGAGATGGCGGGCAAAGACCTCATCGACAGCGTGACGCAGTCGTCGAAGATTTGCCGCGCACTCGGCCGACCGGCGCCAGAAGGGTTCAACTATGAACTCTTCCTCGACGAAGATGGCGAGAAGATCTCCAAGTCGAAGGGCAATGGGCTCTCGATCGAGGAGTGGCTCCGCTATGCCAGTCCCGAGAGCCTCAGTCTCTTCATGTACCAAAAGCCGAAAACAGCAAAGCGGTTGTACTTCGATGTGATCCCCCGCGCGGTCGACGAGTATCATCAACATCTGCGGGCATATCCTGACCAGGTGGTCGACAAGCGTCTGACCAACCCGGTTTGGGCGATCCATGGCGAGAACGCGCCCGAAAGCGATCTGCCAGTGCCGTTCTCGATGCTGCTGACACTGGCGTCGGCGGCCTCTGCCCATGACACCGAAATGCTCTGGGGGTTTATCCGCCGTTATGCACCCGACACCAGTCCCGAGAGCCATCCGGGCCTGGACGCGGCCGCCACCGGAGCTGTGCGGTATTTCCAGGATTTCGTTGCGCCGACTAAGCAGTTCCGGGCGCCAACGGATGTGGAGCGGGCGGCGCTTACGGACCTGCGGGACCGTCTGCTGGCCCACAGCGGTGCGGTCGATGCGGAGGCGTTGCAGACCATCGTCTTCGCAGTCGGCAACGAGCACAGTTTCGACCCGCTGCGGGCATGGTTCAAAGCGCTCTACGAGGTTTTGCTCGGTGCTGAGCAGGGACCGCGCTTTGGCGGTTTCGTCGCGATCTACGGGGTGCCCGAGACCGTGGCGCTGATTGACCGAGCGCTGGACGGAGAGTTAGCCGTAGCCGGGTAGGGCCTGCATCGTCACCAACTCCTCCAGGCAGGCGGGGTTGGGGCTGTGGAAGGTGTCCGCCGCTGTCTGGTGGCTGAGCGATCCCTTGATGGATGTCAGCTTTTGATTGCCCACGGCTTTCATCCGCCAGGCCCCGAAGCGTCGTTCCGTAATCGTCCAACAGTTGAGCAAGGTGAAGTCTTGATGGCGGGGGTCGGCGGAGATCACCTGCGCCAAAGGCACGACGTTGTTCACCGGTCCCTCAAGGATCTGGAGCACGAGACTGCCTTCGGTGTAGAGTGCCCCGGTGATGTCGAGTGACGCGTTCTTGGTTTGGGCCGCCTCGCATATAGTACGGAGATCATCTCCGTCTGGATCAATGTAGAGCGTGCTCACGTAGACCAAACAAACAAGCATCGCCGGCTCCTTTCGCCCTTTGGAGCAGTGGTCCTACCAGCAATAGACTTATGCGATATGAATTCGGGCGTTTTAGTCGACAACCTCGAGTGAGGCGAGCAAATCGGTGAAACGCTCTCCCTGAACCGCAACGTGGCTGTGCATGGTTGCGCTCGCGGCGGCTGCATCTCCCGCCTCGATCGCAGTCAGGATGCTTTCGTGTTCGGCAAAGGAGGCACGGATTCGATTCTGAGCCCGAAGCTGCGTGCGACGATAGGGCCGAAGACGCTTCTGAAGCTTGTCGGCCTCTTCAATGAGGAACCCGTTTCCGGATGCTTGTCGGATCGCAGCGTGAAACCGCTCGTTCGCATAGTAATATGGATCAGGCTCATCGGCGTCTACAGAAGCAGCGCAATCCTCATGCAGCGCCCGGATTGCCGCAATCTCCGGGGCCGTCGCTCGGCGGGCTGCTTGTGATGCAGCCAAAGCCTCGAGCGCAGCCATAACATCGAACATCTCCATCAAGCGGCGGGGGCCGACGCGCGCGACGAATGTGCCGCGCCGGGAGCGGTTTTCGATGAGACCAGAGGCTGCGAGGTGCAGAAGCGCCTCGCGGATGGGGGTTCGGGACACCCCAAAGCGCTCGGCCAGAGCCGGTTCTTCGAGCCGGTCCCCTGGACGCAGCACGCCCATCAGGATCTCTTCCTCGAGGATATCCCTTAGCCCGTCAGCTCGCTTTTCCATGGGCGCCACCTCCGCAGAGCACTGTGGTTGATGCATGCCGTTTAAGCAAGTCATGTGTTCTAGTGGCTTCTTAATGTATACATAACGCTTGCCCGATGTGTTTTCCTAAGGTAGGCAGTGGACAGCCCCAAGCGGGGTTCAGTTAACACGCGGCCTCGAAAACGGGTCCGCTCTGTCTGGGGAGGACAGCATGACCAAGTTCCAGAAACGGCTCGGGGCCGGGCTCGGCGCCCTTGCGGCCATTACTCTTGCCCACACTGCCAGCGCGACCGAGTTGAAGCTCAGCCACCAGTGGTCAACCTCGGATGTACGGCACAAGATCGCTGAGATCGTCGCCGATGAGGTGGCTGATGCGGGCGTCGGGCTCGATATCGTCATCTACCCTTCGAAGTCGCTGTTCAAGCCGCGGGAGCAGTATCGTCCGCTCAGCCGCGGTCGCCTGGACATGACCGTGTTCCCGCTGGCCTATGCCGCTGGTGAGCGGCCGGAATACAACCTCACCTTGATGCCTGGCCTCGTGAAGAACCACGACCATGCGGCGCGCTTGAACGAGAGCGCGTTCATGGCCGATATCGAGGCGATTATGGCCGAGGATGACGTCATGGTCCTGGTGCATGGTTATCTGGCCGGTGGCTTCGGCGGCAAGGAAGGCTGCATCACCAACCCGAAAGACGTGGCTGGCAAGCAGACCCGCGCCGCCGGTAAGGCGTTCGAGCAGATGCTGGCCGCGGCCGGCGCCTCCATCACCTCGATGGCGTCCTCAGAGATCTACACGGCCATGCAAACGGGTGTCCTGGATGCGGCGAACACCTCGTCCTCGTCCTTCGTCAGCTATCGGCTCTACGAGCAGATCAAGTGCTACACCCCGGCGGGCGATGTCGCGCTCTGGTTCATGTATCAGCCGATGCTGATGAACAAATCCACCTTTGACGGTCTGACGGCTGACCAGCAGGCGGCGATTATGCGCGGCGCCAAGAAGGCCGAAGCCTTCTATCTGGAGGAGGCGAAGAAGGCCGATGCCGCAGCCGCCCTGACTTTTGCCGACAACGGAGCCGAGATCGCCAACATGACCGCGGCGGACTTCGAGGCCTGGCGCGCGATTGCCATGGAGAGCTCCTACAAGACATTCGTCGAGAACACGCCAGGTGGGCAAGGCCTGCTCGACAAAGCGCTGGCCGTCGAGTGAGCCGGCTTGACGGAGCCTGATTATGGCCACCATGAGCCAACCGCGGAGCAGCCGGGAGGAGACCCGGCTGCAACGGATCGTCGGCGCGGTCTCGACGGTTTCGGGCGTAGTCTCGGCGGGGCTGATCTTCGTGTCCGTCCTGATCACGTGCCAGATGATCTGGGTGCGGTTCGTGATGAACGACAGCACGATCTGGCAGACCGAGGCCGTGATCTACATGATGATCGCAGCGACGTTGCTTGGCCTGCCTTATGTGCAGCGCCTGCGCGGTCATGTGAATGTCGACTTGATCCCGGGGCTCCTGCCGCCAAAGGCCCGACGCGTGTTGGCGTTTCTGACGCTCGGGCTGGGGATCGCGGTGATCGGTATCATGCTTTGGCACTCGTTCGAACTCTGGCACCTGGCATTTGAGCGCGGCTGGCGGTCCGACACGGTCTGGGGTGTGAAGCTCTGGATCCCTTACCTCGCCATGCCCGTCGGGTTCGGGCTCTACATCCTCCAGATGCTCGCCGATCTGCTGGCCGAGATCTCGCCAGCAGCGGAGGACTGAGATGGATCCGCTGGTCCTTGGTGCGCTGGTCGCAATCATCACCGTCCTCGTCTTGTTTTCGGGCGTTCCTGTGGCCGTCGGGCTGCTGATCGTCGCTGCGGGCTTTGTTGCCGTGTTCGATGGGTTTGGAGCGCTGGAGCTGTTGCCGGAGATCTTCTTTGGAAAGCTCAACAATTTTGCGCTGCTCTCGATCCCGATGTTCATCATCATGGGAGCGGCCATTGCATCGACGCGGGCAGGCGCGGACCTCTATGAGGCGCTGGAGCGCTGGCTGACCCGCGTGCCCGGTGGGCTTGTCATCTCCAATCTCGGCGCCTGTGCATTGTTTGCGGCGATGTCGGGCTCGTCACCCGCCACATGCGCGGCGATCGGTAAGATGGGCATCCCTGAGATGCGCCGCCGCGGCTATCCGGACGGTGTGGCCGCAGGGTCCATCGCGGCGGGAGGCACGCTTGGGATCCTGATCCCGCCCTCCGTCACCATGATCGTCTATGGCATCGCAACCGAGACTTCGATCGGGCGCCTGTTCCTTGCGGGCGTGATCCCGGGATTGCTGCTGGTCGGGCTCTTTATGATCTGGTCGGTCTACGCCACTTGGGCGAGCGGGCAGGGCGATGCAGCCCTCCGCCGCACGCGCTATAGCTGGCGCGAAAAAATCGAGGTGCTTCCACGGGTTCTGCCGTTTCTCTTCATCATCGTCGGTGTGCTCTACGCGCTCTATGGTGGGGTGGCGACGCCGTCGGAAACCGCTGCCGTGGGCGCGCTGCTCTGCGTGCTCTTCGCGGTGGTGCTCTACCGGCTCTACTCGCTGACGGCGCTTTGGGGCGTGCTCCGCGACAGCACCCGCGAGTCCGTAATGATCTTGTTCATCATCGGGGCGGCAGGCGTGTTCTCCTACATGCTGTCCTCGCTCTTCGTGACACAAGCCATCGCCGAGTGGATCGCGGAACTCGATGTCGGCAAATGGTGGCTCATGGGGGCGATCAACGTCTTCCTGCTGGTCGCTGGCTTCTTCTTGCCGCCGGTCGCCGTTATCCTGATGGCCGCGCCCATCCTGCTGCCGATTGTGACGACGGCCGGGTTCGATCCCTACTGGTTTGCGGTTGTCCTCACGATCAACATGGAGATCGGGCTGATCTCGCCACCCGTTGGTCTCAATCTGTATGTCATCAACGGGATTGCGCCGGACATTAAGCTGAAGACCATCCTTGTGGGTTCTCTTCCTTACGTAGCCTGTATGGTCGTTGCGATCGTCATCCTCTGCGTCTTTCCGGGGCTTGCGACCTGGCTTCCGGATGCTCTGATGGGTCCTGCGCGATGAATGCTGTTGTCCGATCCACCGGCGGAATTCTGACGGACCTGCTAGCTCGTGTAACCGATGTCGGGCGGTCCCTCGCCTCACTGGGCGAGGACAGCCGGCCTGACACGCCCGAGGCCGCGGTGGATCTGGCAGGCGATTTGTTGGAGGGGCGGGGGGAGGCCACAGGGCTTGCTCTCGCGCAGGCCGTGATTGCGCGGTTTGCCGCTTTGGACGCACCTGCGCGGCGTGTCTTTTTCGAGCTCCTCCGCATACGGTTCGGTGTCGATCAGACGGCATTGGAGACGGCCGTCGCGAGATGGCGTGAGGCTGGGGATGATGCGTCGGCCCGCGCGCTCCACTATGCGTGTGAGCCGCGCTCCCAGGAGCTCTTGCGTATGCTTAACCGTGCTCCCGGTGGCACGGCGGCCCTCGTGATGATGCGAACGGAACTGTTGCGCGCTCTGCGCGACGCGCCCGAGTTGGCCGGGCTGGACGCGGATTTCCGCCATCTCTTCAGTTCCTGGTTCAATCGGGGCTTTCTGGAACTCCGGCGGATCGACTGGTCCACGTCTGCTGCGGTGCTGGAGAAGATCATCGCCTACGAGGCTGTGCACGCGATCCAAGACTGGGACGATCTGCGCCGCCGGGTGGCCGCACCCGACCGGCAACTCTATGCCTTCTTCCACCCCGCACTGCCGGACGAGCCGCTGATTTTCGTCGAGGTTGCACTTACCGATGCGATCCCCGGGGCGATCTCACCGATCCTCGCGCGGGAGCGCACCCCGCTCGACCCCGCGCGCGCAACGACGGCGGTTTTCTACTCCATTTCCAATTGTCAGACGGGCCTCCGCGGGATCTCGTTCGGCAATTTCCTGATCAAACAGGTGGTGGAGGAGCTGCGCCGTGACGCCCCCTCTGTCCGGACCTTTGTCACACTCTCGCCAGTGCCGGGCCTGCGTCGCTGGACCGAGAGCCAAGCGGGTTCAGAAGCACTCGGAGAAGCGGGGCGAGCAGCACTTCGGCGGCTCGATCCCGTGGACGGTTCCGTCGATGCGGCCGAGGCCGTGGCGGCCGCGGATCAACTCCCAGAGATTGCGGCAAACTATTTGGTAGACGCGAAACGTCCCGACGGTCTTCCGTTTGACCCGGTGGCGCGGTTCCATCTCGGCAACGGCGCTCGGCTCGAGCGGATCCATGCCCAGGCCGATCACTCTGCGCGCGGTCTCACAGGAGCGTGGGGTGTTATGGTCAACTACCTCTACGACCTCGACGAGATCGAGAAGAACCATGAGGCTTTCGCCCATGACGGCCGCGTGATCGCGTCCCCCGCGGTTCGCCGTCTCTTGCGAGGCCGACAGGAGACGAAGCGATGAGCAATCATTTGTCCGATGCGCTGGGTCTCGGGCGCAAAGATCGCGCTGACCGCCGTTTCGCAGAGACACAAGATGGCCGGTATTACAGCTACGGCGATGTCGATCGGGTCTCAGCCCGATTTGCGCAGGCGATACAGTCACTCGGCGTCAAGCCAGGAGATCGCGTTGCGGTGCAAGTCGAGAAGAGCATCGAGGCGCTGATGCTCTATCTCGGCGTGGTGCGTGCGGGGGGCGTGTTCTTGCCGCTCAACACCGCCTATACGCCATCTGAGATCTCCTATTTCGCCACGAATGCGGAACCGGCGCTCATGGTGGTGTCCCCAGAGCGGGCGGAAGCACTGACACCGGTCGCGGCTGAAGCCGGCGCACGCCTTGAGACGCTTGGAGTTTGGCGAGCGGACGGAGCGGACCATGGCAGCTTTTTTGCTCAAGTGCCCGATACAGAAGAGAATTTCGTCGATTTGCCGCGTGGACCAGAGGACCTGGCCGCCATCCTCTACACCTCTGGCACTACGGGCCGTTCGAAGGGAGCGATGCTCACGCACGCCAACTTGGCCTCCAATGCGGAGGTTTTGGTCGAGTCTTGGGCCTTCACCGAACAGGATGTGCTGATCCACGCACTGCCGATCTTCCACACCCATGGGCTCTTCGTGGCCACGAACGTGACCCTCGTTGCTGGGGGGCGATTGCTGTTCCACGAACGGTTCAAGGCGCAGGATGTCCTGGGAGATCTTCCTAAGGCGACCGCCTTGATGGGCGTGCCGACGTTCTACACCCGATTGCTGGAGGAGGACGGACTCACGCGAGAAGCATGCGCCGAGATGCGCCTCTTTGTTTCCGGCTCGGCCCCGCTGCAGGCCGAGACCCATGGGCGCTGGCAGGCGCGCACGGGTCACGCAATCCTTGAGCGCTACGGCATGACCGAGACCAGCATGAACACCACCAACCCCTATGACGGAGAGCGCCGTGCCGGCACGGTGGGAATGGCGCTGCCTGGGGTTGATGTGATTGTTGCGGGACCGGATGGGTCATCGCTGCCTCGGGGGGAGATTGGTGCTATCGAGGTGCGCGGGCCCAACGTGTTTTCCGGTTATTGGCGTATGCCTGAGAAAACGGCTGAAGAGCTTCGTCCATCTGGCTTCTTTATCACGGGCGATCTCGGTCGATATGACGAGGACGGGTATCTCCATATCGTCGGGCGTGCGAAGGATCTCGTGATCACGGGTGGTTTCAACGTCTATCCCAAGGAGGTTGAGTCCGTCATCGACGCTGTCCCAGGGGTTGTCGAGAGTGCCGTGATCGGCGTGCCACACCCCGATCTCGGTGAGGGGGTTGTGGCCGTCGTGGTACCTCAGGACCCGGCGCTGACTGAGGAGACGATTTCGGTGGTTCTCGCGGCGCAGTTGGCCCGATTTAAGCAACCCAAGCTGATTGCCTTTGCTGACAGTTTGCCACGGAACACAATGGGAAAAGTCCAAAAAAAAGAGCTGCGCGAGCGGTTTGCCGGCACTTTCTTAGATCGCGGCGTTGCTTGAGCGTTGAAAGAACCCATCAGCCTCACCCGGATACCCCACAGTCTTTTTTGCCGGGCGCCGCGCCCCATTTCTTGTCCAAAGGAGGCGTGATAAGTAAACTCGCGTTGTCGATTTGCTTGGTCGACCAGGTGCCAGTAGGCAGTAAAGGGGATAGTATGAAGGGTGAAATCAGGGGCGAGAAGCAGACGCGGCGGCGGGTGCTTCAAGCGGCAGCAGGTGTCGGGGCAGGTGCTCTTGCCGCTCCGGCTATAGCGACGGCACAAGGCCGGACGACGACATGGCGGGTACAAACCGCGTGGTCAGGTGGGGCGGGCCTTGAGGTTTTCCGCGAGTGGTGCGGCTCGATCGCCGAGAAGACGGGGGGACAGCTTGCGTTCGAACCCTTCGATCCGTCGAACGGTGTTGGCGGCTTCAAGATTTACGAGGCAACCCGCGACGGTCAGTTTGATGCCTGCCAAGTCTTCACGATTTACTCCGAGCGGCTGTCTCCGGCTGGAGTGTTCCTCAGCTCGTATCCGATGGCGATGCGCACCAATGCCGAGTGGGATGTCTTTTACTATGGCCTTGGCGGACTGGAGATGGCGCGGGAGATGTTCGCCCGCAGCAATCTGATGTTCGTGGGTGTCATACATCACGGCCCAAACATCATTCACTCCAAACGGCCCATTTACCGGATCGACGACTTCCGCGGGCTCAGGATGCGCGTGCCAGGCGGGATGGTCTCCGAATTGTTCTCTGAACTGGGTGCGACGACGATCTCGCTGCCTGGCGAGAAGATCTTTGGGGCGCTCCAGTCGGGGGAGATCGACTGCGCGGATTACGTGGGTCCAGCGATCAACTATTCGCTCGGGTTCTCCAAGGAAACCCGCTTCATCTCAATGGGCCCTGCGGGCTACATGTCGGTCTACCAGCCCGTCGATCTAATGGATCTTTCGGTCAACATGGATGCCTGGAACGCGCTGGCGCCAGAGATGCAGGCCTTCCTGGAAACAGAGGTGCAGGCCTACTCGAACATGCATTACTCGCGGATCCAGCAGGCGGATCAGGAGGCTTGGGGCAAGTTCGACGCCGATGGGACCACGGTGATCCGGCTGTCGCCCGCGGACGTGGATGGTATGACCAAGGTGGCCCTGCCGATCTGGCAGAAATACGCCGCCCGGGACGCGGAGTCTGCAGAAATCTTCAAAACGCAGCTCGACTACATGACAAGCGGCAGCCTTGGTTACGTCGACAAAGTCCTTGCCGATATCATCACCGCAGATCTCTGAGGGTGAGCCTCAGTTGAACTGGTTCACATAGAGGGCGGTGGAGATCAGGTCGAAACCGATATCTCCGCCGAACTCAAACCAAACCTCTTGCATGGCGCGGATCCAGATCAATCGCTCGGCAACCGAGAGCCTCTGGATGCGCGCACCCCCGACGCTCATTGCGTACCGCGCCGCTTCGTTGAGTTCGAAGGCGGACTTGTTGCGCTCATGCGCCACATCGATCACGAGTGCTTTGAGATCGTCTCGCAGCTGCGGGTCAAGGCCATCCCAGAAGGTGGACGATGTCAAAAGAACATAGTTCACCATGCTATGATTGGTTTCGGTGAACTTTCCGACTTTGCCCAAGCCGCCACTCTGCAAGCGCGACCAACTTCCATCGACTGCGTCTACACTACCGGCTTCCACGGCGTTTGACGTCTCTTCGAACGCAAGTTGAACAGGCGTCGCGGCGAGTTGCTGCACGCTCGCGACGTCCAGTTCGGAAGAGCCTACACGGAACCGAAGGCCCTCCAGGTCACTTGGAGTCTCCAGCGTGTTCACCGCCGCCATCTGGTCAAAACCGTCCAAGAGGAAGGCGAGACCGCGCATACCGGCAGGCTCCGCTTCTGCCAGCAGCGATTGCCCTGACTGGGTTGTGTAGAACGCGAGAACTGACTCGATGTCCTCGAACAGAAAGGGAAGGTCGAACACCAGGAAGCGCTGGCTGATAGTGCCGAGGTCGCCGGCCGCAACGGCACCTATCTCAAACCGTCCCTCGCTCAAAGCTTCCGAGACTGTTGCATCTGAATGGTCGTCCGCCAGGGCTTTGACGGACATGCACGACCGCCCATTCAGCTCCGTGTTGATGCGGAAAGCGAGTTCGTTGGCAGCTTCGGCGCGCACGGTCCCCGATTCCTGATCGGTATGGTGGAAGCGGAGCTCTGTTTCCCCCGGATCACACGCCGCGACCGCAACGCTCGCGCTGAGACCAAAAACGACGCAAGACAACATCCCATGGACACGCATGCCCTTCCCCCACAAGCGGCTACCGTTCGCGCAGACCTTAGAGGTTCCAACACCGCACTGCCAAGCGTGCAAAGCGAAATTGGCTGTCGTCTGGAAGCATGTCCGCGGTCACAAACCTTAGAGCGCGAGCCGAGCTGATTGAATCGAATTGGGATTCCCATCGGGCGCGTGGTCTGATTCAAACTGTCTACCTGA
>JBCBYB010000036.1:0-44421 GCA_039816045.1 Pseudomonadota bacterium
GGGGATCGAACGTTCCGGACCCGGACGGCATATCACTCCCAGGATCGCATGTCTTAATCGGAAGCGCCCGTTTTGGAGCCGACATAGATCTTGTTCGAACCTGCGCGACTGCGGCCCGCCGATCGCTGGAAGACAGCGAAGTGCCAAGACTTGCGCAACTCTGCCGCGCGATCGCCGAAGACTGCGAGCGGATCACACGAACGAGGAACGGTGAGGGCATTGATGCCGGGCTGGGAAACAGCCGTGTCTTCCACGACTTCAGGCGCGCGGCTCGGTATCTCACAGATGACACTGCATCACACAAAGCTAAGCAGTGACGCCGAACAAAGGCCTACTCGGAACTGGTCACTGTGATGCACAAGTCACACCGGATATCGAGGCGATGCGCTTGATCGAGTTTCGACTTGGCGGAAAGACAGCCGTCCAGGGGTTTTCAAGAGGAACGCTTGAGCCGGGAAGAAGTACCCGCGTGAGGGCGTCGCAAACGTCATACTGCCGCACCAAGACACATTCAACGTCGCTCCAATTCCGACTATCTGCCGACAGACTAGACTGAAAAACCTCGTTTTAATATATAAATTAATGAGAGAAAATGGGATAAAAGTATTGTCTCTCGGACCAAGGGCGCGACAAGGCTCGCTCCGCCGCCAGTTGAATAAGGATGTGTCATTGATCCAGGCCTTCCGGCATGCCCCCGACACATCGCTCTCAATTGCTAAAGGAACCTCAGCCTATCGCGGCAGCTTCAGCGTGCTGTGAATTGGTTTCGCGTCCGAGCCATCCCTCGGCCCGTCTCTCTCCAAGACGGATTGGCCCAGTCTAGAGGCAGGAACAATCCGCCGGGCTTCATAGGGAGATCCAATCAACGACCATTCCCGGCGTTGCAACAGCACGGTTTGCCGGTTCCCCTTCTGCCAATCCCGGCGCAAGCGCCTCGCCTTTGCCTAACCGCGGGCATTCGCGGTGTGGTTCAGTGGCCCCGCGTCCGGATCGCGACCGGGATCGGATGCAGTCTCCAGCTGCCAGTTTAGGGCGTTCAGTAGATCGCCGGCGAGGCCGACAAGCTCTGCGCCGATGCGGGCGCGAAACTCTGGTGTGAACACGCGGAGCGATCCTGTAGCGCCTATGGAGACCGCCGCGCCCGAACCCTTGTTGCACAGCGTTGTCGCGACCGAGCACATGCCACGTTCGATCTCCTCAACGCACTCGGCATAGCCCCGCGCACGGATCACATCGAGTTCGGCCTCGAGATCCTCAAATCGCGTCAACGTGAACTCGGTGTAGGCGCGCAGTCGGCCTTCCAAGCGGTCAGGTTCGATGAGGTCGGGCGTGAACGCAGCTATGACCTTCGAGCAGGAACAGGCATGGAGTGGGCGCCGGCCGAGGCCGGGATGGAGGTACGCAGCGCCTGTATCGGGCGTCTCGACATGAATGATCTCTACCGCCCGGCCACGCAGGCGAGAAACAAAGAGGGTCACGCCTTTTGCTGCCGCCGCGCGGCGAAGCACGGGGCCGAGAACATCGAGCAGCGCGCGATCGGACTGGTCGGTTCGGATGATCCGTTTCAGGCGATTGCCCAAGGCAAAGCGTCCTTTCGCAACCGCTTCCAGAAGACCTGCACCAACCAGATCCTGGACCAGGCGGTAGGCCGTGGGCTTCGGCAGTGCAGCCTTGGCACAGATGTCGCTCACCGTCGCCTCGCCCGTTTGTCCGACGATCTCAAGGATCGATGTGAGGCGCTCCAAATGCATAACTTTCTCGTATCGTGAGAGTTGTATTTTCGATATATGAGATTCGACAGTTGATCAACACGGGACCAAACAATGGACTCAGATTGCTGCGGACCCGGGTATGCGAGCCCTGCCGAGGCCATAAAGGCTCCGCGGGAGAAGCTCCTCTACACCATCGCGATCTACACCGGGACGGGGATCCAGAAGCCCGACTATCTCGCGACCGTCGATGCCGACCCCGAAAGCCCGACCTACAGCCAGGTCATCCACCGTCTCGAGATGCCGGGGATCGGCGACGAGCTGCACCACATGGGTTGGAACGCCTGCTCCTCCTGCCACGGCGACACCTCGATGGCGCGCCGGTACCTGCTGGTCCCTGGCGTGCGTTCAAACAACATCCACGTGGTCGACACCGCGACCGACCCCCGCGCGCCGCGTCTGCACAAGGTGATCGACGGTACCGAGATCAAGCGCAAGAGCGACCTATCGGGTCCCCACACCATGCACTGCCTTGGCTCCGAGATCATCATCTCGTTCCTCGGCGACGCGAAAGGCGAGGCGCCGGGCGGATATCTGCACCTGAACAAGGACTTCGAGATCGTTGGGCGCTGGGAGAACTCGATGGGGGACATCCCATTTGGCTATGACTTCTGGTTCCAGCCGCGCCACAACGTGATGGTGAGCTCGGAATGGGCGGCGCCCAACACCTTCCTGCCCGGCTTCGACCTCGAGGAGGTCGGGCACCTCAAATACGGCCGGCGTCTGCATTTCTGGGACTTTGAGAAGCGCGTGCCGGTCGAGACGATGTACCTCGGCGAGGACGGGCTGATCCCCCTCGAGGTCAAGTTTCACCACGACCCCGACAGCACGCACGGCTTCTGCGGCGCCGCACTGAGCGCCAACGTCATCCATTTCTGGAAGAACGGCGGCGGCACGTGGGAGTGGGAGAAGATCATCGACATTGGCAACGAGCCGCATCCCGAATGGCCCATCCCGGTGCCGGGCGTGATGTCGGCGATCCTTGTCTCGATGGACGACCGCTATCTCAACAACTGGCTGCACGGCGACATGCGCCAGTACGACATCACCGACCCGCACAATCCGAAGCTGACGGGGCAGGTCTTCATGGGCGGGCTCTTGGGCCGCGCGCCGGAGATCAACGGCGTCAAGATGGCCGGCGGACCGCAGATGTTTCAGCTTTCGCTCGACGGCAGGCGGCTCTACGTCACCACCTCGCTGTTCTCGACCTGGGACAACCAGTTCTATCCCGAGATCCGAGAGCAGGGCGGCGTGATGGTCATGATCGACTGCGACGTCGAGAACGGCGGCATGGCAATCAACCCCGACTTCATGGTCGATTTCGGCAAGGAGCCGAACGGGCCCAGCCGCTGCCACGAGACCCGCTATCCCGGCGGCGACTGCACCAGCGACATCTGGCTGTGAGCGGCACCCGCACCATCACCATCGCCAACAGGGGCGGCGCGACCTACGAGGTCGACGCCCGGCGACCGCTCCTCGACACGCTGCGTGAGGCGGGCGTGGACCTGCCCTATGGCTGCAAATACGGCGGCTGCATCACTTGTGCCGCCCAGCTGACAGACGGCGAGGTCGATCAGCGCCGGCAGGTTGCGCTCAACAACCGGCAGATCGCCAACGGCTACGTCATTCTGTGCGTCGCCCGCCCAGTCACCGACTGCACCTTCGAGATCGGCGTGGAGAGCCATGGCAAGCTCTACCGCAACCCCTTTCTCGACCCGCTGGAGCCCCACGAACTGAAGGCGGACATCGCCACGCCGAAGGAGCGCTGACATGCCCGAGGCCGACATCGACCACATCTACGACTACGATCCCACCTTCATCGCCGAGATCCTGAAGTCGGTGAAATCCATCGCAATGGTTGGGGCGAGCGCTGACAAGACCAAGTTCAGCTACGGCGTCCTGCGTGTGCTGCACGAGACGGGCTACGACATGATCCCGGTCAACCCCAACCCGAACCTTAAAGAGATCCGCGGCATCAAGGTCTATCACTCCCTCGAGGAGATCGACCGGCCCGTGGACATGGTCGAGGTGTTCCGGCCCAAAGAGGAGTTCTACGCCATCGCAGAGCAGGCCATCACCATCGGCGCCAAGGTGCTCTGGGGCCAGATCGGGGTCTACGACGACCGCGCGGCCAAGCGCGCCGAGGAGGCAGGCCTCAAGGTGGTGATGAACCGCTGCCCCAAGATCGAGCTCTTCCGCCCGTTTTGGAAGCCCCGCCTCGACCTCGCGATCTAAAGGCGGAACGCGTCGCTCAGACCACCCCGACAAGCGCGAATGACGTCGTGCGCCACGCCTTTGGGGCGGTAACGGCGGTCAATGCCCAGGACGCATATCGGTTGATAAACTCGCCCAGCACGGTTTCATAGATTTTGAGGATAGAGCCGAGCAAGTGAAGACGGGTCGGATCGCTGGCGCAATCACCTCTTCCCGTCGCGTGACGGAACTCCACATCGACCTCGAGAGCCCGGCGCACATCCCAGCCTTCAACCAGGACACGACCCACCACTTTTTGTGTGTTCCAGGCGTGTGGTCCTCGGGGGCTGCGGTCGCAGCAATGGCATTGGGGCCTGATCCAGTTGTGAACCTGTGTGTCAGGTTAAAAGCTTCGTCGACCTGAGACCGGCATTTCTACCCTGATGAATCAGATCAAGCGGGCATGGCAACGGATCGCTTCAGGGTGCTTCGCGTAATGGAGCCCGGGCGAGATGTCGACGTTCATCCAGTCACGACGGATCGGTTTCAACCCACCCGCTCGAAGTTCGTTAAGATCGAGGGGCTAGAAAGGATCCCTTGAGAGCGTCCGTCAACGCAAGGCATGCGACTTGCGGCGCACGGAGAGGGGAGATCGATGTCGAAACTGCGCCTAAGGATGAAGAAGTCGCAACCGCTTCGCAATGCTCCTTCGGAGCCGGCGCCCAGGGAAGCCCCAGCAAAAGAGACGCTGGCAACGTCGCAAGATCTTGCCCCGGGCACGACCCTCAATGGCGTTTACGTGATCGACCGGCGCATTGCCCAGGGGGGGATGGGTGAGGTGTACTCCGGCCGAGCGATCGCAACGGGTGACCGTGTCGCGATAAAGATGGTCCTGCCGGAGCACTCGAAGGACGAGTTGATCATAAGTCTCTTCCGCAGAGAGGCGTCTACGCTACACAATCTGTTCCATGATGCGATTGTGCGGTACTACTTGTTCTCAGTTGATCCTGTGATTGAGCGCCCCTATTTGGTCATGGAGTACGCTTCAGGACCGTCTCTCGGTACGCACTTAAAGCAACATGGGCCGTTGAGCGGCGGTGCTCTCACGACGCTGAGGCGCCGGTTAGCAAGCGGGTTGGATGCCGCTCATCAGATTGGCGTTTTCCATCGAGACATCTCGCCGGACAATATCATTCTGGTCGACAGCGATGTTGCAAAAGCAAAGCTGATCGATTTCGGGATTGCCAAGCAGCAAAACAGCGATGTGACCCTGATCGGGACGGCGATGGCGGGCAAACTCAACTATGTTTCTCCGGAGCAACTCGGCATGAACGGAGGGATGGTCGACGCCCGTTCCGACATCTACTCGCTGGGGCTGGTGCTCGCCGAGGCGGCCAGTGGGCGACCACTTCCTATGACGGGCTCACAGCTCGATCTGATCGAGAAGCGCCGTGCGGTCCCGGATCTTGATACCCTACCGAGTGACCTCAGTCCTCTGATTCGACGGATGCTATCCCCGGATCCTGCGGATCGGCCCGCATCAATGGCCGAAGTCGCCGCTTGGGGCGACGGTGGAGGAGATGCAGACGAACGTACCCGCATCCTGCCTAAAGCTCGGGAGAAGGCCACGCCGCGCCTGTTGATCGCCAGCGTTGTGGCCGGGATCATTTTGTGTGTGGCGACACTGAGCGTGATGCTCAATCTCCCCGATTGGGAGGGAGCTGTCACGGCGACCCACGAGGCGCCCGATCCAAAGGCCCTCCGCCGTGCGCTCTTGGCGGTGCAGGATGAAGTCGTGGCCCCTCCCGCAACAGTCGGAGAGAGCTATTCGTGGACAACGAGGTCCTTCGCGTACAACGGCGCGCCCGAAGACATGATCGTGCGCTCAATTGGGGTCCTTCCTCAAGGTCTCGCCTTTGAACATGGGAGCGATGGCGTGAGCACAATTGCTGGAACGCCAGTCCGAGCGGGTGTCTACAGCTTCCTCCTCGACGCGGAGAGCCCCGAAGGCCTGGTGGCTGAGCAGGTGGTTGTTCTCAAGGTTCACTGATAGCTTCGCGAACGCTTACCGTCTCACCGGAGAACGACAAAGAGCGGGAGGGCCCATCGCTTTCCTTTTAAAAGACGATGTCTTGTCGGCCGGACGATAAGGGGGCGATGACACCCTGTGGCTGAGTTCCACCTTTCCCCGTGGGAGCGTTGAATAACCTGCTGTTAGACGGCATTGGAGCGGGATCGCCCCTCGGCGTGGAAAGAGGCCTCTTCTTCGCTGCGCGCACGGTCTGGTGATGCGGGTCAGGCCCGGTTCTTGAAGCGCCAGCTCTCGTTGCCGGCCTCGACGATCTCGCCGTGGTGGGTCAGCCGATCGAGACGCGCCTTGGTCGTTTTGGCGTCGCCCAAGCTGAGCCGGTCGGCCATTCGCCCCTGGTTGCCGTTGCGGGCCTCAGCCTCGAGCTTATTGACCAGATTGACGAGGTTGAAGAGACCGGCATTGCTAGCCCTTGGCCCGAGGGCGTTGCCGGGCCTGTCCACGTGCGCCTTCGCGGATGCAGGCGTGCACGATGCCGACGGCGAGGTGCGTCTTGCCTGTTCCCGTGCCGCCGACCAGCACGAGGTTGCGCCGCTGCTCGAGAAATGCGCCGCCAGCAAGATCGCGGACCCGGGTCGCGTTGACGGGGGTGTCGTCGAAAGTGACCTCTTCCCTGCGCCGTCGGCCTCGGACCGATGGCGGACAATGGCTCACCTCAGCCCGAGGCCGTGGTGCAGGTCACGGGATCGACCGGGTAATGGCTTCACATCTGCCCGGCGGCCAAAGGCCGCCAATCAAGCATCTGTGCGCCTGTGGCGGGCGGGGGCGGCGGTTGTAGGCGCGCTCCCGACCGACGAAGACCGCGTCCAACGCGTCCCTCATGGTGTTGTAGATCCCGCATGTGCAGGCACCGCCGAAGAAGGCGAAGGCCGTGTCACGCGTGTTGAACACCCCTGCGACGTGGCCCAGGCTCGTCCGGATCACATACTCGCGGGGAGCGCTTCGGACAGAGAGAGGGCTCGAAGGGTACCTGGGTCTCGCGAGGATGGGTGCGCTCCATGCGCGCAGTGCATGAATCATGACTCTCGGGCTTGCGCGGCTGTGGCAGAGCTGGACTTGGGCCACCTTTACGGTGACGGTCGTGCAGTCGATCCGCACAACCTTATGGCTCCAGTTGAGCTGGTACGCCTCGCCCGGCGCGCAGCGTCGCACCAGAGGTCCGCGTCCCGCGCAAAGGCTCCTAGGCCGCCGCCATCGCCTCGCTGTTATGGCGCTACCAGGCGGCCGCGCGGCATTCGCAGCGCGTGACCGGTCCAACTCCTCCAGCCAGAGCCCGATCTTCGGTTGGGGCTGGGAGCTGCGGACGTAGGCATATTCGGTCTCCTCCGAGCAAAGGACCTTGCGCACCCACGCGCCGCGCGCGCCGATGGGGCGTCCGCGACACCCGCAGATCGGGCAATCGCCTTGATCGACTTGCCGCGGACAACATTGGCGCGACGGATCTTCGCGATCATCTTCACAACCAACATCCCATCTTGGCCCCGATCACTTCGGGAGCACCGTGGACCTCAACGCCAGGGGGGTGCCAATTGGAAGCCGATCAGCTCTCAGAAGGGGGCCCTTTTTCCACGCGATCCGGTTGAAGTGAATCCAGACCGAGTTCTACGGGCCGAGCCGCTCCGGCAGTGCCCGCAAGGTGTTGGTGTGGGCTCTGAACGGATGCAGCGAAGCGAGAAACAGCCGGTCGTCGTGCGCCACCTCCAAGTCCACCTCTGTCCTTTTGGGGGACACCGCTGACATCGAACGCAGTCGGCTTTCCGTGCTTCGGACAAATCTCCGCACGGAAATTCTCAAATCATCAATTGATCGATATTTGTCCACACAGCCAAGTACTTTTTATACTATCGACTAGACGCATCCATTTGGTGTTCAGACAGGAAGGACCGAAGATCTACGACCTTCTTAGCGTCTAGTGAGACATAGATGAACCCAAGATTAGTGCGTTCTGCAATCATAGGCCCCGGAAAAGGCAGGTAACTGAGTTCTCGGCTGCCGAAAGAGGGCGAGGCGGTTCCGACCTGCCACTCGGTCGTGAGGGTTACGTCAACCAGTTTAAGCGAGGGTCCACCCGCGTCGTCTGTGATCTCGAGCGGTACCCCGGCGATGCGCAGATAAGCCGCCTTGTCCCGCGCCTCGCGAAACCCGTCGATGAACTGCTCGGCCAGAACCTGAATGTCGGCTCCCCTTTCAGAACCGTCCATATGGGAGTGCAGATGCTGGCCATGGGCGTGGTTGTGCCCATGCGGGAGGTCGTTATGGTCATGGGGCATCGCCGGTCTCCTGCTGTTCGAACACCGCGAGCGCGGTGTTGAGCGCGTTGATCGCAGACGGGAACCCTCCATAAAGCGCCATCTGCCAGATTATCTCGGCGATCTCGGTCTGTGTGAGGCCCGCCTTCAGCCCACCTTCGATGTTGACACGCAGTTGCGGCCCCGTGTGCCCGCCAAGGGCTGTCAAGGCGGCAATCGTAGCGATATAGCGTTCGCGAAGCGGCAGGCCGGGGCGGCCATACTGACGGCCATAGGCGAAATCGACCACACTCTCCGCCATGCCTGGCAGAAGAGTGCCATAGCGGGCCTCCAGCGCGTCTTCCATGCCGGGATTGAGTTCGGACACCAGGGCGCGGCCGCGGGCAAGTGTATCTGTCATCTTCTCAGCTCTTGTTGGACCAGCGGTTGCCCGCGAACTCGCCGTGGGGGATGGCTACCGGTTTGTCGATCAGGCCCTTATGCCTGCCCAGGGTTCCAGCGGAAACCATAGCGCCGAGCACATCCACGATCACCCGGGTGCCCATCAGGGCTGTGATGTCGGAGGTGTCATAGGGGGGCGAGACCTCTACCAGCTCCATTCCACAGATGCCCTGGGCTGCGACCTTGGAGGCAAGCGCCAGCGCCTCGCGGGGTAGGAAACCGCCAGGCTCGGGCCAACCGGTGCCGGGGACGAAGCCACAGTCGATGCTGTCGATATCGAAGGACATATAGACCATGTCGGCCCCGTCCCAGGCCATCTCCAGCGCCATCTCGGCGGTCTTGTCGATGCCCATCTTCTCCATGTCGCCCATGGTGATGATGTTGGTGTTGCGCTCGCGCGCGACCTTCACCGCCTCACGAGGGACCTGCCAGCCACCGATGCCGACCTGAACGAGGTTTTTCGCCGGCACGTTCGGCATGTTGGTCGCATGGAACCACGGGGTTGTATGCATGCGCTCGTCTAGGTCTTTCTCCTGGATGTCCGCATGGCGGTCGAAATGCACGATCCCGATTGTCTTGGAGGTGCACTCGGCGATCCCCCGAACACAAGGAAAACCGATCGAGTGATCGCCTCCGATGATGATCGGCAAAGAGCCCGATGAGAACACATGGGAGACGGCCCGCGAGATCTGGTCGAAGGTCTTCTCGATATTGCCCGGGATGGTGAAGATGTCGCCCGCATCGCAGAGCGTCATCTGTTCCCGCAGGTCGACCCCGATCTCGTAGTTGTAGGGCGTGTAGAGGGCCGAAATCTTGCGCACCCCCTGGGGCCCAAAACGGGTGCCGGGTCGGTAGGTTGTGCCGCCATCGAATGGCGCACCCAATACGGTCGCGTCATAGTGCCCGACCTCAGTAACGTCCTCCGTGTAGGGGGCTTTGAGGAAGGTATTGATCCCAGCGTAATGCGGCAGCTCCCCCCGCGCAAAGGTGGGGATCGACTTGTCTTCGATGCTGTCCGCACCTGTGAGCCCCATGCGCAGCGCCCAGGCGCGCTCCTCTGCCCAGCGGCCTTCGGGAATATCGGCCTCTGCCCGTGCAGCTTTCCAACCTTGCAGCTTCGTGAGATCGGGGTGGTGCCCATGCGAGCGTTCCGGCCTGCCGAGCAGGGCGGTCAAATCCGGCCGTGGCAGGCGGTTGTTGGCGCGTTTCAGGTCGGTCACGTTGTGGATACCTCCGAAGAAGCAACGGGATGAGCGGGCTTTTGGATGAGGCCCTGGCCAGTCGGCAGACTAAGGATCTCGAACCCCAACTCATCAGCAAGTGCATCAAAGGCCCGGTGCTGTACCGGATAGCCCTCGTAGTTATAGTCGTCGAGGACGACATAACCGCCCGGGACCATCTGCGGCCAGAAATGGCGAAAAGCCGCGATCTCTGGTGCCGCGTTGTTCATGTCGATAGACAGAAAAGCAATGGGCCCAGTGTCGGTGCCCTCTAGGCTGGCCGGAACCGAGCCCTGAACAAAATGCACCTGCTCATACTCGGCAAAGCTACGCTTGACCGCATCGATATTGGTGTCCTTGTAGAGGGACAACCGACCGTCCGCTGCCTCTTCCGATGTGACAAGTGCAGGATCAAGCCCTTCGAAGGTGTCAAAGAGCCAAGCATGCTTGCCAAGGCTGTTCCAATTCAGGTGATGCATCACAGCGGTCATAAGGAAGCCCGTGTTGACTCCGCATTCGGCAAAGTTCCCCGGAAGTCGCGCCGCCTGCTTGGCCGCCCAAAGGACCACATGGAGACGCCAGCGGATCTTTGGATGCCGGGGGCTGGCTTGCTCTCCCCGTGAAAGCGCTGCCTGAAACGCCGGATCTTCTAGGAAAGCGGTTTGGTTCCACGTGGCCAACCGATCCTCGTGAAAATAGCCTGGGCGGTACCAGTGGAGCACAAGACCCAGGCGACGAAGCATCTGCTTAACCGGTCTTCGAAGCTGATGTTGCGTTATCATGCTCGTGTCCCTTGAGGCGCGTAGACTGGCACCCGCTGGAAGGGAATGCCGCCATCGCGGGCATCGAGATCATAGGTGATAGTGGCGCCATACGCATCTGGATCGTGCGGGTCCCAGCGCGGTTTGTCAAAGACCAGCACGCGGTCGCCGAGTTTGAACCCTTCGGAGAGATCATGCGTGACCATGAAGACCGTGATGCCGTGCTCGCCTCGGATCTCGGTCAAGAACTCGTGCATCCGCAACCGTGTGCCCGGATCGAGCGCACCAAATGGCTCATCCAGCAGCAGCACCCGCGGTTTCGCCGCCAGCGCCTGGGCTATCGCCAGGCGTTGCTGCTGGCCGCCTGAGAGCTGGGCGGGGTACTTCGAGGCCTCCGCTGCGAGCCCGATCCGCTCGAGAACTGCGTCTGCGCGCGCGCGCGCCGCCCGCCGCGCCATGCCCCAGAGGCGTTTGGTAACCCCGGGACGCGACAGTTCCTCTGCCGCCAGCAAGTTCCCGAGCACAGTCATATGGGGAAACACTGAGTATCGTTGGAATACCACTCCGCGGTCGGGGCCGGGCTCGGCGGCCGGTGGATTGCCGGCGATGCGGATGGTGCCGGTGGTGGGCCGTTCCTCCGCCAGCAGCAACCGTAGGAAGGTGGACTTGCCGCAGCCAGACGCACCGACGATGGAGACAAAGCACCCCTCAGCGGCGGTCAGCGCGATCCCCTCCAGCACCGGGCGCCCGGCATAGCGGTGGGTCAGACCCTCAACCTCGACAAAACTCATTGCGCTGGTGCCCAGGGATAAAGACGGCGCGCCAGGAGGCGCAGCGCGAGGTCGATCAGGAAGGCGAGCAGGGTGATCCAGAGCACATAAGTTATGATGACATCCATTGCGAGATAGCGGCGCACCAGGAAGATGCGGTAGCCGAGGCCCTCGGTCGAGGCGATCGCCTCCGCCGCGATCAAGAACAGCCAGGCCGGCCCAAGCCCGAGGCGCACCGCTTGGATCAGCCGCGGCATCGCCTGTGGCAGCGCCAAGCGCGTGAGGATTGCCCAGGTGGAGGCGCCAAGGGTTTCTGCCTTCACAATCATCTCGCGAGGGATCTCGGCCACGCGCTGCGCAATGTCTCGGATCATGATAGGCGCGATGCCGATGACAATGAGGGCGACCTTGGAAAGCTCACCTAAGCCGAAGACGATGAAGAGGATCGGCAGGATCGCCAGCGGGGGCACCAGCGAGATGGCGGCCACAAAGGGCGAGAGCCCTGTTCCCGCCCCTGGCAGCAGCCCCGTTGTCAGGCCAAGCATCAGCGCCAGCGCCGCAGAGATCCCGACGCCGAGCGCCAGCCGGCGCAGCGACGCACCGGTGTCCACCCAGAGCAGCACTTGGCCCGAGCGCCGGTCGGGCTCGGACACCAGCCGCTCGGCCGTCGCCATGATCTGCGCCGGGGCCGGCAGCAACTTGTCAGCCGGATTGTCGGCCCGGCGGATCTCCGAGCCGATGACATAGGCGATTAGCACCAGGGCGAACGGGACCGCTGCCAAAGCGACGCCGCCAAGCCGCCCCGGCCGTCGGTTGATCCACCGCATCGACTGACCTCAGAGCGCGCCGTCGGCAGCCATCTGCATGTACTCGGTCGAGAAGCGGAACTTGACGTTGTTCGCATCCCCTGTGGTTGAGCCGTCTGGATAAGCCACACCGACGAAATCTGCTGAAGGTGCGCCCTCGCCGAGGATGCCCTTGTCGAACAGGAACTCGGCCACGTTGACCATCGTGGTCGGAAGTTCGGCGCTCTCGGTGAAGGTCACCGCTTCGGCAGGGGTAAAGAACATCTCGGTCGAGGCCAGCTGCGCCTTATAGCCCGCGAGATCGGTGCCCGAGGCCTCCGCCATCGCGGTCAGCGCCGCCTCATCTCCCGCAGCCATCAGCGCCATGGTCTCGTACCAGGCACCCACCATCGCCTTGCCAAAGGCGGGGTTCGCCTCCAGAACCTCGGTGTTCACAACCATCAGGTCGATGATCTCGCCTGGGATGTCCGAGCTGTCGAACACATTGGTCGCCTGGCCACCTTCGAGGATCGTCGAGACCAACGGGTTCCAAGTGACCACGGCCTCAACCTCCGGCGTCGCGTAGGCCGCAACCATGTCCGCATCCGAGGTGTTGATCACGGCTGCTAGATCCCGCTCCGCCAAGCCAATGCTGTCGAGCCCCCGCGCCAGCAGGTAGTGGCTGACCGACAGTTCGACCAGGTTCACCGGCTTGCCCTTCAGGTCCGCAAGCCCGCCCTCTTTCACCAGCACGGCGTCATTGCCGTTGGAGTAGTCCCCGACGATCAGAGCGGTCGTGTCAACGCCGCCGCCCGATGGGATGGAGAGCGTGTCCATGTTGGTCGCCGAAACTCCGTCAAACGCGCCGGCGGTGTACTGGTTGATGCTCTCAATATAATCGTTGATCTGCACGATCTCGATCGAAATCCCGTACTTCTCGGCCCATTTGTCCATAATGCCGCTGTCGGACATGTACCCCCACGGCATCCAGCCGACATAGATCGACCAGGCGACCCGGAACTCGGTGCGCTCTTGCGCGGTCGCGACCGGTGCGGCGAGCACCAGGGTGGAGAGGGCGGCGGCGAAGGCTGCGGTGCGCCCGAGGCGCGTCTGATGGTCGGTCACGGCAAGCTCCCTGCATCCCGCCCCAATCTCGGAACGGTTTGGTCGCGGGGACGGATGCGCGCGGACCAAACCGGCGCAGGGTGCCTCCCGGGCTTTTATCCCGCCGTGTGCCCGCCCGGAATTTGCCGAACAGGTGACCCCTCTCGGACCAGACATCCCCATCGGAGACCGGAACCCTAGGTGTCCTGCAATCCAGTAGCAGCAACAATCATGCCAAGAAGCAGCATCACGCCACAAAGGGGTTTCTCGAGGGACCGGCGACCCGCTCTGCACAAAGATGCGCCATCCGCCTAAGGATCGCCCAAGGTTGAGAGACTCATCTCCCGTCCTTGGCGTGCTTCAAGTCCGGTGGTGCCGGCAGCCCGGCTGTCTGGGAAATGGAGTCAGGTCAATTTGAGCATTCGCCCTTCTGGGAAGCTGCGCATAGGCTGAGCTAGGCTGGCGGCGTCGTACCAGATGGAGGGGGAAGATGGCGATCTGGTTTGGGCGGTATCGTCGGCATGTCCACAGTGGTCGGTGCGTCCTTCTCGGGCTCCTGATCGTCGTAAGTTCGTCGCTCGTCGCGTTGGCAACCGAACGGCCGCGCATCGGCTTGGTGCTCGGTGGCGGCGGAGCCGCTGGGGTTGCGCATGTGGGGGTTATTCAGGCGCTTGAGGACATAGGCATCCGACCAGATGTTGTGACGGGCACCAGTATGGGCGCGATCGTGGGAGGGCTCTATGCCGCAGGCCTCAACCCTGTCGAGCTTGAGAACGCTGTCACCGCGATCGACTGGAGCGGCATCCTCAACGACAAATCCGACCGCCAGTTGCTTCATCCGCTTCGACGCGACAGTCGACTTGATCCCTTTTCGGTTCAGACGGAACTTCCGATCGGGATCGGCGCTGGCGGAGTGCAGGTGGATGCCGGGTTGGTCGATGCGGTGAAGTTAACCCTGGAACTTAGGCGCCTCGCTGCGCGGGCCGAAGGTATCTCGGATTTTGATGCTCTGCCGATCCCGTTCAGGGCTGTGGCAACCGATCTCGTGACCGGCGATCCTGTGGTGCTCGGAAAAGGCGACCTTGCGACGGCACTCAGGGCCTCCATGTCGATCCCGGCGCTCTTCCCACCCGTTGAGATCGGTGATCAATTGCTGGTCGACGGCGGCGTCGTCAACAACCTGCCAATCGATGTGGCGCGCTCAATGGGCGCTGACATTGTTATTGTCTCAGAAATCCCAGGAGCGAAGGTCACCCCGGACGATCTGCGCTCGCTGACGGCAGCGCTCTCGCAAACCATGTCGATCATGATAACCGCCAACTCGCGGGTGCAAACCGCAACGCTCACGCCCACCGATGTGTATCTTGTGCCGGATGTCCAGTCGGTTGGCATGCTGGACTTTCAGCAAGCGCCGTCAACGATTTCCGCCGGCCATGCGGTCGTCGCCGCAAAAACTGCCAAACTCGCGGCCCTGGCGAGGGGCAGGGGGGCGGTCTTGCGCTCCGCAGAAGTTAAGGATCCGCTCGATACTGAAGTCCGTTATGACCGGATAGAGATCGACTATGTGGGAGCGCTGGATCCGCGCGTTATCGAGGCACGTCTCGCCCTCCCCGAAACCGGCCCAGTCAACATCCGAGAGATTGAGACGGCCCTGCGTCAAGTCTATGGGCTCGGTACGCTTGATGCCGTTCAGTATCGCGTAGAACGACGAGACGGCGAGAAGGTGCTGGTCGTTCAAGCCGAGCCTGTCAGCACAGGCAATTTGCAACCACGGCTCGGCCTCGGCCTGGCCAACGTGTTCGGTGGCGATGGGGATTTTTCCTTGGCACTCGGTATGTCGGCGACTGAGTTGAACTCTCTGGGGGGGCGGCTCGAATTCGATGGCACGATCGGCAATGTGGATGGCGCGCGCGTCCGGTTCGAGCAACCGCTGGACTTCGCTCAGACGCTCTTTCTCCGACCGGAGGCGAGTTACTTCAGGAGCACTGGTACGTTGTTTGCCGACCGAGATGCACCCGCCACTGAGCTTCAGGTCGAGCAGACGATCGCTGGGTTTGAAGCGCTCTGGGCCCCCGGTGACTGGGGCAGGGTTGGTTTCGGGGTTGCGTACCGGCACACGGTCTCAGAGGCGGAAAGTGCTGTCTTTGACCTCGCTGGTGTGGGGCGGATTGTCGAAGATGACGTTCCGCTTACGCTCATTCTTGACTATGACACCTTGGATGACCCGGATTTGCCACGGGACGGCGTGCAATTTTCCGCAGCGCTCGATTTCGATCTCCTCGAAGGCGCATCGGCCGACCAGATCCAAGTTGATGCCGTAGGAGCCCTATCGTTTGGACTGAGCACGATCTCGCCCTTCCTGTTCCTTGAAGGGGAGATCGATACTGACCAATTCCCCCCGCATTTCATTGGCGGATTTCAACGGCTCTCGGGCTTCGAGGAGGGGGAATTGGTCGGCACGGTGGTCGGCGTGGCGGGGCTCCGGTACTACTACCGCGTCCCCTATGACACGCTCTTTGGCAAAGAGGCTTTCTTTGGTGCGAGCGCCGAATATGGAGGGGCTTACGCCGATTGGGACGACTTGGGAGGGGAAGGGAGCTACTTGGCTGGAGCGCTCTTTGCGGGGATTGAAACCAGCCTCGGACCGCTTGTGTTGGGGTTCGGCGCCGCGGAGACCGGACAGTTCTCAGCGACCCTCACACTCGGTGCCCGCTTCTAAGGCGGTTCGCCCGGGGCTGAAAAGGGGCAGCCGAATCGCAATGCGAGCGCCTCCCGTAGGAGCGTCGTCGATTTCTATGGCGCCGTCATGGGCCTCTACAAGGCTGCTGACGACCGCGAGGCCTAGACCCGAGCCACCGGTCTTACGCGCCCGGGACGTCTCTGCCCTGGTGAACGGCTCTAGGAGCAGCGCACGCTGGTCGAGTGGAATTCCCGGTCCTTCGTCGTCGACCAACAGCACCGCCTCGGTGTCAGTGCAGCGGAGGGTGAGATGCGCCTTGCGCCCGTAACGAAGCGCGTTCTCGACCAAGTTGGCGAGCACCCGGCGCAGGGCCAGCCGGTCGCCGAGCACAACCGCCTCCCGGTCGTCGCGCAGCACGGCAAGGGCGACGTCGCCACCGGTCGTCAGTCTATCAGCGATCTCGGCCTTGACGAGATGTGTGAGATCTACAAGCTCCTGATCAAGCTCGCTTACTCCAGCGCGGCTCGCCAGAAGCGCGTCGTCAAGAAGGGCGATCATATCATCGATATCGGCAGCGGCTCGAGCGCGCTCAGTGTCGTCGGAAATCTGATCGGTCCGCAGCCGCAGCCTGGTCGCGAAGGTGCGCAGATCGTGCTGGATCCCACCAATCAGCGCCATGCGCGCCCGGAGCAAGGTTGAGACCCGCGCTTGTAACTCCTCGAACGCGACGATCAACGACCGCACCTCGGGTGAGCGTGCCTTGATTGGCGGCAACGTCATCCCCGCGCCCGGGTCGAGTTTGTCCACCGCATCCGCGAGGCGCGAGAGCGGCTTGAACTCTCGATGTAGAAGGACAAGCGCAATGAGGGAGATTAGGACGCCTGCCAAGGCGGCGCCGAACCCAACCGGCAGGCCGAAGGGAGCGACAATGACCGGACTGTTGGCGAAGACAATCAGCGTGTTTCCTCCGGCGAGGCCGATCCGAAACTCCACCGCGTTCAGAGCACTGGTGAAGCCGAACTGGAAGGGACCCTCGACCGACTGAGGAAAAACAGCCAGCGGACGGTCTCCGAGCGCCTGCACGTAGCCCTCAAGCGTTGCGGCATCGACTGGCCACAGTTCCGGCAAGGTCGACCCGGTCATCGGCTGGGCGACAACTCTGAGCGCGCGCGTATCGGTCCGCATGGCCGTCAAGATCAACGCGCGGTCCTCAGGAGGCGCGCGCTCGACAGCCTCGACCATTGCAACAAGCTGGCCGGGAGAGGGTAGGGCAAGCCGCCCAGCCCCTTGGCCGACATAGTGGGCAGACACCAGCACGAGCCAGCCTGCGAGGATGGTCACCACCATGATCAGTCCGACGCGTCCACGCAGTTGGAGCTGCGGCATCACGCTGCAGGCCTCACCACCGGCGTAAAAAGATAGCCACCATTGCGCACGGTACTGATGTACTCGGTGTCCGGGCTCGCTTCGCCGAGTTTGCGGCGCAGACGCGAGACCAGCATGTCGACGGTCCGGTCGAAGGGCTCGGCCCCGCGACCGCGCAATCGGTCGAGGATCTGGTCCCGCGAAAGCACCCGTCTCGGGCGTTCGACAAAACAGGCGAGCAAGTCGAACTCGCCACTCGTGAGCGTGATTGCTGCGCCGTTGTCATAGACGAGTTGACGCGCGTCGAGATCAATCACGAACCGCTCGAAGCCGTAGCGGCGTGAGGGCGGCGCCCCTTGTGGCGTGTCAGATATCCGGCGGAGCACCGCGCGGATACGCGCCAGCAACTCCCGCGAACCAAAGGGTTTCGGAAGGTAGTCGTCGGCGCCCATCTCGAGGCCCACAACCCGGTCGATCTCGTCGCTCTTGGCCGTGAGCATCAGGATCGCGGGGCCGCCCGCTCCACGCAGTCTTCGGCAGATCGAAAGGCCGTCCTCCCCAGGCATCATCAGATCAAGCACGATAAGATCGGGCCGGCGCCGCGCTAAGACTGCGTCCATCTCCGCACCATCCGATGCGCCTTCGACCTCGAAGCCCTCACGCGACAGGAATTCGCTTACCAGACGGCGGATTTCGGGGTCGTCATCGACGACCAGGATGAAGGGGTTGAGCTCGCTCATGGCCGGACCCTCCGCCAAATCAGTCGCCCCGGCAAGGAGCTTTTGTGACCGTTTACAAACTGTTACGCGCCTTTGACCAATCGATATCGACCGTTTCGCGCCATCGATAGGGATGAGACATCCGCCCCTTAGTTTCTCTCCCAGAAAGCGCGGGGCCCAAGCCCGGGATCTCCGCCAGCCACTCAAACTGAGGAGATCTCCATGATCAAGACCATCGCCATCCCCGCTCTGGTCGCTGGGCTCGTCGCCGCGGCGGCCACCGATGCGAGTGCTTGGGAGCGCAAGGGCTCCTTTACGGGTGTTCGGGGGACCAGCACCGTAGACGCGTCTGGCAATTGTGCTGGCCGCGCCTGCTCGCGCAATGTGACCAAGACCGGCCCTTACGGACACAGCGCGTCGCGTCAGGGCAGTGGCAGCTGCGCCAACGGAACGTGCTCCGGAAGCCGCACAACCAGTGGCTCAAACGGGCGCAGCTGGACCCGCGAAGGCTCGATCAGCCGTTGACCTCGAAGCAAAGGAAGAAACCAATGTCACTTTCCCGCGCGATCCCCGCGCTTGTCTCTCTCCTGATCATCGGTGGTACGCTACTGGCCCACGCTTCAGAGGCCCAGCGCCAACTCGCGGCGGAGAACTTCATGCAGGCCGATGTCAACGCTGACGGCGCTCTGACCAGAAGCGAGTTTCGGACGTTGATCGATCTCAACGCCGAAGACGGCCTAGGTCGGGCGGCGATGGTCAAACGCTTCGGCCGCTACGACACCGCCTTTGGTCGGGTTGACCAGAACTGCGACGGCCTCGTGACCCCCGAGGAAATGAAGACGCTCGCCGAGGCCGCCAAGAGCTGATGGCGCGTATGCAGCGAGAGGCGATGTCGTCGCCCATCGCCCTGCACCTGCCAATCTGAGAAGGAGACAAGCGATGCGTGATCTCGTTCACGACGAACCGGCACCTCTTACGGCCAAGCGTCCGCCGCGAGCACCGCGCGCGCGCAGATCCGGTCTGGTCGGGGTCGCATTGGCAGCGATCGCAGTTGTGGGCCTCGCGGGCGGTGTGAGGTATGGGGTGCCGGTCGACGCGGTTCCATACAAGCTCTCGGCAGGGACCTTCGACGTGGAGGTCCGGGGTCCCGGGCTTCTTGAGGCTGAGCGCCATGCGGTGCTGGGTGCCACGCTCCCAGGACGGGTCGCAGCGCTGCCGGTTGATGTGGGAGATCGTGTGACCAAGGGGTCGCCCGTCGCCTTGCTTGAAGCAACCGAGGCGGAAATAGACTTGGCCCATGCCACCGAGCAGGCCCGAGCGCTCGCCCATCAGGTTGCCGAGGCGGAGGCGAAGCTCCGGCAAGAGGAGGCAACGCTCCGAAGGCATCGCCGAGAGCTTGCGCGCCAAGAGGAGCTTCTGACCCGTAAGGTCGTTTCAGAGGGAGCGTTGGACATCGCCTTGGCTGAGCGCGACGCCGCAGACGCTCGTGTTGCGGAAGCGGCAGCTCGCATCGCGCGGCTGACGGCTGAGCTCTCCGGCGCGCACCGGTTGGTGGACCAGCGCCGAGAGGCTTTGGCACAGACGATTGTGAAAGCACCCTTCGACGGAGTCGTTGTCGCCCGCACACATGAGGTTGGTGATGTCGTCTCAGCGGGCAGCGCGATCGTGGAGATTGTCGATCCGAAAACGCTGATCCTCAGCACACGCCTCGACGAAAGCCAGATCGCTAGGGTGGCAGCGGGGCAGGGGGCGAGTGTGAGCTTTGTGTCCGAGCCAGAGCGTGAGCATGCCGCCACCGTCCATCGTATCGGCCGCGAAGTCGACCCAGAGACCCGGGAGTTTGTTCTCGAGCTGGCCCTCGGGAGCCTCCCGGCAAACTGGGCGATCGGTCAGCGAGGCTCAGCCTCTGTCACGATCGGGCAGGAGCGTGATGTGCTCACGCTGCCAACGGAACTGGTCGCTCACCGCGAAGGAGAAGCTGGCGCATGGGTGCTGGAAGAGGGTCGAGCGCGTTGGCGTCCAGTTGACTTCGGCCCGTCGGCCGACGGGCAAGTCATGGTCTTGGCGGGCCTCAGGGAAGGCGACACTGCCCTTGACGGTGCAACACTCTACCGAGGTGTTCGAGTGGAGGCTCGGCCATGAACCTCGCTCTCAAGGACATTCGCCATAACGCTGTTCGCTTTGCCATTACACTCGTTGGTGTTGGGTTGCTGGTCACCGCGAGCATCGGAATGAACGGGCTCTACCGCGGGATTGTCGCCGATGCGACCCTCTTGATCGATGCGATTGGCGCCGATCACTGGGTCGTGCAGGGCGGGCGTGCAGGGCCGTTTGCCGAGGCCTCCGTGGTCTCGTCCACGTTAGACCGACGTGTTGCCGGGATCGACGGTGTGGCGCGCGTGCGTCGCTTCATCCAGTCGGATCAGCAGGTTGTCCACAAAGGCGTACAGCGCCGCGCAACCGTTGTAGGGCTCGACTATCCGAACGATGACGGCACGTGGGTTAAGCTCCTACGGGGCCGGCCCCTCGCCCAAGGACGCCATGAGGCGATCGCGGATGAGAGCCTTGGCTTCCAGATCGGCGATCAGATCGCACTCTCGCGCGATATGTTCGAGGTCGTTGGGATCTCGCGCGGGATGATAAGCGCCATGGGCGATGGGTTGATCTTTGTCTCTATCAACGATGCGCTTGATATCTCTCGGCGAAAGGCGAACGAGGAGATCCGGCTGGGGCGCGCCGTTGCTGGATCCGAGGCATTGATGCCTGAGAGCAAGATCGCCGCCGTGCTGGTGAGTCTAGAACCTGGCGCGGATCAGCAGGCAATCTCCCAGGCCGTTCTCAACTGGGGTGACGCCAACATTCTGTCTACCGAAGACCAACGGGATCTCTTCCTAAACCAAAGGCTCTGGCGCCTGCGCGTCCAGGTGCTGGCTTTCACCGGTGTGCTGCTCGCGGTGATGACCATCGTGATCTCGCTGATCGTCTATACAATGACCCTCGAGAAGCTGCCCCAGATCAGTCTGCTAAAGCTGATCGGCGCGCGCGACCGCCACATCTACGGCATGATCGTGCAACAGGCGATGATCATCGGCATCGGCGGCTACCTCGTCGGCCTAGCTTTCGCCCAAGTGATCTTCCCGCTCTTTCCTCGCCGGGTGCTGCTAGAGCCCCAAGACCTCGCGATCATGCTCGGCATCGTGCTGGTGATCGGTCTCGCGGCCGCGCAACTCGGCATCCGTCGGGCGATGCAAACCAAACCACAGGATGTCTTGTCATGACCGCCCTTCTCTCTATCGATGATGCCGCAAAGCACTACCCGAGCGGGGACACCATCGTGAAGGCGCTCGACGGCGTGTCGCTCGACATCAATTCCGGAGAATTGGTCGCCATCATGGGACCATCGGGCTCGGGAAAGAGCACGTTCCTGCTGATCGCCGGACTGATCGACCGGCCGACACGAGGGGCTGTGCGTTTTGCCGGAACGGCGATGTCCTCACCGGACAGCGATCTCGACAGGCTCCGCGACGTTCGCCGTCAAAACATCGGGTTTGTCTTTCAGAAGTCCAACTTGATCCCATTTTTGACCGCGGCGGAAAACGTGGCGCTGGTGATGGAGATGGATGGTGTTGCCCCCTCGGATGCCCATGAGCACGCCGTCGCCCTGCTCGAGGCGCTTGGGCTCGGCCACCGCGTCGACAACCTGCCAAGCCGGCTCTCCGGCGGTGAGCAGCAGCGGGTCGCTATCGCCCGGGCAGTGGCCAATGACCCGAAGCTCTTGCTTGCAGACGAGCCGACAGCGGCTCTCGATAGTCATCGGGGTCGGCAGGTGATCTCTCTCTTTCGCCGCATCGCGGATGAGCGGGGTACGGCGATTGCCGTGGTCACTCATGACGCGCGCAACCTGGAGATGTTTGACCGGGTCATCGAGTTTGAGGACGGCCGCATCGTTGTGTAACCGCTGCGGCGTCCTCATAGGTGCTTCTGACGCGCCTCAGATTGCGAGCAGCACCCCTGTGCCCAAAACGATAGCAATAGATTTGGCAACCTCGGTGATATTGGTGACCGTGCTGTCGTAGCAGGCGATCGCGTCCCCCGGCAGCAAGAAGGGATCCAGCTCGTCTCGATCTGCACGGCGAAGAAGATCCTCTACCCGCCGCTCGATGAGGACCGAGGTTCCGGTAATCGGGTTGCGCGAGAAGAGAACCGCATATCGATCCGCATTCGTTACCTGGGTGCCGCCGGCACAGTTCATCTTTACGACGGCCTGCAGGAAACGCGTTCCGTAGGGCATCTCACGGGTCTCCTTGCCGATTGCAGACAGCGCATTCGCGTCGGCCGGTTTGGTGAGATTTGACATGTAGACGCTGATGCCCGGCGGGGAGATGGCGTTTGGCACCATCAAGCGCTCTTGAAAGCACCCGCGCGAAGGCACCTCGATCCGATCACCCGAGATCAGGGAAACGTCCTCGAAAGCGCGGCCATCAATAGCACCCGACATATCGAGCACGCGGGTCTTTCCGCCCCGTGCCAGCCGAACGCGGCTAAGATCGGCGTCGGGGCGAACTCCGCCTGCTGAGCGCAGCGCGGTACTCAGCGTTCGCCCGCTGTTGCCGTCGCCGAGCGCATCCTGTCTGGTTAGGTCACGGTCATCGCCGGATACTCCTCCGACGTTGTATTGGCCTGCCTCGAAGACTGCGCCTGCAACGAACACGCGCGCCGGCGCCCTGTCTGCCAGCCGAACCGATATCCGTGGTGCTCGACGGTAGAAGCCCTCACGCACGAGCCTTTGGGCGATCTCCGTCTCCAACTCCGATGCGCGTCGCCCAAGCGCCGTAACGCCGTTGAGATGGGGCAAGCGCAGAACGCCATCGGCCGAGATCTCGAAGCTGCCCGAAAACACGTCGTCTGATCCGACAGCTACCGCAACCAGATCTCCAGGCGAGAGCGACTCGGGAGAAAACGTCCAGACCGTTTCGGAGACTGCCGACGTGATGGGCGCCTGAGAGCATTGCTGCGCGTTCATAGCGATCGATCGGGCATTTCGTTCCGCGCGGCGATCGGCGTCTGCCGAACGGTACTGAGCTTGGTACGCTTTGCCTTCGTCTACGGCTTCGAGATTTTCCGGGGGTTGCATAGCGGCGCATCCGGAAAGGGCTAGGGCGGCGGAGATCGCAGTGAAAAGGGTGCTTCGCATCTCGGGTCCTCGCACGTTCTGTGATTGGCGAAGCAGATGTTACCTCCTCGGGATGAAGCCTGCCTCAGAGCGCTCGGAGAGCCACGGGGTCCAGACGTGCCGCCAACTATCCGAAAGAACAGGGGTTTGTCCCCTCTGTGCTTGCGGCCTACCCACCTGCTGGCAGGCGCCGATCCACTCCTCGCGCTAACCATTGTGAAACCACCAAACAGAGAAAAATTGTCCAGAAGGACTGCGCATGAACGACAACCCCAACACCGCTCCGAGCCTTGCGAGCTTCAGTCGCGCGTTGCTCGCCTACGGTGCCTCAGAAGCGGTGGCAAAGGTCACGCGCTTCGGCGTTGTGGTCGCCGTGGCCCGCAGCATGGAAATCGAACACATTGGGCTGGCCGCGGCGGCCATGGCATCTGGTGAGATCCTGAAAGCGCTCACCGAGACCGGCGCAGGCCAGCGGATTATTATCGCGTCCGATCAGGACCTCGAAGCCACCTGCCAGCGCGCAAATCGGTTGATGTGGTTTTGGTGTGCAGGTCTTGCGTTCGCCCAACTCACGATCGCTGCGATTTGGCTTGGAACGGGTGGCGATATGTTGGTCGGTGCGATGATTGCCGTGCTGGCGTTGGAGTATCTGTTTATGCCGGGCGGCATCGTCCAAGCGGCTCTCGCGATGCGGGAAGGGCGGATGTCCGGTACGGCGAGCGTTGCCGGCGCGCAGGTCGTAGGACAGAATTTGCTCACCGTCGTCCTGGTGCTGGCAACGGCGCATCCCCTGGCAATCGTTCTTCCAAAGGTCCTGTCTGGCCCGATCTGGCTCGTCGGCATGCGCCGGTTGCGGCCTTGGCGCGCCGACGGACGTGTCTCGCCCGGCCCCGTACGCCCCTTCCTGAGTTACGGAGTTCCGGTTGTCGGTATCGAGGTCGTCAAGGCGATGCGTCTTCACGCTGACAAGCTTATCATTGGTGCGCTCTTAGGGCCGGAGGCGCTCGGCCTTTACTTCTTTGCCTTCAATGCGGGACTTGGGCTGGCAACCTCCGTCAGCCAGGCCTTCTCTCTGGTCCTGCTACCGCACCTTTCTCGTGCGAGCGACCGGATCATGGCGCTCGGGAGCGCGATGCGAGTGGCACTGGTCTGCCTTGTGCCGCTGGTTCTGCTTCAAGCTGCACTAGCCCCTGTCTATGTGCCTTTGGTCTTTGGTACGCGCTGGGCTGAAGCAGCGCCGCTGGTTGCAATCCTCTGCCTCATCGCCGTGCCGCAGATTGTATGGTCCGGCGCGGCGCAAGCCTTGCGTGCGGAGGCGCGCACCGGGCGCGAGTTTGCCGTAACTGGCGGACTCGCCTCCGCGCTGATTGCCGGGACTGCGCTTGCGTCCCCTTACGGTCTTGCAACAATCGCCTGGACCCAGGTTGCCATATCTGCCGCCGTACAATTCACGGCAGCATGGCCTGCCATTGCCGCTGCAATCCCTCGCAATCGTCAGAACCGGGAGGCCTGAGCCATGACGACGCCCCGCATCTCCGTTGTGATGCCATGCTTCAATGCCGCTGGCACACTGGAGGAAACGCTCGATAGCCTGCGTTTGCAGACGCTCGCCGACTGGGAGTTGGTCGCCGTCGATGACGGATCGACGGACGCCACTGGCGATATTCTCTCAAAGGCGGCCGCGTCGGATCCGCGCGTTAAACCGGTGAAGATTGACAATGGCGGACCGAGCCGAGCGCGCAATCTCGGAGCCCTTGGTCACGCCCGCACTGAAGTCATCGCCTTTATCGATGCGGACGATATCTGCGCCCCGGAGCGCTTAGAGCAGCTTGTCACCGCGTTTGAAGCGCGCCCGGTTTCAAGCGCGTTCTATGGACGCGTGGCGTTCTTCCAACACGACCCTCGGCAGCCTGACACGGTGTCCACAATTCGACGACGGGCCCTCTCGACGCACGTCCTGCTCGGTGAGAATCCTGTCTGCACCACATCGAACCTTGCGGTGCGCAAGAGCGCATTGCGGGCTGTCGGTGGCTTCGATGAGAGTCTTGTGCATCACGAGGATGTCGACCTCCTGCTCCGGCTTGCGGACGGCGGCGCGCGGATCGACGGTATTGATGAGATCCTGGTGCATTACCGGACAAGCCAAGACAGCCTGTCCGCCGACCTCTCGGCTATGCGACGCGGTTGGTGGGAGACGCTTGCGCGCTTTGACCACAAGACCGGGATTGACCGCGCGACCGCCCGCCAAGCTGAGGCGATCCATCTACGCTATCTCGCGCGCCGGGCACTTCGCTTGAACCGCCACCCGCGAGAGGCAGTCAGCCTTGCGATGTCGGGGCTCTGCCGGAGCCCGACGGCGTTCTTCGACATCCCGCGCCGGGGTGCGCTCACCCTCGGAGGGTCTCTTCTGGCCCCACTTCTTCCATCCAAGCTCCGTCGCCGCCTCTTCGCCTGACAGATCGTGACCAGAGAGCACGTCAATGAACATCACAGCCATCGACCTCAGCAAATCTCCTCGCGCTTCCATCGTGGTGCCGGCTTACAATGCAGCCGGCACGATCACCGAGACGTTGGAGAGCCTGCTTGCCCAAACCTTTGCCGACTTCGAGATCATCGTTGTCGACGACGGTGCATCGGACAATACCGTTCAGGTGGTCGATCGGTTCGACGATCCTCGGATCCGCATCGTTTGCCAGACCAACCGTGGCCTGGCGGGCGCGCGCAACACCGGCCTCTACGCTGCTCGGGGCGCTTATGTGGGCTTTTGTGATGCCGACGATCTTTGGGAGCCACGCAAGCTCGCGGTCCATGTGCATCACCTTGATGCAAACCCAGAGGTGGGTATCAGTTTTTCCGGATCCCGTCTGATCGACACAGACAGCAAGCTTCTTGGTCTTACCCAGTCCCCGAAGCTCTCCAGGATCACTGCGCTGGACGTGCTCTGCCGCAATCCAATCGGCAATGGTTCGGCTGCTGTGGTCCGCCGCGCCGCATTCGCTGCTATTTCTTGGCGTCCGGCCAACGACTGTCGGCCCTGGTGGTTCGACGAGCGATTTCGCCAATCCGAGGATGTCGAGTGCTGGGCGCGCTTCGCCCTGACGACCGATTGGAAGATCGAAGGTGTGCCCGGCTTGCTCACGCGCTATCGGGTGAACCCCAACGGGCTGTCGGCCGATCTTGAGCGTCAGCAAGCGACGTGGGAGCGCATGATCGCGCGTATGGCCGAGATCGCGCCGGAGACTGTTGCACGGATAGCGCCCAGAGCGCGGGCCTACCAACTGCGCTATCTTGCCCGAAGGGCCGTGGCACAGCGCGATGGGCTCCTTTCCCTCAGATTGCTGGCGCGTGCCCTGAGTTGTTCAACCCGACCTCTCGTGGCCGAGCCGCTGAAATCCGTCACCACGATTGCCGCGGCTGTCTTCCTCTCGGTGTTTGGGCGGGAGGCCTACGCCAAGGTCGAGCAAATCGTTCTCTCCAAGGGCAGCCAGTTGGCGCGCAACTGAGCCACCGGTCAGATCGAAAGGATCCAAGCAATGACGCCGACTGTTATTCACCTTGTGGATGATACCTCCCCAGGCGGGGTTACACGCGTGCTCGAGCATATGGCGCGCAGCCCCAGCCTCGGTCGCGACCATCGTCACGAGACACATGTGGTTAGGCGCGGATCGCTCAGCGCTCCCCGCCTTAAGGCCGATATCATCATTTCCCATCTCTCGGTGAGTTGGTCGAACCTACCAATGTTCACCGCACTCCGAGCGCTGAACGCCGACGTGCCGATCATCCATGTTGAGCACAGCTACACCGAGGCCTTTGTTGCGGGCCATGCGGTCCCGCGCCGTCGCTTCGGCACCCTCATGCGCGTTGTCTACGCCATGTTCGATCGCATCGTCGCTGTGAGCGGACCCCAGGCCGAGTGGATCTTGCGTCGCGGGTTCGCCCCGCGTGAGCGCGTATCCACGATCACCCCATGCGCCGATCTCGGCCCCTTCCTGGCGCTTGCACCCAACCTAAAGACATCGCCCCGGGTCTTCGGACTGATCGGTCGGCTGGATACGCAAAAAGGTTTTGACCTCGCCATCCGCGCGTTCTGCGACCGGGCTGGACCAGATGAGAGGTTGCTCGTCTTTGGCGAAGGACCGGAACGTGGCCGGCTGGAAGAGCTCGCCTCTGGCGACGAGCGTGTTTGTTTTATGGGATGGGCGAACAACGCGGCTGACGCGATGGAGGCGTGCGACGCCGTCCTTATGCCTTCGCGCTGGGAAGCTTTCGGTCTTGTTGCGCTTGAAGCACAAGCTGCCGGTCGACCGATCGCGGTGTCAACCGTTGATGGCATGGCCGAGCACATCCGAAGCGGAGCAGTGGCTGTTGGTGCGCAAACCGCCGATGCCTGGGGCGACGCAATCGCTCGGTTGCGCGAGACCACACACGCCGACCGTGTCCTCAGAGGTCGGATGCGCGGGCGAGCTGCCGCGGAGCAGTTCGAGCGCCAATGGCTCAGGCTCTTTGCTGAGCTCACAACCCCGGTCAAACCTGCCGCTGCTGCGTAAACGGCCTACATGATGATTGGGCACCAAGGGCGTGGGAACTCTCCCGCGCCCTTTTTCACTTTCAGCAATCCGTGTGGGTGTCAGGACAGTGCGGTCCCTTGCCGGAGTTCCCGGGCATGGATCCCGAGGATGAGCAGTGCCGGCCACAGAAGATACACCTCGATCTCGATGTTCTCTCCGAACGAGAGCACGACCAAGACCAGCATGATCCCGAGCGGCAACCGCCCTCGGGCGCCACGGGCGGCATCGACAAGAGCAATGCTCAACTGCCAGATCATCGGCACGAGCAGCGCAATCAGCCCGACAGCGCCTTTTACAAAGAGCAGCCCGAACCAGGTGTGATGGCTACCGATCGGCATGTACTCGACGAGATGAGGGCCAGGCTCGACGGTACCATGGCCGAACAAGACCGCCTCGTTGCGCCAGCGGTCCTCGGCAATGCGTTGCAGTGTTGCCCGCACACGGGTGCTGTCGGCGCGTGCATTCTTAAACCGGTCCACCGCATCACTGACAAGGTTAAGGAGCGGTACGCCCAGTGCTGCGAGTGAGGTGATCGCGACACTTGCCAGACCCCAGGCCCAGGCACGCAAAAGCAGCGGCATCATTCTTGGCCCGATCGAGCAGACCACAAGCGCCACGATGCTCATCCGCGACTTGGAGAGCAGGATCATAGCCACCCCGCCCAGGATGCCGATCAGCATCCAGCGCTTGTCTCTCTCTTCCAGCGCGAAGAGCACCATCACGACACCAAGCAATCCCGCGAATGGGCACCACGGCGCATAGAACGACCAGCGTGGCGTCCAGGTCGCGGGATCGAGGATGTACAGAAACACCGTAAAATACTCAGGACCTGGTCCGCCGACCATCTTGAGCGGAGAGACGAAAATGACAGAAGGCAACCCTGCAAACGGCGCCGCCAAGAATATCGGCAGCAAACAGAGCGTCCAAAGCGCAACAACACATTGCGCACGAATGATGGGCGCCCTTCTCAGCGGAAGCACTGCACCTGCAAGGGGAAAGAGCGCCAACATCGCCCAACCTTTGGCCCATCCGATCGTGGATTTGATCGTGGCGCCGATGCCGAGGCTCCAATCTAGATGACCGATCCAGAGCACAACGAGCATCACAAGCATGCCGGTTATCCAGCCCCAGATCACAGGTGGGATCGACCCGGTCACCCGGAGGTCTGGGCGCATTGCTGGCCCGAGATACAGCGATAGCGCCGCGAGCCCCGCCAGCACCCAAGCGATCACCGGGCCCACCGCGTAGAGCGCCCCTAAGAAGTAAAACGGCCAGGTTGCCCGGATTGTCCAGGCGACCAGTGCCTCCGCCGGATTTGCGGCCCGGGCATTCACTGTGCAGTGGTCCTGCGAATGAGCCACGCAATCACCGGGCGGCGGAGCCAGGCGAGGGCGAGAGCGATCATAAGGCAAAACGTGCCGGCGACACCGGCGGCGATGGCGATCATCGTGCGCGGGGAGGATGGCTGCTCGGGTAGGGAAGCTGGCTCGAGCACCTGCACCAGCGGGTAGGACGCGTAGAGATCGGCCTTGGATGTGTCGACACGCGCGAGTGCCGACGTGAAAACCGCCTCAGCAACCTGATAGTCACGCTTGAGGTCATCGAGACGTGCGGCCGCGTCCCGCAGCGCATCGACGCGGCTATCCGCCAGTGCCATCTTCTCTGTGAGCACCGCGCGCTGCGCAGAGAGGCCATCGCGTTCAGCGACGAGGCGGACGAGATCGGCCAGCAGGCTCGCCCGCTCACCATCCGCCGACAGGTCGAATTTCGCGGTCAGGTGTTCAACGTCCGCGCCGGTCAATTGTCCCGCGCGCGCCTCCAACCGGGCGATGGTGCCGGTGTAGTGGTCGCGCGCTTCGATCAAAACCGGGTGGCGCTCTCCGAACTCGCCTCGGGCGGTTGCCAGTTCAGCGGCGGCCGTCGCCATAGACGCCGCAATCGCCCGGAATTCTGGATCGGCATGAAGTTTGAGCGCGGTTGCGGCCTCACGCGCATCGACACCCAGGACCATCTCGAGCGTCGCAACCCGACCGGCGGTCTCATGCGCCTTTGCTTCTACGTCGCGCAACCGGGCGGCCAGTGCTTCCCGGTCTCGGATAATTTCTGCGTATTGCTCTGGCGAACTGAGGCCGCTGTTGCGTTGAAGCTGTGTGATGTCCCGACGAATATCGGAGACCGCGCCCTCGTAGTCGTCGATCGCTCCGCGTGAACTGTTGGCACGGCGGGTCTGTTCGTCTCGGCGGAGTTCGTCGAGATCCGCGAGGAAGGCCGCAGTCAGCGCCTCTGCGCGGGTTTGGGCGTCCATAGGTGACGCTCCGCGAACCTCGAAATTGACGAGACCAGTTTGGTCCACGAGCCGCACGCGCGGCTTTTCAAGTGCTCCATCCTCCCCCAAATGGGTGGCGGCCGCGACCAACACGCGTTGCGATGCGAGCAGGCGCTTGTATGTGACCGTAGGGCTCAGTGATGGACTGGCATAGGGCGAGTTCGCGAATGAGGAAGCCTGACCGATTTCCGAGAGGCTGATCGAGTTTGTAGCCCCCGAGCCTGGCAAGATCAGCGAGACTGAGGAGGTGTAGCGCACCGGCGCAAGCTGGAGGTAGGCAACGACCGGAAGCCAGAGGGAGATGACCCCGAGCAGCGTCAAGGCAGCATAGCGTGGAAGCCGACCATAGTCGTCGATCCGGCCGCCAACGAAGAGGCGCTTGATCGTCAGTGTCCGAAACGACTTGCGCAGCAGCTGGAACCTCGTTCCAGGGCGCACACGCCATTCCGGGCGAAGCCATAGAGCCGGTTCCTCGATGTCGACGGTTATGTTCATTGCCAACCTCTGTTTTGGTGAACAGAGAGTTAGCAGCAGACCTACAAGTAAAGTCTGGCGCAGCGGACCAGCATAGTGTTCCGAACGTTGCCTGTCCTATCCCAATGGATAGGGAACGTTCAGAATAGCCCCGCGTCCTTGGCTATCATTGCGGCCTGCGTGCGATTGCGGGCATCCAGCTTGCGGCAGAGCGTCTTGACGTGGAGCTTGATCGTGACCTCCTGGAGGTCAAGTTCTCGCGCGATCTCCTTGTTTGAAAGGCCGCGGCAGAGCCCCTCCAGCACCTGACGCTCTCGCTCGGACATGGAGGCGGCAAGTGGATGCACGTCCTCAACTTCAGGCGCCGTCATAAAGTCGAGCGGCGCATACTTCTCACCCATCGCCATAAAGCGAACAGCGTTCAGCAGGGATTTTGCCGCCATAGACTTTGGCAGGAAACCGGCCGCCCCCCTATCCAGCGCTTCCTGTGCGATGGATTTATCGGCCGTGCCGGACATGATCGCAACCGGCTGACCCGCATTCAGCTGGTGCGCCTCATCGAGGCCATTGAGCCCGTCCATCCCGGGCATCGTATAATCAAGCAGCACAAGATCGAAGGGGCCTTCGGCCTCGATCATCGCTCGAGCGCCGGCAAAATCTTCGGTGACGGTAAGGTCAAAACCACCTTCGCGCTCAAGGAACGCCTTGATCGTATCGCGCACGAGCTCGTGGTCATCGGCCAGCAGGATCCTCAAAGTCTCTCCGTCCCGAAATCGCGTCCTGTTCCCGGACCGTCACGTCCGCCCTTGGCGCTCCACAATGGCGCGCGCGAGAGCTCGCTGCAAGCCGTCGGGTGTCACGGGCTTGGCCAGAACAGCATCCGCTTGGGCAGCATGGCGGCGTGCCTCTGCAAGCGCGCTGCAAAGAACGATCGGCAGATCTGGCACAACAGCCCGGACCGCTCTTGCAAGCTCGGCGCCTGTCATCCCAGGCATGTCAAAGTCGGTGATCAGGAGGCCCCAGGTATCGGGGTCCTCAGTGATGGCTTCAAGGGCGTCGCGTGGGTCTTCGCAAACCGCCACCTCTGCGCCTGCCTGCTCAAGCAGCGCGGCAATACTGCGGCCCACATCTGGGATATCGTCACACACCAAAACCAGCATGCCTGAAACGTCGACGGCCGCGGCAACATCGCTCGCAAGCGGCTCCGCAGCGACCGTTTGGCCCAGTGGCCAGTACACCCGGAAGCTGCTGCCATGACCAGGATGCGAGACGATGACGACAGCGCCGCCGATCTTGTTAACGACGCTAGAGACGACCACGAGGCCGAGGCCCGTCCCATCCTCGCCTTTGCTCGTGTAGTAGGGTCGGAAGATGCGCTGGAGTTCTTCCTCCCCCATGCCCGCACCATTGTCCGATACCTCAATCACGCCGTATTCGTGGTCCTGGATCAACGTTCCTATCGAGGGCGTCTCGGTCACGGCGTCCGTGGTGGCGCGGCGCAGTCGGATAGAGACGACGCCCTCACCTGCCTGTAGCGCATCGCGCGCGTTGATACCGAGGTTGAGAATGACCTGGAGCATTTCCGTCGGGTTCGCTTCGACTTCCATCGGCGCTGACGGTGCATCTACTAAGAGTTGTACGGATCGCGGCATGCCCGATCGCAGCAGGTCAGCCGCTTCGCGCACGATCTTGCCAATGTCGATTAGGGTGGGATCGACTGTGGGCGCGCCGAGGTCCATCAGGCGACGGACCAAAGCGCCAGCTCGTTCGGTCGCGGAGCCGATCCGCGCAAAGTGCTCAGCTGAGTCTTGATCACCGGAGAACTGCGGTTCGAGAAGGGCGGTGCTCGTGCTAATGACCGACAGCAAGTTGTTGAAGTCATGTGCGACGCCTGCGGCCAGTTGGCCTATCGCCTCGCGCCGCTGTGCAATCTGAAGTTGGTCGCTCAAGCGCGCGCGCTCGCGCTCCGCCTGGTGCCGTTCGCCAACATCTCGGGTTACGCAGACGATCCCGATGCCAGCCAGGTATGTCAGCGAAACCTCTTGTTCCACGACCTTCCCGTTGCGGCCTTGTCCTGGGATCTCCGCGCGCCAACGACCGGACGAGAGCAGCTCTGGCATTGCGTCCCGCTCGATCCTCTCGGCATCCTCGGTCGCGTACAGTGTTTTCCAGGATCGTCCGAGAACCTGTGCTTCACTCTCGTAGCCGAACATCGCGAGATGTGCCGGGTTCATGTAGACGAAACGCCCGTCATCATCCGTCACGGCAATGCCGTCCTGGGTCGAGTCAATTGCAGTGGCGCGCTGTGCCAGCACGCGTTCTGTCGCTTTGAGTGCGGTGATGTCGGTTGCGATGGAAACTGCGCCGCCGTCATCGGTTGGCCGATCGTTGATCAAGAGGTAGCGACCATCAGGCAGCTCCTCCTCGACATCCTCGATGCCGGCAAACAGAGCATTGAGCCGAGTTCGCGCCTGAGTTCTTGCCATCGGGCCGAGAACTCCGTGGATTGCCAGCCGACGTTCCCACGCGTCGATGAAGAGCGTGCCCTCGGCGAAGAGCGCCCCAGTCTCGTCAAAAAAGTCGCGATAGGCTGGGTTCGCAAAAACGATAGTGCCCGCGGGATCGACCACGATGAAACCTTCCGAGGTGGCCGACAGTGCTGAAATCAGCCTACGGCGGGCCATATCTCGTTCAGTCTCTGCGGCACGTTCGGCGGTAATGTCGGTTTGCGTTGCAACAAGGTGGGTGGCTCGACCGGTCTTGTCTCGTACGGGAAAGAGCGTCAGACGGTTCCAGAAGAAGGATCCGTCGCGCCTGCGATTAAGCAGGGTGAACGTTCCGCCTGAACGCGCGCGCACGGCCTGACGCAATCGCATGCGCTCGGGTGCGTCCGGGTCTTCAGCCGATAAGAGACGGCAGTTCCGCCCGAGCACGTCCTCGCGGCGGTATCCGCTGAGAGCGAGGAAGGCGTCATTCACGTAGATGAGGGGGAGGTTGTCGTTGGTCGCATCCGCGATCGCGACACTTGCGGAAGAGCCGTTGATGACACTGGCAAGCAAGGCATTTCCTTCAGCGAGCCGCAGGGTCGCGAGGCCCTGCGCTGCCAGAACGGAGAGTCGCTTGAGCAACTTCTGATCCTCTGGCGTAAATCCGCCCTTGCGCGCGGACAGACAGAGGATCGCACTCAGATTGTCGTCGGGAAGTTTTAATGGCACGGACAGCATCGACCTATGGTCCTTGAGGACGTCCGGTAGTCCCGTCCAGCTGTCGAGCTGTCCGGTATCTGCAACCCGCATCGGACGGGTGCGAACCCCAGCTAACGCGTCTAGTCTGAGGCCCGAGAGTTGCGTATCGGTCGTGTGGCTGATGGTGCCCTGCTCAACTGGTCCTGTGAGCAGAGCAACTGCGTCGCAGCTAAGGCTTGACCGGATTGTTTGCAAAAGCTGCGGTAGCGCCTCGTCCGGACTTGCCGCTGCGTTCATACAAGAGAGGCCCTCCAGCAACGCGCGGCTCTCGCGCAGCGCTGCCGCCTCGCGTTCACGGAGCAGTTTGAGTTCCAGGAGCGCCTCTCGGAGGGCTTCGTCCTTCTCGCTCATCGGTACCGGCCAATCGGCGTTACGCGGCCGCACTGCCGCTGCACCTTAAGGCTAGCGTGCGAAAGTCACGCCGGAAATCATCAGATTGCCGTGCCGGTTCCGCTCACCCAGAACCTCACCCTGTTCGCCGAAAGTGAAGATCCCCAATGAAGGTGCGCCACCAAGCGCCTGATCGACTGCCGCCGCAACCTCGTCCATCTGATCTCGTACCGCAAGCATACAGCCGCCGCAGAATATCACGAGGGCACCAGCAATATCCTCGGTTGCGATCCCGCCCCGTTTCGCAGCGAGATCTGCAACGCGGCCTGCTCGTCGCACGAGGCTGTCGGCTGATCCTGTCATTAGCGTGAGCTGCTCGCCCGGCTGCACATCGGCAAACAGCTCGACCGACCCGTCTGGGTTGGCGGTCGCAGGGTGCGCAAGGAGATAGAAAGGCACGTCGGCAAAGTCGGCGACATGACGTCCTAGCGGATGGAAGGTACTCTCCGAGAGGATCATCGTCGGCCCGCCGCTCGGATCGGTCGAGATCTTGCCGTCGGTCCACTCACTGTAGACCGTGCTCGCCGGACGACCGTCGATCTCTTGTACTGCTCGGCCCGATACCTTTGTGGCGATCCCAGTTGTCGGAGTGGGGGCATAGCCGCTGTAGTACGCGTTGCTAACCGTCTCGGACGGGAACAGCACAGTCACCGCTACCCCCGCGCCGATCGTTTGCGTGTCATCGAAGACGCTCCAGGCACCGCTGAGGTCATTGTCCGCTGCGCTGCCGCCTAGAATCGGAGCATTTGATCCAACAACGTCTTCAATGCCCGCGATGAGGAGTTCCTCGGCGCCAGGTGCCGCCGTCAGCCAGACAAGCTCTGGCGCTTCGCCGGGGCGGTTGGCTGCTTCGAGCGCGCGTGTCACGGCCGCGCGTGCGGCGGCTCGCGGGTCTTGGCCAAGGGGCATCAACCCAGTTCCGAAAGCGCCGTCCTCGTCCCAGACTGCGAAGCATCCCATACCCCGACCGCCGCTGGCCACCATCCGGCCTCCAGCCATAACCCCAAGGCAGGACGTCCCGCCGTGGAGCGCGGTCGCGCCGAGGGCCATGAATGCGCTGCGTACCACATCGGTGTTGTGAGAAACACTGGTGTAGACCGCAAGAAAACTTGGTGCACCGCGCCCCTCGTGAGCGATTGCGCCGGTCAGCTCGCGAAGCGCTGCGGCGGTGTCTTTGGTCTCGGTTGCTTCTACTCGAATGTGCACTGTCGGTCCTCCGGCATTCGCGGCTGCGATACCACACCGCTCCATCCAAGCCCCGAGAGCGTCCGGTCAGTGTGGGTATACGAAAGGATAGCGGCTGACCCGGTGGAAGCATGGCGATGTCCTGCGGGGCAGGGGCATTGTTCACTGGTTCAGCCCTGCCGGCCAAGTGCGCCATTGTCATGTCCGTCCGCCGAATTGAGCTGGATGACCCTCTCAGCGCAGTTTCTCCGCACCTAAGCAAAGCTGAGGAAGCGAGATGCAAGAAGCTGCAACGATTGACCTTTTCGGTCTCGATATTCTTGATGCGGACACCCGCACCGCGCTCAACTCGTTGTTGAGCGCCCCCAAAAGGATCTCCGTCGCGTTCGTCAACGCGCATTGCGTGAACATGGCTGCACGTGACGGTGCTTACGCGGCGGCGTTGTCCTCGGCGGACTATCTGCTCCCAGATGGCTCGGGCCTGCAGTTGGCGGCCAAGATGACCGGACGGCATTTTCGGGAGAACCTTAACGGCACGGATCTCTTTGTGCCCTTATGTCGTGCAGCAGCTGAAAGGGGTCTTTCGGTCTATCTTCTGGGTGCCGGTGCTTGCGTGGCTGAGGCCGCGGCATCGAAGGCCGTCTCGCTGGCTCCTGGACTGCGGATTGCCGGCACTGCCGACGGCTACTTCACGCCCGACCAGGAAGATGCCGTGATCGACCGCATCAACAAGTCGGGCGCTGATATACTTCTGGTCGCCCTTGGTGTGCCGCGCCAGGATCGCTGGATCTCCGAGCATCGTACCCGTTTGGAACCGCGCATCGCCATCGGTGTCGGGGCGCAGTTCGACTTCTGGTCCGACCGCTTCCAACGAGCACCTGCTGCAATGCGGCGCGCAGGCTGCGAGTGGGTCTGGCGCCTGATGCTTGAGCCGCGGCGGATGTTCATGCGCTACGTTGTCGGCAACCCTCTCTTTGTTGCCCGCGCTGCTAAGCACGCACTTGGCCGCGGCGTCTCGTCGGCCGATCCCGCTGAGACAATCAAGCGCGCCATGGACATAGTCATCGCTGGCGGTGCACTGCTTGCGCTCGCTCCTCTGTTCCTTCTGGTCGCAGCCGCGATTAAAGCTGAAAGCAGAGGTCCGGTGTTCTTTCGCCAGACGCGGGTTGGAAGGGATGCTCACCCCATTCGGATGATCAAGTTCCGTTCGATGTACCGGGATGCGGAGATGCGGCGGGCGGCTTTGTTGGCCACCAGCGATCGGCAGGGGGTCTGTTTCAAGGCGAAAGCCGACCCACGGATCACGCGTGTTGGCCGCTTTCTGCGCCGAACGTCGCTCGATGAACTGCCCCAGCTCCTGAATGTGGTGCGTGGAGAGATGTCGCTTGTGGGTCCACGCCCGGCTATACCAGAAGAAGTTGAGACATATTCCCCGCGTGCACGCCGTCGGTTGGCGGTCCGGCCGGGGATCACCGGGCTCTGGCAGGTCTCGGGCCGTGCGGATATCGGCTTTGAGAAGATGATTGACATGGACCTGGCATATGCCAAGACGCACTCTGCGCTCCTTGATGTTGTCCTCATTGCCCTCACGTTCCGCGCTTTGCTGACCGGCCGCGGTGCCTATTGATTGATCGCTACAGGAGTTTTCCAATGATCCCGACCCCCATCCGTAAAGCTGTTTTCCCGGTCGCCGGTCTTGGCACCCGGTTTCTACCCGCGACGAAGGCGGTGCCGAAAGAGATGCTGACGCTCGTCGACCGGCCGCTGATCCAGTACGCGGTCGATGAGGCACGAGCAGCTGGTATTGAGCAGTTCATCTTCGTGACCGCGAACGGCAAATCCGCTCTGGAGGCTCACTTCGACGCTGCTCCAGTGCTGGAACAAAGCCTTGCCGCAAAGGGCAAGTCCGATCTCCTTGAGGCGCTTGAGGAGACCCGTTTGCCGGCGGGTTCGGTTGCCTTCGTGCGCCAACCCGAAGCGCTCGGGCTTGGCCATGCGGTCTGGTGTGCAAGACATCTCATTGGAAACGAGCCATTTGCCGTGATCTTGCCGGATGACGTCATCGCCTCTCGTCAGCCGTGTTTGGCACAGATGATCGGCGCACGCGCATGCGGTTGCGGCAACATGGTCGCGGCAATGGAAGTGGCGACAGAAGCGATCTCTTCCTACGGCTGCCTCGATGTCGTCGGTCGCAACGGGCGTATTGTCCAAGCTCGCGGGGTGGTCGAGAAGCCAGCACCAGAAGCGGCGCCCTCGCGGCTCGCGGTAGTCGGTCGCTACCTCCTAGAACCGACGGTACTCCAGCATCTCGACCGCGTGGGTCCTGGTGCCGGAGGGGAGATACAGCTGACCGATGCACTTGCCGCCGACATCGAAACAAGCGGCCTGTCCGGTCTGGTGTTCGAAGGGGAGAGGTTCGATTGCGGATCTAAGCAGGGGTTCCTGGAAGCAACCGTGGCCTTTGCACTTTCTCGGCCTGATCTTGCGCCAAATCTGAGACAGGCGTTCTCTGCCCGTCTCGCGCGGAACGCCATCGCCGCTTAGGCGCTTCGATCCTGCGACGAACCTCCGTAAGCCGCCTCGATCATCATCTCGGACAGCGACGTGTAGGCGGCCAGCCAGGCCGCCTTCTCGCCTTCGCCGAACGCGGGTCCGAGCAACTCCTTCAGCGACCAGATCAGCGCTTCACCAACGGGCGCGTATTGGTCAGCGGTCACACTATAATTCACATGGCGGATGGCCAGATCACGTGCCGCCGGGGCGAGAATCTCTGCTCGGTCCAGGTGGTCTACAACGAAGCCGAGTGTTGCAGTCAGCTTGCTCCCCTGCGCCTTCATATCCTCGGCAAAGAGCGCACGCGTTTCAGGCGCAATACGGAAAAGCCGCCCATAGAAGAGGCGTGCAGCCATGGGAGCAACAGGGACAATCTTTGCCCAAGTCGCCCTAATCGTAACAATTTGTACTGCACTAAGCGCCATTGTCAGCCCTGTCTTCGCATGCACCCGGATGACCATTCATGAGACGTCAGAAGGGCTTCGTCCAGACGATGAATTGCCCCCATTGAGTGGGCCGATTGACTTGTTGGTGCATGACGGGCCGGTGGTGGACGGGAACGATTGCCTCTGGGGCCGGCGATCGGGAGCTGAGAGCACTGATGGGTCGGGCGGAGTTGTACTGGTGCCGCGAGTGTCCGATCATGATCGGGGCCTCTCTGAGGATTTAGAAGACCTTGCCCTAAGGGGTTCGTCCCGAAAGCCCCGCTGAGGCTCGTCAAATCGCCCGAGGGCGCGCGCGGAGCGTGGTTTTCCCGGGGTGATCCTCCTCCGATACAGCCGGTTTTGGCCCCGACGGCGGCGATCCAGCTTCTCACCTTCTCGGCGATACGTCGCGGGGCGACGCGCACGGAGTGTGGGGGCAATTGTCTCACCGAACGTGTTCAGGCGGGCCGCCGCCGGGCCGGCGCATTGCTGCGCACTCGCCGAGAGGGGGCCAGCCGGACTGGTTGAGCATGCCGATGATCACGCGCCTTATGGTGTTTGCAGACGAATGCCGGCCAATGGATAGCCATGGCGCCCGTAGTCCCTTGCGAGCGCGATGATGTCCTCGGTGAAGAGGGCTTCATCCGCCCGGTCCCGAGGCTCCTTGCGCTGGCTCCGCCAGCATGAGCTTGTCGACGGTGAGATCCGAGACCGCCCGGCGAAGCCTTTGGTTGACGCTTCGCGCCCATCGCTCCGCGATGTCTTGAGATCCTTGAGCTGCCGCGGCTGCTCCCGGCCCATGCTGCAATAGAGCCGACGCCACCGATAGTAAGTCTGCACCGTCACGCCGATCTGGCGCACCGCGTCGGCAACCGGCACGCCTTGGCCCAGCAGCACTTCGACCTGGCGCTGCTTGACTTCTTCGCCATTGCCGCTCGGACCAATGGTGCGACATGGCTCAACTCTTCAGGCTTGTCTCGCTTCCCAACCGTTCTTTGTCCTCCTGAAGACGGGATAACTCTTTCCCAGCGGGGGACTAATTCAGTCGGGGCACTCCAACGCGTCGCCCCATCCTCAGCAAGCGCAGGCGGGCAAGGGGGGCGCCAATTGGGATTGCGGCTTTCGTCAGACGGCTGGCCGCGGTAACGACAAAGCCAGAAGTTTTGCGGCGCAACAAGAGAAGGCCTAGGGTATGAGAGAGATCGACTGGTACCGGCTCCGCGACGAGTGGCTCGGAAACGCCCGGTCAGACGTGATTGCGGGCCTTGTCGTTGCGCTCGCCCTCATCCCCGAGGCCATTGCCTTCTCCATCATCGCCGGGGTCGATCCAAAGGTCGGGCTATACGCCTCCTTCTCAATCGCGGTGATCACGGCAATCGCGGGCGGGCGTCCGGGCATGATCTCGGCTGCCACCGCGGCCACGGCCGTACTGATGGTGACGCTGGTGAAAGAGCACGGGTTGCAATACCTGCTCGCCGCCACGGTGCTGGCGGGTCTGTTGCAGGTTGCCGCCGGGCTCCTGCGTTTGGAGCGGTTGATGCGGTTCGTCTCGCGCTCGGTGATGACCGGCTTTGTAAATGCGCTGGCGATCCTGATCTTCCTTGCGCAGATCCCCGAGCTTGTGAACGTACCCACGCTGACCTATCCGATGGTGGTCGCGGGGCTCGCCATCCTTTATCTCCTTCCGAGGGTCACGAAGGCTGTGCCGGCGCCGCTCGTCTGCATCCTCGTCCTGACTGCGGCGACCCTTGTCGGCGGGTTCGAGCTGCGCACCGTTGCCGATATGGGGGAATTGCCGGACACGCTGCCGGTCTTCCTGCTGCCGGAGGTACCGCTGACGTTGGAGACGCTGCAAATCATCCTGCCATACTCTCTAGGCGTTGCCGTCGTGGGGCTGCTCGAGTCCCTCATGACCGCCTCCATCGTCGACGAGCTGACGGACACGACGTCGAACCGCCGGCGCGAGTGCATTGGCCAGGGGGCCGCCAATGTCGCCACCGGCTTTATCGGTGGCATGGCGGGCTGTGCCATGATAGGCCAATCGATCATCAACGTGCAGTCCGGCGGCCGGGGCCGGTTGTCCTGCTTTTGCGCCGGAGTGTTTCTGCTGATCATGGTCGTGTTCCTGGGCGACCTTGTGGGGCTCATCCCGATGGCGGCCCTGGTCGCAATCATGATCATGGTGTCGATCGGCACGTTCAGTTGGCAATCGCTCCGCAATCTGCGCGAGCACCCAAAGAGCTCTAGCGTCGTGATGGTGGCGACCGTGATCGGCGTCGTGGCGACCCACAACCTCGCCATCGGGGTGCTGATCGGAGTTTTGCTGTCAGGCATCTTCTTCGCGGGCAAGATCGCGCAGATCTTTCGGGTTCGCTCCGAGCTTTCCGCCGACCGCAGGCAGCGAACCTACGTGATCGAGGGGCAGCTCTTTTTCGCGTCCACGGATGATTTCCTCAGGTCCTTCGATTTCAGCGAGGCGCTGGAGCGCGTCGTAATTGACCTGACGAAAGCGCATATCTGGGACATCTCGAGCGTTGCGGCGCTCGACACAACCGTGCTCAAGTTCAGGCGCGAAGGAGCGGACGTCGAGGTGATCGGCCTCAACCAGGCGAGTGAGACCATCGTTGACCGTTTGGCGGTCTACGACCGGCCGGATCCAGTCGCCGATCCCCTGAAGCACTGAGGAGCTTCCCATGTCGAGAATTCTCGCCTGCTTTGACGGGTCGGTTTATGGAGACAGCGTCGCCGACCACGCGGCCTGGGTTGCGGACCGTTTGGGCTTGCCGGTTGAACTGCTGCAGGTGCTCGGCCGGCGCGAGGCTGCCTCGTCCGACCGATCGGGGCGCATCGTGGCAGGGGCCCGTCGGCGTCTCTTGGAGGAGTTGGTCACGCTCGATGCGCAGCGGGCAAAGCTCGTGCAGCGCGAGGCGCGCCTGGGGCTGGAGGAGGCGAAGTCGCGGTTGGAGGCAGGGGGCTGTCCCGATGTCTCGATTTCACTGCGCAACGGCGATTTGTTGGAGATGCTGGCCGAGCACGAGCGAGACGCCGCAATGGTCGTTGTCGGCAAGCGGGGCGAAGCCGCGGATTTCGCGTCGTTGCACCTCGGGTCCAACCTTGAGCGTATTGTGCGCGCTTCTCAGCGGCCAATCCTGGTCACGTCGAGGGCATTTCGGCCCATCTCGAAACTCGTGATCGGGTTCGATGCCGGGCCGAGCGCGCGTAAGGCCGTCGAGGCGGTCGCGACATCCCCGCTCTACGCCGGTCTGAACGTTTTGTTGGTAACTGTATCGGAGCCAAACAAGACCACCCAGGCCGCCATCGAGCAGGCCGCATCCCGCATTGCATCGTCAGGCCACACGGTCGATACGCGGATCGTTCCCGGAAAGCCGGAGGAAGTGATCTGTGCCCTTCTGGAGGAGGAGGAGATCGATCTGTTGATGATAGGCGCTTATGGGCATTCGCGCTTACGCACCCTGGTCATCGGCAGCACGACCTCCGCATTGATCCGATCCTGCCGGGTCCCGGTTGCCATCTACCGCTGATCTTCTGCAACGTGGCGACACGTCTGATCTGATTTTGGGCCAGTGTCTTTCGTTCATCGAGTACTTCGTTGCAAGAGTGCGATCCTCATGAGCGTTCTGGTTGCGGGCATCGGGCCATGAGTAGAATGGCCGCCTTTGCGCAATCACGGGAGGCCGCCAAATCGTAGGCATTTCGTTGCCCCGCCAGGTCTGCCCTACTTCACTTTGCGTACAAGACAACAATTTGTTGGCGCGCCGTATGCTGCGAAATAGTCGTAACATCCTTCGCAAGGTAATCAAATGGGAACTTCGGCTTTGGGCAATTTACCCACGAAGACCAGCAAGGGCGAACAGCATACCTGTCCCGGTCAGACTGCTTGTCTCCGCAGTCAGACCGAAGAATAATTCACCCTTATTTTGGGAAACTTGGAAATTGATGCATAAGCACGATGAATAAAATCCTGATCAGATCTGCCGATGATCTTAAACGTATGTATCTCGCCTCTGCGGAAGACTCGTCGCAAGGCAAGGTGCTGAGGTGTGATTGCAGCCATTCGTGCACTTCGCAACAACTGTCTATACAGGCTCGTCCCGGCCACGTTCCACAGCGCGGCATCGGCTAGATATCGGATCGGCCTAGGCATCACTCGCGGCCCCTATGTATGCGCTGGCTACTGTTAACAAGGCAGTTGTCGGTTGGCTTTTGGAGGTCGCTTATATGTATCCGGCCTGTCTGTCGACACGCAGGCCGTAGCCATGTTGGGGTTACGCTCGCTCCTTGGTCTCACTAGGCCGTGTGGACGAAGCGGGTCCATCGGTGGATGGCGGCGAGTTGGACGAAGCTGAGGAAGCTTGCAGCGGTCTTGTCGTAGCGGGTGGCGAGGCGGCGGAAGTGCTTCAGGACGTCGCACAGCGGCGGACGCGGAGCGTCATCATGCGCTCGATGCGGTTGCGGAGGCGGTAGAGGTCCCGGTCGAGCCGGCCGGGGCTGCGGCGGATGGCTTTCCTCGGGATGACGGGCCGTGTGCCGTGCATGAGCAGGCCGCTCCGCAGCTCTTTGCTGTCGTATCCCTTGTCCGCCAGAAGCGCCTTCGGGTGCGCCTCCACGAGTTTCAGGGCGTCCTCTGCAGAGGCATTATCCGCCGTCTGGCCCGGCGTCAGGTGAAGGGCGGGCGGCAGCCCGTCCGCGTCTCCGACGACATGGATCTTTGTGGAGAACCCGCCGCGGGACCGGCCGAGAGCATCGAAGAGACTCCCCCTTTTCCGCCAGCGCTGTGCTGGTGCGCTCGCACGATGGTGCTGTCGATCATCTGGAGTGTCGCATCCCCGGCGCCGCTCGTGGCGAGAGCCTCGAGGATCGCCTCGAAGAGCTCTGCGTCCCGTCACCGTGCGAAGCGCCGCCAGACCGTGTTCCACTTACCAAACCGTTCAGGCAGATCCCGCCAGGGTGCGCCGGTCCGGGCGATCCACAGGATGCCCTCGAGCACCAGACGATTGTCGATGGAGGGGCGGCAGCGACGGCCCCGTTCTGGTGGCAGAAAGGGGGCGATCAGCTCCAAGGTGGCGTCGTCGATGAGATCTTGGTGCAAGGCTAGCTCCCAATTTCCAGCCTTGAATCACGCCACAGTCCCTCTGGGAATCCAATTTGTCCACACGACCTAGCGGCAAGGCTCTCGGGGCCATCTGACGGCCTCTATCAACTCGGTTTGATGCGCGGGTTTTGACGTTGGTCGGGCTTGCTTGAGTGATCGGGCGTTGACCGAGCCGAGGCCGTGCGGCTCTTTCTGCCCAGTCTCTCGGTGTCAGGCGATCTCCGCTCGTTGGATCTGGACGAGCCTTCGTATGTTGTGGGTGATGTTCGCGAGGCCGATTTTCGTCTTCGCCCAGGCGATGCCAATGGTCCGTATCGTGAGCGCCATGGCCTGTTTCTGAACCGCGAAGTCGTGCTCAACGGGTGCGCGGTGTTTCGACTTCGTGGCGTTGCCGCGCTTGATGTGCTTCGGCATCGGCATTCCTAGGCTGCACCGTCGGTGGATGTGGCTGACGAGGCCGACCCGCTCCACGACGTCGCACAGCGGCGGGCGCGAAGCGTCAAGCGTTCTCATTCGAGCGGTAGGCGCTGTCCGTTGGCTGACAGGCGATTGCGGGCAGTCGCCGAGAGGCGGCCCAGACACCGGACCTGGTGTTCGTGGTGCCCAGGAGCCCGTGCCGCAGCATCCGGCCATCGTGGGCGGCGGCGACGGTGCCATCCCATCGCCGGATCAGACTGTGGCGCCGGTTGATGCTGGTATGCGCCATGGAGCCGAACGACGGGCTCGCGATGTCGGGACGCGCCTTGCCGTCCTCGCTGTTGCGCTGCTTGGGCGCGGCGACGAGCGTGCTGTAGACAATCTGCCCGGATATGGCGATGTAACCG
>JBCBYB010000037.1:0-43975 GCA_039816045.1 Pseudomonadota bacterium
CGTTCCTGCTTCGCAGCACGGGCCTTGTCAGCCTCGGAACTGCACCGTTCGGAGCCATCCCAGTCAACATGTCAGCCATCACCGCGTCGATGATGGCCGGAGAAGACGCCGGACCGGATCCCAGGGGACGATACTGGGCCGCGATCGTTTCGGGCATTTGCTACTTGGCGCTGGCTCTAGCCGCATCCGCTGTGACATCGTTGGCTAGGCTCGTGCCACCTGAACTCATTACCGCGGTTGCAGGTCTGGCGTTGATCCCCGCATTCGTTGCTGCCTTAAGGGCGGCCTTCAACGACACCGCTCAGTTGGAAGCAACGGCACTAACCTTTCTCCTCGCCGCTAGTGGCATTTCTTTGCTGGGGGTAAGTGGTGCGATTTGGGGGATCGTCGCGGGCAGTATCATCTGGCTGTCGAAGGCGTTCCTCAGCCGCGCTTAGAGCGCGTTGACGTCGAGTCCCGCGCGGGAAGACGAGACTGAAGCATCGCCTGGAACTGCAAAGTCTGGGCGCCGGTTCAATTTCCTACTCAACAAGAGAGATTTGCAAGACGGCGCGGCTACAAGCACCGATGTCGCGGCGTTCGGGCGTTCGGCTAGCTGGTCAATGCCGTGATGTGTTTCTTGAAACGGGACATCCGCTGCGCCTGCGTCTCCTCGCAGCCTACCAATCGACCGTAGGACGGGTACAACGAACGTTGGCAAGAGTCTCGACACCTCAACCAAGGCGATCAGAAGCAGTTTGCCTGATGTGTCCCTTTCGATCTGCGTTGTCTGCGATCGTGGGAGCGTCAGAGAAATAGGCAGCTTCGCAGACTAAGGGTCTATCTTAAAAGGTTCTGTAGCTGGACACCCGCAATAACCCTGAATTGAGGGGCGCGTAGCACGCAGCGGCGAGATTATCGTCACGGTGCGGGTTGGATCGAACCCCTCTGGCGTCAGTTTCGCTGGTCTTTGACGGACTCACCCCATGGCGCCGCGTCGTTCGTGTAAGACCAAACGGTCGAAATTGTAGGCGATGTTGGCGAGCGTCAGTTTCGCGTCGGCCCGAGCCAGTCCGATCGTGCGGATGAACAGTCCGAAGCGCGTCTTTTGGTGGGCGAAGACGTGCTCGACTGCGGCGCGGATCGCGGATTTCTTCGCGTTGGCCCGTGCGATGTTCCGTGGCAGCGGATTTCCGGCCGGTTTGCGCCGGTGGATGCGGCTCTTGAGCAGCCGCGCCGCAAGCCATTTCTCGTTCTTCTGGGATCGATACGCGCTATCGGCCCAGACCTCGGAGCCCGTGTTCTCCCGGCTGACCAGGTGCTTGAGTTGCCGCCCGTCGGCCGCCGAGGCCGCGGTGACGGCGCTCTGCCGGATGAACCCGTACCGGCGGTCGATAGAGATGTGCGATTTGTAGCCGAAGACCGGCACCGCGATCATCGGCAGGGGCGTGCCGTCCGGGCGATAGCGGATCTGGCCGCCCACTTTCAGCGTCCAGCGGGCATTGCTGTCCTTTTGCGCGGCCTTGCTGGGCTCGTCGGGCCAAATCTCCCTGGCCGACTTGCCCTCCTTAATCGCTACCTTCTCGGCCTCAGTGTTGCGCTGCTTCGGTGCCGGCACAAGGCTCGCATCGACGATCTGGCCGGCCATGCGCTGCCCGGCAGGCGATGCATGGCATCGCCGAGAGGGGGGATGTATCCCTTCTTCTGGAGCTGCCAGTCGAACGCCTTCATTACTCGGCGGAGCGTCCCCGTCTCGGTGAGGCGGTTCCTGAAGTGTCGGATCGTGTTCTCGTCCGGTGTTGCCCCGCCCAGATCGAAGCCGAGGAACCGCATCCAGGACAGCCGGTCGCGGATCCGCTAGCCGACAGGCAATTGCGCAGCAAATGCCGACAGGCATGAACTCCATCCGTGCTTCTGAGAGATTGTGCTGCGCCTGCAGGATCAGCGCCTTGAACATCGAGACCGGGTCGAATGGCGGGCGCCCGCCCTTGGAGCCGTCGCCATAGCCGAGCCCCTCGACCAGCCAGGGCCGGAAATACTCGAAGTCCACCGTCGCCTCGAGAACCTCGAGCGGGTCGCCATCCTTGCTCAACCGCTCCAGATGCTCCGAAAGCCCGAGGTAGTGTCCAGAATCTTTCGCACATTGCTCATGCGACGGCGGCGGTTGATCGTGACCCATGCGAAGGTCCGCTCGACGATCCACCGTTTCGCCTGAACGACGAAGTCGGGATCGTTTCGCTTGACGATCTCGACGCGGCGCGACTCCCCACGGCTTGCTCCGAGGGGTGGTTGGATGATGGCCCGCGGCAGGTCGCTCAATCCGCGGCTTCGAAGCAAGGTCACATCTACATAGGAAATCAAAGTGGGGCACGCCAATCAAGGTAGTCCCCTGAATGGGGACACTCTCTAGGTCATCAACTCATAAAGGGCTACCACTGATGGTCGCGGTGTGATTCAAGCTTCTCGAGGAGAAGCCGCCATGTCGTCACGCCGCCGGTACGAGTTGACAGACTTCGAATGGTCTATCATCGAGCCGCTCTTGCCCAACAAGCCTCGTGGCGTACCCCGGGTCGATGACCGCAAGGTGCTGAACGGCATCTACTGGCGGCTTCGTACCGGCTCACCCTGGGCCGAAATTCCGGAGCGCTACGGTCCGCCGACCACCTGCTACAACCGCTTCGTCCGGTGGCGGAAGCTCGGCGTCTGGGACAGGATTTTCGACGCGATCACAGCGGCCTATGACGGCGATCTGCAGATGATCGACAGCTCCTGCATCAAGGTTCACCAGCACGCGGCCAACGGCCGAAAAAGGGGGGCGCTGCCGAGACCGCCACCGAGACCGCCACGGGAGGTGAGCCTGACACCGGATGCATGGGGCGCTCGCGGGGCGGCCTGACCACGAAGATCCACGCGATGGTCGATGCCGAAGGCCGGCCGATCACTCTCGCACTTACGCCGGGCCAGGCCCATGACGGGCGCTCGGCGGCGGGGCTCCTCGACACGATCCGTGAAGGCAGCATCCTGCTCGCCGACCGGGCCTACGACGCCGACTGGCTCCGCGAGGCGGTCAGGGAACGGGGCGGATGGGCGAACATCAAACCGATGCCGACGCGCAAGCGCATCCCGAGCTTCAGCCCGTTCCTCTATCGCTACCGCAATCTCGCCGAGCGGTTCTTCAACAAGGTCAAACACTTCAGAGCCGTCGCCACCCGCTTCGAGAAGCACGCCGAAAACTACCTCGCGCTTGTCAAACTCGCAGCCGTCCAGATCTGGATTCGCAGTAATGAGTCGGTGACCTAGTGGGCGAGCGAGAGCAAACCCTCCACATTGATATGGGTTTCCAGATGCGTGGCGAGATCGTCTAGCGTTGCGTCTACTGTGTCTCCGTAAGCGAGATCGCTTCGGCCGACGTCGAACTGAGCCAACCAAGCCTGTCTGAACGCGTCATCCGAGAACATGCCGTGCAGATAGCTGCCAGCAACGCGACCATCTGACGAAACTGCGCCTTCCGTTCTTTCACCTATGTGAGCGAACGGTCGAGCACGCGCCGGCCCTTCTGAGCGCCCAATGTGGATCTCATACCCCGTGAAGGGCACGCCAAGTTCTGAATGGACTGCCTCCACCTGCCGCAGCGCTTTGTCACCCACCATTACCGTGTCGATATCCAACAGACCGAGGCCAGTGGTCTCACCTGAAGGCCCCTCTATGCCGTCTGGGTCGGAGACTACGTTCCCCAACATCTGAAGACCGCCGCAGATACCTAAAATATGTCCACCCCGTCTGTGGTGCGCGAGCAGATCTATGTCCCAGCCTTGGTCGTATAGGGCCGCAAGATCGTCGCGGGTCGATTTCGTCCCCGGGATTACAACGACATCAGTGTCAGCCGGAAGAGGCTTGCCTCGCGCCAGCATCGTGAGCCGCACGCCGGGCTCCTGTGCAAGAGGATCTAGATCGTCGAAATTCGCTATTCTCGGCAGTTGGAAACACACAACATGGAGTCCTTCGCGCCGTTGGGGAGCGACAACATCAAGCGCATCTTCGGCGGGCAGGCGCCAGGCATTTGGGAACCACGGCAAGACGCCGTAACCACGCCAGCCGGTTTGAGCTTCGATAAACGCATAGCCAGCATCGAAGAGGGAAGGATCGCCGCGGAACTTATTAATCAAGAAACCTTTCACATGCTGGGCGTCTTCAGGCGCTATCACCGCCTGGGTCCCGACGATCTGCGCGATCACCCCGCCTCGGTCAATGTCACCGCAAAGAACGACAGGCAAGCCGGAGGTGACCGCAAACCCCATGTTTGCGATGTCTCCCGCCCGAAGATTTACTTCGGCTGGACTGCCTGCGCCCTCTACGATTAAAAGATCGTGCATACTGGAGAGACGGTCGAAGCTTTCCAACACTGGTTTCATCAGCGTGGGCTTCAAGGTCTTGTAGTCATGAGCTCTCGTCGTTGTGAGTCGCTTGCCATGCACCACAACCTGAGCACCGATCTCGCTCTCGGGCTTGAGCAGCACTGGGTTCATATCGGTGTGAGGTGAAATACCCGAGGCCATAGCCTGTAGCGCTTGGGCCCGTCCAATCTCACCGCCATCGGAGGTCACAGCGGCATTGTTCGACATGTTCTGAGACTTGAACGGCGCAACAGACAGGCCACGTCGCCGCGCCGACCGACACAAGCCCGCAACCAACATCGATTTGCCGACATTCGAGCCCGTGCCCTGGATCATCAGCGCTCGGGCCCTGCGCCCACTCCGCTTCATTGTTAGAACTCGACACCCCTCTGGGCCTTTATCCCGTCGCGGAAGGGATGCTTGATCAGTGCCATCTCGGTTACCAAGTCGGCGGCTTCGATCAGTTCGGGCTTGGCATTACGACCGGTAAGGCAGACATGCGTCATGCGCGGCTTCTCAGTCAGGAGAAAGTCGACGATCTGGTCGATGTCGAGGTAGTCGTAGCGCAAGGCGATGTTGATTTCATCGAGCAGCACGAACTGGATCTCAGGGTCTCGGATCAGCCGTTTGGCGATTTCCCATCCGGCGATGGCGGCGGCCATGTCGCGCTGGCGATCTTGAGTTTCCCAAGTAAAACCCTCACCCGACACATGAAACTGGCACTCATCGGCGAAGCGCTCGCGCAGAAATTCTTTCTCTCCGGTGCTCCAGGTGCCTTTGATGAACTGTACAACTGCACAGGGCATGCCGTGTGCAATACAGCGGATAATCATTCCAAATGCCGACGAAGATTTCCCTTTGCCCGCCCCGGTGTGGACGATGATGAGACCCTTTTCCTCCGTCTTAGTCTCCATCAACCGATCGCGTGCGGCCTTGATTTTCTTCATTTTCTCGGCGTGGAGAGCGTCAACATCGTTTTCCAATTTGCCTTGCTCCATTCTTGACAAACCTCGTAGATCCGCCTCAACTGCGTAGCGTTGGTGCCTGCTTCGGCAGGCGAAGAGGGAATGCAGAGCCTCGCCTGCGAGGTCAAGCGCAGCCGCCCCCGCGACCGTAGTCGGAGAAGCCGTCCGATGCCACTGGCGATAAGCCGGGAAGGCGGATGTGCCGTAGGTGCCCGAGGGGTGCCAGGATCCGAGAGCCGGGAGACCTGCCAGCATCTTGGACGAAACCGGGCGGGGTGTTCCGGTGACGAAGCGGCCTGGCGTTCGACGCCGGTTCCGATCGTCTGGCCCCCATCCCAAGCTGTGGACCGTGGGATGACCAATGAAACGACCGAAGAACCACTTGAGCCGACCGAACTTCTGGTCTGTATCAAATGCAAGCGTGGCCATGAGATCCCCGAGGATGACCGGCGTCCCGGCCAAAGGCTTTTCGAGGAGTTGTCGGCGCTCGGACTATCCGACGGCATTCGGTTGACTGCTGTCGAGTGCCTGCAGAACTGCGACCATGGCTGTACCATTGCCCTCAGGGGGGGCGCACGCTGGACATATGTCTACGGGAACGTCGATGAGACGTCGCATTCGGGCACAATCAGTGATGGTGCCTCGCGTTACCATCGTACCCGAGATGGGCTGATCCCCTGGCGGGAGCGGCCCGAGCACTTCAAACGCAACTGCGTTGCGCGCATCCCGCCTGTGGAGACGATTGATGACTGATCTCACGAAACTCCCTGTGACGGTCATCACTGGTTTCCTCGGCTCTGGCAAGACGACGCTTATCTCCGAGCTCATCCGACAGGCTGAAGGCAGACGGCTCGCGGTGATCGTAAATGAGTTCGGCGATGTGGGGGTCGACGGAGACGTCCTCCGTAGCTGTGCAATTCCCGACTGTCCGGCCGAAAACATCGTGGAACTGGCGAATGGCTGTATCTGTTGCACGGTCGCCGACGACTTTATCCCGACCGTCGAGGCGCTAATGGCACTTGACCCCGCTCCCGACCACATCCTCATCGAAACCAGTGGTCTCGCGTTGCCGAAACCACTGCTGAAGGCGTTTGATTGGCCGGCCATCCGGTCACGCATCACCGTTGACGGGGTCATCGCCCTGGCGGATTCGGAGGCGGTGGCGGCGGGCCGGTTCGCCGCCGATGTCGCAGCCGTCGACCGCCAGCGCGAGGCGGACGACAGCATTGATCACGAGACACCACTTTCGGAAGTTTTCGCGGACCAAGTCTCCTGCGCCGACATCATCTTGTTGACCAAGCCAGATCTCGCTGGCTCCGAAGGCCTGGACCGGACGCGGGAGATCATCTCGGCCACCACGCCTCGACCGCTCCCGATGATTGAAGTCGCTGAGGGGGCTGTCGATCACCGCATCGTGTTGGGTCTCAACGTGGCGGCCGAGAATGATCTGGATGCGCGGCCGAGTCATCATGATGGCCCGCATGACCACGATCATGAGGACTTCGAGAGCATTGTCATCGAAATCCCGGAGCAAACGGACCCCGCGATTTTGATCGCCCGCGTTGAGGCGTTGGCGCGCGACCAAAACATCCTGCGCGTGAAGGGATATGCTGCGGTGGAAGGCAAACCACTTCGTCTTCTCGTCCAAGCCGTCGGCACCCGGGTCCGCTCCCAGTACGAGCGCCCTTGGGCTCCGGAGGAGCCACGCTTGGGGCGGCTCGTTGTGATCGCAGAGCACGATGACATTCGGCCTGATGCGATCCGGGCCGCGCTGATGGGAGCGGAGGCAGTGGCCGCTGGCGAGTGACGTGCGATGCATGATCTTTTCCGCGAGAGCAACGACCTAAACGCCGCTGACACGCCCATCGATCTGCAGCAGAGCCCGGCGGACTTGGTCGTCATGTCGTTCTCCGACAGCGATCTTGGCGCTTTTGCCGAGGCTTGGTATCGCGGCGGAGGTCGCGAACGCCGGTTGCCGTCCCTGCGCTTGGCCAACCTGGCGGCGCTCACGCATCCGCTGTCGGTCGATATCTACCTTGAGCAAACGCTTGCCGTGGCAAAGGGTATTCTGATCCGGCTGATCGGTGGGGTTCCGTATTGGTCCTATGGCCTCCAGCAGGTCTTCGAGTTGGCGCAACGCAAGGGCATTGCGCTCGCGGTCCTGCCGGCAGACGGGCGCCCCGACCCCAGGCTTGATGCCTATGCCACGCTGCCCGTCTCAACGCTCAAGCGGCTCGCGCATTTCTGCGACAACGGTGGAGTCGTGGCCGCACAGGCGGCCCTGGCACAGCTCGCAATTGCCGCTGGTCTCTATGCTGGGCCGGTTCTAGGATCGAAGTCAGTGCCGCGGGTCGGTGCGTGGACACCCGAACACGGCTCTTCCTGTCCACTCATCGCGGAACCGCGAGACCGGTCGCGACCACGGATAGCCATTGTATTCTACCGTTCATACTTGGTTTCGGCTGATCTCGAGGCGATCCAGGCTGTCTTCAACGGCTTTCGCGAGCGCGGTTATCAACCTCTCGGCCTTTTCGTCCCTTCGCTAAAGGATCCGGAGGCCGCAGGATGGCTCCACCGGCAGATTGAGCACCTAGATCCGGCGGCGATCATAAACGCCACCGCGTTCAGTGGACAGGGCGAAACGGGCGGGTCGCCTCTCGATGCCGCAGGCGTCCCGGTCTTTCAGGTGGCTCTCTCCACATCACGGCGCGAGGCGTGGGAAGCGTCCGAGCGCGGCCTTTCTCCGGCGGATCTGGCTATGCACGTTGTTCTGCCCGAGGTGGATGGGCGGATCTTCGTCGGTGCGATCTCATTCAAAGAACAGGGACTGCGCGACATCGACCTCCAGTTTGCGCGGACAATCCACCAGCCCGACGCTGCGCTTATCGCCTCCGTGATTGAGCGGGTCGATGGCTGGGTGCGTCTTTCGGCTAAGCCGCGGCTGACGCGCAGGGTGGCCCTCGTTTTGTCGACGTACCCCGGAAAGACATGGAACCTCGGGCATGCAGTCGGCCTAGATGCCCCGGCTTCTGCTCACGCGATTCTCGAAGACCTCGCGGAGGCGGGATATGATACTGTACTCTGGCGGTTTGACCTCACCAAGGATCTTTCTAACGCAGCGTTCAGCTGGCCGATCGCCGACTACATTACCCGACTTGGCACGCTGCCTGGAGCCATGCGCGAGGCGCTCGGTACGGTCTGGGGACCACCGGAGGACGATCCGGACGTCCTGGATGGAGCTTTCCAGTTCAAGATCCTCCGGTTTGGACAGAGCATCTTGGCACTACAGCCAGAGCGCGGGTTCGGTACGCCACGCGAGGATGAGTACCATGATCGCTCGCGCGTGCCCCGCCACTCTTATGTGGCCTTCTATCTCTGGATGCAGGAAAACGCGGACGCCTTAGTCCATATAGGGGCACACGGAACCCTAGAATGGCTGCCAGGAAAGTCGGTTGCCCTGTCGACTGAATGCTGGCCCCAGGCGCTAACTGGCCCTCTGCCGGTGATCTATCCCTTCATCGTCAACGACCCTGGCGAGGCGTCTCAGGCAAAGCGCCGGATCGGGGCCTTGACGCTCGGCCATATCCCCCCTCCGCTGCGTCCGTCGGCTACGCCGAACAAGCTCGTACGGCTCGAAGCGCTGCTCGATGAGTTCTCTAATGCCGATGGATTAGACCCGAAACGGCGAGACCGGCTTCAGGTCGACATCCGCGACGAAGCGCAAGCGCTCGGAATCGAGAACAGCCTAGGGCTCGATCGCGCGGCCGGCCCGGCCGAGGCGATCAACCGGATCGACCGCTTTGTCTGCGACGTGAAGGAGAGCCAGTACGGTGAGGGGCTGCACATCTTTGGCCGAGTGCCGCGATCAGCGCAGTCGTATCAAGCACCGTTCGATGCCAGCGCGGCCGCGACGTCCGAACGAAATGCGCTCTTAGATGCGCTCGATGGCAAGCGGATCCCTGCGGGCCCGTCAGGGTCGCCCTATCGCGGACGCAGTGACGTACTCCCCACTGGGCGTAATATGTACGCAACCGATCCTCGCGCCGTGCCAACCCGTGCGGCCTACGCCCAAGGGCAACGGCTCGCCGACGATCTCGTGCGACGGCATCTCCAGGACGAAGGTGACTGGCCGCGAGCGATGGTCGTTGATCTCTGGGGATCGGCCACCATGCGCACTGCCGGCGAGGAGTTCGCGATGGCGCTGCACCTGATTGGCGTCTCACCTCGCTGGGATGAGGGATCGGAACGTGTCTCGGGGCTCGACATCTGTTCCCTTGAGGCGCTGGGGCGACCGCGCATCGACGTAACTTTGCGAGTCTCCGGGCTCTTTCGCGACGTTTTCGCACCGCTTTCCGCGCTCTTTGGAAAGTCCGTGCGGGCTCTCTCCCGGCGCGACGAACCCGCAACGCATAACCCTTTCGTTGGGCGCTCAAGCCTCGCTAGGGTGTATGGCCCAGCTCCGGGAAGTTATGGTGCAGGGATGGGCGGCACCTTAGAGCACTATGGTCCCTCGGGGCGTGCCGCTGCTGGTGAGGCTTGGTTGCAAGCAAGCTGCTGGGTGTTTGATGGTGCAGAACCGAGCCGTGACGAGCCAGGCATCCGTGAGCGCGTTCGGGCGGCCGACGGCTTCGTTCATGTCCAAGATCTGCCGGAGACCGACCTCCTGCTTGCAGCGGACTACGCGGCTCACGAGGCGGGCTTTGCCGTTGCTCAATCGATTGTTGGTGGGGAGGCCAGCCTTTACCATCTCGACAACACCGTCTCCGAACGCCCCCGTACGCGCACCCTGCCGGAAGAGATTGGACGTGTGGTGCATTCACGAGCTGCGCATCCGGGCTGGATCGCCGGAATGCGTGCACATGGTTTCAGAGGGGCGGCCGAGATCGCAGCGACACTAGAACATATGGCCGCATTCGCCCATCTGGCCGGCGCCGTACCCCCTGAGCTGTTTGACATCTACTATGACGCTACCTTGGGCGATCCAACAACGAATCGGTTTCTGGCTGAGACCAATCCGCAAGCGCGCGCCGCCATGCAGCAGCGGTTCGCAGCTCTCCAGGTCGCGGGGTTGTGGCAAACGCGACGCAATTCGGTATTGGCGGATATGAGTATGACAAGCGGTGGCAGCGTATGAGCGAAGGATCCACGGTAAAGGGATGGTGTCCCGGGGCGCACCGGCCAATGATGTCGGGCGACGGCCTTGTGGTGCGCGTTCGACCCCGCCTGGCTCGGCTATCCCGCGAGCAAGCACTCGGTATGTGTGAGCTGTCCATCGCGCATGGTAGCGGCGTCTTGGAACTCACTAATAGGGCGAACGTACAGATCAGAGGGGTGGCGGACGGCGCGCTTGGCCAACTCCTCAGTGATCTGAGCGATTTAGGTCTGCTCGACTACGATTCGGATGTCGAGAGCCGTAGAAACATTCTGACGATGCCCTTCTGGGCTCCGGGCGATGACACACAGATGGTCTCTGAGATAATCGAGACGGTCATAAGCGACCTGCCTCAACTCCCGGCAAAATTTGGGTTTGCGGTGGATGCCGGGCCAGCGCCTCTTTTGGCCGAGGCGTCCGCGGATATCCGAATTGAAAGAGGGCCGTTAGGCCTGATCTTGCGCGCCGATGGTATGGCTTCGGGACGCCAGGTAAGTCCTGACACCGTTGCAGACGTGGTCAAAGAGACGGTGGCATGGTTCGATGACAACCGCTCACACGACCGTCGGCGGATGGCAGGGGTGCTAACGACGACACTGCCACCGGAGCATTGGTCAGAGGTGGCCCCTCATCCGAGTACAAGCGCTCCATTACCTGGCAGTTATGGTCTGGGCGCGCTTCTCGGAGCACCGTTCGGTGAAATGGACGCCCGGGCCCTCTCTGATCTCATTAGATCATCTGGGTCTCTCGGGTTGCGAACGACACCATGGCGGCTTTTCATTCTAGAAGGCGCTCCGTTGCCTGAGACCACTGCATTCATTACCAGCTCCGACGACCCACTTCTGTTGACTGACGCTTGCCCAGGGTCGCCATTCTGTCCGTCGGCAAGTGTCGAGACACGTAATCTTGCACGAGCATTGGCTCCTCGCGTCGAGGGTCGCCTGCATGTATCCGGCTGTGAAAAGGGATGCGCGAGGGCAGCTAAGGCAGATTTGACGTTGCTCGGCCGGGCCGGTCGATTTGATCTTGTAGAAAACGGATGCGCACACGATGAACCACAGCGCCGGGGGTTGTCCCGTGCTGAAATTCTTTCCGAAATCCGTTGACCCAATGACCTACGCTTACGAAACGGACGCCGCCGCAATCTACAAGAAGTCCTTCGCGACTATCCGGGGCGAGGCGGATCTGAACCGCTTTTCGCCAGAGGAAGAGCCGATTGCGGTTCGAATGATCCATGCCACAGGAATGGTGGGCCTGGAGCGCGATGTCCGGTTCTCAGCCGACTTTGCCGCCAAAGCGCGCGCTGCGCTCGCCGCGGGGGCCCCGGTCCTCTGTGATGCGCGGATGGTGAGCGAAGGGATCACGCGCGCGCGAATGCCGGCTGAAAACGAGATCATATGCACGCTTCATGCGGAGGGCGTGCGCGAATTGGCGGCCGAACTCGGAACCACAAGGTCTGCGGCGGCATTGGAGTATTGGCGACCGCACCTTGCGGGAGCGCTGGTCGCGATCGGGAACGCGCCAACAGCGCTGTTTCATCTGCTCAACATGTTGGAAGACCCGGGTTGCCCGCGGCCGGCGGCTATTATTGGCTGTCCGGTTGGTTTTGTCGGTGCAGTTGAGAGCAAGGATGCGCTTTGGGCGGACCAAGTCGCTCCCTGCTGTATTGTCTCTGGCAGACTTGGCGGTAGCGCGATCACGGTTGCAGCTGTGAACGCGATCGGGAGCCAAGTAGAGTGAACGCCCCTGCTGCACACGGGACGATCCACGGCGTTGGCATCGGGCCCGGCGATCCGGAGTTGATGAGCGTTCGCGCAGATCGAATTGTCCGCACGGCGCGCAACATTGCGTTTTTTCGGAAGGCCGGGCGCCCAGGTCAGGCTCGCCGGATTGTTGAGGGCATGCTTGCCGAGGGCGCTGTCGAGATCGCGATGGAATACCCAACCACGACCGAGATCCACTTTAGCGACCCGTGCTACAACAAGTTGCTCTCGGAGTTCTACGCCGACTGCACGGCGGATCTGCGCGCCTTTTCAAGACGCGGCGAAGATGTCGTGGTGCTTTGTGAGGGAGATCCATTCTTCTACGGCTCGTTCATGCATCTTTACACTCGCCTCAAAGACGATGTTGTTATCAATGTGGTGCCGTCGGTCACAGGAATGTCCGCCGCATGGACCGCGACTGGACTACCTATCACCTGGGGTGACGATGTCCTGACGGTGCTCATGGGCACGCTGGCTGAAGAGGCCCTTGTGGCGCACCTAGCGGGCTCGGACGCCGTGGTTGTAATGAAGATAGGGCGGAACATCGAGAAGGTACGGCGAGCACTCAAAGCAACGGGGCGCTATCCGGATGCCTGGCTGATCGAATTCGCGAGCATGGCAAACCAAACCGTACAGCCATTGTCGGAGGCCGAGGGCCGCATCACGCCCTACTTCTCAATCATTGTCGTTCACGGTCAAGGGCGCCGGCCATGAGGGGCTCCCTAACAGTAGTGGGCCTCGGACCCGGTTCCGAGTGGCTGGTGACACCTGAAGTTGTGCGGGCTTTGGACGCAGCGACCGATGTGGTGGGTTATATTCCCTATGTAGAGCGGATTGCGGATCGTCCTGGCTTGATTAAGCATACGAGCGACAATCGAGCGGAGATTGATAGATCCCGCCTCGCCCTTGGCCTGGCGGATGAAGGACAGCATGTCGTCGTGGTGTCATCCGGCGACCCAGGGGTGTTCGCGATGGCCGCAGCCGTCTTCGAAGCGCTGGAGGCTGGGCCTGCGTCATGGCGCACCCTAGATATCGCAGTCCTTCCCGGGGTAACGGCAATGCTAGCCGCCGCGGCGAGGGTGGGTGCGCCTCTTGGGCACGACTTTTGTGCAATAAATCTCAGCGACAATCTCAAGCCCTGGGCATTGATAGAACTACGCTTGCGGCTTGCGATCGAAGCAGACTTTGCGATGGCCTTCTACAATCCGCGATCGAATGCACGACCAGACGGGTTCGCACGCGTGCTTGGACTGCTCCAAGCGGCATGCGAGGACACACGCCCCACGATCTTCGCGCGCGCGGTCTCGACTGCTGAGGAACAGATTGGCGTCTTGCCTTTGCACGAGGCCCGACCGGAGATGGCCGACATGCGAACAATCGTCATTGTTGGCTCGTCGGAGACCCGGATCATCTCTCGCCCTGGATCTCCGTTCGTCTATACTCCCAGATCGGCTTTTGGATGAGAGACCCAGTCCAGCACGGCCTCCATTGTGTGCACTTCTCTGCGTTGCGGCACCGGGGGACGTTCAATCATTACTACAGGCAATCCGAGGCGGCGTGCAGCTGCGATTTTGGGGTAGGCCGCTTCTCCACCAGCGTCCTTCGATACGACGACATCGACGTTGTGCGTCCGCATCAGGTCGAGGTCACTGGCTTCGTCGAACGGGCCTCTTGCCACGATCGCTTTGTAGTGGGGGAACGGCGCAGGCTCGGCGAGCGGGTCGATGGTTCGGAGCAGATAGGTATGCTGAGCTTGCGCCGCGAAGGCCTTGAGGTTTTGCCGTCCGATTGCCAGCATGACCCGTCTGGCCGGCCCAGCAAGCGCATGAACTGCGGCATCGACATCCTTGACGTACGTCCATGTGTCACCGAGCTCCGGCACCCACGAAGGGCGCGTCAGTGCGATCAGGGGCACACCGGAGCGTTGGCTCGCCTCGACGGCCGAAGCACTAATCTGTGCAGCGAAGGGGTGGGTTGCATCCACCAGATGGGTTGTCGATTGCGAACGCAAATAGTCCGCCAAGCCCACAGCCCCGCCAAAACCGCCAACGCGCATCGGGAGCGGCAAATCGCGGGGCCTTTCCACCCGTCCCGCCAACGACACGGTCCCTTGCAACCCCTCTTCGTACAATCGCTGGCTCAGCAGTGTGGCCTCGGTCGTGCCCCCGAGGATCAGAAGGTTAGGTGTCATGGCGGATGATCCATGGCTTTCGATCGTGGGTCTTGGGGAAGATGGGCCGGATGGGCTCTCCAGGGCAAGCCGCATGGCCCTGGAGGCCGCTGAGATTGTGATGGGCGCCCTGCGTCATCTGACGCTTCTTCCAACGCTTGCCGCCGAGCGGATGGAATGGCCCGTTCCCTTCTCTGACGGCATTGAGCGCCTGCTCACCCTCCGCGGACGGAAGGTTGTCGTGCTTGCCTCGGGCGATCCGTTTTGGTTCGGTGCGGGATCTGTTCTGGCAACGCATGTTGAACCCGGTGAATGGCGAGCGTTTCCGGGCCGTTCCACATTCTCGATCGTCGCATCTCGCCTAGGGTGGCCTCTGGAGAAGACAGGATGCTTCGGTCTCCATGCCGCGCCGCTCGCGAGGTTGCGCCCGGCGCTCGCTCCCGATCAGCGCATCATCGTGCTTCTGCGCGACGGGGAGGCCGTGCAGGGCTTGGGGGACTACTTGGCGACCTGCGGGTTCGGGGCATCGCAGTTGTCGGTGTTTGAGGCCGTTGGGGGGCCGCGGGAGAGGCGCACGGATAGCCGCGCCAGCGATCTTGGGGAGCAAAGCTTCTCCCACCCCCTTGCGGTCGCTTTGACAGTTGAAGGAGGGGGGCCAGTCCTGCCACTCGCATCCGGTCGTCCCGATACTGTCTTTGAGAGTGATGGGCAGATCACCAAGCGTGCCATTCGGGCCATGACATTGTCCGCCCTCGCGCCATGCCATGGCGAGCACCTTTGGGACATCGGAGGCGGGTCGGGCTCGGTCGGGATCGAATGGTTGCTCTGTCATCCCTCCTTGAGTGCGACGACCATCGAGGCGCGAAAGGACCGGGCGGATCGCATCCGTTCAAATGCCGACCGGCTGGGCTGCGACCGGCTGACACTCGTACAAGGTCTTGCACCTGTGGCCCTGGAGGGACTGATGCCGCCTGATGCGGTGTTCATCGGTGGGGGCCTTAGCGATGACCTAATGGCATGGACCACGGGACGGCTTGGCCCCGGAACACGGATCGTTTGCAATACCGTGACGCTTGAGTCCGAGGCCGTGTTGCTTCGATGGTCTGAGAAGATCGGTGGCGAGCTTTCCCGGTTGGAGATTGCTCGGGCCTCGCCGCTCGGACCGCGCCGGGGATGGGACCACGCACGCCCGATCATCCAGTGGAGTGTTAGGCTGTGATTGTTGCAGGGTTCGGCTTTCGCGCCGCTGCGAGCGTCGACAGCTTGCGCGAGGTATACGGTCGCGCCATCGGCTCCCGTAGGGTCGATCACTTGGCGACGACGACGGACAAGGCCTCGAGCCCGGCCTTCACAGCCTTTGCCGCCGCGCTCAATCTTCCGACCGTTGCGATCGATGCCAAGGTCTTGACCGGGATTGAAACACACACCCAGAGCGAAGCTTCGCAGGCGGCACGGGGCACGGGCAGCTTGGCGGAGGCCGCAGCTCTGGCCGCCGCTGGATCCAATGCCCGCCTCTTGACGGCGCGTGTTGTCTCGTTGGATCGGATGGCGACCTGCGCGATTGCGTTTGGAGATGGCGAATGACAGTGCACTTCATCGGTGCAGGCCCCGGTGCTCCAGATCTGCTCACCTTGCGTGGCCGCGACCTGATTGCCGCGTGTCCGGTCTGCCTCTATGCCGGCTCGCTTGTCCCAGAGGCTGTCCTCGGGCATTGCCCAAAGGATGCCCGGATCATCAACACCGCCCCCATGGATCTTGACGGGATCATCGATGAGATGCGTCAGGCGCATCAGCAGGGGCAGGATGTCGCGCGGTTGCATTCCGGCGATCTCTCGGTTTGGTCCGCGATGGGGGAACAACTGAGACGCCTCCAGGAGGAGGATATCCCCGTGACGGTGACCCCCGGTGTGCCGTCCTTTGCAGCGGCCGCGGCCGCATTGGGTGCCGAGCTTACCCTGCCTGGTCTCGCTCAGTCGGTCGTGCTGACGCGGACACCGGGGCGAGCCTCCTCGATGCCTGAGGGCGAGACTCTAGCGCGCTTCGCCGAGACTGGGGCGACCCTCGCGATCCACCTGTCGATCCAGAACCTCGGCCATGTCGCGAACGATCTCACCCCTGCCTATGGAGCAGACTGTCCGGTAGCCGTTGTTCACAGGGCCAGTTGGCCGGACGAGACAGTTGTCACCGGCACTCTTGCGGACATCGACGCCAAGGTCGCCAGCAAGATCAGCCGCACGGCAATCATTTTGGTGGGCCGCGTGATCGCGGGACACGAGTTTGCCGAAAGCCGGCTTTACGCGGCCGACTACGATCGCCGCTACCGGCCGCTCAGTGCCGAAAGCCCTTGGTCGGAATGGAGAAATGGCGATGACTGAGTGCCGCGGAATAATGATCTCAGCGCCGTCTTCTGGGTCAGGCAAGACGACCGTAATGCTGGGGCTCCTCCGAGCACTGGCCGAGGACGGCGTCGCGGTCCAGCCCTTCAAGTCGGGGCCGGACTACATTGACCCCGCCTTTCACATCGCCGCCTGTGGACGATCCTCCTTCAACCTCGACAACTGGGCGATGGGGCCGTCGCTCTTGGCTGCGATCGAAGCGCAGGCAGATACGACCGATCTCTGCGTAGTGGAGGGGTCGATGGGCCTCTTCGACGGTGTCGCGACCCGGGGGCAAACGGGCTTTGGCACGAGCGCCGAGACCGCCATGCGCCTGGGTTGGCCCGTGGTCCTGGTGATCGATGTCAGTGGGCAGGCCCAGTCCGCAGCGGCAACAGCCCACGGTTTCCAAGGCTATGATCCCATCTTGCCGTTTGCCGGCGTGATCCTGAACCGCGTGGCGAGCCCGCGCCACGAACGCCTCGCTCGGGCTGGCATGGAACGCGTCGGGATGCCGGTATTCGGCGCCTTGCCGCGCAGGGGAGATCTTACCCTCCCCGAACGCCATTTGGGGCTGATCCAAGCGGTCGAGCACCCCGATCTCGACGCCGCCATCGCCGGTTATGCGGCTTTCCTGCGTGAACATGTCGATCTGGGCGCGATTCGCAATGCCGCGGCTGGCCAAACGCGCCCGGCTCTGACCGCCCCGGGGCCGTCTCGCCTGCCACCGCCACCGGCACAGCGCATCGCGCTTGCCCGTGACGAGGCGTTCTCGTTCACCTACCCTCACCTCCTCAAAGGCTGGCGAGCAGCGGGCGCCGAGATCAAGTTCTTTTCCCCTCTCGCCGATGACGTGCCGGCCCCGGACGCGGATATCGTTTGGTTGCCTGGGGGGTATCCCGAGCTTCACGCCGGCCGGCTGGCAGCTGCCAAGACCTTTCTGTCGGCGCTCGCAACCCATGCTGAGACCCGTCCGATCCATGGCGAGTGCGGTGGATACATGGTGCTCGGGGCCGGGTTGATCGACAAATCCGGCGAGCGGCATCAGATGGCGGGTCTGCTGGGCCTTGCGACAAGCTTTGAGAAGCGGAGGTTCCATCTCGGTTATCGCCGTGCGGTCCTGGATGCGCCCATACCGGGGCATCAGCCGGGAGGCGTCTTGCGCGGCCACGAATTCCACTACACCACCATCCTCGATCAACCTGATCCGCCGTTGGCCCGCGTCGCCGACGCGGACGGAAACCCCGTTCCAGAGACCGGTTCACATCGCGGACAGGTTAGCGGGACGTTCTTCCACCTGATCACCGCGGAAGAAGACGCATGAGCGGATTTGTCAGCTTCGTCGGATCGGGACCGGGCGACCCGGAACTCCTTACCTTGAAGGCAGTGGATCGGCTCAAACGCGCGGATGCAGTTTTGTTCGACGATCTCTCCTCGGGCCCCATCCTCGACTATGCGAGGCCCGGCGCCGATCTGATCGGCGTCGGCAAGCGCGCAGGGCGCCCGTCTCCACGCCAACACAGTGTAAGCCGGCTTCTGGTCGAATATGCTCAGACCGTGGGGCGTGTCGTGCGCCTAAAATCCGGGGATGCGAGCCTGTTTGGCCGTTTGGAGGAGGAACTGATCGCGCTCAACGACGCAGGCCTCGCCTACGAGATCATCCCGGGCGTCCCGTCGGCCTGTGCCGCTGCTGCAGCGGCGGGCATCCCCCTCACGCGAAGGCTCTCTGGACGGCGGGTGCAGTTCGTGACAGGGCACGATGTTTCCGGACAGCTCCCGGAGGATGCGAACCTCGCGGCGCTCGCGGATCCTGGCGCAACGACGGTCGTCTTCATGGGCAAGCGCACGTTCCCGCAGCTTGCCTCCAAACTGGCAGATCATGGACTGCCGCCCGAGACGCCCGCCATCCTCGCCGAGGAGGTGTCCGGTCCCGCCCAGGAAATCAGGCGAACGACCGTTGCAGAGCTTGCGGATGCGCTCGGGCAGGGCGTTTCCAGTAGGCCCGCGCTCATCCTCTACGGGCCGCTTGCAGACGGAGTGGTCGAGCCGACGCCATGATCCGAGAACTTTGGCTAGTCGGCATCGGGACAGGAAACCCCGGCCATGTCACCGCTGAAGGGCTGCAAGCCATCCGGGACGCCCGCGTCATCCTTCTCCCCCGCAAGGGCGAGGGCAAAGAAGATCTGGTCCATCTTCGCGAGGCGATCGTGGCCGAGAGCGGGTCCCAGGCCAGAGTGGTCTCCTTTGATTATCCGGTGCGTGATCCGAGCCTTCCTTACGGAGAGCGGGTTGCGCGGTGGCATGACGAGATCGCCTTGCGTTGGCAGGGTGCCGCTGCCGAAGCGGGCACACCTGGCCCCTTCGCGCTGTTGGTCTGGGGGGATCCCTCGCTCTATGACAGCACGCTGCGTATTGCCGGTCGGCTCGACCCCAAGCCGAAAATCCGAGTGGTGCCGGGGATCACAGCCCTCCAGGCCCTAACCGCCGCCCACGCGATCCCACTCAACAACATCGACGGCGCCGTCACGATCACCACGGGGCGGCAGTTGCGCGCCTCGGGTTGGCCGTCAGGCGCCGAGACTGTCGCCGTGATGTTGGACGGCGAGATGAGCTTCCGCGAGCTTCCGAATCTCGATCTGCGCATTTGGTGGGGTGCCTATCTCGGAATGTCGGAGCAAATCCTGATCGCCGGCGAAGTACACGCAGTCATCGAGGAGATCGTCTCCGCTCGCGAGAGGGCACGCGCACAGCATGGCTGGCTGATGGATACCTATCTTTTGCAGCGCAGCCCTAGCGAGTGATTGAGGCGGCCCGCATTCGAGCCGCCCCACACTCCGGTGATCACACGCGATCGGCACTCAGCGCATCGATGATAACGGTGAGATTGTGTTGGAACATCGCGAGATAGCTGGTTGCCGGACCGCCCCGTTCGGAAAGCGCGTCGGAATAGAGTTTGCCCCCGATCGAGAGGCCCGTTTCCTCAGCAATCTGCTGCACGAGAGACGGACTTGTGATGTTCTCGACGAACAACGCCGCAACGCCCTTCCTCTTCAACTGATCGATCAAAATGGCGAGGTCCCTCGCCGATGGCTCAGCTTCGGTGTCGATCCCGACCGGCGCCAGGAAGCTGAGCCCGTACGCATCCGCTAGATAACCGAATGCATCATGGGCGGTCACCACCGTGCGCCGGTCGGGATCGAGTTTCGCAAGGCGGTCACGAGCCTCCGCGTCCAGCGCCTCCAGTTCCGCGATGTAGGCTTCTGCGTTCGCTGCAATCTTGTCTGCGGCCTCGGGCATCGCTTCAGTCATGGCGTCCGCGATGTTGCGCACGTAGACCACGCCGTTTGTGAGCGCATTCCAGGCATGGGGATCAATCTCCCCGTCGACCTCTAGCGGCGTCAAGCCATCCGTCGCGACATGGATCACAGCTTCGGTTCCAGACTCCGCGATCAGCGCATCTGACCAGGTCTCGAAGCCAAGGCCGTTCACGAAGATCACATCGGCCTCCGCAACGGCGCGCGCATCGGCAACCGAAGGCTGGTAGATGTGCGCATCCGCATCGGGACCGACGATGGTCGTGACCTCGGCGAGGTCCCCGACCACCTCCTCGACCATATTGCCGAGGATCGAGAAGCTCGCGACGATCTGGGGTTTGTCGGCCTGCGCAAGCGCGGGCGCGGCCGTAAAGGCAAGGGCGGCCGAGGCCAGCCCGGCACGAAGAATGGCAAAGGGTGTCATCAGGTTCTCCGGTCAGCGGATAGAGGTTTCGGTAGGGGCACATCAGGGCGTTCGGCGGTGTACGGAGCGGCACTGCGGTGCTGGGCGAGCCCGAGAGGCCCAAAAACCATCGAGATTACGAAAACAACGCCGGCGACAAGCACGATTGCAGGGCCCGATGGTGTCTCGGGCAGCAGATAGGAAAGCGTCAGGCCAATCCAGCAGCTCGCCAAGGCGAAGACGAAACACAGCAGCAAGTGTCCCGTGATCGTTCCCGCCCAATACCGTGCGGCGGTGGCCGGAAGGATCATCAGGCCGACCGCCATCAGCGTTCCGAGTGTTTTGAAGGCGGCGAGGAGATTGAGTACGAGGAGCAGCATGAACCCCTGCTCAACGAGCCAAGGTCGGCGCGATTGTGCCTCGAAGAAGACGGGGTCGCAGGTGCTCACGATCAGGGGCCGCAGCAGGAAGGCGAAACTGACGAGCGTGACCGTCGCCACAGCACCGACCAGCAGCATCGATCCGTCATCGATCCCGAGAATGGAGCCGAAGAGGAAGCTCTTCAGCGGAACAGCGGAACCGGCAGCTGAGAGGATGAAGATCCCCGCAGCGAGGGCGATCAGATAGAGCGAGGCGAGGCTCGCATCGCTGCGCAGGATCGTCTTCCGTGCGAGCATGGCCGCTAGGACGGCGACGCCGACCCCGGCCATCAACCCGCCGATGAGCAACGACATCACAGAAAGCCCTGCGGCGACGAAGCCCACCACGACGCCGGGTGTGATCGCGTGCGCCATGGCTTCTCCAGCAAGCGATAAGCGCCGAAGCACCAGAAAGGTGCCGATGGGTGCGACCGAGGCCGAGAGCACAGCGGTGACGACAAAGGCGCGCTGCATGAAGGCGAAGCCGAACATCTCGCTGACGAGTTCAAGCATCGGCCACCGCAGCATTCGCTTTGGCGTTGCCATTACGGAACATCCAAGCCGCCTGGCTCTTCGAGAGATATCCCTGGGCCACGAGCCGCTGTGGGGTCAGGACGGTGTCCACACTCCCATGGGTTGCGATGCCACCGCCAAGCAGGAGCGCATGGGTGCAGTGATCGAGAACCGCCGAGAGATCATGCAGAACAAGAACCACGGCTCGGCCTTCGCTGCGCCAACCGCGAATGATCTGCAGCAGATGGGCCTCGGTCGTCTGATCGACGGCGGCAAAGGGCTCATCCAGCAGAACGAGGGGCGCGTCCTGGAGAATGACCCGCGCGAACAGTGCTCGCTGAAGCTGGCCTCCCGACAAGGTATGCAAGGGCTGATCCGCGATCGTAGAGACACCGGCCTTATCAAGCGCCTCAGCCGTTCTGATGCGGGCCGCGCGGTCGAGGCCGGACCAGAACCCAAGGCCCCGCCAAGCGCCCATCGCCGCAAGATCGCGCACGCGAATCGGAAACCGCCGGTCGAACTCCGTCATCTGCGCGAGGTAGCCGATCTCTCGCGGTCGCCCCGACGGCCAGCTCAGTTGGCCGGAAAGCGGTGATAGCAGCCCGAGCAACATCTTGACGAAGGTGCTTTTGCCTGTGCCATTCGCGCCCAATACAGCCAGCGCCGTTCCAAGATCGATGTCAAAGGACACACCCTTCGCGAGTGTCGCGCCAGGATATCCGAAAGCCAGTTGTCGGAACTGAACAAGCGCGGACATCAGAGGACTGCGAGAATCGCGAGCCAAAGCAATACGGATAGGCACAGAGCACTCGCGACGAGCCTTGCGGTGCTCACATCCGTCAAACAATCCATATGATCATGGACGTCCCCATCGTATCGCTGCTCTAGCGGGGTCTCATGAGCGTTCTCCAACGGCTCACCGGCCGCTTGCATGCTCACGGTCATAGCCGATGCAGGCTGCGGCTGCAGCGGGAACGGTTTCGAAAGATCTGTGATTTAGTCAGGCACGCCTTCCGGCTAAAATGAATGCCCAAAGGAGTTGCGCGTGTAGCGGGTTGGACCGCATAGAGCATATTCGCCTCCGCCCCAGACGCCCCGCCTGGACAAGATTTGCAAGGTGATGGCAGGTCTCCTGACTTGCGGGTCTAAGCTTTCCCGAACCTTCCCGAACCTTGGTTCAGTGGTATCGATCGGGGTCGCTCACCGCTCACAGTTGCGGGGGCAGTCACGGAATTGACAGCAAACTTTGCCACCTCACCGTGTTCCCTTTTCATCCCAACGCCACGACGCGCCGCCGAGAACCATCAATTCGAGTGTTCACGTTGATGCCACCGCTGTCAATGCTGCTTGTTTTGATTGGGAGAGACATGACTGTCCGCATAGTCACGCAAGTGGACAGTGGTAAGGATTCGCATTGCGAGCCGCAGCAAGTGGATCTGTTTGGCGGCGCACGATTTCTGCGTTGGTTGACCTCCTCAGTCGGAAACCCAAGGCCCGGTCATAGCGCGAGGTGTTCTGGTACAATAGGCCTCGTTACGAAACGGTCCGAAAGGTGAAACAACTCCAGTTTGAGGCCACTATCCTCGCCAATATCATGCTTGAACATCGAAATGTAAAAATGGCAATAATCATTAACAGTGGAAAAGCGATGCGAAGAAAAAAATGCAATTCTCTATCGCCCGATTGTAGTAATGGTCTTAAAATTTTTAGAAGCAGTTTAGACAACTTTGATAAATAATAGAAAAATTTATTACTAAGTGCAGGGGGGTCTGACACGGCTAATATTTGATGATTTTAATATCTCATATTTAGAAATGGCGGAACCAGAAGCGGGCGGCGGCGAGGTGGACGAAGCCGAGTTAGCTGGCGGCAGTCTTGTCGTATTGGGTTGCCAGTCGGCGGGCGGTCTTTGGGCGGTTGATACAGCGCTCGATCCGGTTTTGCAGGGCGTAGATGAAGCCGTCGACCGTGACCGGCGCCTTTCTCGTGCGCCGCGCCGGGATCACCGGTGTGCCGCCAGCGGCCTCGACACCGCCGCGGATTGCATCGCTGTCGTTACCCTTGTCGGCGATCAGCCCTCGGCGGGTGGCAGATCGGCGTCGAGGGTATCGCCATAGCCCCCGTAGTCAGACGCCTGTGTAGCCGTAACCGCGGCCTTCATGGGCAGGCCGGCGGCGTTCGTGCGGAGGTGGATCTTCGTGGTGAAGCCACCTTTTGAGCGACCGAGATCCTGGCTTTGGGTCCCCCAGGCGTCGCGGGGATTTGATCCACTGGATCAAATCCTGATCCGCTCATCTGTGCCGGCAGTACAGTGATGCGCCCGGACAATCGAGCTGTCGACAAACTTCACGGCATCAGGCACCGCCTCGCTGTCATTCAGCACCTCGAGGATCGTGTCCCAGAGGCCGGCCAGCGTCCAGCGCCGGAACTGACGGTTCACGGACCCCCTTTTCCGAAGTCGTCAGGCAGATCGCGCCATGGCGCACCCGTGTGCGCGATCCAAAAGATGCCGTCGAGAACGCGCCTATAATCCACAGGCCTGCGACCGTTCGGTTGGCGCACAGCGACGGTGGAGGGCTCAAAGAACGCCCACTCCGCGTCCGACATCAGTTTTCGCGCCAAGACAGCCTCCCTTCCGAAAGCTATCTTGAATCACGCCTTTACGCCCGAATGAGCCCCTTTTTCTCAATACAATCTAGCATCAAGTGACCTTGGAGGCATTCGGGCAGGCAGCTTATGCTGCACCGAGACGCCATACTGGTCTAAGTCAGCGCGTCGCACGGCATTCTGCCACGACCCTTATAGAAACCTCCGGGAACCGGCTTTGGGAACGAAGCGGACGTTAAGCCGAGTACGATCTCGCCGCGGTCGGGCCGATCTGGATGCCGTTCGGGCTCCCTGACCTCGATCTCCAAGTCTTGTGGCTAAGGCGGACGCACCTCTCCTGTCGAGCCAACACCAACGCTTCATGTTCTAGGCCATGTTAGCGAAAGTGATGGTCGCTCGCGGCCCTGCGGGATGTCTTGCAGCGATAGGAGGTCGCCTCGGCGATAGCCGTATCTCGATAGATCTCGCCTACAGGCGTTCCGCCATCCGCCTATCTTAGGGCAACGGCGATCAGCTTATCCCTAAAGCGCTTTCTCGGCGTCCTGGGCACTCCTCCTTCTCAGGGTCATGCCCGAATTCTAGCATCCCACATGGAGCGGTTCTTTGCGTCAGGAACTTTCAGCGATGTGAGCCACAGCCAAATCTATGTCATCAACGATCTGCACTCGCCTTACCGCGCCGAACAGGGACGTGTACAACTCGGGGGCGACAAGGTCGTTCCAACCGCTTGCGCACTGCGGCCAAACGCTGTTACGTTATAACAGACGGTGCCCCGCTAGGGGTGAAGAGGGAACGCGGTGCGGTTAACCAAACGAGGAAGACCAAATCCGCGGCTGTACCCGCAACTGTAAGCGGTAGCGCACGTCGCGACGCGCCACTGAGCAACCGAGCTCGGGAAGGCGTGGCGGGCGCGATGGTCCGCGAGCCAGGAGACCTGCCGTCGCCGAACAACCCTGAACGCCGGGCGGGAACACCCGGGGGAGGACGCGATGGCGGAAGCTCTCCGCAACAAACCGCGAGAGGTGACAGCCTCCGACGGATCTACCGAGCATGTTGGCACGCTCTCGATCTGCCTTCGCTGCCGCGATGGCCAAGAGGATAGCTTTGGCGATGAACGCGGAGGCGTTCGCCTTGCAAAGGCAGTGGTGGCGGCCGGCGTCGAGACTGCAGGTGTCGCAGTGCGCGGCGTGCACTGCCTCAGCCAGTGCAAACGACCCTACGCCGTAGCGATCTCGGGTCCCGAGCGTTTCACCTACCTCTTCGGCGATCTAGATCCCGCGCGCGACGTTGCTGCGGTGATCGCCCTGGCGCAACTCTACGCCGCGAGCCCCAGCGGTTTCATGGCGCGCGATTCCCGTCCAGAATCCATGCAGGCCGGGGTGCTCGGCCGCGTGCCACCATTCGGCTGGCGTGGAGACGCCGTCGAGACCGTCGACCTGATCCCTCACCCCGCTTCGGAGACTCCTCGATGATCCTTCGCCTCCTCCTTACAGTCGCTCTTGCCCTAAGCCTCGCCGTCACACCGGCGGCCGCCGACGATGGGACGGTCCGCATCGCCGTGCCCTTCGGCTTCAACGATCCGAATCCGGACCCGGCGATCGGATGGAACGGCTGGCGCACCAGCGACAGCGGGGTTACCGAGACACTGTTTTGGCTCGATCCTGAGGGTGCGCTGTCCCCGCGGCTCGCCGAAAGCGCCACCTCGTTGTCGTCGACTGAGTGGGAAATCCGTCTGCGTGTGGGCGTCACCTTCCATGATGGCGCGCCGCTGGACGCGGAGGCCGTGCGCTTCTCGATAATGCGCGTCGTCTCGCCCGACAGCGCCGTCTACAACGAGCGTATCGCCTCGCTCATCGGCATTGCCAACGCGACCGTGGTCGATCCGATGACCGTGCGCATCGTGACCGAGATCCCCAACGCAGCGTTCCTCAACGATCTCGTCGATCCGGGCCTCTCGATCCTGTCGCTCGCCAGCGACGCGGAGCGGTTCTACGGCACCGGTCCGTTCATGCTGGACGAGATAGTCGCGGGCGAGAAGATCGCCACCGTGCGCTTCGAGGACTATTGGGGTGGGCCCGCGGCAGCCCCTCGGATCGAACTGCTTACGCTCACCGATCCCGCAACGGTGATGCTGGCGCTCGAGGCAGGCGACATCGACATCGCCGCCAACTTCCCCGACAGCGACTTGCCACGGGTGCTCGCGCGTCAGGATCTGACGGTGGACGCCGTGTCCGATGGTCGGCTCATGTTCTTCCGCATGCAGACCGAGACGGGTCCGCTCGCCGATCCGCGCGTGCGCCGTGCGCTCGACCACCTGCTGCCGCGTGAGCAGATCGTGGAGAGCGTGCTGCACGGGCGCGGCGGCACGGCAGGCGTCGGGATGTTTCCCGCGGAGAAGCCCTGGACGAACCCAGAGCTGACGGTGACCCCCTACGATCGCGACGGTGCCCTGGCGCTGTTGGCCGAGGCCGGGATCACCGATGACGACGGCGACGGCCGGCTGGAGCAGGATGGAGAGCCTTTCAGCATCGTGATCCGCAGCTACGAGGGGCGCCCGTCGATGCGTCCTGCGGCTGAGCTTTATCAGGCGCATCTCGAGGCCGCCGGGATCGCCACGGAGCTTCGGATCCTGCGTGATTGGACGGTCGCCGTGGACGACTTCCGCGAGGGGCGGGCGGACATGCTGATGTTCTCGAACAACGCCACGCCCACCGGCAACCCCGCCTATTTCGCCAATGTGGCGCTGCGAACCGGCGCAGTCGAGAACTACGGGAACTGGTCACACTCTGAGTTTGACGGCTTGCTGCGCGATGCAATCGAGACCTTTGATCCCGAGGAGCGGACGCGCATCCTCAACCGCATGCAGGTCATCGTGGCCGAGGAGCGGCCGATCGTGACGGCCTTCTTCAAGAACCGCGTTGTGGTCGCCCGCGACAACGTCAAGGATTTCAAGATGAACCCCGCGGGCATCTACCTTGTCGATAATCGCCTGCATGTCGCCCCGTAACGGCAACGTGGTTCTGCGCGTCGAGGACCTGACGGTTCTGGCGCGCGCGAGCGCGCGGCCGGTGCTGAGCGGCGTCTCCCTCTCCGTCGCCGCAGGGGAGACCCTCGGCGTTGTGGGAGAGTCGGGCTCCGGGAAGACCACGCTAGCCCGCTGCATCATCCGCCAGGAGGCGCCGCTGACCCTTGCGGACGGCGCGATCTGGCTGCAAGGGTCGGATATCTCAGGATTGTCCCAGCGCGCCATGCGGCCGATCCGCGGACGGCGTGTCGCGATGGTGGAGCAGGACCCGATCGGGGCGTTCGACCCGCTCTTTACCATCGGCGATCAGATCGCGGAGTTCGTTGCGGCGCGCCGGGCGGACGTCGCGGCCGCGGCAGGCGTCACACCCGCCGAGGCATTGGTGGCCACCTTCGCCCGGATCGAGGCCTTCGGTGTGCCAGACGCAGCCAATGCCGCGCGCGCCTGGCCACACCAGTGGAGCCGGGGCATGCTGCAGCGGGTGCTGTTCGCGCTCGCGACGGCGCCGGCACCGGCGCTTCTACTCTTAGACGAGCCGACCGCAGCGTTGGATGTGCCCGTGGCCGACCGCCTTGTCGCAGATGTAAGGCGGCTCGCCCGCGCCGAGAGTGTCGCGACGATCCTGATCACCCATGACCTCGGCCTCGCTGCGACCGCTTGTGACCGCATCCTGGTGCTGCGTAACGGTGAGATGGTGGAGACCGGCCCTACCGGGGCTCTGCTCGGTGCCCCCCGCACCGACTATGCGCGGGCCCTAGTTGAGAGTGCGGCATGGTGAGCCCACCCTTGCTATCTCTCCACAACCTATCGGCCGCGGTCCACGCCCCGGATGGCAGGCGGCGCAGCATTCTCTGCGACGCCACGGTCGAGATCATGCAGGGGGAGGTGGTTGCCATCATCGGCCCGTCCGGCGGCGGCAAGTCGACGCTCTTGAAGGCAGTGCTCGGCCTCATCCGGTTCACCGGCGGCAGCATGGTCTTCGAGGGCCATCCGATCCACCGCCCGCTTGATGGCGCTCACCAACGCTTGCGCGCGGCCGCCGAGGCGGTGTTCCAGAACCCTCTCGGCGCGCTCAATCCCCATGCGCGCTTGCGGAGCGCCATCGAAGAGCCGCTCCGCGCCCGCGGGATTGCGCGGATCGAGCGGGCAAGCCGCGCCGAAACAGTCGCCGCCCGAATGGGCCTCGATGCCGAGATCCTGGATCGCCGACCAGCCGCGGTCTCGCTCGGCCAGGCGCAGCGGGTCTGTATCGCCCGCGCCTTGGCGCCCAGGCCGGATCTGCTAGTGCTGGACGAGCCGCTGAGCGCACTTGATGCGCTGGTCGCTGCCGAGGTAGCAGCGCTCCTGACTGAGGTGATCGCCGAGGCCTGCCCTACGGTCCTGTTCGTGAGCCACGACATGCGCCTCGTCCGACGTCTCGCGACCCGTGTGGTGGTGATCGATGAGGGCCGGATTGTAGAGGATGCACCCGCGGCTCAACTGCTGTCCGCTCCGCAAAGCGGGGCTGCCCGCGCGCTAGTCGAATGCGATGCGCGCCGTCGGGGCGCCTTCGCTGCAGCGCGCGCTCTACCGGCGGCGGAGACGGTTGCGTGATTGCTGCCGCCCTGCGCCGCGTCGCGGGTGCGCTGTTTGTGATCGTTTTGGCGAGCTTGCTGACCTTCCTGCTGCTCCAACTCGCGCCAGGCGACGCGGTCATGGCCATCGCTCAGGCGCGCCACGGCGCCGCAGTCAGTTTGGATGCCGCGAGTCTCGCCCGCATCAGCGCCGAGATCGGCGTGGGTGATCCCTTCCTGGTTCAGTGGGCACGCTGGGCAGGAGATCTCGCGCGGCTTGATTTCGGCGTCTCACTGATTGATGGGCGGCCAGTTGCCGAGATGATCGCTGAGGGTTTCGCGCGCACGCTGCAACTAGCATTCGCCGCGGTGGCCGTGGCTGCGATCCTGTCGATACCGCTCGGGCTCCTGGCCGGGGTCTGGCGGGGCACCTGGTTCGACAGCCTTTGCGTATCCCTAGCGACACTGGGCTCTGCGGTGCCCAACTGGTGGCTGGGCGTGCTGCTGATAGTGGTCTTCTCGGTCAATCTCGGTTGGCTACCCGCCTTCGGCCGCGGCGATTTGGAGCATCTGGTGTTGCCCGCGCTGACCCTGGGGACCGGGATCACAGTCACCACGGCGCGGCTCTTGCGCTCGGCCACCATTGAGGCGCTCGCCGCGCGTCACATCGCAGCCGCGAGGGGCCGTGGCGTTAGAGAGGCGAGGGTGATCGGCCGCCACGCCCTGCGCAACGCATTGTTGCCGGTCGTGACAATCTTCGCGCTGGAAATCGCCTTTGTTCTCGAAGGGGCAATTGCCGTCGAGTACGTCTTTGGTCGTCCAGGGCTTGGTCTTATGTTTATCAACGCGGTGGACGCCCGCGATTACCCGGTCATACAAGCCTTTGTGCTCTTCAGCGCCGTGCTTTTCGTCTTAGTGAACCTTGTGGTGGACTTGCTGACACTCTGGCTCGACCCGCGTACGGCGGAGGGAATGGCGTGAACCGTCGCAATCCCTTCCGCCTCACAGCGATTGCCGCTTCGGTGCTGATCTTGCTGCTCGCGGTCGTCGGGCCGTCGATCGCGCCGCACGATCCGCTGCGTCCCGATCCCATGATCCGCCTCGTCCCCCCGAGCGGCGAGCATTGGTTCGGGACCGACCATCTCGGTCGCGACGTCTTTAGTCGGGTGCTTGCAGGCGCCCAACTGTCCGTGGGACTGGCAGTTCTGGTGGTGCTGGTCTCGGCCGCGATCGGACTCGCCATCGGCCTGGTCGCAGGGATGGGCGGCCGGTGGGTGGATGCGGGGTTGATGCGGATGACCGATGCGTTCTTCGCTTTTCCGGAGTTGGTGGCCGCTCTTGCGATTGCAGGTGTCTTGGGCGGAGGGGGTACCGAAGTGCTGTTCGCGCTCGCCGTCGTCGGCTGGATGCGCTACGCCCGTGTCGTACGCGGTATGACATTGGCTACAGCGGCGTCAGATCACGTGGCGCTCGCTCGGCTCAGCGGCATTGGACGGTTCAGAATTGCTCTTGACCACCTGACCCCACCAGTGCTGCCGGCAATGTTGGTCTTGATGACGGCGCATGTGGCGCGCGCGATCCTGGCAATCTCGGGCCTTGGCTTCCTCGGCTTTGGCGCCTCCCCACCGCATCCCGAGTGGGGAGTGATCCTGCTTGAGGCGCGGACTTACATTCTTTCGGCACCTGCCTATGCCCTGTTGCCCGGCATTCCGATCGTTGTCTCGGCACTTGCATTTAACCTCGCCGGCGATGCGCTGCGTGATCGGGTTGGTCTGGCAGGAATGGCATGAGCGACGAGACCCTCGGCATCGCCCTCCGTATTCTGTCGGGCGTGCTGTTCACGGGGATGGCGGCGGCTGTGAAGGCGATCGGTGATGCGGCGCCGCTGGGACAGGTCGTGTTCTTCCGCTCCGCGGTTGCAATGATCCCGCTGGTGATCTTCCTCTGGGCGCGCAACGAGTTCCCCAGAGGGCTCGCCACGCGTCAGCCTTTCGGCCATCTCGCGCGCTGCCTGCTGGGTGGGGCGGCGATGTTCACCTCCTTCGCGGCGTTGCGCCTACTTCCGATTGCGGAGGCGACGATGCTCGCGTATCTGTCGCCAGTGATGACGGTCGCGCTCGCGGCGCGGATCCTCGGAGAGCGGCCAGCTTGCTTGCGGTGGCTTGGGGTCGGTCTTGGTTGCGCAGGTGTAGCAGCGCTGACTGCACCGCGGTTCGGCTCGCAGAGCCCAGAGCTACTTGGTATCGGTTTGGGTCTCGCAACGGCCGCCTTGACGGCCGGCGCGCTGGTTCAGGTGCGGGCACTCGCGAAGACGGAGAACGCTGGCACCATTGCGTTCTACTTCGCGCTGGCCTCCGCCGTCGCGGGCCTCGCGACAGCGTTGGACGGCTGGAGTTGGCCGACTACACAGACTTGGGTGCTTTTGATTGCGACGGGACTGTTGGGGGGTGCGGCGCATATCGCAATGACGCTGTCGTTCCGCTACGCTGAAGCCTCTCTGCTGGCACCTTTCGAGTATCTGACGATCATCTGGGCTGCGGCCATTGGTGCGGTGTTTTTCGCCGAGATGCCAAGCGGGGCTTTGATGATCGCCGTGCCAACGGTCATCGCCGGTGCCGTCCTAGGCTCAGGACTCATAACCAGAAGATGACGGTCGCGGCGATGCAGATGGCGGACATGAAGGTGTGAGCGCAGCGGTCGTATCGCATGGCGATGCGGCGCCAGTCCTTGAGCTTGCCGAACATGCGCTCGATCAGATTGCGCTGCTTGTAGAGCGCTTCGTCGTACTCGATAGGTTCCTTCCGGTTCCTCCGACCCGGGATGCAGGGTGTGATGCCGCGATCGGCCAGAGCCTCGCGGAACCAGTCGCTGTCATATCCGCGATCGGCAATCAGGGTTTCGGCCTCAGGCAGCGCGGTCAGTATGGCCCGCGCTCCGCGATAGTCGCTGACCTGACCCTCGCTCAGCAGCAGGATCAACGGCTTGCCCTCACCGTCGCAGGCGGCGTGCAGCTTCGAGTTCAACCCGCCCCTGGTCCTCCCGATACGCCGGGGAACGCCCCCTTTTTGGCCAGGCTGGCGGCGGTTCGGTGTGCCTTGAGATGCGTCGCGTCAATCATGACCGTCTCCGTCGCGGCGCTCTCGGCGGCGAGCGTGGCGAAGATCCGGTCGAAGACGCCGATGGCCGACCACCGCACGAACCGGTTGTAGAGCGTCTTGTGCGGGCCGTAGCGTGCGGGCGTATCGCGCCACATCAGCCCATTGCGGATGACGTGGATGATGCCCGAGATCACCCTTCGGTCATCGACCCGCGGCACGCCGCGAGGCTTGTTCGGCAAGAGCGGTTGAAGCCGGGCAAACTGCTCATCAGAGAGCCAGAAGTGGTGGTCGGACATCGCTAACTCCCAACATTTGGGAGTGTGAATCACATCTCAGCCCTGTCGAAAAGCCCATCTATGGGTCCTGAGCCTAGCGTCACCTGGGCTTTATCTGAAACCGCCAAGTCGAGGCAGGAGCGCGAGTGGCTCGACGCGCTGTACATCGCCATACTCACAATGAAAAAACTCAAATGAGAAGCGTCGCCATAAAGCGTGTTCTGCAGTCTATTTTTCGGAGATTATTCTAGGCTTTCAATAGATGCTCGAAGTTTCTAGCACCGATGGCTGTTGCCGGAAACGCACCCCTTGTCGGATTCAAGGCGTCCGATCCGGCACACTTTGCAAACAACGGTGTTGATTGTGTCCGACGTTTTATCCTGCCGGTGCATCTTATGGACGTTATCGTCCGAAAGAGGGGTTTGCCGCTTTCCCGTTGTAGACTTTTTTCCGTGATACAGGGTGGCGGATGGACTGATGAGCAGTCCGCTGCCGGACTGGACTTGGTCTGAGCTGTCGACCTTTTCGGGTCGGCGCGGGTCTCTGGAGCTTTAGCGCTTCCTGGCACAATCGCTGAGCGCACCTTCGAGCGTGCGGCGTCCGCCTTCTGCAGGTTCGCCGGGAGCGGCTTGCCGGGCGCGCGGCGGAAGTGAATCCTCGAGACGAGGCCGGCAGCAGCGATCCGCTTTTCGTTCTTTCGGCTCCGATAGGCGGAATCCGCCCAAACCTATGAGCCAGTGTTCGACGTGTCGTGCAACTCGGGCAACGCCCGCCCGTCGTAGGAAGCCGCGTCGGTCAAAGACCATGTACGGATCAGCCGGTCCGGTGCCGCCGGTCCGCGCCGATATGGCTCTTGTCGCCGTAGACCGGCACCGCGATCTGCATGAACTGGCCGCCATCGGGGCGCTTCTTCTTTCGCCCCCGCTTCAGCGTCCAGCGCCCGTCCCGGTCCTTCTGGCGGAGCTTGGCGGGCTGCGCAGCCCACGCTTCGGGGACGCGGCCTGCCTTGAGGACCGCCTTCTCGACGTCGGTGTTCCTCTGGCGTGATCTTCTACGACGGACGCGTCGATCCGATGCCCGCCCATCGCTGCCCGACAGGAGATTGCACTGCAATCGCTGATAGCGGCGAGGTACCCGGACTACTTCAGATGTGCATCGAAGCGGGTGAAGAGCCGCTCCACGGCACCGGCCTTGGTCAGCTGCTCGCGAAAGAGCCAGATCGTGCGCGCATCGGGCACCCGGCCCTGCAGGTTGAGGCCGAGGAAGCGCATGAACGACAGCCGATCGCGGTTCTGGAACTCGGTGCGCCCGTAGAGCGCCTGGATGATGAGGAACTTGAAAGTCATCACGAGAACCATCGGCGGACGACCACCCTGGGCGCCGTCGGATCGCGCCAGCGCCGCGTCGAGCTTCGGCCGAAGCATCTCGAAATCCGCGACCAACGACAGCCGCTCCAGCGGATCGCCGCTTTTCGACAGCGCCCGGTACCGCTCATCCAGATCGAAGACATCACGGAGCGATGCGATCGGAGTGTGTGGCCGCCCCAACATCCGCGACTCCATTGCCGAAAGCAGACAGTGAACCGGCAAACCGCCGGAAGCGTGAGGTTCTTAGAAACCTCCGCCTGTCAGGCGGCGCATGGGAACGGACATGGCTGCGGCGCTCCGGCCGGAGCCGAATGCATGATCCGTCATAGAACCACAGGCCGCCCCGTCCTGGCTGTTTCTTGGGCACTTTCAGCCCCTCGCGCCAACCGAGTCTCCCGATCCGGCCATCGCTGACCGACCAGCCTGCCTCGCGCAGCAGGGCCGCGATCCGACGCCTTACGGCGTTCGCAAGCGAACGTCTGCCAACCAATGGACATCCTTAGACAGCCTTAGCGCCCTTAGTTGAGGGCGAGGGCGATCATGCCCTCGCTCAGGCGGGCTGCATCGGACCGGCCTCGAGGAGCCAGGCGTCGAGTAGATCGGTGCTGTCCAAATGTATGGGCCAAGCGCGGCGCCCCACACACTGATCGACGGGCACGCCAAGCAACTGATGCGCACTCTCGATGCGGCGCAGACGATGCGCGGGGCACTGTGACTCCGCCGGTTCTCGCCTGAACCGCTCCACCCGACCGTTCCGGGACGGCCCACGCTCCTTTGCAGCTACCGCCAGGATGAGCTTGTCCAACGTGAGATTGGCCACCGCCTTCCGCAACCGCTCATTCTCCTTCTGGGGCTACTTCAGTTCCTTGAGCCGCTCAGCCCGCATGCCGCCACACCATGCTTCGCCCGCGCCTTTGCGGGACGTCCGCCAGCTGTAGAACGTCAGCTCGGAAATGCCGATCTGCCGGATTAACTCTGACATACTCGTTCCTTGGCCATGCAGAACCTCGACCCGACGCAGCTTCACCTCTTCGGGCTTGCTTCGCTTGCCAATCGTTCTCGGTCCGGCTGAAAACGGGACAATCACATCGCAATGGGCGCACCACGTCAGCGAAGTCGCTCCACCCTTTTAAACAGAGATGATGTTCACGATTCTGGTGTTCCAGGCGCTGTACAGTTTCAGTAACGACCGCGCCTAGTTTCTGATCAACGACCGGCTGTCGTTCGCCCGAAACCTTGGCCTCGGGCCAACCAGAAAGGGCCAGATACCAAGTTTAACTTCTCAAGATGCGCACGCATCGCCTCCGATATTCGCGAGCTATTGATCTAGGCTGGTGCAAGCGCGTTGCGCACGTCGCGCATTGTAACTGAACGTTTCGCGAAGCTAGATTAGTTCTTCTCCTGCGAATGTCCGCGATCACCAGCCTGCTAGTCTTACCGTGTCAGTACTCGGCGAGCGCTTCTAGCCGTTGTGCATGCTCGTCTATCCAGCCTGCAGGATTGTTGTCACATCGGTCACGTGGTCTGGTCTTTGGTTAAGGTGTTGTTTAGGCTTTGCATTTTGTTAAGCCTGCCTTGTTGGATGCGCTCAGCCGCACCGTATACGCGGCGTGCCAGGAAGGACCCGCGTTGAATGGCATGAGGCACGCAGATCTCGACGTTTGAGCGGTTGTACCGCGTGGCGGTGACTTGCCAGGATGGTGGGATGCGCCTCTCCTCGAGTCCCCCTGCGACAGTTGCGACAGTTGCGACAGCAGAAGGTCGATGTTGCTTGCCAGGTGCACGGAATGGCGAATTGCAATTGTATTGCAGTGGCTTGAGGTTTTCCCTGCGCCGTCGAAGCTATCGACGCCGGTCCGATGTCACCGTCTGACAGGCTGCGACAGGTTGCGACAGTTGCGACACCAATGGCTTCATTGAGCCTCGCGCGCATACCCAACGGTAGGGTGCATCAGACGGGCGAGCCGTTCGGCCTCGGCTCGATCAAGGCCAGCCTCGAACTCGAGGATCGCTGCACGTTCGTCGCGCGCATCTGCGGCATCAAGACGGTTGCTCAGCAGGAGCAGATCTCGCGGCGTTGGCTGTCGAGGCGTCGAGGGTTTGGGGCGGTTCATGGCCGGATCACCCGCCAAGCCTCGCGCACAGGTTCATCCCTTATCGTCGCTTTGCCATCCAAGGGGATCAGCCATCCGGCTTTCACCAGGATCTCTATGAGCCGCCGAACATAAGGCGTCGAGCGCAGGCGGTTGGGGCCGCCCTTTGCGATACAGCGTGCGGACACCAGCGGCTCAGCCCACTTGCGGTCAAGCCAACACCTCAACAGCTCGGCGTCGCCGTATTCCGGGTTGGTTGTCGGGTGGTCGAGGATGCGCAGCGCCTCTTCAAGGTACCAGTCCGCGAGCGTGATCGCGTTGACCATTGTCTCTGGGGCGACAGCCTCGGCGTCGGGGGTCTCGACCAGCGTTAAGACGCCGGCGAGCCGAGCCGCCTGCTCCGCCATCTTTGCTGCCACCGAGGCAACGGGCGCAAAGCGACGCCCGGTCCCCAATTCGGTCTCGACGCGGTTGTAGAAGGAGATGAGGTGCGTCCTCGCCCCCGGTGACAAAGGAAGCGCCCGTGGATTGAGCTCCGGTCGGACATCGGCCTCAACCGGCACGAAACGCTCGATCAGCGCCAGAAGGTGATCCGTCACAGCCTCGGCAGCAAAATCAGTCGCAGGATCCGGTCCACCCGCCTCGGGCAGTCGGCGATGGCCGATCTGGCTTTCCGGCCAAACCATCAGAAAGCGCCCAATCAGGCCTTGATCGATCAAGTTTGCGTCGCCGACCAGCGCCTCGGCGATGCGCGGCTGGATCAACAGGTGGACGCTGACGCGGGTGCCTTCGATGTGTTGAGCGCCTTCGGACGCGCGGGTTCGTGTGATCGGCTCCCCGGACCAGAGTTTGGAGAGGGCCGCTGCGGTCTTCAACCGATTGTCGCGGTTCATGGCATGGCCACCCAGGATCTGACCGCCCTCGTCACTAAAGATGCCGATGCTCCTGACGCCGTGCTCGAGGTGTCGGGCAAGGCCTTCGATCGTCGGGTCGCTGTGCAGCATGAGTGGGTTGAGGGGCGCAGGCGGTGGATCACCGAGGTTCTTCAAATCGGCGGATTGATCCCCTGATCCGCGCTTGCTGTCGCGCAAAACGCTGGCCCGTTCGATATCGTAGGCAGCCACGCGATCCGCGTGCCGCCTCTGCGTGATCTGATATGCCGCCCACCGGTTCGCTTGAAGCTGCTTAATGGGCCCTGTGACGATGCTGTCGGTGGTGGACTTGCGCTCACCCGATACGGCGACGGTCAGGAAGAAGAGGCTGGTCGGCGCACGGCCGCCGAGCGTCTGCACATCCGCAATTGCCTGTGTGGCGAGCGATGTAACCGCAAGCGTGCTTTGAGCTGCGATCGCCGCTGGCGCCTGTGTCTTTCGTGTTGCGGCCTCTGCCAAGGATCGCAGCGGGCCGAGCGCGTCCATCGGATAGGGAGCGGATGGCTCTCGTGGTGCGACGAGCGGCATGGGCAGGATGGGCGTTGCTCGCGGCGTTGTGGGTTCGGGCGGAGCGGACAGCGCCACTTCGCCAAGAGCGAGGAGCCGCTCGACCGTTCCACCTGCGTCGAGCCAATCGCTGACGTCCCCTTTCTCAGCGAGCCCCTCAAGGTCGAGGATCGCCACGGCTCTCGCGACGCCGCGGAGCGCGACCGAAACGGCCCTTGCATGCTTGCGCCCCGGCTCATCACAGTCTGGCAGAATGACGACACGCCGGTCCTTGAGGCATTTGGTGTACTCGGGCCGCCACTTGTTTGCGCCACCGGCACATGTGGTGCTGATCAGACCGAGGCTCGCCAGCCGGTCCGCATCCTTCTCGCCCTCGACGAGGAAAACGATCACGGACAGGTCAGCCGCAATGAGTTCGGGAAGCCGGTAAAGGACGCGGTGCACGCCCTCGAGCGACCAAACCCACCCGCCGTCGCCATCGGGCCTTCGAGGCCGAAACGATTTTGGCGCGAAGCGGACGACCTCAAACAGCAGGGTTCCTGTTTGATCCTGATAGGCGTAGGTGGCCACCTGCGTCTTCCTAGCGGCTGGTGGCCGATGGTTGCCGAGCAGAACACCGTGCTCCTGAAGCCAGAGCGAGGCGTCTTGCCCGGTTCCGCCAGTGTGGTGTTTGACCAGATCGATCAGGCCACCGCCTTCGCCCGCCTCATGGTCGAACCAGGTGCCCTTGGTGAGATCGACAGACAGCGAACCATGCGTGCCGTAGCGAAGCTCGCGCTTCGAGGACAGGGTTGGGTTCGGCGCACCAAGCAGGGCGCGAACAACAGTCTCCACCTGTCCTCCTGAAAAGGAGTCCATGCACTTTTCCTCAGAGATCTTGCGTCTTAATGGCAGACCAAACCTCGGCGGATCGGCTTAGCCCTGCGGCACAACCCGTTGGGCCTCGATCCAAGCTTCAACGTCAGACGAACGGTAACGCACGGAACGACCTATCCGGATCAGCGGGGGTCCTTCACCCCGCACCACTGCGATCTCCAGATAGCGCCGGCTGATGCCATAGCGTTCGGCGACCTCTGGCCGCGTCAGCAGCCTCTCATCTTCAGGTGCAGTGGCTGTCATCCGTGTATCTCCTCGCCCAAAGGGTTGCATTCGGTGGGCCAGAGATGCGCCGAAACGCTTCGGAAAAAAACGCCTCAACGCTCAATTATCTGAGGGGTTTTGATTTATCCGTCTGAAGCTGAACGCTTTTTTGGCGCACCAGGGCGCTTTGCTTCATCCGGTGCGTACAATTCCCAGAGTCTTTTCAGACTTCTGCCGGACAAGTCAGGATAGTGATCGTGCACCCGCGCTAGGGCCAATTCCTTTCGGGGCTGCGGGCGTTCCAACAGGATCTGCTTGAGCAACTCGCCCGCCTCCGCCTCACGCGCGCGATCGGCGCGTGTCTTGCACCCCTTACCCCTGAACGTGGTAAAGCTGGTTGGGAGATCTCCACTCAAGAGGAAGCGCGCATTGTCTCTGCATACCCTGCGCTCCCTCGAACGGACCGGGAGGGATGTGCTCGTCCAACTCGACGGTGCAATCACCTGCGGCGGATTGGTGTCGCCTCGGAAGCAGAGGATGCGCGCCTCTCGCAAAGCCCGGACTGAGGCCGCTCGAAAGGCATCTTCAAGGTCTCGAAGAGGTTGGCCGAACTCGGTACGCTTGACCTCTTCGATCTCACCACGCTGCCGCTGGCGCTCCTGCTCCTCGTCCAGATAGGTGATACGCGGCCAGACGGAGACAGTGTTGCGGCCGCGAAGCTCTTCGTATGTGCCAAACATCGCCTGATCGAGCGTCTCGCGCGCACCCGTAATGACTCTTTGCCGCAACAGTTCCTGCACCTCCGCAAAGTTCCAAACCCAGGGGATATCCTCGCCCATGCCAGCAAACGACACCCGAAACTGGCCAGTTGGCAGAAACACCGCTTTACTCACGCGGTCAATCTGCTCCGCTGACAGAGGTGGACCGAGACGGTCGAGTAAGAACACCGGCAAGGCCTTAGGGTCAGTCATGGCTCACCGTACTGCAGTCTTTCGCCCGAACTGATCCGGCGAGACAGGGCTTCGCATGCTGTTGCCATATGTTCGCGAAGTGCATCGAGGCGGGGTCGCGCATAGCGCTGACCCGTGATCGTTGGCGGCGTGTGGTTGAGCAGCCTGCCGACATACTCTTCGAAGACACCAGCCTCGAGCGCCACCGTTGCAAAGGTCCGTCGGTGCGCGTGAGGCGACCAGCCTATCCGTCGAGGCGACTTGAGTGGCCCCGCACCAATCCCCGTCCCTGGAAACACCCAAGGCTGCTTCAACGCGCGCATCGGCGCCAGAATGTCATGATGCAACGGCAGGATCGGCAAATCGAAGGGGCGTCCGTTCTTCGTGATTGGAATATGCAGCCGGTCATCGTGCACGTTCTCCCAGCGAAGGCCAAAAGCCTCTGACCGGCGAAGACCGGTAAACAACAGGAGACGATAGAAGGTAGCATGGATTGGATTGGGCAACGCCTCGACGGTCGCGCGCCAGGCCGGCAAATCGTCGATCAAGCGCCCATCGGGCAAATCCGGATACCATTCGATCGCGCGCGTGGGAGCCTCGGGCAAATCATGGGTCCGCCGTGCATGATTCCAAATCGCGCGAAACGCCCGCAGAAGATGGTTCGCACCTGAGGGTATGTTGGCTAGCGTCGAATGGCGCTCCACACACATTGCCGGTGTGATTTCGGTCAGTGGCAGACGCATCCAATCTGCGATGTGCAGCTGAAACTGCCTAGGCATCTGTTCCTTGGTGAAGTCGCAACGCAGCTTGGGGCGCGCAAGATAGGTGGCGAGCGCATCCTCAAGTCGCGGCGCACCGCGCTGCGCCTTCTTGCCCAGCCCCCGACCCATCTCCAAGGCGAGCCCCTGTGCGGTCTCTCGGGCAGCCACAGCGCCGATCATCGGGTAGCGGCCGATCAGGACGCGCTTGGTGCGCCCCGCAACATCGCGCTGGTAGTACCAGGTCTTCGTGCGCTTGCCGACAAAGAGACAGAACCCGCGGATCTCCGGATCCCAGTACTTTGTGGTCCGGGTGGGCGAAAAGGGAAGTTTGCGCACATGGGTGTCGGTCAGCTTCGGCATTGTCAGCATTCTGTCGGAAATGAATTGAAATATGTTGCTCCTGGTTGATACCCGGTGCAACTACTTTCCACACAGAATGAATGCCTTAGCTACCACGTGCCACCCCTTGCAATCCAATCACACTGTCCGAGCGACAATGGCGAGCGGAGATGTCGGCGAGCCAGACGGCGTCGGGTGCTGTGATCTCGAAATTGCGGTCCAAGAGGTTCGGCGCGACGCCATGCCCATGACGGCTGTCGGTGGTCATTGGCATGCTCCGACTGCGCCTGGAGTGGCCGAATACCGTTCGACGCTCCGCGCCCATCCCTGCGGGATGTCATGAGCTTAGTGACCAGTTTGCGAGAGACGCGATACCCCTGACCGCGCAGTTCGGCATGGATGCGCGGCGCACGATAGCGCTGTTTGCTCTGCTCGAAGATCGACTTGATCTCTTCCGATGAGGGCTGCGTGTCTGGCTGCACGTACCGCCCGTTCCGGGGCAGTGCGCTGCCAATTGTGAAACCAGCTCTGCCTGACGCCAAGCACACGGCAGAGCAACCGGATCGAATGATGGGCAAAGTGGGCGGCCATGAACGCGAGCTTTGCAATCATGTCTTCGCCGCCCACTGCGCGAAACAAGCTGAGGCCTTCCTCATGACCTCATTTTTTTCCTTCAACCGCTTGTTGTCGCGGCGTAGGTGTGCCAACGCCGCCGCCTCGGCCTTGCTCTGAGCCAGGGCTGCCGACGATCCTGCGGCCTGCAGCTCAAGATGCCAATTCTTCTACTGCCAGGAGGTCACGCCCAACTCGCCCGCAAAACTAGCGTAGGTCACGCCGTCCTCCGACAATCGCGCCAACGCCTGCTCTTTGTACTCCCGCGTGAACCGCCGTCACGTCCGCTTCGTCATCATCGTCTCCCGTTCCTGAGGTTACTTTAACCCCTGGGTCCGGGATCACAGGGCAAGATCATCGGGTCTCGGCGCCTGGCGGCAGGACTAAAACTGCGAGCGACCGCAAGCGAGCTTGGGCTGGCTGACACCGGCGGAATACGCCGCCAGACCACGCGAAGACACCGGGAAAGGAGACCGCCGGATGCCCCTTCGGGCTCGATGAGAAAGAGGGGTCACGTCAGAGCCGCAAGAACCCGTGGGTTCTAAGCGTTGGAGTCACATCACTAGTTTTCCGGTGATACCTTGGTTGATTGCATCGGCCAGTCCAGTTTGCTTCTCACAGAATCGGCTGCCTCTTCTGAGGTTCTTGCTGCGCTTTGTGCAGCTCTGGTGGCGGCGTTCTGTGCGCCTTGTACAATGTTGTCGACCGTATCCTTGTGCCGATAATAATTCTTACCGATCGTTCCGATTGTTGAGGCCACCTTTCGCGCGCCATGTGCGCCTGCCTCGACCCCCGCTGGAATACTGAGACTAAGTTTCAAAGCATCGAACGCCGACTCTGCATAAGATATGTTCTCCTTTATTTTCTTGAGATCATGCTCTTTCTTAAATCCGTCAAAGCATCCTCTAAGTTCCTTTAGCGCAGTCTTTGTGGTGGCGGCGCGGCCCATCAGGTCATCGTGATGCTCAATCGCGTTCCCAAGCTGTCGTTGAAGCTCGCCGATCTTGATCCGCGTATCGATGGCCTTATCGGCGGCCTTCGCCCTTAACGTGCCGGTTTCGCCGGTCTGGTGCTTGTGCTCGAGTGTCTTCTCATAAGATCGTAACTGGTCGAGTTTGTCGGACAGGCGCGCAATTGCCTTGCCCTCCTTGTGGATCGACTCAACGAGCTTGCCGGCCTTCATTGACAGGGCTTTGACGTTCTTTTCGAGCTCAGCGACGTTGGAGCGCTCGGCCTTTCCAAAAGCAAAATGCATCGCGGCTCCGGCAAATTGCCGCCCGCGCGATCTCTTTGGCGCATGCGCCATCTGGGCCTCGGCCTCATCAAGGCCCTTTTTGATCCGCCCTTCGATGTCTTCGACCGATGCCAAGGTGCGCTCCGCATCGGCACAGACCTTGATGGTGTCCTTGACCATGGAATGCACGCTCAGCGCGAGCGCCGGCGCTGCCGCCCCGGCCGTCAAGCCAACCGCGGCTGCGTTCAGACCCACCGCGGCGACCCGCAGGCGAGTCTCGGCCCGCAGTTTCTTGCGATCGGCATTGAGCTTATCTATGGGCGCGTACTCGCGATCGACAGCCTTTATAGCCTCCTCCTTCATTTCGTCTGCGGCCCGTTTGGTTTCTTCCTTGAGCGCAAGCTTTGTCTCTTTTCGTAATTTATTTAAGCCGGTCGAGAATATTGCTTCTGCGGTATCGGTCGATTTTTTCGAGCGATTTTGTTCGCGCTCGGCTTCAAGCTTTTCCATCTTGCCAGCGACATCGGAGTTTAGATTTTGAATGCTCTGCATAAATTTTTTTCGAACACCTGTTGTGGCCTCTTGCATAACAGCTGCAGTATGAGCGTCACTGCACGCCTTATTAAATACGGCCTGTTCTTTCTTGCCCTCAAAGGTGAGTTTAACGCTCTTTGGAACATCCACCCGCAGCTTGTTCAACGCCTTTGCATGAGATTGCTCGGTGATTTTTTGACCAAGAGGTTTTGGACTCAAAGGCTTTATCATCCCCAGTTCCTTCTGATCCACCCTAACGCGTTCCAGGCGAAGCACCCGGCGGGAAAGGTACGCCTCGGTTTCCTCATCTTTGTGACGAGGCAGGGTCGAATAGGAAAAACGTATCTGAGCATTATTTGAGCTTACAGAATCTTTTTTAAGGAAACTTATCCGCTAAAGCAGTGACTGACTGCAGCACCTCAACCTGGCGCAGCTTCACCTCTTTGCCATTGTCGCTCGAACCAAGGACGCGACAAGGTTCAGCTCTTCCGGCTTGTCTCGCTTCCCAGCCATCTCTGGTCCTCCTCAAAACCGGATAACTCTCTCCTAGTGGGTGGACCACTTCAGTGGGGGCAATTGCTGTGACGCCCGATGATCATCCAGCTGGAACCGGGGTCGGCGTTTCACTGTGGCGCTTTGGCGCCGATGGAGCAACGGGCTGCTGGCGGAGCGTTTCCGTTCCGCGGAGCGGGCCGCCCGTTGCGGTGAGCCGGGCGGCATAGGCCGCCGGCGTCTGGCAGCCGATCGCGGAATGCGGCCGGCGATGGTTGTCGTCGGCGACCCATCGGGCGAGGTGCTGGTGGGCCGCGTCGAGGCTGAAGAACAGCGTCTCGTTGAGCAGCTCGTCGCGCATCCGGACGTTGACATCGCGCAGCGATGCGCGCGCAGCGTGGTTCTGCTGCGGCTTGCCGGGGGCGATAACGTCGCGCAGCGACGGGCGCGGAGCGTCAGAGGCGATGCCGGCCGACTGCGTCCGGGCGAGCATGGCATTCGAGGTGAACTCCGTGCCGTGATCGGAGAGGATGAGCTCGGGCTTGCCGCGCCGGGCGACAGTGGACTCGAGCTCCCGCGCGACGCGCCGACCAGAGATCGAGGTGTCGACGATGGCGCCGAGGCACTCTTTCGTCAGGTCATCGATGACGTTGAGGATGCGCAGACGACGCCCGCTCACGCGCTGATCGTGCACGAAGTCGACGGACCAGCGGGCATTCGGCCTTGCCTCGACGAGGATCGGAGCCCGCGTCCCCGTCGCCGTCTTGCGCCCGCGTCGTCGGCACACAGTCAGCCGCTCTTCGCGATAGAGCCGCTCGGTCTTCTTGCGGTTCACCACCAGCCCCTCTTGGCGCAGCAGGACATGGAGCCGCCGATAGCCAAACCGTCGGCGCTCGTCCGCGAGCGCACGCATCCGCTCCCGCAAAGCGGCATCGTCTGGGCGCCGGCTCCGGCAGCGGACCATCGTCCGGTCGGCGCCAACAAGGTAGCACGCCCGCCCCCTCCCAGCAGATTGCTGCGCAATCGCCTGCCGGGCAGTGGCATCGCTCATCTCGTGGTTCTGCACTAG
>JBCBYB010000038.1:0-43548 GCA_039816045.1 Pseudomonadota bacterium
GCTCCTAGCCAACACCCTGCTCAGGCAGGACAGACTCTGGCAATCCAGAGATGCTTGACCATCACGGATACTCTAGCCGGGCGCGGTGAGGCAAGCCGCGAAGAAGCCGTCTCCCCTGTCGAGCGGGGTCCATTGATATTGCGCGTTAAGGGTAAATGCGGGTGTGCTTGCCACAAAGTCGTCAACGATGCGCTCGTTCTCAAGCGGCATCAGAGAGCACGTTGCGTACACGATGCGCCCACCAGGCGCCAGGAAACCAGCGGCTTGCCGCAGCACCGTCGCTTGGGTCTCCCGAAGCCAGTCGAGGCGTTCGGATGTCAACGACCACTTCGCGTCCGGATTGCGTGCCCAGGCTCCGGAACCTGAACAAGGGGCGTCCACCAACACGAGATCGTTCCCCTCGGGCAGGGCGGCGCGATTTGGCTCGCAGCGGATCTTCGCGCCGGCCCTCGCCGCTCTCGGAGGAAGCTGTGCGAGACGCCGCTCGTCGACGTCATGGGCGACGAGCTCCACTGCGTTCTGGGCGGTGGCTGCGATGGCCAACGTCTTGCCGCCGGCTCCTGCGCAAAGATCCAGAACGCGCATGCCGGGCGTTGTGGTGCAGAGGTCGGCTACGGCTTGGCTCGCCGCGTCTTGTACTTCGACAAGACCATCTTGATAGGCGCGGCTGGTCCGCACTCGGCGCGCACCCTCCATCACCGTCACACATGTCGGACTGAGCGGCCCCGGCACGGCTGCCACTCCATCTTCTGCCAGTGTTTCGATGCCTGTGGTTGCGTTTCCCTTCAGGAGGTTGACCCGAAGATGTACCGTTGCCCGATGGCGCAGCCGATCGAGTGCTTCGTACGGTAAGGCGCCCAAACGGTCATGCTCCTCAAGCCAGTCGGGGATATCGAGCTGTACTGCCTTTGGTGCATGGGAAAGCTCCACGCCTGGCGCATCCTCCTTGCGGAGCTGGGCCGGAGCATGGCCCTGTCCCGTGAACAGGGCACTCAGATCGGCTCCATCGAGCTTGAGGCTGCCGATGAGCGCCGGCCGGCCCGGCGGAGCGGGGTGGGTGGGCGGGAGCTCTGCCGGGCCGGCACCGCCCATCCAAAGCGCCGACCGCAGTCGCCTCACCGCGTCATAGGCCAGATCGGCCACCGCCCGGCGGTCCCCCGATCCGGCATAGCGATTTCGCCGGCCCCATTCTGCCAAGACCCGATCGAGACCCGGGCCGCCCGGCACGCCGGCGGCCCAGCGATCCACCACCTCGATGGCGGCAGCCACCCGTGCCCCGGGCGTCATTGGCCTCAGCCCGTGAAGCGGTAATTGGGGCTCTCGCGGGTTATTTGCACATCGTGGACGTGGCTTTCCTTAAGCCCCGCATTGGTGATCTTCACGAAGTTGCAGTTGCCCCGCATCGATCCGATTGAGCGATGACCGGTGTATCCCATCGCCGCGCGCAGCCCGCCGACCAGCTGGTGCAGAACGGCCCCCGCGCCGCCCTTATAGGCGACCTGGCCCTCAATCCCTTCTGGCACCAGCTTGTGGGTGTCGGAGACCTCCTTCTGGAAGTAGCGATCCGCTGAGCCGCGGGCCATTGCGCCGACCGAGCCCATCCCACGATAGCTCTTGTAGCTCCGGCCTTGGTAGAGGAAGACCTCGCCCGGCGCCTCGTCGGTGCCAGCCAGCGCCGAACCGATCATGGCACAATGGGCGCCCGCTGCGATCGCTTTTGCCAGGTCGCCGGAGAATTTGATCCCGCCATCTGCGATCACCGGATGACCGGTCCTTGCGGCCTCTTCGGCGCAATCCAGCACCGCTGTCAGCTGCGGCACGCCCACGCCTGCCACGATCCGCGTGGTGCAGATTGAGCCTGGTCCGATGCCGACCTTGATTGCATCCGCGCCCGCATCGATCAGCGCCCGCGTCGCCTCGGCCGTTGCGACGTTGCCTGCAACCACCTGAACGGCGTTGGAGTGCTTTTTGATACGGGTGACCGCGTCTGCGACCGATGCCGAATGCCCATGGGCAGTGTCGACCACGATCAGATCCACCCCCGCTTCGATGAGAGCCGCCGACCGCTCGAAGCCCGCCGGACCGACGGTCGTCGCTGCCGCAACCCGCAGCCGTCCGAGGGAATCCTTCGAAGCATGCGGGTTCAGCACCGCCTTCTGGATGTCCTTCACAGTTAGGAGCCCCGTGCAGGCGCCCGCCTTGTCCACCACGAGCAGCTTTTCAATCCGACGGCTCTGGAGCAGCTTCTTCGCTTCGTCGAGATCGACTGGTTCTTCAACCACCGCAAGGTTTTCGGATGTCATGAGTTGGGAAACCGGGGTTGCAGGGTCTTCGGCAAAACGCATGTCCCGGTTCGTGAGAATGCCGACAAGGCGCCGCCCCTCATCCACGACCGGAAACCCGGTGATACCGTATTGGGTCTGTGCCGCCCAGGCGTCGGCGACTGTGTGGTCCGGCCGCAGGGTCACGGGATCATAGACCACGCCCGATTCGAAGCGTTTGACACCGCGGACCTGGGCCGCTTGTTCCTCGATGTCGAGATTGCGGTGGATCACCCCCATGCCGCCCGCCTGCGCCATGGCGATCGCCATGTCCTGTTCGGTCACCGTATCCATGGCAGAGGACAAGAGCGGGATGTTCACCTCGATCTCGCTTGTGACGCGCGTTCGGGTATCGGCCTCTGCTGGCAACACTTCCGAGGCTCCAGGCACCAGCAGTACATCGTCGAAGGTCAGAGCTTCTCGGATCATCATGGCCTGTCTCCTGGATTGCCCGTGCCTGTGCGGCTCTCTTGGCGCCGGGGTATCTCACGTTATGCTTGGGCTGGAAAGTGGCTCGCGCGTGGCGAGGCACAAGCCCTGGTAACGGGAGGCGGCCATGCGTTGGATGCTGTTCTGGGTTTTGCTGTCAAGCGCAGCGATGGCCGAGCCGCTGGTGATCTCGCCCCATAGGGTCATCGACGTCGTCACCGCTGATTGGAACGGAGACGGCGATTTCGACCGGGCGGTGCTGATCGAAGGCGATGAGGATGCGGACCTGCGCATCTATCTCTCCAACGGTGGTGAGGAGGGCATGGCGCTTAGCGTCTCGCGGCCGGGAATTGCTTGGCGGGGCGCGATGTGGGGAACGGTGCCGTCTCTCGGACTGAACGCTGCCGGGAGCCTCCAGGTCTATTCGGGCAATCAGTCGATCGGGCGCAATCGCTGGCAGGAGACACTGACGGTCGCCTATCGCAAGGGCCGCTTCGTCGTTGCAGGGTTCACCTTCGAGAGCCACGACACCCTTGAGCCCGGACTGAACAAGCACTGCGACGTGAACTACCTCGCCGGGGTCGGGCTCCTCGATGATGTGCCGTTCGAGGTGGACCCGCTCCCGGCTGAGGTGACCGATTGGACCGCTGCGATGGTGCCGGACCAATGTGCGGCAGGTTAGGACTGTGATCCGCCGCCTTCCGCCACTTAATGCCTTGCGCGCCTTCGAGTCCGCGGCCCGCCATCTCAGCTTTAAGAAGGCGGCAGAAGAACTCAACGTCACCCCGGCTGCGATCTCGCAACAGGTGAAGACGCTCGAGGACAGCCTCGGCCAGAAGCTCTTTCGACGGTTGCCTCGGGCGATCGTTTTAACGGAGGCTGGCCAGCGCGCGCTTCCGCATCTGTCGGCCGGGTTTGAGCGGTTGGTGCGCGGCGTGGAGGAACTCGCGACCGCGAGTGGCGTGCTGACGGTTTCCGTGGCCCCGTCCTTTGGAGGGCGATGGTTGGTGCCGAGGCTTGGACGGTTCCGGGACGTCCACCCAGAGATCGAAGTGAGAATCGACGCGACCGAGCGGCTTGCCGATCTTGAGCGGGACGATGTTGATATGGCGATCCGGTTCGGCCGCGGTGACTATTCGGGTCTCGCCTGTGACACGCTCTTTCAAGAGACGGCAGTGCCGATTTGCGCGCCTTCGCTGATCACGGCTGAGCGTCCGCTCGCAGTGCCTGAGGATCTGGGTAGACACACGCTTCTCCAACAATGGCGCGCGGTCGAGGATGAGACGCTTCCGAATTGGCGCATGTGGCTCAAGGCGGCAGGTGTCGAAGGCGTAGACGGTGAGGCCGGACCGCGCTTCAGCGACTTCGCCATGACCGTGTCGGCCGCTATCGCGGGGCAGGGGGTTGCGCTTAGTCCGCGTGCCTTGATCGAAGCGGAACTGGCAGACGGCCGGCTTGTTGCACCGTTCTGCGAGGTCGACGGCGCGACGGGTGACTTCTCCTATTTCCTTGTCGTACCCGAGGCACGCCTTCGTGTTCCCAAGATCAGGGCTTTTCGTGCGTGGATTTTAGAAGAGGTCGCGACCTACTCGGGGGCTGACTCGGGCTGACCCCGCCTTGCCTTTTCCGCAACGAATCGGTATCACCCGCGCTCTGACGAAAAGACCGCCCGGCCAGGTGGGCTGCCGAGGCTGTCGAATGGGTTTCAGGACCCGCGACCGAAAGGATGTGCGAAATGCCCAAGATGAAGACGAAGTCCGGCGCGAAGAAGCGCTTTAAGGTGACGGCCAGCGGGCGTGTCAAAGTTGCCCAGGCCGGCAAGCGCCACGGTATGATCAAGCGCACGAACAAGTTCATCCGGAATGCGCGGGGCACGACGGTGCTTTGCAAGCCGGACGAGCGGATCGTGAAGCAATTCCTGCCCAACGCGTAAGGAGATAGAGAGATGCCCAGAGTAAAAGGCGGACCCACCTCCCATGCGCGCCACCGCAAGGTCGTTAAGGCGGCCAAAGGCCATTATGGTGCTCGCTCGCGCAACTTCCGCACGGCGAAACAGTCGGTTGATCGTGCGCTGGAGTACCAGACCCGTGATCGGAAAGTGCGCAAGCGGAACTTCCGCGCCCTGTGGATCCAGCGGATCAACGCTGCCGTTCGTGAATACGATGCCGGCATGACTTATTCGCGCTTCATCGATGGCCTCACGAAGTCGGGCGTTGCGGTGGACCGCAAGGTGCTGGCCGATTTGGCCGTGCACGACCCCGCCGGTTTCAACGCCATTGTCGACCGCGCCCGCGCGGCGCTCGCCTGAGGAGATCAGAGATGAAGGTCAAGAGTTCGCTCCGTTCGCTCAAGGCGCGCCACCGCGATTGCCGGTTGGTTCGCCGTAAGGGCCGGGTCTATGTGATCAACAAGACCCAAAAGCGGTTCAAAGCCCGCCAGGGCTGATCGACCGCGCTAGTGCAAGGATACGAGGCCCGCTTCAGCGGGCCTTTTCATTTTTGACCTTGCCGGTGCACACTGCTCCCATTGACCTGAGATTTGGGAGCAAGCCATGGCCGTCGAGGATTACACCAAGTTGAATAAGAAGGCGCTGGATGTCCGCAAGAACAACAAGAAGACGTGGGACGGCGCCAAGAAGGATCTGACCGCGGGGCGGGGCAAGCTGAAGAGCTATGACGCCAAGATCCGCGATCTGCTGATCAAGGTGAAGGGCCTTCAGACCCACGCGACCGATGTCTACGCGCAGTGGGAGGAGATCGCCAACCAGATCATCGATCTGCAAAAAGTTGCGAAGGCAGATAAAACGAGAGCTGCGGAGATCGAGAAGAAGATCGCGCCGCTCCACAAGCAGGCACAGGTGTTTCGGGAGCAGTTTGGCACCGCCATCAACGATTTTCCCGGCGATCATATCGACGAGATCAAGAAGGTCCTCGAGGGCATGAAGATCTGAGCCGGCTCAGCTGTCGAAGTCACGGGTGTCGTCGATCACCTTGCCATCGTTCGGCAGGGAGCCCGACGGCACCAGCTTCACGGTGCCCCGCAGTTTCAGGACATCGCGGACGCTTTGTTCCATAGCGGCAACGAGCCCCTCGGGCGACCCATCGGACTCCGCGGCGAGATGCATGGTGTCGGCATCTCCTTCTCGGGCGACGGTCAGGCGGGCGCGGGTGACCTCCGGATGCCGTGTGAGTAGGGACGCGATCTGCTCGGGGCGCACGAACATCCCCTTAACCTTGGCGGTTTGATCGGCACGCCCCATCCACCCCCTAATCCGCAAGCCAGTCCGGCCACAGGGTGAGCGTCCTTCGGCGATGGCAGACAGGTCTCCGGTTGCAAAGCGCAGCAGCGGGTAATCGGGGTTCAGCGGTGTCACAACCACCTCTCCCACATCGCCCGGCGGCACCGGGTCGCCCGTGCCCGGGCGCACAATCTCGACCAACACGCCCTCGTCTGTGATCATACCCGGCAGAGCCGCGCCATCGGCATCCATGCTCTCATAGGCGATCAGCCCGACATCCGCCGTCGCATAGCATTGAAGACAGGAGACCCCGCGCTCGCCATAGCCCGCCCGCATGGCGGGAAAGAGCGGCCCGCCGGAAACGAGTGCGCGGCGGATGGAGAGCGTGCGCCCTAGCTCGTCGGCCTTGTCGAGCAGCACCTTCAGAAAATCGGGCGTGCCGATATATGCTGTGGCACCGAGGTCTGCTGCCGCGATCGTCTGTGCCTCGGAATTGCCAATGCCGCCAGGAACGACAGTGCATCCGAGGGCCCGTGCGCCGTTCTCAAGCATGTGGCCGGCAGGGGTCAGGTGATAGGCGAAGCAGTTGAGAACGACGTCGCCCGGCCGCAAACCTGCCGCATGGAGCGCGCGGGCAAGCCGCCACCAATCGGGTGCATCGATCCCGGGTTCATAGATTGGGCCTGGGGATTGGAAGAGCTGCGCCACCTGCGAGATCGGACGGGCGCAGAGCCCACCAAGCGGAGGGTGCTCGCGCTGCATTGCGCCGAGGTCGGATTTGCGCAGGACAGGCAGGCGCGCAAGCACTGCCGCGTCGGTTAGGGCGGCAATCTCCGATTCTGAGATCCGATCCGCCAAAGCCGGGGCTGTTTGCCTTGCCGTACGCAGGATGTCACGCAGACGGGCGAACTGGGCCGCCGCACGAATCTCGGGCTCTCGTGTCTCGAGTGCGTCGAAGTGCTCGGTCATCTCGTTCTCCTCCCGCTGTTTGCCTTGTTTGACCACAGTGCGTGCAAACACAACAGAGGGATGGCGCAAAAGCCGTGCAATCCGTCTCCTGTCGGCTGGACCAATGAAGGGCGGACGCGTAAGCGAAACACCGACGAAACGACCCTGGGAGAGAGGCAGATGGCAGCGGATATCATCGACGGTAAGGCGTTCGCCGCAACAGTGCGCGCGCAAGTCGCAGAACACGTCGCACGGCTGAAAGAGGTGAACGGGATTACGCCCGGGCTCGCGGTGGTGCTGGTGGGAGAGGATCCGGCCTCACAGGTCTATGTGCGCAACAAGGGCAAGCAGACGAAGGAGGCGGGAATGGCCTCCTTCGAGACCCGCTTCGATGCCTCCATCTCTCAAGAAGAACTGGTCGCCGAGGTCCAGCGCCTGAACGCAGATCCTGCGGTGCATGGGATCCTGGTGCAGTTGCCCTTGCCGCCGCATATGAATTCCGATGCCGTGATCAACACGATCGCTCCGGAGAAGGATGTGGACGGCTTCCACATCTCCAATGTCGGGCTGCTCGGCACCGGTCAGAAGGCGATGGTGCCGTGCACGCCGCTCGGCTGCCTGATGCTGTTGCGCGATCGGTTGGGGAGCCTCTCGGGCAAATCGGCGGTGGTGCTTGGGCGCTCGAACATCGTGGGCAAGCCGATGTTCAACCTGCTTCTGCGGGACAGCTGCACAGTCACGGTGGCGCACAGCCGCACGCAGGACATCCAGGCGGTCTGCCGTGAGGCGGACATCGTCGTTGCCGCTGTCGGTCGGCCGGAGATGGTGACCGGTGAGTGGCTGAAGCCGGGAGCGGTGGTGGTCGATGTCGGCATCAACCGTGTGCCTGCGCCGGAGAAGGGCGAGGGCAAAACCCGGATCGTCGGCGATTGCGATTTTGAGAGTTGTTCGGCCGTCGCGGGGGCGATCACTCCGGTGCCGGGTGGTGTCGGGCCGATGACGATCGCGTGTCTGCTCGCGAACACGCTGACGGCTTGTTGCCGTGCCAATGGGTTGCCGGAGCCTGAAGGCCTGACAGCTTGAGACTGAGTGCTTGAAAGCCCGTGCAACCGGCGCCATGCTCGACCGCGGAGGAATGGGTTGGATGACGGACGGGTTCGAAAAGCGGTTTAGCCAGCCTGGAGAGGCGGCGGTGCGCCATCAGCTCGCGCGCCTAGGCTGGCCAACGGAACCCGATCCCGGAGGAGGGCCACCGGAGCACGCAGAGGCGGATGGGCCGACGACAGGCCTGTTGGACGGCTGGGGGTTCGGCCCCCGCAGTGCTGCGCCTGCGTGAGCGTATGTCGGGTTGTGCCAAGGCCCGCCCTTCCGCCTTCAGTAGGCCCATTCGTCACCGCGTTGCGTCGATTGCTATGGCTGGCGCTTGAGTGTCATCCTGGAGTCGGGAGGACTGTGTGGTGACGATGCTGACGACACGAACGATCGAGTCCTGGACGCGGCTGATGCGGGTATCGCGCGCTGTCATGTCAGCTGTCGAGGAGGACCTCAAGGTCGCAGGTCTCCCGTCTCCGCTCTGGTACGACACTCTTCTGGAATTGTCGCGAGAGGCCGAAGGGGTTCGCCCTTACGTCCTTCGCGAGCGGCTTATGATCCCGCAATACGGCGTGTCCCGGTTGATCGACCGTTTGGTTGCCGAGGGATTGGTGTTGCGAAGACCTTGCCCTCAGGATGGTCGCGGGCAGGTTCTCAGTGCCACGGATGCGGGGCTCGAATTGCTGGACGACATGTGGCCGGTCTACAGAGACGCAATTGCGGGACGCTTCGCGGACAAACTGGGCCAAGACGATCTGTCCACTCTGGGAAGCATTCTTGACCGGCTTGCGCCTGATGAGGCTTGAGCTTCAGCGCGCCGCTTCCATTCCGGTCATCGTCATGAAGGTGCCCAGGGCTGTGGCCACGTGCACCTGCCCGTCTGGTCCGACCGCATAGACATCTGAACGGCCTACGGTCAGGCGCCGGCCAGCCCGTTCCACCTTGCCATAGGCGACTAGCTCGCTTCCCGCAGCAGGAGCCAAAAGATTGATCTTCAGCTCAACCGTTAGAACGCCATCCTCCGAGGCCATCAGGCTTTGAGCGGCGAACCCTGCCGCGCTGTCCGCGATTGCCCAGGCCGCCCCTGCATGGGCGAACCCGTGCTGTTGGGAAAGCTCTGGTCGCAGGGGCAAACAGATCTCCACCTCGCCGGGGGCGACACGGCCCAGATGGGCGCCAAGCAAGGCCATGAACGCTTGGGCCTTGAAATTACGGGCAATTCGCTCGGCATAGGCCGGATCGCGGGGGCGCGTGGGTGTTCACAACAGCGCTCTTCGCGGGAGCGCCGTGAGGCGGGGCCCGGTCAGCCATGCGCGCGCCTCCGCCGAGAGCAGGCGATCGAACACAGCGTCGCCAGCATCCAGGCCGCCCGTGTAACAACCGAAGGCGGGCAAGATAAGGCGATGGCGATCAGAGAGAAAACAGGGCCGCGTGATCCGGCGGCCGAGATGGCAGAGCTGCGCCTTGGGGTGGTAATGGCCGCTGATCTCGGCTTCATCCGAGAATAGGTCGGTCGCGATGTGTCGGAACCGGAGTCCGGCATGCGCAAACTCCTCCTGAGCACGGCCCCCAAGATCGACCGGGTTTGGGTCGTGGTTCCCGCTAATCCAGATCCACTCGCACACACCGACGAGGTGGTCCAACCGTGCCCTGTCGGTCTTACTCAGCGTGCTTGCGGAGGTCATATCGTCAAAACTGTCGCCAAGACAGATGACGCGCCGGGGGTGAAGAGCCCGGATCTCACCCTCGAGCCGTGCCAGGCTCTCCTGCGTGTCATATGGCGGGAGAAGGCTACCCGTTCGCCTCGCCACGCGTTCGGCCTTGCCAAGATGAAGATCCGCCACGCAGAGCATACGCTCCTCTGGCCACCAAAGCGCACCAGACGGTCGTGGCTCCAGCAAGTGGGTGCCAAATGTTAACTGAGCGGGCGTGACCGGGGGGCTTTGATCTGTCGGCACGGGCGAGAGCTCCTGAGCGGATAGAACAAAGCATTAACAAAAGCGTCGGGCCAGATCAATCCAGCCCGACGCGCGCGAGCGGTCAGCAGTCCTGCACGGCCCGCTTTGTCATGACCTTGACGAGGTTCGCTCGGTACTCGGGCGAGCCGTGGATATCTCCGATCAGTCCGTCAGCGCTGACTGAGAGGCCGGCAACGGCGTCTGGGGAGAAACTGGCCGAGAGGGCGGCCTCTGCTTCACTCCAACGGAAGACACCACCATTGGACGCACCGGTCACCGCGACCCGTACGCCACTGTCGAACTGGGCCACGAAAACGCCGGTCAGCGCAAACCGTGAGGCTGGCTGGACGAACTTCGCATAGGCGGCCTTGGTAGGCACTGGGAACTTGATCGCTGTGACAATCTCACCGTCCTCAAGAGCCGTGTCGAACATGCCCTGGAAGTAGTCGTCGGCAGCGATCTCACGCGTGTTGGTCACCACGGTTGCACCGGTGCCGAGGACTGCGGCGGGATAGCAAGCGGCGGGGTCATTGTTGGCAACCGATCCGCCGATCGTGCCTTTGTTGCGCACCTGAGGATCGCCAATCCGTCCGGCGAGGCTGGCCAGAGCAGGGAAAGCCGCGCGCACATCCGTTGCACGCTCAACCTCCGCATGGGTCACGGCCGCGCCGATTGTCAGCACGCCATCGGCCAGTTCGACCTTACGCATCTCAATGACGCCCGTGAGATCGACGAGTTGACTGGGCTGCGCCAGCCGGGCTTTGAGTGTCGGGATCAGGGTTTGCCCGCCGGAGATCGCTTGGGCATCTTCCACGCTTAGCGCCTTGGCGGCGCCTGATAGGGTGTGCGGCTTCACATAGTCGAAGTTGTACATCTGATCCTCCTCAGCCGGCGGCCTGGATTGCTTCCCAAACCCGGCGGGGGGTCAGGGGCATGTCGATATGGGTGACCCCGTGGGGCGCGAGCGCGTCGATCACGGCGTTGACGAGTGCCGGGGGCGAGCCGATCGCGCCGGCTTCACCGCAGCCTTTCACGCCGAGCGGGTTGTGTGTGCAGGGCGTGACACAGGAGTGGTCCACCGCGAACATCGGCAGATCGCCCGCGCGCGGCATCGCATAGTCCATATAGGAGGCCGCATCTGGCTGACCATCTTCGGTGAAGCCGATGCCTTCCATCAGCGCCTGACCGAGGCCTTGCGCAAGGCCGCCGTGGACCTGGCCCTCGACGATCATCGGATTGACAACGTTGCCAAAGTCATCCGCCGCCGTGAAGCCGAGCACCTCGATCACGCCTGTCTCTGGATCAACCTCGACCTCACAGATATAGGCACCCGCGGGATAGGTGAAGTTGGCCGGGTCGTAGAAAGAGGTTTCCTCGAGGCCCGGCTCCAACGTCTCGATCGGGTACTTGTGCGGGACGTAAGCGGCCAGGCAAACATCGCCCCAACCGAGGGCCTTGTCCGTACCAGCAACCGTGAACTGGCCGTTCTCGAAGCTGATGTCGCTCTCGGCCGCCTCCAGCAGGTGCGCGGCGATCTTCTTGGCCTTCGCCACGATCTTGTCGACCGATTTGACGATGGCCGAACCGCCGACCGCAAGGCTGCGCGAGCCATAGGTGCCCATGCCGAAGGGCACGCGGTTGGTGTCGCCGTGGACGATGTCGATCTGGTCTTCTGGCAGGCCCAGCATATCGGCGACCACCTGGGCAAACGTCGTCTCGTGACCCTGGCCGTGGGAGTGGCTGCCGGTGAAGACCGAGACGGACCCAGTTGGGTTCACACGGACCGTCGCGGCCTCGTAGAGCCCTGCGCGGGCACCAAGAGCACCGACCAGTGAAGAAGGGGCGATTCCACAGGCCTCGATATAGGAGGCGATCCCGAGGCCCCGACGCTTGTCACGCGCTTCGCTCTCCGCCCGGCGGGCCGCAAATCCGGCGGCATCGGCCATCTCCAACGCCTTGGTCAGCGTGGCATCATAGTCGCCGGTGTCATACTGCACCGCCACGGGCGTCTGATAGGGGAACTGGTCTGGCTGGATAAAGTTCTTCCGCCGCAGTTCTGCCGGATCGACGCCGAGCTCGCGCGCGGCCTTATCGATCACGCGCTCGACCTGATAGGTCGCCTCCGGACGCCCGGCCCCGCGATAGGCATCCACAGGTACGGTATTGGTAAACACTGCCTTCACATTGGTGAAGATCAGAGGGGTCTTGTAGTTCCCTGCCAGGAGCGTGCCGTGCAGCCATGTCGGAACACAGGGTGCAAAGGTGGAAAGATAAGCGCCCATATTCGCGAGCGTATGGCAGCGGAGCGCGGTGAAGTTGTTATCCGCATCCAGCGCCAACTCGATGGTGGTCACGTGATCGCGTCCTTGGGCATCGGTGAGGAAGGCCTCGGTCCGCGACGCAGTCCATTTGATCGGCCGACCCACCACTTTCGCAGCCCAGGTGACAAAGGCTTCCTCGGCATAGTGGTAGATCTTGGAGCCGAAGCCGCCGCCCACATCAGGGGCCACCACCCGCAGCTTGTGCTCGGGGATCGAGAGCACGAAGGCTCCCATCAGCAGCCGGATAACGTGAGGATTCTGGGAGGTGGTGAAAAGCGTGTGCTCGTCCCGGCTCGCGTCGTATTCGCCGATCGCGCAACGGGGCTCCATCGGGTTCGCGACCAGACGGTTGTTGACCAACTCCAGCTTCGTCACATGGGCGGCACTTGCGATGGCCTCATCGACAGCGCCTTTGTTCTCGGCCACGAACTCCCAATCGAAGCAGAGATTGTCACCGATCTCGTCATGCACCGCGGCGCCGCCAGCGAGGGCTGCGGCCATGTCTGTCACGGCCGGCAGGTCTTCGATCTCTAGCGCGATTGCCTCGGCAGCGTCGCGTGCGATCTCCGGGCTGGTTGCGATCACGGCTGCGATCGGGTCACCCACATGGCGGACCTTGCCCTCGGCGAGGATCGGGTGTTTCGGCTCCTTCATGGGGTCGCCGTTCTTGTCGGTCACCTGCCAACCACAGGGTACACCACCGACTGCTTCCAGGTCCTTGGCCGTAAAGACGGCTTCCACACCGTCGATCTCAAGTGCCGGTGCTGGGTCCAGCGACGCAATACGGCCATGGGCCACATCAGAACGCAGGAAATGGCAGTACAGCTGTCCCGGGCGGTTGATGTCGTCGGTGTATTGGCCATTCCCAGTCAGGAACCGGATATCCTCGCGGCGCTTAGAGCTTGCGCCGATGCCTTGATCCTTGGGCATTGTCATCTCCCCTTTGGTGATCGCAGACGCGAGCCGCAGGCCCCGCCGCGTATTATTGCGTTATGGTGTTGCGCCCGCAGACAAGATTGCGAACCCAAGACTTAGCTGGCACACCACCCCTCCGACAAAGAGCAGCGTGCGGACGACCGGTACTCCGGCGATGTAAGCGATGTAGTGGGCGAGCCGCAGCCAGAAGAACGCCATGGCCGCCAGCGCTGTGGTTTCCGTGCCTGTTCCCGTTATCGCGACCCCAATGGCGAGGGGCGCAAAGACAGCAAGGTTCTCGATCGCGTTTCGGTGAGCCAACTGACCCCGCCGCGCCCAGGCAAAGGTACCCGGATCGTCGCCCTCGCGCGTCACGAGCGCCCCCACGAGACCACGGCACATGATCATGCCGAGAATGTAGGGCACCCAGAACAGGGCCGTCGCAATCGTGAGCACCGTCAGCCAATAGAGCTCCGGTCCCACGGGAAAGGCGTTCGAAACCATCTGGCGCGCTTACTCGGCCGCCTGAGCTTGGCCTGACATGGTCGCCGCTGCGGCCTGTATTGCCTTGACGATGTTGTGGTAGCCCGTGCAGCGGCAGATATTGCCCTCAAGCCATTCGCGGATCTCCGCCTCGCTCGGGTTCGTCTTTTTGCCCAGGAGTTCGGCAGCCGACATGATCATCCCGGGCGTACAAAAGCCGCACTGCAAGCCGTGATGGTCTTGGAAGGCTTGCTGCAGCACCGAGAGGGTTCCATCGTCGTTGGCCATGCCTTCGATGGTCGTGACGTCGGACCCCTCGCAGGTCACGGCAAACACCGTGCATGCCTTCACACTGGCTCCATCAACATGCACCACGCACGCGCCGCACTGCGATGTGTCGCAGCCGACATGGGTGCCTGTCTTTCCGAGTGTGTTGCGTAGGAAATCGACAAGCAAAGTCCGCCCCTCGACCTCGCCGCTCACATCCTCGCCGTTCACGGTCATGCTCACCGTCGTCATGGTCGTCTCTCCCCTTCGTGTCCGCGCCGGCACCGTCGGCCGATCGCTGGCTGTGTCGGTTCAGTTACCGATCACTCGGCTGAACCAGGATTTCTTTTCACCTTCGGGCTGCGCTTCGGCAGTCTCACTGTCTGCTTCGGTGCCGGCAGGCTCAGTCGGCCCTTCGAGTTCCGCTTTGAACTTGTCGAAGAATTGATCCGCCATCTTCTTGGCAAAACCGTCGATCAAGCGGCCGCCCAACTGCGCGAGCTTTCCGCCGACCTTCGCTTCTGCCTGGTAGATCAACTTCGTTCCGCCCTCGGCCTCTTCGAGACGGACATGCGCTCCGCCCTTGGCAAAGCCGGCCGCGCCGCCCTTGCCCTCGCCGCTGATGCGGTAGCTCTCGCCGTCGACGATATCGGACAGCTCAACCGCGCCCTTGAACGTCGCCGAGACAGGTCCAACTTTCTGTTTTACGGTCGCCGCGAACGCGGTCTCGGAGGTCTTGTCCATCGATTGGCAGCCCGGGATGCACGCCTTGAGCACCTCCGGATCGTTCAGCGCCGCCCACACGGCCGCCCGCGTGGCTGCAATATCGCGCTCCCCGCTCATCTCCATCGGCTTGGTCCTCCCTTGGATCTCGTGCCGTTGACGAAGCTAGCCATGTGGTGCGCGCACTGTCCAGCGCTGCGCTCGGTTCAGGCCGGGGAATCGGACGTAGCGATGCCGCAGGCCGTATCGCACCCTCAGGCGGAACGCATCCGATCAAAGCCGGCCGCGAGGTCGGCGATCAGATCGTCAAGGTCCTCAAGTCCCGCATAGATCCGAACGAGTTGCCCTTTCGGCTGACCCGGCCTTGGCCACGGTGAAGCAGTGCGCGTCGGGCTCACCGGCATGATCATGCTCTGGTAGCTGCCCCAGGAGAAACCCATGCCGAAGAGCTCTAAGCCATTGAAAAAGGCCGACTGCTGTGCGGCTCCCGAAAGCCTTTCGTCCAGCCAGAAGGCGAAGAGCCCGCCGGCGCCTCGGAAATCCCGCTTCCAAATCGTATAGCCCGGATCGTGCTCCATCGCAGGGTGGACGACCTCCGCAACCTCGGGGCGGCTGCGGAGCCATTGTCCGAGCTGCACGCCGGTCTCCCAATGCCTTGGGAGCCGGACATGGATCGTCCGCATCCCGCGCAGCGCCAAATAGGTGTCGTCGGGCGTCCCGGAGAGGCCGAGATTGTACCAGCCCTCTTGGAGCGCCGGGTAGGCCGCCGCCGTGGTCGTCACGGACCCCATCACAAGGTCTCCATGTCCCGCGATGTACTTGGTAACTGCCTGGATCGAAACATCCACGCCGTGCTCGAAAGCCTTGAAGTAAAGGGGGGAGGCCCAGGTGTTGTCCATCATCACGATGGCATCGCGTTTGTGCGCCTCCTCCGCGATGGCGGGGATATCTTGCACCTCGAATGTCTGGCTGCCAGGGCTCTCGGTGTAGACCACGCGTGTCGTTTCGCGGATCAGGTCCCGGATCCCACCTCCAACCATCGGATCATAAAACGTGGTTTCGATCCCAAACCGCGAGAGCATTCCGGTGGTCAGCTCCCGCGTATTCCCGTAACAAGAATCGGGCATCAACAAATGATTCCCTGCCGACAGGTAGCTCAACAGCGGTCCGGACAGCGCCTGCGCACCCGAGGAACAGATGCGCGTTCGGTAACCGCCTTCGAGCGCCGCGACTGCCTCTTCAAACGCGTAGGTTCCCGGCGTTCCGTGCACGGCATAGGTGACCGCATCTCCGGACCTGATTCCATCGGTCGCTTCCATTTCCTCTACCCTGTCAAACAGGATCGTAGAAGCATGGTACACGGGCGGGTTGACGAAACGCGGATCCGGGCCTGGGGAGCGGCCCGCATGCACCGCACGGGTGTCGTCTTTCATAGGGACCTTTCCTTGCGCTGAGAGCAGGTTCGGCGACGCTAACTTGCGAGAACCCCAGGTCAACCTCCCCGATTCTCGATTTTATTCCGCAGTGCAGCGGGTTGAAGCCTTGACGGCCCTTCTGCGGACAGTTCAATCTTTTTGATGAGGGTGATCCCCTCAGCCAATTGAAGCCGGGCGCAAAGCTCTGGCGAGCGCCCTTTTGGCGCACAACAGGTAAGAGGTACGACATGAAGACTTCCGTGTTCTTCGGCTCGCTCGCCACCGCCGCACTTGCGGTTGGCATGGCTGGCGCCGGCACGCTCGACGACATCAAGGCAAAAGGTCACGTCCAGTGTGGCGTGTCGACTGGCTTGGCCGGCTTCGCCTTCACAGACGAGAACGGCAAATGGCATGGTTTCGACGTCGGCATGTGCCGTGCGGTCGCTGCGGCGATCTTCGGCGACGCTGAGGCTGTGAAGTTCACGCCCACCACCGGCAAGACGCGTTTCACGGCGCTGGCCTCGGGCGAGGTGGACGTGCTGGCGCGCAACACCACGTGGACCCTGTCCCGCGATGTTGACCTCGGCTTCACGTTCCTTGGCGTGAACTACTATGACGGTCAGGGCTTCATGGTTCCGACGTCGCTCGGCGTGACCTCGGCGACTGAGCTGGATGGTGCCACCGTCTGCATCCAGACCGGCACCACCACCGAGCTCAACCTCGCTGACTTCTTCCGCGTGAACGGCATGAGCTATGAGCCGCTGCCGATCGAGACCAATGCTGAGGCACAGCAGAACTACTTGGCCGGCGCTTGCGACGTGTACACCACGGACGCATCTGGTCTGGCTGCGACCAAGTCCACGTTCGAGAACCCCGGCGATCACATCGTGCTGCCTGAGATCATCTCCAAAGAGCCGCTCGGCCCGCTCGTCCGCGAGGGCGATGAGGTTTGGGGAGACGTGGTCAAGTGGACCTACTTTGCGCTGCTGGCCGCCGAAGAGTATGGCGTGACGCAAGCGAATGTTGCGGACATGGCCGCGAACCCGCCGAACCCCGATGTGGGCCGGATGCTGGGCTCCGAGAGCAACATGGGCGAGATGCTGGGTCTTCCGGCTGACTGGGCTGTGCATGCGATCAAAGCGGGCGGCAACTATGGCGAGCTGTTTGAGGAGTTCATCACTCCGCTCGGCATCGGCCGCGGCTTGAACGCTCTCTACACCCAGGGTGGCCTGCAATACGCTCCGCCCTTCCGCTGATCGGCTCCGGGCGCGGCTCCTAAGGGGACCGCGCCCTTCTTGTATCGTGAACCGGGCCAGAGAGAGACCCGGCGCAACAGGGGCGAGTGATGACAACCACAACAGAGCAACCCCAGGCCGGATTCCGCCTGGACATGCTTTGGACCGATGCGCGCTATCGGTCCAGCTTCCTCCAGGCCGTAGCTTTCATCCTGCTGATGCTCGCCGTCGGTTGGCTCGTGTCGAACACGATTGCAAACCTCAATGCGCTCGGTAAGGACTTTAACTTCTCCTTCCTCTGGACCACGGCGTCTTACGACATCAACCAGAAGCTCATCGAGTACAGTTCGACGTCGCTGCACTGGGAAGCGGCACTGGTGGGTATGCTCAATACGCTGCTGGTGGCGTTTATGGGGTGCCTTGCCTGCACCGTGATCGGCGTGGTTGCGGGCGTGCTGCGGCTGTCCAAAAACTGGGTCATCTCACGGTTGATGCTGGTCTATATCGAGCTGGTGCGAAACGTGCCGCTTCTGGTGCAGATCCTGCTCTGGTACTCGATCTTCATCGAATCCCTGCCTCAGGTGCGCGCCTTCCGCGGCGATGATCCCGAGGCAACCCTGTGGTTCGACATGATCGCGGCAACGAACCGCGGTTTCTACGTGCCGCGTCCGGTATTCGAGAGCGGATCGCAGATGATGCTGATCGTGTTCGTCGTCTCGATCCTCGCGCTCTTTCTCTTCAACGGGGTCCGCGCGAAATACCAGGAGCGCACCGGAAACGAGATTCCGAACGTGCTGCATCTGTTTGGCCAGGCCTTCGCTGTCGTATTGGGCGTCGCGCTCGTTTGGCTGTTCATGCCGGGTTTTGAGCAGGGTACGTTCTCGATCATCTGGAAGCTGGCTTGCGCCTTGGCCATCGGTGCGGGAGTTGGGCTCGCGCTCTACAACATGTCGACGCTAGCGGTGAAAATCGCCATCCTGGTCGTGCCGGTGGTCATCACCTATTATGCTATGGGTCAGCCCGTTTCCTGGATTATGCCGGAGTTGAAGGGCTTCAACTTCGTCGCGGGAACGGACGGCGCGATCCACATGCGCAACTCGCTGATGGCGCTTTGGCTGGCCCTTTCGATCTACACCGGAGCGTTCGTTGCCGAGATTGTTCGCGGTGGCATCCAGGCGATCCCGAAGGGGCAGTCTGAGGCCGCCGGCGCACTTGGCTTGCGTCCCGGGCGGATCATGAACCTCGTCATCCTGCCCCAGGCACTGCGGGTGATCATCCCGCCTCAGATCAGCCAGTACCTGAACCTGACCAAGAACAGCTCGCTCGCCATCGCCGTTGGCTACATGGACGTCACGGGCACGCTCGGCGGGATCACTCTGAACCAGACTGGGCGCGAGATGGAGTGTCTGCTGCTGCTCATGGCGTTCTATCTGACGATCTCGTTGTCGATCTCTGCGGTGATCAACTGGTTCAACGAACGCATCAAGCTGAAGGAGCGCTGATATGACGGACACAACGCCCGAGCGCGCTCCGATTGCCTTCGTTGCAAGTGGCGAGATCCCGCAGGCCCCGCCTCCGCCGGGTGAGACGGGGATCCAGCACTGGGTTCGGGAGAACCTGTTCTCCGACTGGCTCAACGGAACACTCACCCTGCTTTCGCTGGCCTTTCTGCTTTGGGTTGTCCCGGGCTTGTTGAACTGGGTCTTCCTACACTCGGTGTGGAATGCCTCCTCGCTGGACGAATGTCGCCAGATCATGGATGAGAGCTTCGGCGAAGGTGTGCGAGGAGCATGCTGGGCAATCATCAATGAACGCTTCGAGCAGTTTATGTATGGTCGCTATCCAGAAGAACTGCGATGGCGGCCAAATCTCGCTTTCGTCCTGCTGTTCGTAGCGGTCACACCGGTGCTGTTTAGCGGATTTCCTGGCCGGAAACTGATGCTGGTCTTCACAGCAATCTACCCCGTACTGGCCTACTTCCTGCTATGGGGCGGGTCGATTTGGCCATTTTTCACTTTCATTGCGGGGCTGCTCCTTGGAGGCCTGGCGCTGCGGACCATTCTCAGCGTCGACCATCCTGTTATCGGGACCGTTGGTGTCGCGATCGCGGGTGCGGTCGTGGTCACAGCGCTCTACCTGAACTTTCTCTGGGGACCGCTGACGAATGGATTGACGTCCAGTTATGGCGAAATCGGTTTCGCGCCGGTGGAGAGCGCGGCGTTCGGCGGCTTCTTGCTCACGGTGGTCATCGGTGTTGTTGCCATCGCGGGCTCTCTTCCCATCGGGATTATCCTCGCGCTCGGACGCCAATCGAACCTGATCTTCATCAAGTTCGTGTCGGTGATCTTCATCGAGTTCATCCGGGGTGTGCCACTGATCACGCTCCTGTTCGTGGCCTCGACGCTGCTGAACTACTTCCTCCCGCCCGGCACCAGCTTCGACATTATTCTGCGCGTGCTGATCATGGTGACGCTGTTTGCCTCCGCCTACATCGCCGAGGCGATCCGGGGCGGGCTCGCGGCACTGCCAAAGGGACAATACGAAGCGGGCGATGCGATGGGGCTGACCTATGGCCAGTCGATGCGGCTCATCATCCTGCCCCAGGCGCTCAAGATCTCGATCCCCTCGATCGTGAACATCTTCATCGGCGTCTTCAAGGACAGCGTGCTGGTCTCGATCATTGGCCTGTTCGACCCGCTCGGCATCATCCAGCCGATCCTCGCGAATGCCGAATGGCAGGGGATCTATGCCGAGGTCTACGTTTTCGTCGCCGTCCTCTTCTTCATCTGCTGCTTCGGGATGTCTCGCTATTCGATGTATCTCGAGCGCAAGCTCAAAACCGATCACCGCTGATCGGCGCCAGGGAGACCAACAATGTCAGACACAGCCCCCGCTCGCGCCAAGATGGAGGTCTCGGACGAGGTCGCCATCCAGATCACCACCATGAACAAGTGGTATGGTGAGTTCCACGTCCTGCGGGACATCAACCTGACGGTCTATCGGGGGGAGCGGATCGTGATCTGTGGTCCCTCCGGCTCGGGCAAGTCGACGCTTATCCGCTGCATCAACCACCTCGAGGAACACCAGAAGGGCGACATCATCGTCGATGGGATCGAGCTGAACAACGATCTCAAGAACATCGACAAGATCCGCGCCGAAGTGGGCATGGTGTTTCAACACTTCAACCTGTTCCCGCACCTGACGATCCTTGAGAACTGCACGCTTGCGCCGATCTGGGTTCGCAAGATCCCGAAAAAGCAGGCCGAAGAGACGGCGATGCATTTCCTCGAGCGGGTGAAGATCCCAGAGCAGGCCGGCAAGTACCCTGGCCAGCTCTCGGGCGGTCAGCAACAGCGTGTGGCGATTGCGCGCTCGTTGTGCATGAACCCGCGCATCATGTTGTTTGACGAGCCGACCTCTGCTCTCGATCCCGAGATGATCAAGGAGGTGCTCGATACTATGATCGGGCTTGCCGAGGAGGGGATGACGATGCTCTGCGTCACGCACGAGATGGGTTTCGCGCGGCAGGTTGCGAACCGTGTGATCTTCATGGACGCAGGCCAGATCGTTGAGCAGAACGAACCTGAGGAGTTCTTCCAGAACCCGCAGTCGGACCGAACCAAGCTGTTCCTCAGCCAGATCCTAGGTCACTAGCCGACAATAGCGGCACAAAGCGCGTTCGCTCAGCTCAGATTTCGGTTGAGTTACCGCGCTGGCGACGGGCCCGATGACATGCGCGAAACTCTGACGCCGGAGTGTGGCAACATTCCGGCTTTCCTTACCTGCGATGGTCGCGAGCCCGCGCTTTAGCCACCGCCGAAATAGCCCGGCAGGCCCCGCCTTCGTCTTGCAACCGAGCCGCGCAACGCGCCAATCAGCGCGTTGCGGTAACAGTCTCCGCTGAGATGAGAGGTACACGGCCCCCTGTGGAAGGCCTTGATACTCTAGTGAGAGCGCTGAAGCCCTTCTACGAGAAGATACAATCCGATGCGCGCCCCGGCGATGATTGAGAGAACCACGATGGGTGCACTCGGGGTTAGTACGGAGAGTGCGGAGAGCCCTTGGCCGACGGTACATCCAAGGGCCAGAACACCGCCTGTTCCCATGAGGAAGGCCCCAAGCATCTGACGGCGAAGTTCTCTGGCGTCATCGCAAGCTTCCCAGTGAAACTCGCGTCGCCAGAGCGAACCGAAGGCTGCACCAATGACCACCCCAATGACCGATGCCACAGCGAAGTTGGGAACCGTGCCAAGCGGGTTCAGCATCACATAGAGGAGCGTCTCCCCGAGCGGTTGAGAGAAAGACACCGATTCGAGTTGGACGACATCGAACCCCGCGTTGCTGGCATAGCTAGTCGCGACCCATGAGAACGGGATCACCATGCCGACAACACTGCCGACGACAACCATCTGTCGGTTCAGCAGCACGCCGCCCCACCCAAGGGCAACCGCAGCGAGGACAAGGCCGGCTGCGCTTGCGACGATTGCCGGGGAAACGCCAGCGAGGCCGCCCACCGTTTCGCTCAACGGAGTACCAGGCTGCGGAGCAAGCTCGGCAAGGCTCAGCCGCAGCGAGGCCAGCGGACCGTTCAGAGTGGCGTAGGCAGCGAGCCCGATCACAACGACCATCAGGAATGAGCGTAGATCACCACCGCCGACGCGCGCCAGCGCTCCGAAGCCGCATGTGCCCACAAAGGCCATTCCAAGGCCGAAAATGAGCCCGCCGAAGACTGCTCCGACAGGAGACCAGCCGATGCGCGCATAGAGTGTTTCGCCTGGGTCGAAGAGTCCGGACGAAGCGGCAAGCGTTGTCCCCAAGATGGCTGTGGCCGCGGCCAACATCACCATTCGGATGCGGGCAAGGTCATTGCCATAGGCCGCGTCCTCCACCGCTCCCATCATACAGAAGCGCCCGAGCCTCGCGGCAAGACCAAGAACAGCGCCCGCTAAAAGACCCGCGCCGCTCGCGACAAGCGCGCCATCGCCGTCGAGCATCCGCTTATCCTCCCATTTTTCTTTGAGAGTACGAATGGTTCGCGGCGGAAAGCAACAGTTTGAGCTTAGGTATCAGTCGTTCCGGCAGCTTCGTTGCAAAACATATCGTACACGATCGTGATCATGCGTTCGGCACGCCCGTCGGCGAGCCGGTAGTAGATCGCTTTACCCTCGCGTCGGCTCTCGACGAGCCCTTCAAGCCGAAGACGAGCGAGTTGCTGGCTAACCGCGGCTTGGCGTTGGGACAGAAGGCCCTCTAGCTCTGTCACCGAACGCTCGCCCTGGGCGAGATGGCAGAGGATCATCAGGCGGCCCTCATGGGCCAGGGCCTTTAGAAAGTCTGCCGCGCGACGGGCGTTTTCCATCATGCGAGTCATCTCAGCCTCATCGAGGCCATCGCTGATCACCGGCAGCGCCATCGATCCTATGCTCCTGCTCAGAACTCTAGACGGTCTGAGATAGCGTCAATTCCCGCACGTGCACAATCGTCGTCGATCGAAGGTTCCGGTGCGCCTGACACGCCGACCCCACCAACGATGGATCCGGCCGACATCACGGGGAGCCCTCCCCCCAAAAAGAGGGCACCGGGGATCCCCCTGATGGAACCGTCGAGATCGCCATCACTGATCAGGGTGTCGAGTTCCAAGGTCTCACCGCGGAAGCTGACAGCGGTCCAGGCTTTGGCGGTCGCTGTAGGGACGGTATGTGGGCCAGCGAAGCGATCTCGGATAACAACCTGCGTCTGTCCAAAACGGTCAACCACAGCCACTGCAATCTGATAGCCCCCAGCGCGGCAGCTCTCCAGAGTTTCTTGCGCCAGCGCCAAGGCCGTGTCTGCGGTCATGACCTGAAACGTTGCGAGACTTGCAGCGTCTTCAGAGTTCGCAGAGGAGGAGGCAAGGCCAATGGCCGTCGCAATGGAGGTTGCTAGGATGAGTTGCTTCAGAGGCATCGTCGCCACTCCTCACTGATCATCTGCCCGCGCTTTGGCAAGCAGACGGTTAAGCATGGGATAGAAAAAGTCTTCGCCGGCATAGCCCTCGAGCCGCCCGATCTCCCGCCCAGCCTTTAGGAGCACGAAGGTTGGTGTGAAGTTCACGCGGCGTTCGAGCTTCACGCCGCTTGGCAAGTCACCGTAAATGTCGGCGCGTTGGAGCGGCGCTTCGATACCTTCCTCAGTGAGGTGATAAGCCACGCCGATCTCTTCGTCCCAAATCTCGCACCATTCACAGCCGGCCTGATCCAGCATCAGCAGCATCATGTCGGCCCGCGCCGGGATGACACTGACCAAGAGCACGATCAGCCCGAGAATTGCATGTCGCATCAGCGCGATTGACCCCTCGTTCGATTTTGACATAGTATTTCCTGAATATGTGAATATGACAAGTCCGGGGATGAAACTGCCATGGAGTTTGATGTCGGCCATGTCGGCGCGGTGATGGCGGGTCTGATGTCCTTCGCATCCCCTTGCGTTCTGCCGATCGTTCCGCCCTATCTCTGTTTCTTAGCTGGCGTAAGCCTGGACGAGTTGCGCGGAGATGGGGAGCGCAAACCCGGTTCCGACCGTCGAACCGTTCTTGCGGCTCTTTGCTTTGCCCTCGGGTTCGCCACGGTCTTTGTTGCCCTGGGAGCCACTGCTAGCAGTATCGGGCAGGCCGTGAGCCGCCATTTCGACGCGCTGCGCTGGATCGCCGGTTTGGTCATCCTGATCATGGGACTGCACTTTGTTGGCATCCTACGGATCCCCTTCCTCTACCGACAAGCGCGGTTCGAGGTGGAAGATCGGCCCGCCACGCTCGCTGGATCCTATCTCGTCGGATTGGCCTTCGGATTTGGATGGACGCCCTGTGTTGGACCGGTCCTGGCAGCAATTCTCTTCACCGCCGCGAGCAGCGAAACTGCCTTCGAGGGGGGGCTGCTGCTCGGTGCCTATGCCCTCGGAATGGGCTTGCCCTTTGTCCTTGCGGCAGCCTTTGTGCGCCCCTTCTTGGCGTTGATGCGGCGAGCGCGCGGGTATCTCGGGCATGTCGAGCGGGTGATGGGCGGCATGCTCATGCTCACCGGCGTTCTGTTTATGACCAACAGCATACCCGACATCGCTGCGTGGATGCTGAACTACTTGCCCACTTTGGGTTGACCGAAAAGGAGACGACCATGCCCTGCCGTTTCGTCCAAGCCCTGTGCGTCGCCTTGGGCCTAGCACTGCCGACAATCGCAGCCGCGGAACCGGCTCCCGGTGCCCTACACCATCAGGACTGGTTCGCAGTCACCTTTAAGGATATCCGCGAGGACCTTGAGCTGGCTGTTGAGGAGGGAAAGCGCCTTGCGATCATCGTAGAGCAGTATGGCTGCATCTATTGCCGCAAACTGCACGAGGAGGTGCTTTCAGACCCGGAAGTTGCCGAGTACATCAAGGAGAATTTCGTCGTCGTACAGTTCAATATGTTTGGTGATGAAGAGGTCACGGATCTCGACGGCGAAGTGATGAGCGAGCGGGAAGCCGTCCGACGATGGGCCGTCGCTTTCACGCCCACGGTGATCTTCCTTCCCGAGAAGGCCCCCGAGGATGCGACCGTCTCGGAAGCCTCTGTGCAGACCATGCCGGGGGCGTTCGGCAAATGGACAACACTCGACATGTTCCGCTGGGTGAAGATGAAAGGCTATGAGGGCGACGAGCACTTCCAGAAATTTCACGCCCGAAACATAGAGAAGCTTCGCGCCGAGGGGCGCCTTTGAGAAGACGTATCACCGACGGTGTACCGTCCGCCGGTCAGAAGTGGTCTAGCCCCTTGGGTTAAATGGCGATTCCGCCCGAACCAAGGGCCAACTTTCACAGTCTGCCCACTGCGTAAAATCAAATTACATGCGAGAATTTGAATTTGATGTTGCGTGATGCGTTTCAGTTTGGCAGGCTCTCATCCAAATAAGACGTCAAAAAAGAAACTTTCTGGGAGAAACGCGTATGATCAGGGTTAGTGCCCTGGCGACAGCTCTGGCGCTTGCGTCCGGGGCCGCCCTCGCCGACATGGCGCCGTCGGACGTGTCGATCGTCAACGGGGCCTTTTCTAAGCCGCTGACGAGTACACCCGGAGACCCTGTCAAAGGACGCTCGACGTTTGCAGGGCGCAAGCTCGGGAACTGTCTCGCCTGCCATGAGAACGGCGATCTCAAGGAGGAAGAGTTGTTTCACGGCGAAGTCGGGCCGGCGCTCGACGGTGTCGCGGACCGTTGGAGCGAGGCGGAACTGCGCGCGATCGTGATCAATTCCAAAGAGGTTTTTGGCGAGCACACCATCATGCCCGCCTTCTACCGCGATGCCGGGTACAACCGCATTCTCGCCGATTTCGAAGGCAAGACCATCCTGACTGCCCAACAAGTCGAGGATGTCGTCGCTTATCTGCAAACGCTGAAGGAATGATCGGTCTGGCACCCGAAGGTGACGATACGGGCTCAAGGCCCATTGGAGGAAAGATGGACATCTCACGCCGCACATTCTGCCAACTCGGCGCTGGTGCTGCCGCGCTTGCGCTGGCGCCCGCGCTGCCTGCTTTCGCGAGCACTGACCCGGTCCAAGAGGCGATCCTTGCGTTCACCGGCGGTGCGACACCGGCCGAGGGCGATATCGAACTCACGACGCCGGAGATTGCGGAGAACGGCAACACGGTTCCTGTCGCAGTTTCTGCCGACGGCGCGGTGGCAATCCTGCTGCTGGCCGCTGGAAACCCAAATCCGGGTGTCGCGACCTTCACGTTCGGCAAGCTTGCGCCTCATCGCTCCGCTGCAACCCGGATCCGTCTCGCCCAGACGCAGGACGTGATCGCGGTGGCCAAGCTCGAGAGCGGAGCATTCACGATGGTCCAGCGCACCGTAAAGGTGACGATCGGCGGCTGCGGCGGCTGAACTAGGGAGGAAAGAGCAATGGCAAAAGTTAAACCCCGCGTCAAAGTCCCCCGCAAAGCCCAGGCCGGCGAGGTCGTAACGATCAAGACGCTCATCAGTCACCCCATGGAGTCAGGTCAGCGCAAAGACCGCAAAACAGGAGAGCTCATTCCCCGCAAGATCATCAAGCACTTCAAAGCAACGTTTGAAGGCGAGCTGGTGTTCGAAGCGACTATTGAGCCGGCGGTTTCGGCAAACCCCTACTTCAGCTTCGACATGATCGTGCCTGATGCCGGTACTTTGAAGTTCGAGTGGATTGACGACGACGGCTCTGTCTATACAGAACAAAAGAAAATTACGATCGGCTGATAGCAGATCGAACAATAAGAATTCCCTGGGAGGAAACAGATGAGGAAGCTCGCGCTTCTTGTGGCCAGTACTGCGATTGCGGGCTTTGCACTCGCTGGGCCCGGACCCGACAACAACACGTTGGTCATTGAAGGTGAAACGCTCGTCTCCGAAGTGAAAACCACAGGCGATCATCCGCTCGACACGATCTATTCGGGCTGGCGGTTCCGGAAACCGGAAACGCAAGCGCTTGAAACCGACGATTTCGAGAACCCGGCCATGGTCGCTGTCGACTATGGCCGCGACCTGTGGGAGACGCCGGCCGGAGCATCCAACCAGAGCTGTGCCGACTGTCACGGTGATGTCGAGGCGTCCATGGCGGGTTTGCGGGCCAACATGCCAGTTTGGAATGCATCGGCAGGCAAGCCTTGGTCGCTTGAGCACTGGATCAACTGGTCGATCCAAGAACATCAGGGGGCCGATGCCTGGAAGTGGGAGAGCCCCGAGATGCTGGCGATGACAGCGCTCATTGGTCTCCAGTCGCGCGGTGAGCCCATGACGGTGCAGACCGATGGGCCGATGGCCGAGTGGATCAAGCGGGGCAAGGATCTCTACTACACCCGTGTGGGTCAACTCGATATGGCGTGCAGCCAATGCCACGAGGACAACTACGGTCAGATGATCCGAGCCGACCACCTGAGCCAAGGAAACATCAACGGCTTTCCGACCTATCGCTTCAAATGGTCGGGGCTCGGATCGCTGCATCGCCGTTTCTCGGGGTGTATGAAGAACATCCGCGCGAAGCCCTACAAGCGCGGCTCCGATGAGTTCGTTGCGCTGGAGGCTTATCTCGCCAGCCGAGGGTCGGGGCTCTCGATCGAGACGCCGGCGGTGCGGAACTGAGACAGGCGAGCGGTCCCGATGACGCTCAGGGGCCGCTTTCTTTCTTGAAACTGAAAGGCCGGCGCCTGCGCCGGAGACGACACGGGCACGCCTGTGTGCGGAGGATAACTGTATGATCTCGAGGCGCGACTTCCTGCAGGCAGCGATGGCGACCAGCGCATTGACCGGTAGCGGCGTTGCGGGCCTCGCGCGGGCACAAGGTCTGACGGAAGCAGGCCTCGTCGATATGGCGCCGCTCGGCAATGTAACACTGATCCACCTCTGCGATATCCACGGGCAGCTAAAACCCGTCTGGTACCGCGAGCCTTCGGTCAATCTTGGGGTCGGTGTTGTGGCCGGCTTGCCGCCGCACGTTACGGGAGCGGACTTCCTCAAGCTCTACGATATCGAGGCGGGGAGCCCACGGGCCTATGCGCTCAGCTCGGTGGATTTCGCGGCGCTCGCACGAGACTACGGCCGTATGGGCGGGCTCGACCGGGTCGCGACGGTTGTCAAACGGATCAGAGCCGAGCGGCCTGATGCTTTGCTCCTCGATGCAGGCGACACCTGGCAAGGATCGCTGACCTGCCTGCGGACGGCAGGACAGGACATGGTCGACGCCATGGACCTCATGCAGCCGGACGCTATGACCTCGCATTGGGAATTCACCCTGGGCATCGATCGGGTGACTGAGATCGTCGACAGCCTTCCATTCCCCTTCCTTGGTGCGAACATCTTCGATGCCGAATGGGATGAACCCGCTTACGAGCCCTATACGCTTTTTGAACGGGGCGGCGCCAAGATTGCGGTCATCGGGCAAGCCTTCCCATGGATGCCGATCGCCAATCCTTCCTGGATGTTCCCTGACCTTTCGTTCGGCATCCGGGAGAGCCGCATCCAGGAGATGGTGGACGAGGTCAGGGCAGAGGGCGCCAACGCCGTTGTCCTCCTGAGCCACAATGGCTTCGATCTCGACCGTAAGATGGCGAGCCGTGTCGAAGGGATCGACGTGATCCTCTGTGGTCACACCCATGACGCGCTGCCGGAGCCCCTGATGGTGGGCAAGACGGCGCTGATCGCCTCGGGCTCGCATGGCAAGTTCGTCTCTCGCGTTGATCTCGATGTCGACAGCTCCGGGGCGAAGGGGATTAAGCACCGGCTCATTCCTGTCTTTGCGGATGCGATAGGTGCTGATCCCGAGATGGCGGCCCTGATCGAGCGGCACCGGGCGCCCTATGCGGCGGAACTGTCCGAGGTGCTTGGCACCACGGAGGGCTTGCTCTACCGGCGTGGCAACTTCAATGGAACCTTCGACGACCTGATCTGCAATGCGCTGATCGAGGAACGCGATGCCGAGATTGCCCTCTCGCCCGGCTTTCGCTGGGGCAGCGCTTTGATGCCAGGAGAGGCGATCACGCGCGAGGATGTGTTCAACGCCACCGCAATGACCTATCCGGAGGCCTACCGGACCGAGATGACGGGCGAGATGCTCAAGATCATCCTCGAGGACGTGGCCGACAACCTCTTCAACCCAGACCCCTATTACCAGCAGGGGGGTGACATGGTTCGCGTCGGTGGCATGGGCTATGCGATCGACATCTCGGCGCCGGCGGGTCAACGCATCTCCGACATGACGCTTCTCAGCGATGGATCGCCGATTGACTCAAGCCGGAGCTACACGGTCGCCGGCTGGGCCAGTGTGAATGAGGGCACCGAAGGCCCGCCGATCTGGGAGGTTGTCGAAGCGCATATCCGCAACCACGGCACTGTGCGCATCGAACCCAACAACACCGTCCGCGTCGCGGGCCGGTCATGAGCCAGGTGAGGACAGCATGACGAAAACGAGCAATCCCGCCCGTCGCGCCTTTTTGAAGGGTGGCCTTGCTGCCAGCGGGGCTGCCCTGGCTGCCAATGCGGCGCGTGCAGCGCCCGACCCGGCAATAACGTACATAGACTTACAGCCCTGGACCCAGTTTACGGGAGACGGTGTGGATGCAAGGCCTTATGGCATGCCATCGCCTTACGAGGAGCATGTGGTTCGCCGCAACGTCCCTTGGCTGACCGCCGATCCGGTCAGTTCCGTGAACTTCACCCCTCTGCATGAACTGGACGGGTACATCACGCCTAACGGTCTGTGTTTCGAACGGCATCACGGCGGCATAGCTGAGGTCGATCCTGCGCTTTGGCGCTTGATGATCAACGGGCTCGTCGACCGGCCGATGGTCTTTACACTTGCAGACCTCAATCGCTTCCCGCGCGTCTCCGTTCCATACTTTCTGGAGTGCGCGGCGAACAGCGGTATGGAGTGGCGCGGGGCGCAGCTGAATGGCGTCCAGTACACCCACGGCATGATCCACAACTGCGTCTACTCAGGGGTGCGTTTGCGCGACGTGCTGGCTGAGGCAGGCCTCAAGGGCACGGCGAAGTGGTTGCTTCCGGAGGGGGGCGATGCCGCGGGGATGACCCGTTCCGTGCCGCTTGAGAAGGCGCTGGATGACTGCTTGATCGCAACGCACATGAACGGCGAGCGCTTGCGTCCCGAGCAAGGCTATCCGGCACGGCTCGTGGTGCCCGGATGGGAAGGCAACATGTGGGTCAAGTGGATCCGCAGGATCGAGGTTGGCGACCAGCCGTGGCACCACCGCGAGGAGACCTCGAAATACACCGATCTGATGGCGGATGGGAAAGCCCGTCGCTTCACCTGGGAGATGGACGTGAAATCCGTCATCACCAACCCCAGTCCGCAAGCACCCATCACCCACGGGAAGGGGCACACCGTGATCACGGGCGTTGCCTGGTCTGGCCGCGGCACTGTGCGCGAAGTGCACGTCACGACGGATGGTGGACGGAACTGGCACCAGGCACGTGTCGACGGGTTCACGACGCCGAAATCGATGCACCGCTTTTACTATGAGTTTGACTGGGACGGCTCGCCACTGCTGCTGCAATCGCGCGCCGTCGACAGCGAAGGCTACCTTCAGCCGACCAAAGAGCAGCTCCGCCAGGTGCGCGGCGTGAACTCAATCTACCACAACAATGGCATCCAGACCTGGGCCGTCAACGCAGAAGGGGAGGCCGAGAATGTCGAGATATCCTAAGGCCCTTCTGGCTGTTCTCCTCACCGCTTGCCTCGCAACGCACGCCCTTGCCGACGGCTTCGGCCTTGGTCGGGAGGCGCTTCCCGCTGAGGTGACCGCTTGGGACATCGACGTGCGCCCGGATGGTGCGGGTCTGCCCGAAGGATCGGGCGACGTGCTGACCGGAGAGGAGATCTTCGCCGAGCAGTGTGCCGCCTGCCATGGCGATTTCGGGGAGGGGGTAGACCGCTGGCCTGTGCTTGCAGGCGGGCAGGGGACGCTCGCCGATGACCGCCCGGTGAAGACGATCGGCAGTTACTGGCCCTACCTCTCGACCGTCTTCGATTACATCAACCGGGCTATGCCGTTCGGGTATGCTCAGTCGCTGACGCCAGACCAAGTCTACGCAATCACCGCTTATCTCCTCTATATGAACGATGTGGTCGAAGACGACGAGTTCGTGCTCAGCCATGAGAACTTTTCAGACGTCCGGCTGCCGAACGAGGCAAATTTCTTTGCCGATCCGCGACCCGACATCCCCAACATATCCGACGCCGCGCCTTGTATGACGAACTGCAAAGAGGCACCCGAGATCACCATGCGGGCGCGTATCCTGGATGTGACGCCCGAGGCGGACGATGATGCGACGGCTGGGATCAGTGTCGAGTAGCGCGCTCTTCCGAGGCCGGCTCGTCCGCTGCCTTTTGGTCGGTGCCTTGGGGGCCTTTCTCAACCTGCCTGCGAACGCGGGTGATGTCGAACGTGGCGCGCGGATCTACGCCAAGTGTCAGTCATGCCATATGGTGGGGCCTGACGCACGAAATCGGGTCGGGCCGCATCTGAACGACCTTTTTGGTCGCAAGGCGGCGGCCGTTGAAGGCTATCGCTACTCCGCCGATATGAAACGGGCCGGTGCCGATGGTCTGGTTTGGGACACCGAGAAACTGCATCTCTATATCGAGGAGCCGCGTACCCTGGTCACGGGCACACGCATGTCCTTTAGGGGGATTAAAGACCGGGAGGAGCGCGACGATCTGATTGCCTATCTCCGGCAATTTTCTGCCTCGCCGCGCGACATCCCAGAAGCAGAGCCGACGGCTGCCCCGCGGGATCCGGACGTCGATCCAACGATCCTCGCAATAGAGGGAGATCCGGCTTATGGCGAGTATCTCTCTGGCGAGTGTGTAACCTGCCATCAGGCTTCGGGCGCCGATGAGGGCATTCCTTCGATTACAGGCTGGCCGCAGAAGGACTTCGTGACCGTGCTCCATGCCTACAAGAACAAACACCGCCCGAATGCGGTGATGCAGCTCGTTGCCACCAACCTGTCCGACGATGAGATCGCGGCGCTTGCCGCATATTTCGAAGGCGTCGAGTGAGAGCGCCATAACCCCTGGGAGGATCCAACCATGAAACTCAACAGACGTCATACGCTCGGTGCAGCGCTCGCCGGCGCTGCGGCCCTTTCCGCGCCTGCTGCCATCGGTGCAGCGCGGCCGCGCGCCGTGGTGATAGGCGGCGGTGCGGGTGGCGCCACGGCGGCCCGCTATATCGCCAAAGACTCAAAGGGCGAGATTGACGTAACCCTGATCGAGCCAAGCCGGACCTACTACACCTGCTTTTTCTCTAACCTCTATATTGGGGGCTTCCGCTCGCTCGACAGCATTGCGCACAGTTACGGCAAGCTGGCTGCCGGTGGTGTCAATGTGGTGCATGACTGGGCAACCGGGATCGACCGCGATGCGAAAACCGTGGCCCTCGCTGGCGGCGGCTCGGTCCCCTACGACCGCCTCGTGGTAGCTCCTGGGATCGACTTCCGGGACGGCAGCATCCCCGGCTGGGACCTCACCGCGCAGAATGCGATGCCGCATTCCTGGAAGGGCGGCAGCCAGACGGAGCTCTTGAAAGCTCAGATCGAGAGCATGCCAGAGGGCGGTGTCTATGTGATGATCGCGCCGCCGAACCCCTATCGCTGTCCGCCGGGACCCTATGAGCGTGTGTCGATGGTGGCGCATTACTTCAAGGCCAACAACCCGACCGCAAAGATCTTGATCTTTGATCCGAAGCCCAAGTTCTCGAAGATGGGCCTCTTTCAAGAAGGTTGGGAACAGCACTATCCTGGCATGATCGAATGGCTCGACGCCGACTTCACAGGTCCGGTCGAAGAGGTGCGCCCCAGTACGATGGAGATCGTCGCAGGCGGAGAGGTCACCAAAGCCGATGTCTGCAACGCGATCCCGGCGCAGAAGGCAGGGGTTGTTGCCGAGAAGGCAGGTTTGACGAACGACAGCGGTTTCTGTCCAATCGTGCCGTCCTCGATGCAAAGCCAAATGGATGAGAATGTGTTCGTGCTCGGGGATGCGACGATCGCAGGCGATATGCCGAAATCGGGTTTCTCGGCCAACAGCCAAGCCAAGGTTGCAGCCATGAACCTGCGCGCGGACCTCACAGGCAGCAAGGCGTTCCCCGCCAAGTTCTCCAACACCTGCTGGTCTCTGATCGAGACAGATGACGGTGTGAAGGTTGGTGCTCGCTACGAGGCCACAGAGGAAAAGATCGCCAAAACCGACGGTTTCATCAGCCAGACGGGCGAGGACGCCGCGCTCCGCAAGCAAACCTATGAGGAAAGCCTCGGTTGGTATGCTGGCATAACGGCTGACATGTTCGGCTGAACCCGAACTGCTGTACTGTTCAGTTGTCCGCCACAGGCAGCTTTAAAGTGCCCTGTGGCGGATCTTGGACTGATTGTCGTCTTCGTGGCGTCCAGTTTCATTCGCACTTTGCTCATGCGACGGCGGCTCCGGTTTCGGCCTTAGCGGCCTTTAGCGGGTCCATGTTGGTGTCGCGGCGCATCGACCATTGCGTGCCAGTTATGTGTCGCAGCCGTGCCGCTGCGAGGTTGAGGCAGGACTGGCCATCCGGAAATGCCACCACGACGCGCGTTCGCCGTCGGATCTCGCACTTGATCCGCTCGAGTGGGTTGTTAACCGGTATGAGGGTAGCGGGGCCTCGATCCCGGCCGCCGGTCTGTTGGCGTATGCTGCGAGCATCCGGCACAGAGGCTCCGGGAGCACGAAGGTGTGGGCAGGCCGGTCCGTACGATGAGCTGCGAGCTCGTGTTGTTAGCTGGCCGCCTCTGCGACTCGCCCGGTTGCGCTGCGCGCGCGGATCAGTAGGTGTCGTGTCGCCCCACCGCTCCCGTGATCGCAATCGGCGGGGAGGCGCGGATGAGACGCGTGATCGGCATCGACCTTCACCGGACCTTCGGGGAGGTGCTGATCTGGGAGAGGGGAGGCCTTCGGCATGCGGGGCGGGTCGACATGACCCGCACGGCGCTGGAAGGGTTTGGAAAGACGCTCGAGGTCACCGACGAGGTGGTGATCGAGGCGACCGGCAACAGCATGGCGGTGTCGCGGGTGCTATCGCCCTTCGTGGCGCGGGTTGTGATCGCCAACCCGCTACAGGTCAAGGCGATGGCCCCGATCGCGCAGCTCTGCGTGGATCCACGGCGCTCCGTAACGGCGCTTGGCTTGCCTCGAAGACCGCGCGGATCTATTCGACAAGCGCGGCACGCTGGCAGTGCGCTCGGCTCTTTGTGGAGCAGAACGCCGCCAGCCTTGATACCAACTCCGCGCGACGCCGAGCACCCGACAGAGACGGCGCCCGGCGTACTCGGCGGCATGGGCGACGATGCCGTCGCGAAACGGCGGGCGCGCAGCTTGGCCTTCACGGTTTCGCCGCCGATCGAGCGAAAAAGCCGAGGCCTTGCGCAGAACCTCCACCTCGGCACCTCCACCATGAGCCGTTTGTTGTCGCGGCGAAGCTGGGACAACTCGGCCGCCTCGGCCCGTTGAGCGGCAATCGCCGCCGATGAGCCGGCCGCATCCAGCTCGAGCTTCCAGGTCTTGAGCTGCGTCGCCGTCACGCCAAGCTCCGCGGCTACGCTGGCCTAGCTCAATCCAGGCCCCGACAGACGTGCAACCGAATGCTTCTTACATTCCGGCGGGAACCGCCGCCTCCCTCGTTTCGTCATCCGCGTCCCTCCAGGTCGGTCCCTAACCTACCGCCTGGTCCGGGATCAGGGAGCAAGGTCATGTAGAGGTTAGCACGCTCCCAGGAGCGAGCGCTCCTGCAACAGGTCAGCAATCGCCCCGACGTTGCGCGGCCGCGCGTAAGCCTCGCAAAACGAACAGAAAAAAGATCGTGCTTCGGCGGGATCAGGCTGTGACGCTGTTTCTGCGAGCTTACGTCTGAGAACGTCCGGTGCGTGCGCTTTCGTCACCGACCCCAAATGTCCGTAAACAGCATCGCCGCAGAGGACAACGGGCCGGCCGGCGCAGGCCGCCTCCAAGCCCGACTGAGAGTTGATCGTCACACAGAGATCAGCCCAGTCGATCGCAGCAAAGAGATCGATCGCCCCCCCGATATCAAGATGAACCCGATCGGAACATCCTGCAGCGTGCACGCGTTCGGCAAAGCGCTCGTAACGCGCCAGCGAGTAGCGGGTGAAGGCTGGTGACAGGCCTCCTGCCTCCTTCGGATGCGTCTTGACCAGCACGATGTCGTCCGGGTTCGCCTCAGCGTGGGCGAGCACGGTATCAAACACAGCCATCTGATCCCGAAACCCCACGCCAATATGGAAGAGTACAGAGCTGTCTGTTGAAACCTGTCCGAGCAGTAGAATGCGCCGTCCCCGGACGTCTCGTGGTGTGGTGGGCGGGGTTCGCGTCCCGAGACTTCTATGCTCCGCTGACTTTAGATCCGCTATCTGCATACGATACCGGGAAAAATACGCCGCCGCACCCGGCCGTTCCGAAGCCCTGAGGTGAAACTCCCGGGGTATCGGGCTCGCCAATGTAGTTCCTGTACGATCATCCCACACAAATCGATCAGCGCGCAGGCAGTTTTCGATGGCAAGACAGGAGATCCCGCGGTTCTGGGCCATCGCACGCAAGATTGCAGCGGGCAGGGCATGACCTTGCGGATAGATCACACGGACCGGTCGGTATCGGTCGAGCAGCCGGGCAATCTCCTCGATCATTGGGCGGGCGAGCGCGAAGGAGGTTGCCGCATGGCGCTCTGGATTGGGATCCTCGGCGAGATCCGCAAGAGAGAGGTCAGCGCGAACGCAGATATCATAGCGGCATACGTCGCGGAGAAGCAGGCCTGAACAAGTCTCATCCCAATCAAAGTGTTTGGGCACATCGCAGAGAGCTGGCCTCTCGAGCACGCGCCGCCTTGCGGTAAGGGGGCGGATTGGGATCAGCCGCAGCCCCTTAGCAAGCGCCGGCCAAAAGACGCGGTCGGCCAGGAAATCCATCCAGCCGAGATCTAGGAGCAAAGTGCCCCCGGTAAGCCCAGGCGGTGCAAAGCCGAAGGTTTGCGGAAAGCGAGTCAAAATCGCTGGTGCCGGAAGAGAGGTGGTCATAGCCTGCCGCGAGCGCATCGGCTCTCCCAGAGCCGTCTCATGAAGCCGGCATTCCAGGTAAGCGCGCCGATCACGAGGCCGGGGGCGTAGAGCACAGTACGGCCCCACCAGGCGGGGCCACCGGCAAACCCGCGCAGCGTGACCCGCGCGAGCCGGATCGCCCAGAAGCCTAATGCCAGCGGCCAGATCCGGGTGGCGATGCTTCCCGTGGTCTCGATGCGCTGGCGCAGAAGCGCGCTGTTCCAACCAAGCCGGTACTGATGGCGCAGAAAGGCGCGGAAGCCGCTGTTGTTGTGGTGGAAGACGCAGGCCTCAGGCGCGAACCACTGCTCGCGTCCCGCCGCGGTTAATCGGCCGAATAGGAAGGTGTCTTCACCCGGCTGGTGATCTTCGGGGAAACCGCCGGCTGCGGCGAAGTCGGCGGCTGACACCAGCATGTTGGCCGAGGCCCCCCCCTGCTGACAACGGGCGCGATGCCAGGGCGCCTGTTCAGAGAACTCCGAGAGCCAGTTGCACATCCCCCAGTAGCCCCCTGAGGTGGCGGTGCTAATCGAGCCGACGACAAAGCGGCCTTCATGGGCAGATCCGACGATGCGAGCGAGCCAGTCAGATGCGGGGCGCACATCGGCATCGATAAAGCCAAGCCAGTCGCCCTGCGCCACGGCAGCGCCGCGGTTACGGGCGCCTCCACCCAGGAGACGGTCGGTTGAATGCAGCACCCGCACGCCGGGATGCGAGGTGGCGAGGGTGGCGGTCGGATCGTCGGGACCGCTGTGGGAGACGATTATCTCGGCGGGACGCGCTGTGCCACCCTCGAGCGCGTCGAGCAGATCCGGTAGATGCGGGCAGGTGGCATAGGCCGGGATCACAATGCTGACACGCGCTACGTCGACGCCGATGCGGCTCGTCGCATCGGCCCCCGTGCTTGTGGTCATCGCGGAACTCGGGCCAGACTCCCGACGCTTGTGCCGTTGGCGATCAGGGCACGAAAATAACCAATCGTGTGCTCGAGACCGGCCTCGAGCGCCACAGTGGGCCGCCAATCGAGGAGGCGCTCCGCAAGGCCAATATCCGGCTGGCGCTGGCGTGGGTCATTCTCCGGCAGCGGCATCCGCACGAGTTCAGCTTGAGTGCCCGTGTGTGCCATCACAGCTTTGGCGAGTTCGAGGATGGTGAACTCCCCCGGGTTGCCGAGGTTAACCGGGCCCGTCACCTCTTGCCCCGTAGCCATCAGTCGAATGAGCCCCTCGATAAGGTCATCCACATAGCAGAACGAGCGCGTTTGGCTGCCGTCGCCGTAGATCGTGATTGGTTTGCCCTCAAGGGACTGCATGACGAAGTTCGACACCACCCGTCCGTCATTCGGATGCATCCGCGGTCCATACGTGTTGAATATCCGGGCCACTTTGATCTCGACCCCATGCTGGCGGTGATAGTCGAAGAAGAGCGTCTCGGCACAGCGCTTACCTTCATCATAGCATGAGCGAGGTCCGATTGGGTTGACGTTGCCCCAATAATCTTCGGTCTGCGGATGGATTGCGGGATCACCATAGACCTCCGAGGTCGACGCTTGGAGGATCTTGGCCCGGCAGCGCTTGGCAAGGCCAAGCATGTTGATCGCGCCGTGCACTGAGGTCTTGGTCGTCTGCACTGGATCGAATTGATAGTGGATCGGTGAGGCAGGACAGGCAAGATTGTAGATCTCGTCGACCTCAACATAGAGCGGGAAGGTCACGTCATGGCGCAACAGCTCGAAGTTCGGACAATCGAGCAAATGGGCAATGTTACCGCGCCGACCGGTGAAATAGTTGTCAACACACAGCACGTCATCACCCGCCGCCACCAGTCGCTCGCAGAGATGGCTCCCGAGGAAACCGGCTCCGCCTGTTACCAGTACGCGCTTCGTTGTCAGGCTCATGCCCCCCCCTTCACCATCTCCTGGCCGATATGAGCAGGAACGCCGACCACCAACTGAGACATCCAAAGAGATACAAGCTGAGCCGGAAAAAAAGAAGACGTAGCCCGTCCTCGGCCGCCGCTGTCTTCAGCGGCGCTGCAAGACCTGCTATGGGGAAGCGTTCGTAGGGGGAGCGCTCATGGATACAAATACCGAGACCGGCGGGGAGAGCGCGTTGGGGACCACCAAACGCCCCGGGCCTCCGCAACTCGCCAAGCCTTTTGTCTCGGTGATTGTCACCAACTACAACTATGCGAAGTTTATTGAGGAGTGCCTCGCTTCAATCCTCGCTCAGACCTATACTAATTTTGAGTGCGTAGTCGTCGATGATCGCTCTACCGACGGCTCTCCGGAAGTGATCCGGACTTATTTGGCAACACATCCAGAAGGCCATCGCGCAAGACTGCACGAATGCACGGAGAATGGCGGACAGATGGCCGCATTCATCGAAGGGTTCCGCCTCTCCAAGGGCACCTTCGTCGTTTTCGTAGACGCAGACGACTGGCTCTTTCCGAGCTTTCTTGAAGCGCACGTGGCAGCTCATCTCAACGCAGCACGGCCAGCGGGGATCAGCTGTTCCGACTCGGTGCTTATCGATGCAGAGGGTGGGCAGTTGACCGGAACCGATCAGATCTTCGCCCGGCTCGCCCCGGGTGAACGCCTGGCCCCACCACTTGCTACGCGGGTGCATCCCATTGCCGCCACGCCGGAGGAAGCGGGTGGTCACGCTCTGCTCTATGTCGCGCCTAACGACAATCCTGGCGGGCCCTGGATATGGACCACCACAAGTGCGATTATGTTTCGCCGAGGTATTCTAGAGACGATCCTATCGGATCGCGTGCGCGACATTCGGATCTGCGCCGACTATTACTTGCTTCGCTTTGCGCATTTGATAGGTGGTACGCTGCTCTTCCGCCGCCCCCTCGGCGCCTATCGCTTACACGGTAACAACAACTATGCCGCTACTGGCATCGTCGGCACAGGCACGAGTCGAGGCAGGCCGGAACATGCCGCCACCCTTGCAATGATCCGTGCACGTACGCTCGAAGAGGTGGCGGGACGCTACGACATCTTCGCCGCAACAATCGGCGCGCCGCAAGCCAAGCGCCTGTTGGCCAACCTTACAAGTGTCGCAACCTTCTGGAAGGCGGTTCGAGCTCTCACGAGACCCAGACGTTCGTCTCGATGGCGCGATCTACCATCCTTTCTGGTTCTCTTTGCCATAAGCCAGGCACGCTGGTTGGCAGCCAGAATGCGAATGCGGTTCTGGTTCGCCTAAGCCATGCTGGGCGCACTCATCTCAGTCCTGCTACGGCATGAACGACGGGTTGTCCTCGCTGGCGTGGTATTCATATCGGTCGCGGTGAACATGCTCGAGGTGGTCGTGCTCGCGCTGGTCCTGCCGATCCTGTTGTTGATCGCCGGAGGAGCGGGGCAGATCGATGCTCTGCCCGAGGGGTTGCAGGCGCTCATAGATCCGGTTGTGGAAAGCGCGAGCCTTGCACTCCTCTGGGGCATACTGGTCGCGGTCATCGTGTTGAAGAACGTTGCGTTGACCGCCATCTTCGCATGGCAGACGCGTGTCGCAGCCCGCGGGGCCTCGGCGCTCACCACCGAGTTGATAGCGAGCTATCTCGCGGCACCGCTCGAGTATCACCTCAAGCGACGCAACGCTCAGTACTTACGCGGGCTGCGCGATGTTCCAGAGGTCATCTGGTTTCGGGGTGGACTGTCCCTCTGTAATCTTGTCGCCGAGGCGGCCGGGATAGCAGCGCTCGCACTGGCGCTTGCAGTCGTAGAACCGCTAGGGGTTGGACTTGCGGTGCTCTTCCTCGGGGCATTGGTCGGGCTCAATCACCGGATTATGGGAGGCTACTTCCAACGCTGGGGAAATCGCTATGGCGAGTTAATCCGGCGCCTCTACCAACTCGGCGGGCAGGTCTTCGCCAACATCAAGCTGGTCCGCGCAAGCGCCGCAGAGGCTGCGATGGCCGAACGGCTCGAAACAACGCGACGCAGCTCGATGGAGATTGAGGCTTACCGACGTTTCGCGCAGCTTTCGATCCGACCAGTCTCCGAGATCGCCATGTTGATCGCGGCGGGGATCATCATGGCCGTTGCACTGCACGATGCGACGACGGCTGCCGAGGCGCTACCTTTGCTCGCCGTCTTCGGCTTCGGGGCGGTTCGGCTCTTGCCGGCGATCAATCGGATCTCGGGCCACGTGAATGAGCTCAAGTTCGTGCGCCCAGTGGTGGCTGAGTACGAGGAAGAACTGGCCGCGTTGGACGCCCATCCACCAGTTGCGAACCATGCAGCAACATTGCGCTTCAAGCACCAACTCCAGTTCCAAGGCTTGCGGTATCAATATCCGGATGCGGCTCGCTCGGCTCTCGACGGTGTGAGTCTCACGCTCAACGCCGGTGAAACGGTTGGCATCGCTGGCGCTTCTGGTGCGGGCAAATCAACGCTTGTCGACATAGTACTTGGTCTACTGATACCAGACGCCGGCACGGTCTTAACAGATGGGGGCCCTGCGGCTTTTCTCAACGAAGCTACCGATGTCGGGCCGATCGACGCCCTTGGCCGCGGTGTCGGCTACGCAGCGCAGGGCAGCCCAGTCATTGATGCGACGATCCGTGAGAACATCGCGTTTGGGATTGCGCCTGAGAAGATCGATGCCGAGCAACTGAGAGCGGCCGTCGAGGCTGCGCAACTTAGCGAGACCGTGGCGGCTCTACCCAAAGGCTTGGACACAGAGATAGGTGAGTCTGGTGTGCGGCTCTCCGGCGGACAGCGCCAGCGGATCGCACTGGCCCGTGCGCTCTATGGTCAACCGTCGCTGATTGTCCTTGACGAAGCGACCTCCGGTCTGGACATGTCCACCGAGGCTGAAGTCAGTGCTGCCGTCGACCGATTGCATGGCCGCTGTACGATCTTGATCGTCGCGCACCGGTTACACCTTTTGAAACGATGTGATCGCGTTCTTTTTATGCAAGAGGGGCGGATCTTGGCCGAAGGAACTTTCGATACGCTGGCTGCTACGACCCCGTCTTTCCGTCAAATGATAGAGGCCGCAGAGGGCGGTGAACGCAGCGGGACCGCATTTTGACCAGAGCAATCGACGGACGTTCCGGTTCGTCCCTAAACCCGATCTCAAGCAGTTCACGGCCGTCGAGTCGCAACGTCCGTTAGCCATTTGCCAAACCGCTTCATCGAGACCGAAGGCCGGGTAAATCGGCTGGCGTTGTTGGGCGTGAGAGCCTCTGCCTCGCGGACTCGACCAATAAGGGTATCGAAGTCGCGGGTCTCGCGCTCGGTCAGTACAAAGCGCGACAAGCCGATCGGCTCAGCGAAACCGTGCTGCTTTACATAGGAATAGTGATTGCCAGCCATGCCGACGAAAGGCGTGTCGGTCGTACCCGCGAAGACGACAAAGTGGTATCGTCCTCCAATGGCAAGCCGGCATCGCGAGATCGCCTGTTTCAGCTGGGCGCCGGTCCACTCACGGGCATCGGGCAGATGTACACGATCCCGACAGGTTGGGTCTATCATATCGTGTATTTGGAACAGGCGGACTTGATCTCGCGGTGTGTGTGATAGAAGAAGTATTTTGTCGCCCCGAGCCAAAAGCCAGTCACACAGCCGCGCAATGTGGGCGCGATCTGCAAACGTCTCCGAGGTATATTCTGTGACATTGACCACGACCGCGGGATCTTCTCCCGTATCCAGAAATTGCGCTGTCTCGTCGGGAAGACTGCAGCGGGTGTGGTCGAGCGTGTAGGCATCATCAAAGGTTTCGATCAACTCGCGTGGCGCCGCTCCAATGAGATCAAGATAGCGGCGTGAATAATGCCGGTCACGAACGGTCAAAACATCGGCAGTCTCGACGATCTCCTTGGCCATCAGATCGTGATGCGAGTGCTCGCCTAGTGGACCGATGGTCTGGCCGCTTATGAACAGTGGCAACCGGTATCGGCGAAATGCAGTCACGATCGCGGCCATACGCTGAAGACTGTACCCCCGGGCATCACGCGTGTTAATGGTACCACCACCCGTGATAAGCGCAGCGTCGGCTTGCGCGAGAACGCGCGATAGACTGCGGTCGAGCCCACGGAGCAGGCGACCTTCGCGAACGGTTCGTATATAGCGCGTGGTCCCTCGGATCAGGCCAAGCTCACGGATCGCAGTCAGTTCACCTAGCCTTTCAAGCCGCCGACTCTGCAAGCAGTTCTCCTGCGGATGGTCGTGGTAGCGGGCGAGATACTCGGTATCTTGACCGAAGAGCGTCACGTTTTGCGGCCGAATGCCGAGGTCCTCGTGAATGAAACGAAGATCCTCCGTCAGCATGGCTTCATCGCCAATATCACGATAGCCGAAGCTGCCCGCAATCACGAGGCGCAAGGTGCTCAGATCGGTCACGACTTCTCTCCCTTGCGAACACTCGTCAAGAAGGGTTTCTCGAGCCTGCGCACAAAGCGTTCCAGTCTGCTGACCAAGCCAAGAAGTCCTCGAATGGCGGTACTTAAGAGCCGCAATTGAAACTGGAGCAACCCTGACGGCTTGGGCGGGCTTGTTGCATGTGGATGATCCGAGCCATCACTGGAAATAGCCGTATGGCGGAGAAGATGGGCCTCTAGTGGCTGACGCTCCGTCGTGGACCAGTCGAGGCCGTGCATTCCCTCACCCGAAGGAAAGCCACCCTCGTCCACGCGCCGCGGGTGTCCGAGGATGATGATACCGTGAACATGATGGTCTGACGCAATTGAATAGTTAGGCAATGCCTCGGCCCAATTCCGACCACGCATAAGCCGAGTGTGGCTCATCGCTTCTGATGCCGAGATCCATGTTGTGCCTATACCCATTGCTGTTGCCATCAACAACATGGTCTGGATCGCTGCGGAGGCGTTTTGAATGTCGGATTCACGCCAAATATGATGCTCAGCTCCATCTGCAAAACCGGAAAGCGAAGTATCTGTCAAAACCAGGATCACGGCTGCAGACCGTCCAATAAGACCGGGCTCATCCGTCTCGCGCCGGCGGGTATAACTCGGGTAGGGCCAGCAATATCGTATGCTATCGAGCTGCATCAGTTCCGCTCGGTCAGTCAGCAGAATGAACCGAACATTTTGGCTGTTCGAGGCTGTTGGAGCCTGGATACCTGCTTCGACTATACGCGACAGTATCTCCGCCGAGACCGGCTCGTCTCTAAAGTGACGGCAGGACCTGCGAGATCGGATTACAGCCTCGATCAGACTTGCGGCCTCCGGTCCTGGCCCAAGAGATCCGGGTTCGGTCATCCGCCCCTCCCTTTGCGCTGCACCTCTGTAGGAATGGAAGCGGACTCTGGATCAATGAGCGCGCCCTCGTATTGACCTACTGAAATCCTGCTCATGCTACAAGGAAGGAAGAGTAGTGAACCGCGCCGGGATTGCCTGAGGCCCGTGGTCTTTAGCTATGTGGCCGCATCACGCGTTTCCAGCGCTGCGTAGAAATTGGCCTCGGCTTCTGCGGGCGGGATGTTTGGATCGGCTCGAGCAGCCGACGGGTGTTGAACCAGTCGCCCCATTCGAGCGTGGCGAACTCCACTGCCTCGAAACTGCGCCATGGCCCGCTGCGGTGGATGACCGCGGCCTCG
>JBCBYB010000039.1:0-40914 GCA_039816045.1 Pseudomonadota bacterium
TTGCATGTGTTAGGCCTGCCGCCAGCGTTCGTTCTGAGCCAGGATCAAACTCTCAAGTTGAAAGGGCACAAGACCCTATCCTTGACGAGATCAAACCTTCGCACATCGATCAACCAATCCCAGAGCCGAAACCCCAGAACCGGCCGAAGCTGACACACCCATCATCGGCAAACCATAAGGCCCGCCTAGGATGCCGATATACAAACGTCCAATCCGCCGAAACAGACCAGAACCGCCCGCATATCCCTTCATCATCACTACAAAATTCAAAGAGCGACGAAAAACGTTTCCCGCCCGGGTGACCACCCGGATCGTCGGGTCATGATTTCCGAAACCCGGCTCGCTGCCGGTGAAGCGGGTATATGGGAATCAGAGCCGAACGGTCAAGCCCTCCTTCATCGCTTTGTCATTCTTTTCTCTCAGCGCCCCGCGACCCGGCCTCCAGCAGCTTTGCAATCCGCAGCCAGCGGGAGAAGGCCGCGATCAGGGAGAACGCGAACCCCTTCCACCCGCCGGTGATGTGCCGGCGCAGGAGATAGAACTTGAGAAACGCCACCGGCAATTCGCTCACCAAACGCACCATCAGCAGGATTTTGCTGCGCGGACGCGCCGAGGTGGCCTGGAAACTGCTGTAGCGGTTTTCCTTCTCCACCATATGGGCCCAGGACAGCAGCGGATGGTGATAAATTGGGGCGTGCAGCGCCTGTGCGGCTATGCCGGCCGAGAGTTCGACACGGTCAAACAGCGGATGCGCCCGGTAGCGCCCAACCTCCCGATGATAGAGCCGCACCACGCGGTAGTCGTTGGCGAACGGCCGGGGATGTGCTGCGCCCGGATAGACATTCAGGATGCGGACCTCATAGGCCCCAGGCGGTGGCGGACCGTCGCGAAAGAGCCCTCGGATTTCGGCCGCGAGCGCCGGCGTAACCACCTCATCGGCATCGAGGTTCAGGACCCAGTCATGGCGGCAGAGCCCCTCGGCATAGGCCTTTTGCTGGCCATAGCCCTCCCAATCCCGATGATACACGCACGCCCCGGCCGCCTCGGCGAGCGTCACCGTCTCGTCCGTCGACCCGCTGTCGACGACCACGACCTCGGCCGCGAACCCGACTGCGCCAAGCGTTGCGGGCAGACGGGCCGCCTCGTTCTTGGTGATGAGAAAGACCGAAAGCGGCAGCGCCTCGGCCGAGCGGTCGGTCATGGCGCCCTCCATCAGCCCCACGACCCTAGCGCGGTGTCAGCGCCCGGTGCAATGTGGCGTTCTTGCTGCAGCGCAGCAAAGCTTCTTCCAACTGCTTGTCATTTGGGCAAAGCGGGTCCAAAAGGCGCCCGCAAGCCCGATTTCCCAGCCTGAGAAAGCGCTACCATGGACGCCAACACCGCCCCGATCCCGGAACTCTATGTCTCTGCCGAGAGCGCCAAGAAGCTGAAGCTGGAGGCTGCGGAGCTCACCTCCATCGACCTTTCACCGCGTCAGATCTGCGATCTCGAGCTGCTGATGAACGGGGGCTTTGCACCGCTGAAAGGCTTCTTGGGCCAGGCGGATTATGACCGCGTGGTCGAGGAAATGCGCCTCACCGACGGCACGCTTTGGCCGATGCCGGTGACCCTGGACGTGGCCGATGCTGTGGCCGAGACCATCGAGCCCGGTCAGGACGTGGCGCTGCGCGACCCGGAAGGCGTGATCCTCGCGATCCTCTCGGTCACCGACAAATGGGTGCCGAACAAGGCGCGCGAGGCGGAAAAGGTCTTTGGCGCAGACGATATGAAGCACCCCGCGGTCGCCTATCTGCACCGCCAAGCGGGCAACGTCTACTTGGGCGGTGCGGTGACCGGGATCCAGCCGCCGACGCATTACGATTTCAAGAGCCGTCGGGACACCCCGAACGAGCTGCGCGCCTATTTCCGCAAGCTCGGCTGGCGGCGCGTTGTGGCCTTCCAGACCCGCAATCCGCTCCACCGCGCGCACCAGGAACTGACCTTCCGTGCGGCCAAGGAGGCCCAGGCGAACCTGGTGATCCATCCGGTGGTCGGCATGACCAAACCGGGCGATATCGACCATTTCACACGGGTTCGCTGCTATGAAGCGGTGCTCGACAAGTACCCCGCCGCCACGACGCATCTCAGCTTGCTGAACCTTGCCATGCGCATGGCCGGCCCGCGTGAGGCGGTCTGGCACGCGATCATCCGCAAGAACCACGGCTGCACGCATTTCATCGTGGGACGCGACCATGCCGGACCCGGCAAGAACAGCGCGGGCGAGGATTTCTACGGCCCCTATGACGCGCAGGACGCGGTCGCCCAATACCAGGACGAGATCGGGATCGAGATGGTTCCCTTCAAACACATGGTCTATGTGCAGGAGCGCGCCGAGTACCAGCCGAGCGACGAGGTTGCCGAGGGCGCGACGGTGCTCAACATCTCCGGCACCGAGCTGCGGCGGCGCCTCGCCGAGGGCCTCGAGATCCCCGAGTGGTTCAGCTTTCCCGAGGTTGTCCAAGAGCTTAGGCGCACTCGCCCGCCGCGGGCGAAACAGGGCTTCACGGTCTTCTTCACCGGACTTTCCGGCTCTGGCAAATCCACCATCGCCAATGCGCTGATGGTCAAGCTGATGGAGCTCGGCGGACGGCCCGTGACCTTGCTCGACGGCGATGTGGTGCGCAAACATCTCTCGTCGGAGCTTGGATTCTCCAAGGAACACAGGGACATAAACATCCGCCGCATCGGGTTCGTGGCCTCCGAGATCACCAAGAACGGCGGCATCGCGATCTGCGCCCCGATCGCGCCCTACACCGCGACCCGGGCGGCGGTGCGCCAGATGATCGAGGAGCATGGCGCGTTCCTGGAGGTCCACGTGGCCACTCCGCTCGAGGAATGCGAGCGGCGCGACCGCAAGGGGCTCTACAAGCTCGCCCGAGCCGGCAAGATCAAGGAGTTCACCGGCATCTCCGACCCTTATGAGGAACCCGAAGAACCGGAGCTTCGCGTCAACACGCTGAACGTGACGCCGGACGATTGCGCCCATGACGTGATGCTGAAGATCGAGAGCCTCGGTCTGTTCGGATAAGTCATGCGATATCTGGCTGCGACATTGGTGCGATATCAGCGATATCGGGGGGCGCATGACGGGACAGATACGGGCGCTGCTGTTCGATAAGGACGGCACACTGTTCGACTTCGATGCGACCTGGGGCAAAGTGACCGCGCGGGTGATCGAGCACTTCGCGCCGGACCCCGCGCTCGCCGTCCGGCTGGGGGACGTGGCGGGCTTTGAACTCGCCACGCGCCGTTTCGCAGCCGGCTCGCCCATTGTTGCGGGTGCGACCACCGAGACGGCAATGGCCTGGGCCGGGTTGCTGGGGATCGGTGTCGGCGAAATCGCCCGCGGCATCGACCGGATCGTGGCTGAGTCGACCGGGCCCGACATGCTGGCCCCCGCAGCACCGGATCTGCCGGGCCTTCTGATGGGACTGAGGGCAGAGGGCTATGCGCTCGGCGTCGCGACCCATGACAGCGCGGGCAATGCCGAACTGCAGCTGGAAACAGTTGGGGCGCGGCAGACCTTCGCCTTCGTGGCCGGCTATGATTCGGGGCATGGGCTGAAACCGGGACCGGGGATGCTGTTGGCCTTTGCCGAGGCCGTGGGCGTAGCGCCTGGCGAGGTTGCGATGATCGGAGACAGCATCGGCGACCTGCAGGTCGCGCCGAATGCGGGGGCGGCGCTGGCGATCGGGGTACTCACCGGCCCCGCAGAGGAAGCGGACCTGGCACCCCATGCGGATCATGTCCTCAGGTCGATCGCCGATCTGCCGGCGCTCCTGAGGGATCTCTAGCCAGGCGGCCTCCCGCAGGCCCCGCCCACCCATCCATCGTCGCGGTCCCGGCTCTCGGTCGCGGCCCCCCAGCCTGCGGGAGGCCGCGCTTTGGCCGTGTCAGTAGAGCACCAGCGCGGCGAGAAGCCATATCGGAAGGGTTGTTGCCGCTCCGCCCAGCGCGCGGAGCCAACGTGGCCAGCCCTCGGCCGGTGACCAAACGAACGGCAAGAGCAGACCGAGGATCGCCGCCACTTGCCCGCCGATCAGCACGGTGATCTGGAAAATCTGCGGCCCCATCTCGTCGATCTCCGCCGGCATACCGTGCCAGAGCGCTGCGTAGACCCCCAGATTCGCAAGGATCGCCACCACCGTCAGCCAATGGGGGAACTGCGAGGCGATCAGCGCGACCACCACCAGCAGCACCCCGAGCAGCACCAAGACCCCCATCTACGCCCCCTTTGCTACGCTCGGCAGAACCTAGCCGGGACGGCGCCCCGCGCAAAGGGCGCGGCGGGACGGTGGGGCGGCGTCTCCCGGGTGGGTGGGTGGGGGAGGCGGCGGGTCAGCGTCCCGCCGCGCCCTCAGTTGTCGAGGAAGGAGCGCAACCGGCGCGAACGCGACGGATGCTTCAGCTTGCGCAGCGCCTTGGCTTCGATCTGCCGGATCCGCTCGCGGGTCACCGAGAACTGCTGGCCGACCTCTTCGAGGGTGTGGTCCGTATTCATCCCGATGCCAAAGCGCATGCGCAGCACCCGCTCCTCGCGCGGCGTCAGCGAGGACAGGATCCGCGTCGTCGTGTCCTTCAGGTTCGACTGGATCGCCGAGTCCAAAGGCAGGACCGCATTCTTGTCTTCGATGAAGTCGCCGAGCTGGCTGTCTTCCTCGTCCCCGATCGGGGTCTCGAGGCTGATCGGCTCCTTGGCGATCTTCATCACCTTGCGGACCTTCTCGAGCGGCATCTGCAGCTTGGCGGCCAGCTCTTCGGGCGTCGGCTCGCGGCCGATCTCGTGCAGCATCTGGCGGCCCGTGCGCACCAGCTTGTTGATCGTCTCGATCATGTGCACTGGGATGCGGATCGTGCGCGCCTGGTCCGCAATCGAGCGGGTGATCGCTTGGCGGATCCACCAGGTGGCATAGGTCGAGAACTTGTAACCGCGACGGTACTCGAACTTGTCCACCGCCTTCATGAGGCCGATGTTGCCCTCCTGGATCAGGTCCAGGAACTGCAGCCCGCGGTTGGTGTACTTCTTCGCGATCGAGATCACGAGACGCAGGTTCGCCTCGACCATCTCGGTCTTGGCGATGCGCGCCTCTTTCTCACCCTTCTGCACCGTCTGCACGATGCGCCGGAATTCGGGGATGTCGAGGCCGACATGCTGGCCGACCTCGCCGATCTCGCCGCGGATCTCGTCGATCCGGTGGCGCTCGGTCTCGACCATCTTGGCCCAGCCCTTGCCGGTCAGCTCCGAGATCCGATCGATCCAGTCCGGGTCGAGCTCCGAGCCGCGATAGGCCTCGATGAACTGCTTGCGGTTGACCCGGTAATGGTCGGCCATCTTCACGAGCTGGCCTTCGAGCGCCATCAGACGGCGGTTGATGCCATAGATCTGGTCAACCAGCGCTTCGATGCGGTTGTTGTGCAGATGCAGCGCGTTGACCTGTTCGACCATCTCCCGACGCAGGCGCTGGTATTCGAGCTCCTGAGGGGCGGAGAAGCTCTGGCCCGCGGACAGCGCCGCATCGATCCGCTTGGTCTGCAGCTCGCGCAGTTTCTCGTAGTTGCCGGCGATCTCGTCGAGACGCTCAAGCGCGGCCGGCTTGAGCTCCGCCTCCATGGCTGCCAGCGACAGGTTCGCCTGGGCGTCCTCGTCCTCGGTCGACTGTCCTTCGCCGCCCTGGCCCTCCTCGCCCTCGGCGGCGGGCTCGTCGTCACCCTCCTCCTCGGTCTCGGCCGGGGCCTCCGGCGACAGCGCGGTCATCTCGCCGTCCTCGTTCGCCTCGCCGAAGGTGGTCTCGAGGTCGATCACGTCGCGCAGCAGGATCTTCTCTTCGACCAGCTCGTCGCGCCAGATGGTGATCGCCATGAAGGTCAGCGGGCTTTCGCAGAGACCGCCGATCATCGTGGCGCGCCCGGCCTCGATGCGCTTGGCGATGGCGATCTCACCCTCGCGCGACAGCAGCTCTACCGTCCCCATCTCGCGCAGATACATGCGGACCGGGTCGTCGGTGCGATCGCTTTCCGAGGCCTGAGGCTGTGTCGTCACGACCTCGCGGGTCTCGGTCTGGGCCTGAGCCTCTTCGCCCTCGCCTTCGCCCTCGCCGCCATCCTCGACCACGTTGACGCCCATCTCGGACAGCAACGACATGACATCCTCGATCTGCTCCGAGGAGTACTGGTCAGACGGCAGGACGCGGTTCAGCTCGTCATAGGTGATGAAGCCCTTGGCCTTGGCCTTGGCGATCATCTTTTTGACGCTCGCCTGGCTCATATCGAGCATGACGCCCGAGGCTTCCTGGGTTTCACCCTCGGTTTGCTCTTCGTCCTTCGGCGCCATTGAGCCCCCTTAAGTTCGTCGATCCTGCCGCAGCGGCACGCCTCGCCTGCGACCCACCTTGCTCAGCGAAGCGGTGAGGTGCGCCGCGAATCGTCTCGGCACACGCATACCCACTTAGCGTCCGACTCACCGAATCGAAGGGGGCCTTCAGGTTTTTTTTGCCGCAGGTGTGGCCTTGTCATGACGGCTTACGGGTCTGGAGTCGAGTGACGCTTGATCATATCGGCGATGGGAGAGGGCCGATCGGTCGCCTCTGCATCCTCCTCGGCCCGCAGCGCGGCGGCATCAAGGGCATGGCGGGTCTGCCCCGCTTGCCGAAGACGCCAGGTCCAATCCTCGCCATCCGCTTCGGCGAAGGAGGCAGCCGCCTCGGCCAGTTCCGCCTCATGGCCGGTCAGCGCCTCGTGCCGCGCAATCGCCTCTGTGAGCACCAAGGCGACCCGCTCGGGATCGGCGCCGGCCACCGCCAGGGGATGGGCACGGGCGACCGGATCGGCCTCGAGCGGCGTGAGATCCGCCGGCTCCGAGGCGTTGTCGCCCAGCAAGGCCGATGCGAGCGCATCGCGGAGCGGTTCAAAGATCGCCGTGGTCACCGGCATGACCTCCAGCGCGCCAGCCAAAGGGCGCGCGGCGTCGACGTTCCGAAGCGCGATCAGCAGGATCGTTGCCTCGCGGCGCCGGCGGGCCGCAGCTGCAGGCGCTTCTCCCATGACAAGCGACGAGCGCCGCGTGTCTGCCTTCGGCCCCTCGGGCGCGCCTCGGCGGCGTGGGCCCTGCCCCCCTGCCCCTTTCGCTGCGGGCTTCGGCCGGTCGAGCCGCCAGAACAGATCCTTCGCCCGCCCTCGGAACCCATCCTCATAGAACCGCCGCACCACCTGGTCCGGGATCGCCGCCGCGGCTTTGGCCAGCCGCTGGGTGAAGGCGCCGCGCCGCTCGGGCGTGTCGAGCGGGTGCATGTCCACCTCGCGCCGCCACAGCATTTCGATCAGCGGCAGCGCCTCGTCCAACAGCCCGCGCATCGCCCCCGCCCCTTGCGCCCGGATCAGATCGTCCGGGTCCTGGCCTTGCGGCAGCAGACAGAACTGCAGCGAGCGCCCGGGCCCGAGATGGGGCAGCGCCAAGTCGATCAGCCGGTGCGCCGCCCGCAGTCCCGCCTTGTCGCCGTCGAGCGCCACAATGGGTTCGGGCTGGATCCGCCAGAGAAGCTGCAGCTGGTCCTCGGTGATCGCTGTGCCGAGCGGCGCCACCGACTGCCCGATTCCGGCCGCCGCCAGCGCGATCACGTCCATATACCCCTCGGCGACCACCAATTGGCCGGCCTTGCCCGCAGCCTCGCGCGCCGGGCCATGGTGGTAGAGCGTGCGGCCCTTGTGAAAGAGCGGCGTCTCCGGCGAGTTCAGGTACTTCGCCCGCGCCTCCGGAGAAAGCGCACGCCCTCCGAAGGCGATGCACCGCCCGCGCGGGTCCCGAATCGGGAACATCAGCCGGTCGCGAAAGCGGTCATAGGGAGCGCCGCCATCGTCGGGTCGGATCAGAAGCCCCGCCTCCACCGCCTCCTCGAGCAGGCCCTTCTCGCGGAACTGGGCGGTCAGGTGCTGGCGGGCCCCGGGCGCATAGCCGATCTCGAAGCGCGAAAGGGTCTCGGCCGAGAGCCCGCGCCGCGCCGCATAATCCCGCGCACCCTGCCCCGCGCCAGAGCGGAAGGCGAGGCGATAAGCCCCCACCGCTGCCTCCATCACATCTGCCAGCCTGGTCAGCCGGTCGCGCCGCGCCGCCTGTGCCGGGTCCTCGCGCGACCGCGGCACCTCAAGGCCCGCTTCTGCGGCCAGCCGCTCCACCGCCTCGGGAAAGGTAAGGTTCTCAATCTCCTTGACGAAGGTGATCGCATCCCCTTTCGCCTGGCAGCCGAAGCAATAGTAGAAGCCCTTGCGGTCATCGGCATGGAAGGAGGCCGTCTTCTCCTGATGAAACGGGCACGGCGCCCAAAAGTCGCCCTTGGAGGCGTTGGATTTGCGCCTGTCCCAAGTGACCTTGCGCCCCACCACGTCCGAGAGCGTGATGCGCGCGCGAAGCTCGTCCAGGAATTGCGGTGGGAACGCCATGCGTTGTTGTCTCCGCTCCGGCCCGAGTCGGCAAGCCCCGCTCGGCTAGCCCCCGATCCCGCCGGCGGGGCGAAGCGCGGGGTGGGCGGCTGGGAGCGCTTTCGCCGCGGCGGCGGGATCGGGGGCTAGACGAGCAGACCCCTGATCAGCGCCTCCGCGTCCTTCCATCCCCCGACCCTATGGTCCGCTGCCGGACAGTCCGGGATGATCTCTGCCACCATGGGCGCACCGGCAAAATGGACACAGACCACGTCCGGCGCCGCGTCCTTGGCGCTCTCGATCTGGCGCGGGCTGTCATCGACGAAAACCGTGGGCGCCGAGACCTTTGCCGCCAGCCAGGCGAGCGCCGGCCCTTTGCCCCCGCCGTTCTCGACCACGGGATACGGCATGCCGAGGCCCGTGAGGTTTTCCACCCGCGCCTCGCGGCCATGGCGGGGCACATTGGTCAGCACCACGATCTGTGCCAGATCCGCCAGCCGTCCCAGTACCTCGGCGGCCCCCGGCAACGCCTCCTGGCGCACGGTCTCGGTGGTGACGAAGCGGTTGATCAGCGCGATCGCTCCGTCGAACGGCAGCAATGCCCCGCTTGCCCGGTCCCGGAAAGCGCCCTCCAAGGAGTACCGCTCGAGCCGCATCTCGAGCCCCTGCCCGTCGGCATAACGGGCGAGATGGGCGGCGAAGACAACCAACACCTCGTCCGCGTCCACCACCAGCAGCGGGTGCCCTGGCCTGAGCGGCACGGCCTCCAGCTGCTCCAGGAGGGCGGGGGCGATCTCCGGCTCCGGCATCGCGTTCAGGTCAGGACCCGCGCTCATGTCAGGTCCAGTTCGGCAAGTCACCGCCCGGCAGGGAGGCGCGCGCACGGCCCGGCACATCCGGCGCGATGCCGGCCTCCGCAGCAAACGCCAGCAACGCATCCTCATGGGCGAGCAGGTGGTCGAGCACAAAGCCCAGGAACTCGGGCTGCTTCGCGGCTCCGCGCAGATCCTCCGGCCCGGCGCCGCTTGCCGCCAAAAAACCGCCCAGCAGGTCGGGCTGACCCGCCATCCAGGCCAGCGCCTGGAGCGCCACGCGCTCCGCCGCCTCCCGCGTCATCACTGCCGCCATCCGCGTCCCCTTCTCGCCTCGCAGCCGAAAGCGCCGGTCCCGACGCAAGCAAACGTTAAGCCCTGTGCTCGCATAGTCGTGCGACCGGGCGGTTGGGCCGCCCCGCCACCCGCAACGGCGTGACCACGGAGGGGGAACATGGGGCAATCGGTCCTGGTCGTCGAGGACAACGAACTGAACCGGCGCCTGTTCACGCATGTGCTCAGTCTCGACGGGTACACGGTGCTCGAAGCGTCGGACGGCATCGACGGCCTGCGCATCGCGCGCCAGAAACGCCCCGATCTCATCCTGTTGGATATGGAGTTGCCCCGCCTAGCCGGCCTCGACGTCGCGCGCCGGCTGCGCGCCGATGCCGATCTTGGTGCAACGCCGATCCTGGCCATATCGGCCTTCATCTCGGACCAGGCGGCACGCGAAGCCCGTTTGGCCGGCTGCGTGGACTACCTGCGCAAACCTGTCGGCCCGGCCGAGATGCTTGCGGCGGTGCGCCGCGTGATCGAGGGCGCTGCCCTGTCAGTGGAGAGCTGAACAATGCCCGGCCGCATTCTCGTCGTCGACGACGTTCCCTCAAGCCGGCTGGTCGTGCGCGCGCGGCTGAGCATGGCCTATTACGATGTGATCGAAGCCGCCTCCGGCGAAGACGCCTTGGAGCTTGCGCGCAAGGAGCAGCCCGATCTCATCTTGCTCGACATCATGATGCCGGGCATGAACGGGTACGAAACCTGCCGTCAGCTCAAAAACGACCCAAAGACCGCCCACATCCCTGTCGTCGTGCTCTCCGGCCTCTCGAGCCGGGAGGAGCGTGTCCTGGGGTTTGAGGCCGGGGCAGACGACTATCTGAACAAGCCCTTTGAGGACAGCGCGCTGCTTGCGCGGATCTCCGGGCTCACACGCATGAAAATGATGATCGACGAGCTGCGCCTGCGCGCGGAGACCAGCCGAGAACTCGGGTTGGAGCCGTTCGCGCCCGCGGGCGCTCTGGGGGCGTTTCCCGATGCCTCCGTGCTGATCGTCAGCAGCGATGAGGAGTTCGGGGCCGCCGCCGCCCGGGCGCTGCGCGAACGGATCCACTGCGGCGTGGCGCACGCGCGCGGCGAAGCCGAGGCCAAAGCGCTGATCCGCTCCAACGATTTCGACGCATTCGTCATCGGCACGGAGCTGAGCGACGGTGAACCGATGCGGATGGCCTCGGCGCTGCGCGGGCGGCCCGACACCCGCCAGGCCGCGCTGATGATGGTGTTCCAAGCCGAGGATGTCGCGGGCCCGGCGCTGGCGCTCGATATGGGAGTGCCGGACTACCTCCAAGGGCCGCCGGACCTCTGCGAGATGGCCGCCCGCCTCCGCGTCCAGCTGAGGCGCAAGCACTACTCCGATCAGCTGCGCGACAGCCTCCAGGCCAGTGTCGTGCAAGCCGTCACGGACCCGCTGACCGGACTGTACAATCGCCGCTACGCGAATGCGCATCTCGAGCAGATGATCCAGAAGCCACGGGCGCCCCAGCGCCGGTTGGCGGCGATGATCCTCGATCTCGACCGGTTCAAGAGCGTCAACGACGGTCACGGCCACAGCGCGGGCGATGCGGTGCTGGTTGAATTCGCTGAACGCTTGCGCCGGGTCGTGCGGCCGACCGATCTGATCAGCCGTGTCGGCGGCGAGGAGTTTCTCGTGGTGATGCCGGATATCCTTCCCGAACACGCCGAGACGGTTGCGGAGCGGGTCCGCCATTCGGTCGAGTCGCCGCCGTTCCAAGCAGGCGAAGCCACCCTGGATCTGACGGTGTCGATCGGGCTTGCCCTCATGCTCGAGGGGGAAAGCAGCGTGTCCCTGATCGAGCGCGCCGACCGGGCGCTCTATGCCTCCAAGGCTGCCGGGCGCAACACGGTCACCCTGGCCGCTGCCTGAGCGCCTACCGGCCGGCCCAGCGCTTCATCCGCCGTTCGGTCCGCTTGCGCAGGGTGTCGGCCAACATGGTGCGTTCCTGGAGCGACAGCGTCTCGGCCAGGGCCACCACCCGGTCCTGACGGCCTGAGAAACGGGCACGGAAGACATCCATTCGCGCCGACAACGCAGTCCGCAAAGCGCTGGGGTCAAAGGGCTCGGCCGTGAGCGCCGCCGTCACGGCTTCGGTCGCCCTCACGATATCCCCTCGAAACGCGGCATGCCGTTCCGGCGCCGAACCTCCGGCCAGCAGCACCGACCGGGCGGCCGGACGACGCTCCTCCGGCAGGATCGAGACCACACGGCTGTAATAGCGGCCCAGCTCGGGATCTACCGGATCGCTCCGCAAGGCCCGACCCGCAAAGGCACCGGCAACCGCTAGATTTGCCCCGAGCGACAGCACGAGCAAAGCCCAGATCCATCGCTGGACCTTTGGACGCGGCTTCGGGGTGGGACGGTCACTCATCCAACGCGCTCCTCTGCTAACCCGCTCTCATGACCACTCAGAACAGCGCAGCATCTGCGATGTCCTCCTCGAACGGCCCGCCACCGCCCAAAAGGGCAAGTTCGAAGCCGCCCGTCGGTGCGCCCGCATATCCGGCACCAAGCCCGCCGAGCAACGACAACAGCAGCGCCAGCGCCGCCAGCCGGGGCCCCGCGAACCAGAGCATCACCGAGGCCCAACGGCCAGGGCTCGGTGCTGCCTCGACCAGAGCGGGCCGCGCTGCTGGTCGCTCTGCCGCAACCATCGCCGCATCGCCGAGCACGCGCGCCATCAGCGCCTCACTCGGTTGCGGCGCCGCCGCCGAGGCCGATGCCCCGAGCCGTGCGAGCATCCGCTCGACCGCCGCATCTTCCGACCGTTCCCGATCTGTCATCGGATCAGTCATCCTCCGTCTCCTTCTCCGCCTCGCCCAGGCGCTTGGCGAGCTGTCGCCGCGCCCGGGCAAGAAGGCTCTCCACCGCTTCCACAGAACATCCGAGCCGCTCTCCGATTTCCGGATTCCCGAGCTCGTCGAAATGGCGCATCACTAAGGCTTGGCGCTGCCGTTCCGGCAGGTTTGAAATCTCTTTGGCAAGCGCCTTGTAGCGCTCTCCTTCGGCGAGCCGGGCCAGCACCGAGGGCGCTGGATCCGCAGGCTCCGCCACGTCGTCGATCGAGGCCCCGGGCCGGCGCCGCCGGATTCGGTCGATGCAGAGGTTGTGGGTGACCCGGTAGAGCCAGGTCGACACCTTCGCCTCGCCGCTGCGCCACTTCGGCGCCTGGCGCCAGAGCCGCAGCATCGCCTCCTGCGCGACGTCCTCGGCCTCGGTCTCATCGCCGAGCATCCGCCAGGCTTGCCGCAACGCACCGGGCAAGAGCCGCTCGCTCAGCGCGCGCGCCGCCGACTGGTCGCCGGCCGCGAAGCACGCCAGAAGCGCCGCGTCCTCGTCCTCCGGCGCCGCCGCTGCCATTGCGCTCGGCCCGCGCATCGCATTCCTCCGCGCTCGCCGACCCGCAAAAGACCCGGCCTCAAACCGACCCGACTCTGAACGCTCGGTCTCCGCCGGCCAGATCTCTGCCAACGGTCCTACCGCGACGGCCATGATCCGCCTCAGCCCGGTCGTGCGACGGCTCCGTCCCGCCGCTCAGAGACCCCCGTCTCCTGCGTCTTCGATCCCATTCATCGTCCCCCTCGTCAACACTGTGCAGCACTTACGGCCGTCTTGCTCCGTGCTACGTGGCATTGTGGCGCTTCCGTCGCGCTCAATCTTTGTCATCGCAGGATTTTCTCGGCTGCGGGGACAACTGTTCGCGACATGCGGTCGCAAAGACACAGCGTCCCGGTGCATCGCAGGCGCCGGAGGCTTATATCACTCACAGCGAATCCCACGCACGAGGAAGGCGTACTCCCGTGCGACCGGACGGCCCCACCGAGGAGCAAACCGATGCCGAGCGACACCACCATGGACGCGCAGACGCCCCGTCCCCTTGCCCCTGCCCTGCTCCGCGGGTGGCGTCGGCGCTGCCCGAACTGCGGCGGCGGGCCGATGATGCAAAGCTATCTCCAAGTGCGCGATACCTGTGCCTCCTGCGGGCAGGAGCTGCACCACCATCGCGCCGACGATATGCCGGCCTGGGCGACCATCCTGATCGTCGGCCATGTGCTGGCCTTCCTGCTGCTGACCGTAGAGAGCACGTTCCACCCCCCGCTCTGGGTGCATTGGGCGGTCTGGCCCGCGCTGGTCGTGGGGATGAGCCTCTGGATGCTGCCCCGGGTCAAAGGCGCCGTGGTGGCGATGCAGTGGGCTTGGCGGATGCACGGCTTCGAGCACGCGCCGGAGGTCTCGGGCACCGTCTCTAGCACCCCACTGGACAGCCGCCCCGCCCCGGACGCATAGTCTCGCCTCGGGGCGCGTGTCGCCCGAGCACCCCACGAGATGATCCATGACCGACGCCCCCGCCCTGCCGAAGGATCGGATCCGCGATGCGGCCACGGTGATTCTGTTGCGCCGGGACGGCCCTATGCCGCGCGTGCTGATGGGTCAGCGGGGCAAGACGGCGGCCTTTATGCCCTCCAAATTCGTGTTTCCCGGCGGCGCGGTCGACCCCGAGGACGCGCACGTACCAACCGCGCACCCGATCGGGACCGAGACCCGCGCGATGCTCTCCCGCTCCGCGCCCGAGGGGCTCTGCGATGCGCTGGCCATGGCGGCGGTCCGCGAGCTCTGGGAGGAGACCGGTCTCGCGCTTGGCCACCCGTTGGAGGGGCCCGCTCCCAAGGTTGCGCCCGCCTGGACCGGGTTTTTCGCAGCCGGCCACACACCCGCTTGCGACCGGTTGCAGCTGGTGTTCCGCGCAATCACCCCGCCGGGGCGCCCGCGGCGCTTCGATGCCCGCTTCTTCCTGGTGGAGGCGGAGGCGATTCGCGGCCCGCTCGAAGATTTTTCCCGCGCCGAGGACGAGCTCAGCCATCTCCACTGGGTCGGGCTCGAGGAGGCCCGCGCGCTCGATCTGCCCTTCATCACCGAAGTGGTGCTTGGCGAAATCACCGAGCGCCTGCGCACCCCCGACACGCGCCGCCCGGCGCCCTTCTTTCACCATGACGGGGGGCGGTCCTACCTGACAGGGCTGTGAGCGCGCCCGCCACGCCGCGGCCCTGGAGCCCGCGCGACGCGGTCGCCCCGATCGCTGCGATCACCGTCTTTGGCCTCGCCATCGCCATGAGCCACCCGCTGCTCGCGCTGTTGCTCGAGCGGATGGGGGCATCGGGCTTCGGCATCGGGCTCTCCACGACAGCGTCGGCGGTGGCGACGGTGCTGGCCGCCCCGCTGCTGCCGCGGCTCCTCGCGATCACCGGGATGGCGCGGCTGTTGCTCGGCTCCATCGCGGCGCTGGCGGGGTTGATGCTGATCTTCCCGCTGATCCCGGAGTATTGGACCTGGATCGTCATCCGCCTGGCGCTCGGCTTCTGCGCGACGGCACTGTTCTATGCCTCAGAGTACTGGATCGTCGCCACAGCACCGGACTCGAGCCGTGGGCGCATTGTTGCGATCTATGCGATCTGCTTGTCGGGGAGCTTTCTGGTCGGCCCGCTTGTGATCGGGACAACCGGTGTGGAGGGCGTGCTGCCCTTCATCGTCGTCTCCGCGGTGTTGCTTGCGGGGGTCGGGCCGCTCCTCTGGGGCCTCGCCAAAGCACCGAACGACGCGCCCGAGACGCCGCCCGGTGTGTTCTCGACCCTGCGGTTCTTCCGCACCGATCCGGCTGTGTTGTGGGGCGTCGTGCTCTTCGGGGTCTTCGAATACGGGGCGGTGGCGCTCTTGCCGGTTTGGGCGGTCCGGATCGGCCTGCCGGAGTCCGAGGCAGTCATCGTTCTGGCGAGCTTCGCGTCCGGGTCGATCCTCTTTGCCGCCCCCATCGGCTGGGCCGCGGACCGGTTCGAGCGGCGGCGGCTCCTGCTCGGCATCGCTGTGGTCTCGACGGTGGCTGGGCTCGGGATGATCGCCTCGTCACCCTGGTTGCCGGGGATCCTGCTTTTTGGCGCGCTTTGGGGCGGGGTCGCCGTCGGGCTCTACACCGTGGCGTTGACCGAGCTTGGCGCGCGCTATCGGGGACCGGTGCTGGCCGAGGCCAATGCGGCCGTGATGCTTGGCTATGGCATCGGAGCGCTGATCTCTCCGATGGCGCTTGGCATGGCAATGGATGCGGTGCCCCCCGACGGGCTGCTCTACCTCGCCGCTGCGGCCTCGGTGGTCTACTGCGCGCTGGTTGCCTGGCGGATCCATGCGGCGGGTCGTAAATCGCCCGAGGGTCCTTGACATCTCCGGCCACGCGCGTAGGAAGCGGGCTTCGGAATTATCTCCCGGGCGGCGACCGCGCCGTACTGGCCCTGTGCGCTCCGTTGGGTGCGCTGCTGACGGAGTGGACCAATGGCGAAACCGACCACGATCAAGATCCGGCTGAACTCGTCGGCTGGCACCGGGCACTTCTACGTGACCAAGAAGAACTCGCGCACCATGACCGACAAGATGGTCGTGCGGAAATACGATCCGGTCGCGCGCAAGCATGTCGAGTACAAGGAAGGCAAGATCAAGTGATCCTGCCCCGGCCCGCGTGGCCGGATCGCTCAGATGAGCCGTCGCCCTGTTCGCCGCCGCGGACAGGGTTTTGTTTTGCCCGGGTCTCCTATCCAAAAGGATAGCGGCGGTATTCCCCGGGACCCCGCAGCCATACCGTGGATCGATTGCGGCGGACCCGTGCCGCGAGCTAGATACTCCGCAACAGATGCAACAGGACGAGCAGCGTCCGTCGCGCCGGAGAAGCCGGTCTCACAACTAGGAGCCCGATCCATGACCGTCATCGCATTCCCCGCCGCCCGCACCGACGCCCGCACCGACAGAACCCCTTTTGCGGCTGTTGCGCTGGACACCGCGGAGAGCAATGTCGTGGACTTTACCCTCTACCGCTGGGCGGCCCTCCAGGGCGAGACACTTGGCCCGGCCGGTCCGGCACGCTGCGCCCGTGCGGCGGTCGGCGAGGCCGCCTAAAGCGGCCAGATCAGCAGGATGCCCGGCAGCCCGACGGCGAGCACCAGCACTTCGAGCGGCAGGCCCATCCGCCAATAGTCGCCGAAGCGATAGCCGCCCGGGCCCATGATGATGGTGTTGTTCTTGTGCCCGATCGGGGTCAGGAACGCACAGGAGGCCGCCACCGCAACCGCCATCAGGAACGGGTCCGGCGAGACCTCCAGCGACCGGGCGATCTCGACCCCAATGGGTGCCGCGATCAGGCAGGTGGCGACGTTGTTGAGGAAATCCGAGAGCGTCATGGTGACGACCATCAGCACCAGCAGCACGACCCAGGCGGGCGCGCCCTCGGTCCCGGCGACGATCCCGGTCGCGATCAGCTCCGCCGCACCCTCGCGCTCAAAGGCCTCGCCGAGGGGGATGAGCGCGGCGAGCAGCACGATGACCTTCCACTCGACCGCCTCATAGATCTCCTCGCCGCCGACCAGACCGAAGGCGGCATAGGCGACCACACAGGCCGCCAACGCCACCGGCAGGTAAACGAGCCCCGCAACCGCCGCGACGATGGCAAGCCCAAAGGCACCGATCGCGAGCCAGGCTTTGTCGCGTTGCATAACACCAGTCCGCCTGCCCTCGAGCGGCAGCACGCCGATGTTGCGGGAGGCGGCTTCCAGCCGTTCCGGCGCGCCGAGGAGGAGCAGCACATCCCCGGGCTCGATCCGCTGGCGGCGCACGCGCTCGCGCACCCGCCGACCCTGGCGCGAGATCCCGAGCAGCGTCACGCTCTCCCGCGGCAGGAGCCCAAAGCCGATGGCGCTGCGCCCCGCGATGCGCGCGCCCTCGGGCACGATCGCCTCCATCAGCGCGAGGCCCCCGGCGGTCAGCCCACCCTCGTGGCGTTCGGAGCCGGCGAAGTCGAGCCCCGCCTTGCCCATGAACGCCTCGATGGCCTTGGGATCCCCTTCGACCAGCAGGAAGTCGCCGGCCTCGATGGGCTGGCGCCGGGCAAAACCCGAAAGCCTGCGCCCCCTCCGCACGATGCCAAAAAGGGTGATGTCCTGGTCCTCGGCCAGCGGCGCCAGATCGGCGAGGGTGACCCCCTCGGCCTTGCTCTCCTCGCCCACCAGCAGCTCGGCGAGATAGAGGCTCTCCTCCGACTCCTCACGCAGCTGATCACCGCCGGCCCGCGTCGGGATCAGCCGCCAGCCGATGAGCGCGACAAACAGCACCCCTGCCACGGCCACCATCAGGCCCACGGGAGCAAAGTCAAACATCGCGAATGGCGCGCCGAGGGCGTCTTCGCGGTATTGGGCCACGACGATGTTGGGCGGCGTCCCGATCATCGTGATCATGCCGCCCAAGATGGTGGCAAACGACAGCGGCATCAGCGAAGCGGAGACCGCGCGCTTGGCCTTGGCCGCCGCTTCGACATCGAGCGGCATCAGCAACGCCAGGGCCGCGACGTTGTTGATCATCGCCGAGAGACCGGCGCCGGCCACTGCCATCACCCCGATATGGGCCGAGGGCGCTCGGTCCGCCGCCAGCAGGCGCCCGGCCGCGAGCTCGATCGCCCCCGAATTCATCAGCCCGCGTGAGACGATGAGGACAAGCGCGATGATCACCACCGCCGGATGGCCGAACCCGGAGAACACGGCATCCGTCGGCACGAGCCCGCCGACCGCTGCGATCACCAGCGCCCCGAAGGCCACCAGATCGTAGCGGATGCGCCCCCAGACCAGGAGCGCAAACACCGTCCCGAACAGCGCGAACAACGCTCCCTGCTCCACGGTCATGGCTGGTCTCCTTCTCCCCCGGGTCCGCCAGCTTACGACAAAGGCGCCCCCGGGCAATGGCGCGAAGGATGGTTGCAAACCCCACGCGCGCCGCCATGATGGGCGCACAAGCGGGCGGCCAGCGCCTGCGTTTACGGAGGGTCACATCGTGAATCAGACTTTGAAGACCGGCCTCGCCGCCATCCTGATGGCCAGCGTCGCCACCGCCGCTACAGCCGCCCAGTGCACCAACGAGGTGTGGAATAAGGTGATGGAGCGCGGCAAGATCGTGATCGGCGTCAAGGCCGACTACAAGCCCTGGGGCTTCCGCGACGAGAACGGCAATCTCGTCGGCATGGAGATCGACATGGCGCAGTCCGTGGCCGACACCATGGGGGTCGAGCTCGAGATGGTCGCCGTGCAGTCCTCGAACCGCATGCAGTTCCTCGAGCAGGGCAAGGTGGACATGTTCATCGCCACCATGTCGGACCGCGCCGACCGGCGTGAGATCGTCGGCATCCCGGGGCCGAATTACTACACCTCGGGCACCAACATCATGTCGCCGAAGGCACTCAGCTTTGCGAACTGGGAGGATCTGCGCGGCAAGCCGGTCTGCGGCAAGCAGGGCGCGTTCTACAACAAGATCGTCGAAGAGCGCTACGGCGTGATGGTCGTGGCCTTCACCGGCAATGCCGAGGCCAAGCAGGCACTGCGCGACAAGAAATGCGTGGCCTGGGTCTATGACGACAGCTCGATCGGCTCCGACCTGGCCTCGGGCAACTGGGACGAGTTCGAGATGCCGCTGGCCTCCGAAGACGACAACCCCTGGGGTCTCGCCGTGCCGGTGGCCGAGAAGGAGTGCGTCTTCGGCAACTTCATGTCGGGCATGCAGTACAACTGGCACCAGTCCGGCGCACTGATCGCGCTCGAGGAGAAATGGGGCATCAAGCCGACGCAGTACCTCGTCGACCAGAACGCCCGCTTCAAAGACTGGCTGGAGTAATCGGCCACCGGCCGGGGCGCTGTTCTGCGGCGCCCCGGTCTGCTCACCCGCCCGAGGGGTGCTCATGTCCCGCATCAACCGCCGCGTTATCCTTTCGAGCCGCCCAAAGGGCGTGCCGCAGGCGGAACATTTCACCGTTGAGGAGGTGCCCGCGGAGACGCCCGGCCCGGGGCAGTTCCTGGTTGAGACGCGCTTCTGGTCGGTCGATCCGGCGATGCGCGGTTGGGCCAACGAGGCGCCAAATTACCTGCCGCCCGTGGCGCTCGGCTCGGCTATGCGCGCCTTTGCGGTCGGTGAAGTCGTCGAGAGCAACCACGCGGACTACTCGCCCGGCGAGATCGTAGCGGGCCGCTTTGGCTGGCAACGATATGCCGTGTCGGACGGCTCCGATGTGGACCGGAAGGTGACCGAGGCCGGTCTGTCCCCTTCCCTTGCCCTCGGGGTCCTGGGGCTCAACGGGGTGACCGCCTATTTCGGCCTGACCGAGGTGTGCCAGCCGCGGTCGGGAGAAACCGTCGTTGTCTCGACCGCCGCCGGTGCCGTGGGCTCTGCCGGCGGTCAGATCGCCAAGATCCTCGGCTGCCGCACCGTGGGCATCACAAGCACCGAGGCGAAGGCAGCACTCTGCCGCGATGTCTTCGGCTATGACGCGGTCATACGGTACCGCGATGAGGATGTGGGCGCGGCGCTCGGGCTTGCCGCCCCGGACGGTGTCGACTGCTATTTCGACAACACCTGCGGCCCGATCAGCGACGCGGTCCTGACCCGTCTCGCCCAACGCGCCCGCATCTGCATCTGTGGGACCGCCGCCCTGACGGATTGGGCCCCGATCCCGTCCGGCCCAAGGGTGCACCGCCAATTGCTGGTCGCGCGGGCCCGGATGCAGGGGTTCTTGGTCTTCGACTACAAGGACCGCTACGGAGCGGCGATCGCTCAGCTTGCCGATTGGGTCCGGAGCGGGGCGCTCTCGACCAGTGAGCACATCCTGGAGGGCGCCGACACGGCCCCTGGTGCCATCGCGATGCTCTATGAGGGGCGGAACGAAGGAAAGCTGCTGATCCGGGTGGACTGAGGCAGAGAAATCCGCCTTCCCGCAGGGACGCACGAGGCACGGCGCTGGACAAGGCGCGCGCCAGACGGCAGGGTCCGCGCAAACCAAGTGGGCCTGTGCGATGGCGGATGTATCGGACGATGTCGAGTTCACGGGCAAGCGGTCTTCCGCACGGCTGATCGGCTCGCCGGGGTCCGGCGCCATCATCGCAGCGCTTGGGTCACTTGCCACCTGCTATTCCGGGATGATCGGGAATGCAGTTCTCGGGCTCGAAGGGCTGGTCTTCAACCCCCATTTCCAGGCCGTCTTGATGTGGGCACTGGCGCTCGTTGCGGTCTTCTTCCTCGTGCGGGACCGGCGCAAGCATGGTGGCCTTCTGCCGCTCGCGCTCGGCATTGTTGCCACTCTGACCCTGATCGGGACGCTCTACCTCAGCTATAGCGAGCGGATCGAGGCGGGCGCCTATGTGGTGCTGGCCATGGCGGCGTTTCTGAACCAGAACATGCTGGTGCGTGCGATCCACGACACCGTGCGCCATCAGACCACCGTGATCGCGGCCCTGAACGACCGGCTGGCCGAGCGGGTCTCGGAGCAGCAGGACCGGATCGGCCGGCTCTCGCGGCTGCGCCATTTCCTCGCCCCGCAGATCGCCGACCTGGTGATGGAGAAGGGCAAGGACAATCTCCTGCGCTCCCACCGGCGCTATATCGCAGTGCTGTTCTGCGATCTGCGCAACTTCACAGCCGTGTCCGAGGAGACCGAGCCCGAGGAACTGATCGACATGCTGGAGCGCTTCCATGACGCCGCGGGTGCGCGGGTCTCCGCGCGCGGGGGCACGATCGGTTTTCGCGCGGGCGACGGGCTGATGGTGTTCTTCAACGATCCGGTGCCCTGCAAAGAGCCAACTCTCGATGCGATCAAAACCGCGGTGGAGATCCGCGAGAGCTTCCGCGATTTGCAGGAGCGGTGGCGGCGGCTCGGCCACGAGATCGGGATCGGCATCGGGATTGCCAGCGGATTTGCCACGCTCGGGCTGATCGGGCTCCAGGGCAGGACCGACTACACCGCCATCGGCAGTGTGGTGAACGCCGCTGCCCGGTTGTGCGATGTGGCGGAGGACGGGCAGATCCTGGCCAGCAAGCGCGCTCATCTCGATGTTGACGGCCATGTGGAGGCGACCGCCCTCGAGCCTGTGACGGTCAAGGGGTTCGCCAAACCGCTCGAGCATGTGGCGATCACCGCCGTTGCGGGATTGGAGGCCGAGTGAAAGGGCTGTGAGCGGGCAGGTCGAAAGACCCCTAGCCCTTCGGCGGGGGCGTGGTCGCGCGCCGGATCATCGCCATCAGCGCCTCCCACCAGATCGGGCCCTGGCTCATGAAATGCGTGGCATAGTGCGCCAGCACCGGCTCATTGGCGACGATGAACTCGATCAGGTAGGCGCCCGCAACGGTGTGGGTGAGGAAACCACCCGGCGGGTCTTTCGCAATCTTCCATGCCCCGCGCGCGATTGTGGCGACGAGGTTGTAGGCCCAGTCGTCCAGCGCCTTGAGCGCACGCAGGGCCGCAGGGCTCGTGCCTGCCGAGGTCTCGATGGTTTCCCGAGCGGGCTCTGTGGCCGCGGGATCGACGGCGTTCGATCCTTCGGCCGCTTCGACCACGCCGATTGCGGCGGCGCGTTTGGTCGCGTCATCCGCACCGGGGACGGGGTCGCGGAGGTCCTCCCACACCGTGCGCGCGTCCGGATGGCCGAGGAACCAGAGCCGGTGGGTCTGCAACAGATCCTCGAGCGCGCTGGCAACCTCGGGCGGCAGTTCCTCACTGGCGCGGCCTTCCTTGACGGCGTTCTGGTGGACCTCCCAGATGCATTCGAGCGTGTTGGCGATGGACCAGATGATGCGCGCGCCGATCTCGTCGGGCGCGCGGCGGATGCGTTTGCGATAGCGGTCGACCGTGCCGGAGAGCCGCGGGGCCGCGTTGCCTCCCAGCCCGGCCACCTGCATCAGCGCTTCGGCCTTGATGCGGCATTCGTCGTGGAGCTCCGCCTGGTCCTCATCGCCCTCCATGGACGGGTCGAGCAGCCGGACGGGCGGCACCTCCCCCGCCGCGAACTCAGGTCCGCCCGAGCGCCCCTCAGGCGGCTCCGGCGGATACCGCTCCCGCAGCCAAGCCTTCAGCCGCTCCGTTCGTTTTGTGTCGTCCTCGATCTCGGAGATCTCTTTCAGCTCCGGCTCCGCCTCGCAGGCAGGGGTGCCAATAAAATAGACGTTGACGAGCGAAGTCAGGCCGACGAGTGGCGAGAGGTCTGAAATCTCCGAGTTCGCGAGTACTAGCCACCGTAGCGACGACAGCCCAGCGATGGGGGACAGGTCAGACACCTCGCTGTGGTACAAAGTGAGGGACCGTAGTTCCGACAGGTCGGCGATTTCTGGCGGCAAGGTGGTGAGGGATGCAAACCTGGGGTCCCCTCGGAAAAGGCGCGGTACAACATCGCTGGTAACAAGAGAGTCCAACGACAACTCACTCGCGCCGCTGGCCTTGGCCTCGGCGATGCGCTCACGGGCCAGCTCATAAGCGTCCCGCTGTTCGGGTGTCATGTCGTCGGGGGTCATGGCCGCTCCTGCCTCCGCGCGCGCAGTATGAGCAGCCCGGGCGGCGCGGTCCAGCGCTGGACATCGCCACGACCCCGTTGCACGGTGTATACCAACGGGGGCACCGGAGGGGGCGATGGAGGACTTCTTTCGCGAGTTAGCCGCAGAGGCGCCGCGCTGGAACTTCATCTGGATGTATGACGAGCGTCAGCAGGGCAAGGTGCTGGCCGGGCTCTGGATGACGATCAAGCTGTCGCTGGCCTGCCTCGCGCTGTCGGTGGTGATCGGGCTGGTGGGTGCCTGGATGCAGGGGGCGAAATCCGCCGTCGTGCGGGCCATCGTCCAGGGCTACATTCAGTTCTTCCGCAACACCCCGCCGCTGGTGCAGCTCCTGTTCTTCTACTTCGCGCTCGGGCAGTTCACTCCCGTGGTCACAGGGCCGGATGGCTGGACGGTGCAGCCGATCATCTCGAACGTCGGGTGGGCGGTGATCTCACTCTCGTTCTTCGCGGGCGCCTTCAATGTGGAGATCTTCCGCGCCGGGATCGAGGCGGTGCCGCAGTCGACCCGCGAGGCCTCCGAGGCGCTCGGGTTCACGCGGTTCCAGACCTACACCCAAGTGGTGCTGCCGCTCGCGTTCCGGGTCTGCCTGCCGGCGCTGAACAACAACCTCGTCAACCTGGTGAAGACCACGACCCAGGCTTATGCCATCGCGGTGCCGGAGCTGCTCTACCACTCGGTGTCGATCTGGAACGACTATCCCTCCGCCCAGTACCCCACGATGCTGCTGGTGTTCGTCTCTTACATCGTGCTGGTGGCGATCCTGGTCTTCGGCATGGACCGCTGGGAGAAGGCGATGAAGATCCCGGGCTACGGCACATGAGGCGCATCCCCGGCATCAACGCGCCCGCGCAAGGGATGGCGGTGCTCCACCCCTTCGACATCCGGAAGGTCACGCCCGATGGCTATCTGGCCGTGCGCTGGGTGGCGGGGCTGCCGTGGTGGAGCCCTTTTATGGTGCTGGCCGTCGCCGCCCTCTGGCCGACGCTGGCCTTTGCGCAGTCGCAATACAGCACGGCGGATGCATTCGACGCACTCTGGCGGTGGATGCCTTTCCTCCTGTGGTCCGGCTTCTTCTTCAATGTGTTGATCTCGGTGCTGGCGATGGCGATCGGGACCGTGGCAGGGGCCGCCCTCGGGCTGGCGCAGATCTCCCCCTCGCGGGCCGTGCGCAACACTGCCTGGTTCCTCACGCAGCTCTTCCGCAACTCACCCTGGCTGGTGCTGCTCTTCATCGTGCTGCTGGCGTTCCCGTTCGAGATCCAGATCTTCGGGATGATCATCCCTATCCCCGACTGGATGAAGGGGGTGATCGGGCTCTCGCTGCCGGTGATGGCGAATATCTCTGAGGTCGTGCGCGGGGCTGTGCAATCGGTGCCGACGGCGCAATGGGAGGCCTCGGAGAGCCTCGCCTTCACCCGCCGCCAGACGCTTTGGCAGATCATCCTGCCCCAGTGCTACAAGCGCATGTTGCCACCTTGGATGAACTGGTACGCGATCCTGACGATGGCCACACCGCTCTGCTCGCTGCTCGGGATCGAGGAGCTGATCACGCTCAGCCGCCAAGCGATGGAGGCGGAGGACAACCACCCCGAGCTCCTGATGCCCTTCTTCGGCTTCGCGCTGATCCTGTTCTTCGCCTATTGCTATCCCATTGCCCGGCTCACCATATCCTTGGAACGCCGGTATGCTGTGAAACTGTGAGGTCCGCGTATGTCTGACGAGCACATCATCACCCATCGAGACCAACTCCGCGCAATCGTCGGCGAGGTGCCGGAGCCGCCGCGGGAGAAGACGATCGACCATATCGATGCGCTCTGCGCCCGCTACATCGCGGCCGCACCCTTCGTGGTGATGGCGACGCGGGGGGCGGACGGTCTGATGGATCTCTCGCCCAAGGGCGACCCGGCCGGGTTCGTGGCCGTGCTCGACGAGAAGACGCTGGCGATCCCGGACCGGCTCGGCAATGGCCGCTTCGACACGTACGAGAACCTGCTGGTGAACCCGGAGGTGGGGCTGATCTTCCTCATCCCCGGCCATAACGACACGCTGCGGGTCTCCGGCACCGCCAAAATCAGCCGCGGCCCCGAGCTGTGCGCGCGCTTTGCGGTGAACGGAAAGGACCCGCGTTTCGTGCTGTTGGTCACCGTCGAAGAGGCGATGACCCATTGCCCGAAATGCATGGTCCGCGGCGGCATGTGGCAGCCCGAGAAATGGCCTGATCGCAGCAACATCCCCACCCTCGCCGAGGCGATGGTGGCCCATGGCAAGCTGTCGCGCTCGGTCGCGGAGATGGACGAGATCATCGTGAACGACGGCAAGAACCGGCTTTACTGACGGAGGCACGGATGGACCCGCTGAAGGGTGAGATCTTGATCGAAGGCACGCCGGACCCCGAGGCGCGCGACGTGACCCCGGGTTGGGTCGCCCGCAACCGCTGCGCCATTGAGAGGGCGCGCAACATCGCACGCGCCATGATCGTGCCGGCTCCCCCGCCGGTGCGCATCGCGCTCGGCGCCGCGACGGTTGCAGCGGATGCGCTGCTGCTCGCCGATGACATGCGCCGACGGGGCGAGGACCGGGAGGTTGGCGTGCTGAGGGCCGGCGCGCTGGTGCTCGAAGGGGCCGCGGTGCTCGCCGTCAGCCGCTTTGCGCCCGCCCGCCTCGCTGCCAATCTTGCTGGGATCGAAGCCGCCCGGCGCATGTTCGAACACGCCGCCCGCCGCGAGAGCACGCCGTGAGCTGGACCGCCGATCAACCCATCGTCTCGCTGAAAGACGTGCGCAAAAGCTTCGGCGATCTCGAAGTCCTCAAGGGCGTCTCCTTCGATGTGATGAAGGGCGAGGTGATCTGCATCATTGGGCCTTCGGGCTCGGGCAAATCCACCCTGATCCGGTGCATCAATGCGCTCAACGACATCCAGGCGGGCTCGATCACCGTCGAAGGCCAGGAGGTGCACGACCCCCAGCTCGACAAGCTGGAGCTGCGCAAAAAGGTCGGGATGGTCTTCCAGCAGTACAATCTGTTCCCGCACAAGACCGCGCTGCAGAACGTGATGATGGCGCCGATGCTGGTGCTGAAACAGCCCAAGGCCGAGGTCGAGGCGCGCGCCCGCTCGCTGATGGCCAAGGTGCGCCTCCAGGGCAAGGAGAACCAGTATCCGGGTGAGCTCTCCGGCGGGCAGCAGCAGCGCGTCGCGATCGCCCGCAGCCTCGCCATGAACCCCGATGTCATGCTGTTCGACGAGGTGACCGCCGCGCTCGATCCGGAGACCGTCAAGGAGGTGCTGGTGACCATCAAGGACCTCGCGGCCGAGGGCATGACCTGCATCCTGGTGACCCACGAGATGGGCTTCGCGCGCGAGGTGGCCGACCATATCTACTTCACCGACCGCGGCGTGATCGTGGAGCACGGGCCACCGGCCACCTTCTTCTCCGAAGCCAAGGACCCGCGCACACAAGAGTTCCTCAGCCAGATCCTCTGACGCCTGCCTTGACGCCAAGGCGCGGGGCTGCGATCAGAAAGCCGCGGGCGGTTAGCTCAGTTGGTAGAGCGCCTCGTTTACACCGAGGATGTCGGGAGTTCGAGTCTCTCACCGCCCACCAGGAGTTCCTTTTCATACACCGGGTTTCGCTCGCGATGTCGGAAATCCGATGTCGGGCAGTTCCCAAAGTTGCCATCGAGGTCCCAAAACCGTTCATGATTTGGGCGCTTTCTTGCCGATCACAGGCGGCATCTCGACGGTGCCCGCGTTGCTCCGCTCGACCTGCGCGCGGCGGGCGTCGTGTGCGCTCATACGCTCGCTGTGGTGCCAGGGGATCGCCTTGACGCGAAGCCACTACTTCAGCGGCACTCTCGTGCTGACCTTGCCCCCTGATCCCGGACCAGTCGGTGAACTAGGAATCGACCTGGAGGGACGAGATCTCAAAACGAGTGACGCGGCGGCTCACGCCGGAGTATAAGGAGCAGGTGGTTTCGCATCTGTCTGAGCCTGGATCGAGCTAGGCCAGCGTATGCGCTGAGCTGGGTGTAACGGCAACCCAGCGCAAGGCGGCTCGGGACCGGGCGGATGAAGCCCTCTTCACCGACGACATCACCGCGCTCGCAAGGGACTACGGGCGCTGTGGCTATCAATTGGCCGGCATTCGTCTGCAAACACCGTAAGGCGCATGATCACCGACATGCTCAACCAGTCCGGCTGGCCCCCTCTCGGCGAGTGCGCAGCAATGCGCCTGCCCGGCGCGGCCCGCCTGAACACGTTCGGTCAGACAATGGTCCCCACACTCCGTGCGCGTCGCCCCGCGACGTGTCGCCGAGAAGGTGAGAAGCTGGATCGCCGCCGTCGGGGCCAAGACCGGCTGTATCGAACTCAGGATCACCCCGGGACAACCACGCTCTGCGCGCCCATCGCTACGCGGTGTCAAGGCTTACTTCCGCGGCAAACTGCTCAACAGCGAGATCTTCTTCGCCCTCAGAGAGGCCCCGTTCATGATCGGATGCTGGCGGCACCAGTAAAACACCGCCCGACCCCACAGCGCTCTCAGCTGCCGACCGCCGGCCCCAGAGGCAATCGTTCCGAACGACGACCGGCCCGTCATGCGCTAACAGTTCAGCCGGACCTCTCAATGGGGTGGCTACCCTTTCCTTTGCGAACTCCGGCCGTCGAGCAGAGCCCAAACGGCGATGCAGTCGGATTACGGACTGATCAACTCCGGAAGCGTGAGCGAGATCGCCGGGACAAAGGTGATCATCATCAGGGCCGCAAAGATCGCCAGGTAGAACGGCCAGATCGTCCGCACGGCCTTCTCAATCGGCAGCTTCCCGACGGCACAGCCGACGAAGAGACAGGTCCCGACCGGTGGCGTGCAGAGCCCGAGGCCAAGATTGACCAAGAGCATGATGCCGAACTGCAAGGGGTCCATGCCAAGGGCGTTGGCAACGGGCAGGAAGATGGGCGTGCAGATCAAGATAAGCGCAGCCATGTCCATGATCATCCCGAGCAACAAGAGCACAGCGTTGATCATCAAGAGGATCAGGATCGGGTTCTCCGTGATCCCGAGCAGCAGATCGACGGTCTTGCTGGGCACACGGTAGAAGGTCAGCATATAGGCGAACGCACCGGCACAGGCGATCAGGATCATGACCATCGAGGTGGTTCGCACCGACTGCGCTACCGCAATCTTGAAGTTCTCCCAGGTGATGCTGCGATAGACCAGGAGCGTCACGATAAAGGCATACATCGCACCGAAGGCCCCAGACTCAGTCACCGTGAAGACGCCGGACAGCACGCCGCCGACGATGATGACCGCCGTGAGAAGACCGGGGATCGCGCTGGCAAAGTTGAGCGCAAGCACGGTCCAGCCGGGGAACTTTTCGGCCCCGTAGCCGCGCCGCACTGCGACGATATAGGCGGTGATCGCGAGGCAGATACACATCAGGACGCCGGGGACGACACCGGCGAGGAAGAGCTTTGAGATCGACACTGCGCCCCCCGTCGCCAAGGCGTAGATGATCATGTTGTGGCTGGGCGGAATGATGATGCCGGCAATCGAGGAGGTCACGGTCACGTTCACCGCATAATCCGCGTCGTAGCCCTTGTCCTTCATCACCGGGACAAGGATCGAACCGAGCGCGGAGATGTCGGCAATCGCCGAGCCCGAGATCCCTCCGAACAACATGGAGGATAAGACGTTGACCACGCCGAGACCGCCGCGCACCGCGCCGACTGCGGATTGGGCAAAGCGCACCAGCCGCATTGCGATGCCGCCGTGGAACATCAGCTCTCCGGCGAAGATAAAGAACGGGATCGCCATCAGCGAGAAGACGTTGATGCCCGAGACGATCCGCTGGAACCCGACGAAGAGTGGCAGGCCCTCAAACCAGAACGCCGAAAGCGCCGCGATCCCCAGAGCGAAAGCGACAGGCGTCCCGATGACAACGCAAAGGGCAAAGACCCCCAGAAGCAGCGCGAGGCCCATGGGTTAGCCTTGCTCGATGCTGTCTTCGCGCTCGTCCCGCCCAAGGAAGAGCCTGATAAGGTGGCCTACGGAGAAGAGAAACAGCAGCGCCCCGCAGATTGTCAGCGGCAGAGAGCGCAGACCCTCGGACCACTGGATCAGCGGGATCAGCGTCTTCCATTTGAAGATCGTGAGTTCGGTGCCATACCAAAACATCATTGCGCCGAAGACCGCCATCAAGAGATCGGACACGCAGACAAACACGATGCGGAGCCAGGCCGGGACCATGTTCCGGAAGAGTGCGACGGACAGATGCGTGTGCTGATGCACACCGACGGCCGAGCCCAAAAAGGCGATGACCATCACGAGCAGCAGCGAGACCTGCTCGACCCAGGTTGGCGTATCGTTGAGAACGTAGCGACCGAAGACCAACCAGGCAAAGATCACCGTCATCCCAACAAGGGCCAGCCCGGCCAGGACAAGACAGACCCGCGCGATCAGATCGTAGGTTCGGTCCATAATCGTGAGAAAGGCTGGCGGCGGTGTTGGCTTGCCCATGGGGGTCCCTCCATCGGGGGCAACGCCCGGCCTCTCCCTGGGGTGGCCGGACGCCCTGGCCGGTTTGCATGCGCCGGCCGCTACTCGGTCGACTGGGCAATCTCCACCAGCTTTTTCATGTCCGGGTTCGCTGCCAGATACTCATCATAGACCGAGGCCATGGCCGCTTGGAACGGTCCTTTGTCAGCGATCTCGGTAACAACGATGCCCGCAGCTTCCACGTCCGAACGGGCCTGGTCCGACTGCACCGCCCAAAGCTCCCGCTGATAGAGCGCAGCCTCCTCTGCGGCGGCCCTCACGGCGGCCTGCATCTCAGGCGACAGCGCAGTGAACTTCGCGGTGTTGACGCAGATGCACTCGGGAATGATCAGGTGCTCGCTCAACGAGTAATGGCTCGTCACCTCGTAGTGACCAACATTCTTGAAGGAGGGGAAGTTGTTCTCCGCGCCGTCGACGACGCCGGTCTTCAAGGCCTGCTGAACCTCCGAGAAGGCCATCGGCGAGGGGTTGCCACCCATTGCCGAAATCATCGCCGTGTAGAGATCGTTGTTCATGACGCGGATCTTGAGGCCTTCAACATCCGCTGGCGTGTTGATCGGCTTTTGGGCATAGAAAGACCGCGCGCCCGCATCAACCCATGCGAGCGGAAGTATGCCAGCCTCGCCCATGGCCTCGGCCATGATATCGCCAGCCTCGCCATCGAGCACGCGGAACATGTGCGGCACGCTTCTGAAGATAAAGGGCAGCGAGACGAGGTTGGCCTCTTTCACCATCGGGCCGATCGGGCCGAGGTTGAAATTGCCGACGTCGATGGCGCCGATACGGACCTGCTCGATCGCGTCGGGCTGAGAGCCGAGCACACCGCCGTGGAACACGTCCACTGTGATCTCGCCGCCGGTCTTCTCTGCCATCAGTTCGGCAAAGCGGTCCATCGCAGCGGTGTTCGGGTGGCCGTCGTGGTGAATGTTCCAGGCGCGCCAGTTGTCGGCTGCGGCGGCCCCGCACGTCATGGCGATCGCGGCAAGTCCGCCGAGCAGCGATGCAGTGAGTCTCCGATTCATGATGTCCTCCCTTTGGTTGGTTTATTTTTTCGTGTGGCCTCTAGGGCGATTAGGAAAAGATCAGCCCTCCGTTGATGTCGATGTTGGCGCCGGTGATGAAGGCCGCCTCGTCCGAGGCGAGAAAGGCCACGAGGTTCGCCACGTCCTCGGAGCTGCCTTCGCGCTTGAGCGGCGTGATGCCCGCGACGTGCGCACGCACCTCGGGCTTGGTGAAGGTGTTGTGGAAGTCCGTGTCGATCATTCCGGGGCAGATCGAATTGACGCGGATCTTCGGCCCGAGTTCCTTGGCCAGACCGCGCGTCATCGTCATGACTGCTCCCTTCGACGCGGCATAGGCCACCGCCCCTGGGCCTCCGCCGTCGCGTCCGGCTTGGCTCGCCAGCCCGAGAATGGCCCCGCCCTCGCCCATATGCGGCAGCACAGCCTTGATCGCGCGAACGAAGGAGGTGGTGTTAAGCTCAAACACCCGGTCCCAGTGCGCGATCTCCATCTCGGCCATGGTTTTCCGCGCGACCAGCCCGCCGGTGACGTGGACGAGGACGTCGATCCGCCCCCCGAACGTCCCGAGCGCTGCCGCGACGAGGTCTGCCACATCTGACGCCGCGGTCATGTCCCCTCGCAAGGCGAAGGCACGCCCGCCCGCCGCCTCGATCTCGGCGACAGCGCTGTCCGCACCCTCGGCTGAGCTGTGGTAGTTGATGGCGACCGACGCCCCAGCGGCTGCGAGCCTTAAAGCACAGGCTCGTCCGATATCGCGCCCGCCGCCCGTCACGATGGCAACACGCTCCGCCAAACTGCCTGCCGCGTGTTGGTCTTCTAGAGCTCCATCGATCATCGCATCCCCCTCGTTCGGGCGTTCAGTGCGCCCTCAGTCTTGCTTTCTCTATAGGGGAGACTAGTATCCCAGTTGTGTCAAGAGGTATCGACACCGGCGTCTATCCCGGCTTTATCTGCACCAAGGAGATGGAACGTATGCTCGAGACCACCGACACTTTGGCGCAACGCACCACCACCGACATCGTGTTCGAGCGGCTGCACCGCGAGATCGTGTCGCTTGCCCTGTTGCCTGGAACGAAGCTTTCGGAGGCCGAAGTGGCCCGTCGGTTCGGCGTGTCCCGCCAACCGGTTCGGGACGCCTTTAATCGGCTGGGAAATCTGGACCTGCTGCTCATACGGCCCCAAAGAGCCACAGAGGTGCGCGGCTTCTCGATGGAGCGCATAGCGCGTTCACGCTTCGTGCGGCTGGCCGTCGAGCTGGAGGTGATCCGACGCGCCTGCGCGGTCTGGGATGAGCGCCGTGCAGAGGTTGTGGGGCAGAACCTGACCGCCCAGGCCGCGGCGATCGATGGCGGGCAAACCGAGACCTTCAATGCGCTGGACCACGAGTTCCACACGCTGATCTGCGAGCTCGGCGGCTGCCGGCTGAGCATCGAGACCATCAAGGATTGCAAGCAGAAGGTCGACCGATTGTGCACGCTCAGTCTCGGCCGGGCGAGCGAAGCCAAGACGCTTTTGGGCGATCACCGCGCGCTTGCCCATGCACTGCGTGCGAAGTCTGTGGACGATGCAACGGATATCACCCGGGCGCACCTGGCTCGGTTAGACGACACGATCGCAGAAATCCAGGATACCCACTCCGAATACTTCGAGTGACGCGTCCGCGTGGCTGGAACCGGGAAAAACTATCCGCCCCGATCGGCAGCCATCGCCTGGCCTCATGTGATCGCCGGGCGAACGGATATCGGTCTGTTCGGCAGTGACCGCCTCCGCTGCGGCTTGGGCGCAATGGCATGAGGTACCCCAAAGGGAGATCCGAGCCCGCCATCGCACGTTTGAGCCGCTGGCCGATCCACTGTGCCTCTGCCGTCTCGTTGGCACCCCGGTGGTTCTGCCATTTCTTTGCGGCCTCTAAGTGCCACTGCGTCGTCGAGGACAGACAGGGCCGGCAGGCGACGGGGAACGACAAAGACAATCTCGAGGGCATGCTCGGCTTCGCCCGTCGCTCCTGCGTGGTGCCGGTCCCGCAGGTGCGCGACATCGACGAACTGAATGCGATGCTGGGGGACCGCTGCGCTGCCAGGCAGCGGATGGGGCTGCGCGGCGAGACCGGCAGGATCGCGGAGCGGCTGGAGAAAGACCACGCGGCCTTCTTGGATGTACCCCCGCCGCCTTGGAGGCGTGCGATCAGCGCCTCGGACGGGTGTCGAGCCAGGCGCTCCTGCGCTCCCGCAACACCGACCACTTGGGCCTTGTTGCCTCCGCGCATCCGCCGCCCACCGCCCGCCGGGGCATGCTTGCCTGCCCGAGAGGGGCGATCCTACGAGACCACCGACGTCTTCTGCGACCTGAGCCCGCGTCACATCCCAGTGCGATCAGTCCTCTCGCTCGCAGCGCGAGAGGAAAGCGGCCATGGCGGCCCAAAGTAGAGGTGGATTGGAGTACATCGGGAAGTGCCCAGCAAACGGGATTTCTGCGACGTCTACGCCGCTCGCCGGCAGATCGCCGAGATAGGAGAGGTGGCGGTTCTGCTCTCCGTAGACGAAGATGCGCGGAAGCGGAAGCGCTGTGAACATCTCCATCAGCGGCGCCTCGTCCGACAGGGCGACCATGGACGTGAAAATAGGGCGAACAGACGTGGCCCGCACTTTGAGAGCAAGTGCCGCAGTGTACAGCCGCGAGCCGTATTCGGGGCGTTGGCTCACGCGTTCGATGAAGCCCGTGAGAAAGGCGTCAGGGTCATCACTCGGATGCTCGACGATCTGACGGGACAGAAAGCAATCCTCCGGTGCGACATTCCCCTCGATGTCGATGAAGCTCAGCACCCGGTCCGGGAGCCTATGAGCAAGGAACAAACCCGTCAGACCACCCATAGAGTGGCCCGAAAGGTGGAACCGCTCGATGCCCAGCGCATCGCAGGCAGCGACCGCTACATCCACCAAGAACGGGATGGACAGCGCCTCGGCGTCTGCGATTGTGGAGGCGCCGCAGCCGGGCGCGTCGAGCAGCACCAGTTCGCGCCCCTCGAAGTCAGGGTGGAGCGCAAGATCCGCATAGTCTTCTTTGGTCGACCCAAAGCCATGAAGGCAGACGAGCGGTGCCAGGTCACCCAGCCTGTGAAGCGCGGCGACAGCCACCGCTGTACCCTGGACTGAGAGTTCGAGAGTCTTCGATTGCATAGCGCTGCCAAACCAAAGTGAATCGACGCCTAGAGAGTGATATACGAGATGAAACATCGAACAAATGGAAATACGAGAGAATGACCGACGAGACAGACCGGGAAATTCTGTCCATCCTTCTCGCCGATGCCGCTACGTCAAAGGCCGAGATTGCCCGGCGGCTCGGCCTCGCCGCCTCTGCGGTCTCCGAAAGGGTGCGCAAGCTAGAGGCCGATGGTGTGATCCACGGCTATGAGGTCAGGCTCGACCCGAGGCAGCTCGGGAAACCGCTCTTGGCCTTTGTCTTCGTGACCGATGCCAAACCGAGCATGGGCTTTGACACCGCCGCCGCGCTCTGCGGTGTCACCGGGCTGGAGGAGCTGCACAAAATCGCTGGAGACGACTGCTTCCTCCTCAAGATCCGAGCGGCAGACACCGATGAGCTGAACCAGATCATCGAGGCCGAGATCAATCCGGTCCAGTCGGTAACCCGGGTTCGGACGACGATTGTCCTGAAGTCTGTGGCCGAGCGCCCGCCAATGGCTGGGCACCGCCTGGAGTGAGCGGACGGAACCCGGTATCCTTACTGTTATAGTCAGGATTGACATTTCCGACTCATATTGTCAGTTATTAGGCGTGCCCAGCCACCCGCTCGAGCTCAAGGGAAGCCCGGTCTTCACAGATGAAGAAGGATGCACGCCATGGAGAAAGAGGAAGCCCCATCGGGGTGTTTGCGACGAAACGGCTGGGATGTGTTCAGGGAAATGGGCTTGGACGACGTGATTGCGCTGCTGCGTCAGCCAGCCCAGCCAGAAGGATTGCTCGAGACATGGCTCGATGCGTTGGAGGGCCAGCCGTGATGGAGACCTTTGATCAAGCCAACTTAGGCGGGACCGCCGACCCTGCTCCCCTACCCCGGCATCATGCGACCTATCTCACCCAAGGCGGCGACACGGCGCAGATTGAGCTTGCCGGTCAGGTCTACACCCTCCGGATCACGCGCCAGGGAAAGCTCATTCTGACCAAGTAACCACGCCGGTCAGTCCGACAGCCTGGACGACCCGAGTGCGGTTTTCCAGTGACATCGAGATCCGGGCGCCCCACTCTCCCGGGGCCCACCCGGTCCTTTGCGGTCAGCCAGTCCCCCAGCCAGCCGTCTTTTTTTGAGGTCCAGCCAGATCGAGGTCCCCCCGATGAGCAAGATCCCGTCTCCCTGCATCGATGTCTGCAAGCACAAGCTCAAAGGCGGTCACTGCATCGGCTGCTCGATGACCAAGACGCAAAAATCCAAATGGAAGCGGCTCGACGGCAAGAAGGGCAAGCGCCGGTTTCTCGCCGAGCTGCTGGGCCAACAGGCCGAGCTCGGCGGAAAGTTCAAAGGCTGGACGATCGCCTATCGGCGCAAATGCGCCAAAAAGGACATCGCCTGCCCGATCGACAGGCTGGCCGAGGACGCCTGAGCCTCACTTGATGTGCGCGTTGAGGAGCCAGGCAAACTTCTCATGCACCTGGCCGCGGGCGATCGCCATATCCTGGGTCAAGAGATCGCCGTTCTTCTCGGCCACATCCGCGAGTGCGGCCAGGGTGCCAGCAATGGTCCGCTGATCCGCCACGAGGTTGGCGATCATGGTGCGGTCATCCACATGGCCGTCGCATTCCTCGATCTTGGCGCGCTCCAGCAGCTTGGCGAGGCGGCCCTCCGTATGGCCGTCGAGCGCTTTGATCCGCTCGCCCAGCTCGTCCTGCGCCTCGAAATGATCCTCATAGATCTTCTGGAACAGATCGTGCAGCGGGCCGAACGCCATGCCCGTGACATTCCAGTGGTAGTTCTGCGCTTTCATGGTTTCGACGGCGGTCTCGGCGAGCGCTTGGGTCAGACCTTCGATAATGGCTTCGAGCGCGGAGGCATCCAGCTCCGTGGCGACATTCTGCATCTGAGGCTCCGTGACAGGACTGCGGGCTGGCTGGGACTGGCTTGCCCTCGCCGTCCTTAGAGTGGTTCTAAACACAGAATGTCAAGGCGGTCGGCCAAGGCGCCGGCGAGGAACCGCACCGAGGCGCGGCGCTCCCGCGGGATTTGCGATCCGATGCAGAAGAGGGCGGAGTCGAGGTCTCCGTTTCGCAGAGAGCCCAAGAGCCGCATCACCCACGCCTCATCGAAGGTCACCGCGGTCACGCCCGGCCGGTGGAACCGCACTGGCCGGCCAAGGGCATGGGAGACAGCACGCAACAGGGCGCGCGCATAAGCCTCCGCCGCCTGGCCCGGATCGCTGCGCAGCAACTGACAGGTCGCCTCGATATCCGACCGAGGGTCCAGCCGACTCCGCGCTGCAACCGCCCGGAGGGCGCTCAGCGCGGGCTCTGGCAGGGCGGACGGAACCGGGGCCTGTGCTGGCATAAACCGAGAAAGTGCTGCGCTGCTCACCGGATCGATCTTTTCCTGGACGGGCGCTGGCTGCAAAGACTGGCTGGCGCTTGCTTGACTGTTTCGCTAAGGTATTGGTCATCGTCACAAATGACAAGGACCCGTGTATGTCAGGCAGGGTTTACAGTGTCGCAGGTCTGATCGCGATAGCCCTCAGTGCCGCAGCGGCCCCTTTGCCAGAGATTGGCGACCCGCACCTCGCCGTGGTCCCGCGCACAGCCGCCGAGCGCGAGCGGATCACGGGTGTTCTGACCCCACCCACGCGTTTTGACGCACCCGAACCCTTCGAGACCCGCTCGGGCGGTGCCGCCACAAGCTTTGCGACACCGGGGCCGAATGCCTTCAGCAAGGCCTCGGCCAATCTCTCCTTCGAGCAGGAGCTCGCGTTCAAGGTGGGCAATGGGCTCTTCAAAAAGCTCTGGGTGTCAGCGCCCGCATCGACCAAAGCCTCGGACGGCCTCGGGCCGCTCTACAACGCGCGATCCTGCCAGCGCTGCCACCTAAAAGACGGGCGCGGCCATCCGCCCGACGGACCCGGAGACACCGCCGTCTCCCTCCTGCTCCGGGTCTCCCTGCCGGCATCAGAGGGGCAGGCCGCGTCGCCGATCCCTGGGGCATATCGCTATCGCCCGCATCCCTCATACGGGGTCCAGATCCAGGACTTCTCCATCGCAGGCGTGCCTGCCGAAGGCCGGCCAACCGTCACCTGGGAAGAGATCCCCGTGGCCCTGTCGGAGGGGGAAACCGCATCCCTTCGCCGTCCTGTTTGGCGCGTGACGGGCCTCTCGGCGGGACCGCTCGGCGACACGATGATCTCGCCAAGGGTCGCACAGCAGATGATCGGACTCGGGCTCTTGGAAGCGATACCAGCCGCGGAGATCCTCGCACGTGCCGACCCGGACGACGCCGATGGCGATGGGATTTCGGGACGGCCGCAGATCGTGCTCTCGGCTGAGCATGGGGTGCCAATGCTGGGCCGCTTCGGACACAAGGCCGGGATGCCCTCGGTGCGTGAGCAGTCGGCAGCGGCCTTCTCTGGAGACATGGGTCTGTCGACCACGATTTTCCCCGCAGGCCATGGCGATTGCCTGGCAGCGCAGACCCGGTGTCTGACGGCCCTGACCGGGGGCGAGCCCGAGGTGGAGGACGTCGCCCTCGACCTGGTCACGTTCTACGCGCGCAATTTGGCGGTGCCGGCCAGGCGCGATGTCGACGACCCAGAGGTGCTGACCGGCAAGCGCCTGTTCCACGAGACGGGCTGTGCGGCCTGCCATGTTCCGAAGCACGTTACGCATCGGCTGGCTGACCGCACCGAGCAAAGCTTCCAGCTGATCTGGCCCTACACCGACCTGTTGCTCCACGACATGGGCGAGGGGTTGGCCGACAACCGGCCGGAAGGGCGCGCATCGGGGCGCGAATGGCGGACGCCGCCGCTCTGGGGCATCGGCCTGACTGGGGCGGTCAGCGGGCACAGCTCTCTGCTGCATGACGGCCGGGCGCGGTCTCTGCTCGAGGCGGTCCTCTGGCACGGCGGGGAGGCGCAAGCCGCCCGGGATGCCCTCGTCGCCATGCCAAAGACAGACCGCGCAGCCCTGATCCGTTTCCTGGAGAGCCTGTGATGCGCCTTGCCCTCCTGATACTCCTCTTGACGCTGCCGGCCCGTGCGGAGCCTTTGGTCGACGCCGCAATTGCAGAGCACATCCTGCCCGGGACTGAGAAGCTAAGCGTCGAAGCCGACGCACTGGCCGGAGCGGCCATGGAGGACTGTTCGCCCGAGAGCACGAAACTGCGCGCCGCATACCACAAAGCGTTCGATGCCTGGGTCGCGGTCTCGCATCTGCGCTTCGGCCCAGCGGAGGACGAAGATCGCGCCTTCGCCCTGGCCTTTTGGCCCGATCCGCGCGGAACCACCGCCAAGACGCTCACGCGCTTGCTCGCCACCGAAGACGGAACGGTCGAAACCGATGCCGCCTTCGCGCGCCAATCCGTGGCCGTGCGCGGGTTCTATGCGCTCGAGCGGATGCTCTACGACCCTCCCGCCGGCGAAGCGGCTTACGCTTGCCGCCTGACACAAGCGATCGCACGGGGCATTGCCCGAACGACCGCCTCGATGGCGCGCGAATGGCCCGCCCATGCTGCTTTGATGCGGGCGCCGGGAGCGGAGAACCCGGTCTATCTCGGCATGGGAGAGGTGCGGCGCGCGCTCTACACCGCGCTGGACACCGGACTCGAGTTCACAGCCGCAACGCGTCTTGGCCGGCCGCTCGGCTCGCTCGACAAACCACGCCCCAAACGTGCCGAGGCTTGGCGGTCCGGTCGGTCGCTTCGGCAAGTCGTCCTCTCGCTCAGTGCCTCAAGGGCGCTCGCATCAACCCTTCAGGCGGGCGACAAGGTCGACGCTGCCTTTGCCCGCGCGCTGTCTCGCGCAGAGACGTTGGACGATCCTAGCTTCGCGGGCGTGTCGGACCCTGTCGGCCGGCTGAGGGTGGAGGCGCTGCAACAAAGCGTGCTCGCCATCCGCCATGCGCTGGCAACCGAACTGGCCCCCAGGCTCGGGGTCACAGCCGGGTTCAACTCTCTGGATGGAGATTGACCCCGTGCCGACGCGGCGCAAGATCCTCGGCGGGCTCGCGGCAGCGCTCACCTGTTCGCCGACCTGGGCGGATGTCGGAACCCCGGCCTACATTGCAGCCGCCCGCGAACCGGACGGAACATTCGCACTCTATGGGATCGGTGCCGAAGGCGCGGACCGGTTCCGGATCGTGCTGCCGGGGCGAGGACATGCCGCCGCGGCGCATCCCAGACGACCTGAAGCAGTCGCCTTTGCCCGCAGGCCAGGTCTCTTCGCGCTCGCCATCGATTGCCGGACTGGCCAGGTTACGGCACGGCTGCAAGCCCCGGCCGGACGCCACTTCTATGGCCATGGCTGCTTCTCGTCTGATGGGTCCATTCTCTACACCACCGAGAACGCGTTCGAGAGCGGGGCGGGCCGGATCGGTCTCTGGTCAACGGACGAGGGCTACCGCCGGATCGGTGAGCGCGCCTCCGGCGGGATCGGCCCCCACGACGTTGTGCGCCTGCCGGGCACCGAGACGCTGGCGGTCGCCAATGGCGGGATCCGCACGCACCCCGCCAGCGGTCGGGAGAAACTCAACATTGAAACTATGCGGCCCAGCCTCGCCTATCTCGACGAAGACGGCAGCATCGACGACTTGTGCGAACCGGGCCCAGAGATCCATCGCAATTCCATCCGCCATCTCTCTGTGCGTGCAGACGGGCTGGTTGCTTGTGCAATGCAGTGGCAAGGGGATCCGTTCGATGCACCGCCCCTTCTGGCCCTGCATAAACGAGGCTCACCGCTTCGGCTGGTGGGGGCCAGAGGGCCGCTTCAGGCATTGCTACGAGCCTACGCCGGCAGCGTCGCGTTCTCAGGCGGAGGCGACCGTGTTGGCTTCACCGCTCCTCGCGGCGGCCGGGCGCAGGTGTACTCGGTGGAGGACGGGCGCCTTCTCCAGGAGGTCCGCCGACCGGACATCTGCGGGATCGCGCCTCATCGCAACGGCTTTTTGGCGACGGACGGCACCGGTGGCGTGTCGGCGGTCGGAGCAGTCGGGCTGCATACCCTCACCAGAGCAAACCGCGCTTGGGATAATCACCTGATCTCAATTGAGCAAAAATGAAGGCCAATCATTTCGGAGAAAGAACCGCGGCAGGCCCCATCGTTCGTAAATCTTTTTCTCGCTTCCAGTGCGCTGATGTTGTTGGAACGAGTGGGCATCAAAACCATCAGTCCGTGAGCGATTTAGGTGGATACAGGCGTGAAGCGCAACACGTCGATGGAAGCGGATACCAAGCTGCTCGCCGAGGACGTCGTGCAGCTGCGGGCGCATAGCGTCTGTCGTCGCGCTCAGCATGCTCTTAAGCATCGGTTTCCGGGCGAAAACGGTATCGCTGTCGAAAGTGACCGAGCCGCGCATCAGGTCCAAGAGCAGGCTAAGACGGCTGTCATGTTCGACACCGACTCGGTGGCCGTCTCGCCCATGAGGCGTTCCATCAGTTTGAGCCGCATGCGCTGCTCATGCCGCACCAGGACCGGGCGCGTGCGGCGGCAAATGACGAGGTCCGCCTCCCAGTGCTAGGCTTCGGCGCGTCTATCGGCTTCGGGAAAGCACTGAGAACTATGGAGCTTCTCCGCCAACCTGTTCTTCGAGGCCCGGCGTTTGCGCCCGCCCAGGCGGGCCCTTCGGCGCGGCAGGAAGCGCCAAAGCCTCTCGGTCTTTTGGGCAAGCCAGACGATCTAAGCGTAGATCGTCTCGGCCGAGAGCGTCCTGCAGCCTCTCTTCGTTCAGGCGTCGGATCTCGGCCGCACCAATTCTCGCTTATCACGTTTCGCGGACGTACCTGTAGGAGATCTTCCAGGAATATAAGGTCGCCTAGGCGATACCCATGTTTCGACAGATCTCGCTTGCAGGCGTGCCGCCAACCGTCTGCCTCAGGGCAAGAGCGATCTGCGCACCCTTAAACCGCTCCTTCGGCATCCTGGGCACTCCTCCTTCACAGGATCATACCCGAACTCTCACTTTCAACATGGGCCAGTTCCTTGGGTGAGGACGCAAGCGGAATCCAGCTCGCGGACCAGCCAACATCGATCCAATATCAATCTGGAAGCGAAATTGCACTTCAACGCGCTCTAAGCGCGGCTGAGGAACGCCTTCGACAGCCAGATGATACTGCCCGCGACGATCCCCCAAATCGCA
>JBCBYB010000003.1:0-216067 GCA_039816045.1 Pseudomonadota bacterium
GTGGGTCACGGGCGCGCGGTGGAGATTATGCTGCAAGTGCACAATCAGGGCCTCGCCGTGGTGGGGGTCTATCCCTACGAAGTGGCCGAGACCAAGGTGACGCAGGTGATGGACAGCGCCCGATCGAACCAACACCCCCTTCAATGCACCATGGAAAAGGACTGATATTTCGCTTGTCTGGCGCCCGATGACATTTTCGCAACCTCGGCTTTGCAAACTTATGCTTGATCGTACGGGTCCGAGGCCCAAAGTTAAATCTACACCAACCAAACCGGTCGCTGCGCCGCAGCGGTCCCGGCGATAAGGAGCCCGCGATGCCATCTCTGACCGCAAGCCTCGAAGACGCGATCCACCGCGCCATCGGCTTCGCCAATGCGCGTCGCCACGAACTCGCGACCCTCGAGCACCTGTTGCTCGCCCTGATCGACGAGCCAGACGCCGCCCGCGTGATGCGGGCCTGCTCGGTCGATATCGGGGATCTTCGCACGACGTTGACGCGCTTTATCGACAACGACCTCGAGACCCTGGTCTATGACAGCGACGGGGCGGAGGCCTCCCCCTCCACCGGCTTCCAGCGCGTGATCCAGCGCGCTGCGATCCATGTCCAGAGTTCGGGCCGCTCAGAAGTCACCGGCGCCAATGTGCTGGTCGCGATCTTCAACGAGCGCGAGAGCCACGCTGCCTATTTCCTGCAAGAGCAGAACATGACCCGCTACGACGCGGTGAACTACATCTCCCACGGCATTGCCAAGGACCCGGCCTATGGCGAGAGCCGGGCGGTGCGCGGCGCCGAGGAGACCGAGAGCACCGACGCGGATGCCGAGGGCGAGGCCAAGCAGGAGGAGACCGCGCTCGGCAAGTTCTGCGTCGATCTCAACATGAAGGCCGGCCAGGGCCGCATCGACCCGCTGATCGGGCGCGAGGCGGAGGTCGAGCGCTGCATCCAGGTGCTCTGCCGCCGGCGCAAGAACAACCCGCTGCTGGTCGGCGACCCCGGTGTCGGCAAGACCGCCATCGCCGAGGGTCTGGCCAAGAAGGTCGTGGACGCCAAGGTGCCGGAGGTGCTCTCGGGCACCACGATCTACAGCCTCGACATGGGCGCACTGCTGGCCGGCACGCGCTATCGCGGCGATTTCGAAGAGCGGCTGAAGAACGTGATCAAGGAGCTTGAAGAGCACCCGGACGCGATCCTTTTCATCGACGAAATCCATACCGTGATCGGCGCGGGTGCCACCACAGGCGGCGCGATGGACGCCTCGAACCTGCTGAAGCCGGCGCTGCAATCGGGCACGCTGCGGTGCATGGGCTCGACGACCTACAACGAGTTCCGCCAGCACTTCGAGAAGGACCGGGCCCTCAGCCGGCGCTTCCAGAAGATCGACGTGACCGAGCCCTCCCAGGAGGACGCGCAAGAAATCCTGAAGGGTCTGCAGCCCTTCTTCGAGAAGCACCACTCGGTCAGCTACACCCCCGAGGCGATCAAGTCGGCGGTGGAGCTGGCGGCGCGCTACATCAACGACCGCAAGCTGCCGGACAAGGCGATCGACGTGATCGACGAGGCGGGGGCGGCCCAGCACCTCAAGCCCAAGGCCGAGCGCGCCGAGGAGATCACCGAGCTCGAGATCGAGAACGTGGTCGCCAAGATCGCGCGCATCCCACCGAAGCAGGTCAGCAAGGACGATGCCGAGGTGCTGCGCGATCTCGAGGTGAACCTCAAGCGCGTGGTGTTCGGCCAGGACACGGCAATCGATGCGCTCTCCTCCGCCATCAAGCTGGCCCGCGCCGGGCTGCGCGAGCCGGAGAAGCCGATCGGCAACTACCTCTTCGCCGGGCCCACGGGCGTCGGCAAGACCGAGGTGGCCCGCCAGCTGGCCTCGATCATGGGCGTGGAACTGCTCCGCTTCGATATGTCGGAGTATATGGAGAAGCACTCGGTCAGCCGCCTGATCGGCGCGCCTCCGGGTTATGTGGGCTTCGACCAGGGCGGGCTGCTGACCGACGGCGTGGACCAGCATCCGCACTGCGTGCTGCTGCTCGACGAGATCGAGAAGGCCCACCCGGACGTCTTCAACATCCTGCTCCAGATCATGGACCACGGGAAGCTGACGGATCACAACGGCAAAGGCGTGAGCTTCCGCAATGTGATCCTGATCATGACCTCGAACGCAGGCGCATCGGAGCTGGCGAAAGAGGCCATGGGCTTTGGCCGGATGGAGCGCGAGGGCGACGACCAAGAGGCCATCGAGCGGATGTTCAGCCCCGAGTTCCGCAACCGCCTGGATGCGGTGATCAGCTTCGGCGCCCTGCCGAAAGCGGTGATCCTGCAGGTGGTGGAGAAGTTCGTGCTGCAGCTCGAGGCGCAGCTCATGGAGCGCAACGTCTCCTTCGAGCTGACCCGGCCCGCGGCGGAATGGCTCGGCGAGAAGGGCTATGACAGCCGCATGGGCGCGCGTCCCTTGGGCCGCGTGATCCAGGAGCACATCAAGAAGCCGCTGGCGGAGGAGCTGTTGTTCGGCAAGCTCTCCAAGGGCGGGCTCGTGAAGGTTGTGGTGCGCGACGGCAAGCTTGCCCTCGAGCTCCTGCCACCGGATCCGCCAAAGCTCGAAGGCGGGAAACCGCCGCTTCTCACCGCGGAGTGAGGCGTCTCTGGGCGCGGGCTGCGTCATCGGCGCGGCCCCAGGCCCCACCCACCCATGCAGGCCGGTCGCAGGCTGCACCGTCATCCTCCCCCACAGGCCTCGGGCCGCGCCTTTGTCGAGCTGACCCAGCCTCGAGACAGCGGCGCGCGCCAGGCTGGGGGGCTTTCCGACGGTCGTGCCAGGCGATGCCCTCCGATGGGTGGGCGGGGCCTGGCGCGCGCCGCTCCGCCGCTTCAACCCTGGCCACGGCCGTTTGGCTGCTCGCCCCTCCGTCGGCGGCAGAGGACTATCTGCTCCCCGTCGACTGCACCCTCGGGCAGGACTGCCATATCCAGCATTTCGTCGACCGGGATCCGAGCCCGGATTGGACGGACTACCGCTGTGGCACGCTCACCTATAACGGGCACAAGGGCACCGATTTCCGCCTGCTGGATCTCGCTCAGATGGAGGCGGGGGTAGCCGTGCTCGCCATCGCCGCGGGCACGGTGCAGGGCGTGCGCGACGGCATGCCCGATATCGACCTCCGAGCTCCTGGCGCCCCCTCGGTCGACGGCCGGGAGTGTGGCAACGGGGTGCGGATCCGGCATGAGGACGGCTCCTCGGCGCAATACTGCCATCTCCGCCAGGGCAGTGTGTCGGTTGCGCGGGGCCAGCAGGTCACAGCCGGCCAGCCAATTGGGCTCGTCGGGCTCTCCGGCGCAACCGAGTTCCCGCATCTCCACCTGACGCTGCGCAATGCCGCCGGTGCCGTGGTCGACCCCATGGACACGCGGCTCCAGGACCATGCCTGTGCCCTGCCGGAGCGGGCCACCCTCTGGGCCGAGGAGATCCCCTATCGCGCTGGCGGGGCGCTCACGGCCGGGTTTGCGCCCAAGGTGCCCGAGTACAGCGCCATCAAGGCGGGCACAGCTGGCGCTCCGACCCTCAGTACCACCGCCCCTGGTCTGGTCTTCTGGGCGCATTTCTTCGGCCTGCGCACCCATGACGAAGTCGTGCTGAGCGTCACCACCCCCGATGGCCGTCAACTGGTCGAGCGCCGCTCCCGCATGGACCGCAACCGCGCCCGCCAATTCGTGGCCGCCGGGAAACGCGCCCGCGGCCCTTGGCCGCCCGGAACCTATCGCGGTGAAGCCCGGCTCTTGCGCGCGGGCGTCGTCCTCTCCACGATCACCGCCGAGGTCGCGATCGACGGCTGACGGTGGAGGGGACAATGGCGGAACCGGAGAGTGTGGTGGTCGTGGGCGCCGGCCAGGCGGGCGCGAGCTTGGTGCAGACGCTGCGGGCCGAGGGCTATGGCGGGCCGGTGACGCTGATCGGTGCCGAGCCCGAGCCGCCCTATCAGCGCCCGCCGCTGTCCAAGAAATACCTGCTCGGCGATTTCGCGGCGGAGCGGTTGTATCTGAAGCCAGAGAGCTATTACGGCGAGGCCGATATCCGCCTGGTCACCGGGCAGGCGGTGACGGGCATCGACCGGGAGGCGCGGACGGTGGCGCTCGCCGGTGGCGATACCGTGTCCTACGGCGCGCTCGCGCTGACCACCGGGGCCGTGGCGCGCCGGTTGCCCGAGGCCGCGGGCGGGGCGCTCGGCGGCGTCCATGTGGTGCGCACGCGGGGCGATATCGACGGGCTCGCGCCGGAGCTTGCCGAGGGACGCCGCGCCATCGTCATCGGCGGCGGCTATATCGGACTGGAAGCAGCGGCGGTACTGGCCAGCCGGGGGCTCAAAGTGGTGGTGGTGGAGCGCGCGGAGCGCATCCTCAACCGTGTCGCCTGCGCCGAGACGGCAGGCTTCCTGCGGGATTTGCACCGCTCCCACGGGGTCGAGATCCGCGAGGGCGCCATGATGGCCCGGCTCGAAGGCACGGAGCGGGTCACAGAAGCGGTCTTCGAGGATGGCGAACGGCTGCCCATCGATCTCGCCATCGTCGGGATCGGGATCGCGCCGGACACCGCCCTGGCCGAGGCCGCCGGCCTGACGCTCGAGAACGGCATCGCCGTCGACGGACAATGCCGCAGCTCTGACCCCGCGATCTATGCCGCTGGGGACTGCGCGAGTTTTCCCTGGCAGGGCGGGCGGATCCGGCTCGAGTCGGTGCAGAACGCCATCGACCAAGCGACCCATGCGGCCCGCGCGATGCTGGGGGCGGAGGGCGCCTATGCCCCGATGCCCTGGTTCTGGTCGGATCAGTACGACGCCAAGCTGCAGATTGCCGGGCTCTCAACCGACTACACGCGCGTGATCGAGCGCCCAGGCAGTCGGGCGGGCGGGCGCTCGTTCTGGTATTTCCGCGACGGCGCGTTCATCGCCATCGACGCGGTGTCGGACCCCAAGGCCTATATGACCGGCAAGCGCTGGCTCGAAGCGGGCCACCAGCCGGACGCTGAGGGCCTCGCCGACCCGGAGCGGGATCTGAAGACCCTCGCCTGACCGCGATCTTACGGTGGAATAGGGCGGCGTGGGACAGCGCGGGGCCTCTCGCCGGATTGCTGGCCGCTGAGCGACACGGCGCCCCGGTTCAGCTCCGGGAGGGCGGCGGTATGGCCTTGTCCTCCCCACCGCGCGCCCGAGCATGGCGGTTATCCCCTTAGGCATGAGACAAGAAACCCGCCGGCGTTACCACTCCGCCGACGGGTCCCCTGAAGCGCGCTGCCTGCCGCGCTATGGTCGGTTGCCGACGCGCGTCGTCCGGCAGGCCGGTCTCTTTGGGGGAAGAGACCGGCCGCCAGACGCAACGCAAAGAAACGGCAACACACAACTATCAAGCCCAGCTTTTTTGTGCGCATATCTCCACGACCACCGAGTGAGCCGCACACAAAAAAAGCCGCCAGCGGCCATACTGCCACCGGATCGGGAACCACGCCTTGGCCTAGGCATGCGAGAGGGACGCACGCCCGATCGCCCTGGCCCCCGAGACGGAAAAAAGAATGCGACGTTAAAGTTAACATTTCATGAATGATACCGGAACACCCACCAAATGGGCTAAGGGAAGACGGCACGGCGACGATCCGACATGACGCCAGGAGGGACGGCATGGACGACACATGGCGCGCATTGCCCGAGGGCACGACGCTTCGGGCCTGTGGTCCCGGCGGATATGCGGCGCTCGCGGCCGAGTGGAGCGAGACGGTCTATGCCCCCCGCGCACCCATCATCGGCGATGCGGATGCCGGAGACGATGTCTTCTTCATCCTCGAGGGACGGGTCCGCGCGTCCACCTTCACCGGCACCGGGCGCGAGGTGCGCTTTGCCGATCTCGGCCCGGGCGCCTGTGTTGGCGAGATCGCGGCCATCGACGGCGGCGCGCGCTCGACCAACGTCACCGCAATCACCGAGACCCGGGCGGCCCGCATCACGGTTGCGCGCTTCAACCGGCTGATCGACAGCAACACCGATGTGATGCGCGCCTTTCTCAGCTATCTCGCGCGGCGGGTGCGGGTGCTGTCGGGGAGGCTCCTCAATCTCACGACCATGAGCGCCCGCGAACGGCTGGTGGCTGAGCTGCTGACGCGCGCGCGGCCCCGGCGCGGCAAGCCCGATGTCGCAGTGATCGAGGCGCTGCCGACGCAACAAGAGCTGGCGGACGCGATCTTCGGCCAGCGTGAGGCGGTGGGGCGGGACCTCTCCCGGCTGCGGCGTCTCGGGCTGATCAAGCGTGAGGGGCGGCGGCTGGAGATCCTCAGCGTCGCGGGTCTCACAGCGGAGCTTCAGGGCGAATGACCCTGCGGATTGCGGCCTTCGAAGCGGGCGCGCGGGCGGCGACGGGCGCGGTCGTGATCATCGATGTGTTCCGCGCCTTCACGACGGCGGCGGTTGCCCTCTCGCGCGGGGCGGAGCGCATCGTGATGGTCGGCACCGCGGAGGAGGCCTTCGCGCTCCGGGCCTCGGGCCAGGCCGCGCGGGCCATGGGAGAGCGCGGCGGCATCGCCATCGAGGGCTTCGATCATGGCAACTCGCCGGCCGAGATCGCCTCCGAGCGCTTCGACGGGGAGACCTTGGTCCAGACCACCTCGAACGGCACCCGCGGGATCGTGGCGGCCGGGGGCGCGGAGCGGGTCTATGCCGGCGCTTTGGTGACCGCGGAGGCCACGGTCACGGCCCTTGCCGGGGCGCCCGAGATCACGCTGGTCGCCATGGGAGAGGGCACGGACGCAGCCCCCGTGCCCACCATCGAAGACGCGCTCTGCGTTCACTGGCTGGCGGCCCGGCTGGCGGGGCGTCGGCCGGAGCCGGCAGCGCTCACCGCCGCGATCCTCAGCCTCAGCCCCCGCACCGATGGCGTGGCGCTCTCGGACGCCGATGTGGATGCCTGCCTCGCCCTCGACAGCGTGCCCTTCGCCATCCGTGTCTCGCGCGAGGACGGGCTGCTGGTGGCGCGCGCCGAACCGCCCGCTTGACAGCGCCCCCTGCCCCGCCGATCAGGGCGCGACACAAGCGGAGCGCGGCCCATGCGGCATCTGATGATGGTGGTGAACGACCCCGGCTTCTTTCTGTCGCACCGGCTCGAGATCGGGCAGGCGGCGGTGGCGGCGGGGTGGCGGGTGACGGTGGTGGCCCCGCCCGAGCCCGCAGAGGCCGTCGCGCGGATCGAAGCGCTCGGGTTCGAGACCCTGGCGCTCGAGATCGGGCGGGGCAAGATCGCACCGCTGCGGGATCTCGCCACCACCTTTGCGCTTTGGCGCCTGATGCGCCGGGTACGGCCCGATCTCGTGCATCTCGTGACCATCAAGCCCGTGCTCTATGGCGGGATCGCGGCACGCCTCGCGGGGCTGCCGGCGGTGATGGCGCTCACGGGGCTCGGGTTTCTCTTCATCAGCGACAGCCTACGCTCGCGGCTGATCCGGGCCGTGATCACGCCGGTGATGCGCTGGGGCACGAACCGGGCGACCGTGGCCTCGGTTTTCGAGAACCCGGACGATCGGGAAACCATCGCAGCGCTCGGCGTAGTCCCTGGCGCGGGCGTGGTGATGACGGAGGGTTCGGGCGTCGACCTCTCCCGCTTCGACGCGGACGCGGTGCCCGAGGAACCGCCGCTTGTGGTGATGCCCGCGCGGATGTTGCTCGACAAAGGGGCGGCGGAGTTCGTGGAGGCCGCCCGGATCCTGAAGGCCCGCGGGGTGGACGCGCGCTTTGCCTATCTCGGCGCACCCGATCCAGCGAACCCGGCCTCCGTCCCACCGGAGATGCTGGCGGGCTGGGAGGCCGAAGGGGTGGTCGAGTTCTGGGGGTTCCGGCGCGATATCCCCGATATCCTGGCGCGCGCGAGCCTGGTCGCCCTGCCCTCCTATCGCGAGGGGTTGCCGAAGGCGCTCAGCGAGGCGGCGGCGGCGGCGCGGGCGGTTGTCACGACGGATGTCCCCGGCTGCCGCGATGCGATCGAGCCGGGGGTGACGGGCCTGCTCGTGCCGGTCAGGGATGCGGCGGCGCTGGCTGAGGCGCTTGGGGGGTTGCTGGCCGACCCTGCGCGCCGTGCCGAGATGGGCCGGGCCGGGCGGCGGCTTGCGGAGCGGGTCTTTCGGGCCGAGGAGGTCGCGGCCCGCCATGTGGCGCTTTATGACCGGCTCGCGCCTGCCAAGACGTAAGATGCCCGCCCCAGCGAACCGGAGCGGGCGGGACTGTCAGCTGTCGAGCGCGCCGACCGCCACATAGGTGTCGGGTGCGATGCACACGACGCTCGCCACCCCGTGCTGGGCGCGGATCGTCAGGCCGACCTCCGCATCGAGGGTTACGCCAGCCCCCGCAGCCAGCGTCACCGGCCCTTGGCCCGACTGCACGACGCTGATCTGATCGCCGACCGCCATGGCGCCCGCCGGGATCGTGAGCGTGGCCGGAGAGGCCCCGGTGAAGCGGATCAGCGCGAAGGCCTCATCCGTGGCCAGCGTCGCCGCACCGGTCTTCTCCACCACACGCAGGGCCCGCATGTCCCGCCAGTTGGCGCCGTCCGAGAACACCGGGGCTGCGACATCCGAGCGGTAGGCGAGCGTGCCGACATGGCCGGCTGCCCCTTCGGTTGCAAGCCCTGCGGTGTCGAAGCCCGGCAACGTGACCGCGCCATCGAGCGTCGGCACCTGCCAGAGCTGACGCACGGTGCCCGCAGACCCCGACGCGTCATGCGCCGTGAGCCAGAGCCAGCCGATCGGGGCGCCCTCCGAGGGGCCGCTGTCGAGCACCAGATCGCCCGGGCCGTGGTCTGTGTCGGCCATCTGGTCGTCGTGGAAGACGATCTGGCGGGCTTGGCTGTCCGAGCCGAAGAACGCGCCCTGGCGGAAATAGGTGTGCCCGCGCCCGATCGCCGAGGGTCGGCCGAAACTGACCGTGCTCTCGTCCAGCGTGAAGGACTGCGAGATGTCCGCATCGAAGCGCACCTTCCAGTTCACCACACCGCCGCCGACGAAGGGATCGTAGGTGAGGCGCAGACCGTCCGGCGTGCCGTCGGTCATGATGTTGAAGACCTCGCGCGGCAGGTTGTGCACACGCAGGCTGACGCCCTCGGCCGAGCCGAAGCTCAGACCGGAATGCGCATCCACATTCGGCCCCGCCTGTGCATAGCCTGCCCCGTTCGACCCGGGCACGATCCCGCCCGTCAGCCCGCCAAGCACCATGGTCCGCTGGTCGAGCACGGCGCGGCCCTGGTTGGCCTCGTTGTAGAGCCCGTTGATGACGCTCTGATTGGTCGGACCGTCGCAGATCACCGAGCCGCCGACCACATAGGTGCCCACCGGCTGGCCGGCACTCCATGCGGGCCCCAGGTTGGAATTGATCGTGTCGGTGCTGAAGTCTTGGCGCCAGACGTCTTCATTGGTGCCGGGCTGGGTCGCCACGAGATCCGCCTCGCTCGCCCCTATCGCCGCGGTGTAGGTCGCGCCGCCTAATGTGACGATGCTGGTCGAAAGATCCTGGCCCGCGGTGCGCGTGCCGTTCGACTGGGTGTGGACGCCGAAATAGTGGTTGCCGAGAAAGGAGCGCTCCTCGATGCCAAAGCGCCCGTTCGCCGACATGTCCAGGCCGAAGATGTGCCCGGCATTGGCGTCGAAATCCTTCACGAACAGTCCCGAGCCGCCGTTGAAGCGGGTCGAGAGGTTGTAGATCATGAAGATGTTGGCATTGCTGAAGTCACCGAGGACATCCGCCTCGATGTGCACGCCGTGTCCGGAGAAGTCCGCCACCATGATATCCCGCAGCACCGCGCGGGAGTGGAGCCGGATGCCGGGCTTGAGCACATCGAAGCCGTTGCCGGCGCCCGGCCCATGGAAGTAGAGGCCCTCGATCACCGCACCATTGGCCGACATGGTCGCTGGGTCGTCCGGGGTCTCGGCGCTCGAGCCCGTATCGACGGAGCGCGCAGCGTGCACGATGAGCCCCGCGGTGTCGGCAAAGTTGAGCTCGACCGGCCAGTTCTCGACCGCTCCGGTGGAGGCCTGCCCGATCAGGCGCACGGCGGCCCGCAGCTCGAGGGTCTGGCCGATCAAATACCGCCCGGGCGGGACGCCGATCTCGATCCCCGTCCGGATGTTGCCCCGGTCGAAGCGTTCGGCGAATTCGATGGCGGCCGCGAAGGCCGGGTGCGCATCGGTTTGGGGCGATGCGCCGTCCGTGGTGCGGGCCGCCCCCAATTGCAGCACGTTGACCCGGCCGTCCTGGGGCACGAGCTCCCACCAGGCGCCGTCCGCGGACTGCACCTTGGCACTGTGCTGGGGCTCCGAGCCCGCACGGACATAAAGCCCGCCGCCGCCATCACCGGGTGCGGCATAGCCCGAGGTCCGGATCGTGGCGAGCCCCGCATCCACCGTGGTCGCCTGGATGTCGTTGCGGGTGATCTCCACCGCCATGCCGCCGGTCCCGCCGGTCGCGGCAGCCAGCGCCTGTTTGTCCGCCGCCGACATCAGCCCCGCGTCGGCGGTGGTCGCCAATGGCAGCGCGACGCCCGTGCCCGCGAGGATGTCCACCGTGCGCGAGGCGACATCATAAGAGAGCAGCCGCTCCGCCTCGGCCTGGCGCCAGTCGATGCCGCCAAGCGTCGTATCCAGCGCAACCCGGATGTCGTTGCCGAGCAGCAGCGCGCCGCCATCGGTGCCTTCGGTCAGCACCTGGCCCGCATCCTCCGAAACGCCGGAGGCCGTGATCTCGGTGATTGTCTGGTTGATGGTGACATCGCCGCCACCGCTGCCGCCTGCGCCACCGCCGAAGCCCGGGCCGAAGACCGAGAAGCAGGGCTGAGGTCCAAATCCGACGAACATGCGCTCAGACCTCCTCACGCAGCGACAGCACATAGCCCGGCTCGACGCCGATCGTGGCGACCGCCTGGACGGTGACCTGGAGCGGCTTGGCCTCGGCATCGTCGGCGCTGCCGTTGTCGCCGGGGCGCAGCACCCGGTAGCGCACCGGCACCGGCGTCTCGATCACCGCCACATGCGCCTCCTCGGGCGCGGGGTTCGAGGCGACCGCCGAGGTGCCGACCGACAAGGTCTCGAAGCCGAGCTCGGGCTCGTTGATTAGCGGCGTCGGATGGCTGCGGACATCGAGGGTCGAGCCGTCATGCCACCAAAGTTTGACCGTTCCGGGCATGTAAGTCTCCATGGCTTGGGCGCCCCGCTTGGAGGCGGGGACAATGGGTCCGGGATCTCGTGAGAGGCGCGCGGGGGTGCAGGCGGGCATGGTGGGCCCGCCGCCGCGGTCGGATCGCTCCGGCCCGCCCTATCGGCGCTGACAGCCACCCTGGGGGAGATGTCTTAAATTTGACTTAAGAGCTCAGCATTTTGGCCGCGCCCATCGCAGGCCCGGGACCGCAGGGGCCTGTTGCAGGGCCGCGTTCTGTGGCAGGAGAGCGCAACACCGCCGGAGGCCCTATGTTCGAGACCACCCCGATCCCAGACCTGCTGATCCACAGGCCGACGCGCCATGGCGACGCCCGCGGCTTCTTCGCCGAGACCTGGAACAAGGCTGCCTTCGCCGCCGAGGGGCTGACGCACGACTGGGTGCAGGACAACCACTCCCGCTCGGCCGAGGCGGGGACGCTGCGGGGGCTGCACTACCAGGCGCCGCCCTTTGCCCAGGCTAAGCTCGTGCGCTGTCTGGTCGGCGCGATCTGGGATGTGGCGGTGGATGTGCGTCCGGGCTCGGCCACCTATGGGCACCATTTCGGGCTGGAGCTGTCGTCGGAGACCGGCGCGCAGCTGCTGGTGCCGCGGGGCTTCCTGCACGGCTTCCTCACGCTGACGCCGGGGGCCGAGGTCGCCTATAAGGTCGATGCACCCTACAACCGCGAGGCCGATGGCGGGGTCGCCTGGGACGATCCGGAGCTTGCCATCCCCTGGCCGTGGGAGGGGGCGCCCGTGCTCTCGGCGAAAGACGCTGCCGCCCCGCGCATGGCCGACTGGGAGAACCCGTTCGGAGGCGCCTCATGAGCATCCTCGTGACCGGCGGGGCGGGCTTCATCGGCTCCGCCGTCATCCGCCAGCTCATCCGCGCCGGCGAGACCGTGGTGAACCTCGACAAGCTGACCTATGCGGCCACACCCGAGGCGCTGGAGGAGGCCGCCGACAGCCCCGTCTACCGCTTCGTCCACGGCGACATCTGCGACGGCCCGCTGGTCGCGCGGCTGCTGGAGGAGCACAGGCCCGACGCGGTGATGCATCTGGCCGCCGAGAGCCATGTGGACCGCTCGATCGACGGGCCGGCGGCGTTCCTCGAGACCAACATCACCGGCACCTTCACGCTGCTGGAGGCGGTGCGGCGGGCGGGCGGCATCCGGTTCCACCACATCTCGACGGACGAGGTCTTCGGCTCGCTGGGGCCGTCGGATGCAGCGTTCTCCGAGACCACGCCCTACGCGCCGAACTCGCCCTATTCGGCGTCCAAGGCGGCGTCGGACCATCTGGTGCGCGCCTGGGGGGAGACCTACGGGCTCGAGGTCGTCACCTCCAACTGCTCGAACAATTACGGCCCCTGGCAGTTCCCGGAAAAGCTGATCCCCGTGATGGTGATCGCGGCCGTTGAGGGCCGCCCCCTGCCCGTCTACGGCACCGGCGCCAACATTCGCGACTGGCTGTTCGTCGAGGACCACGCCCGAGCGCTGCGCCTGGTGCTGGAGCGGGGGACGCCGGGCGAGAGCTACTGCGTCGGCGGCGATGCCGAGCGGACCAATCTCGAGGTCGTGCGCGCGATCTGTGCGGCGTTGGATGCGCGCCTGCCGGGCGGCGCGCCCCATGACCGGCTGATCTCGTTCGTCACCGACCGCCCGGGCCACGACGCGCGCTATGCCATCGACGCCGCCCGCATTCGCGCCGAGCTCGGCTGGCGCCCGGAGCACGGGTTCGAGGACGGCCTCGCCACCACCATCGACTGGTACCTCGCCCACCGGGACTGGTGGGAGGGCATCCGCGCCCGCCGCTATGGCGGGGAGCGGCTGGGGCTGAAGGCGTGATCCTCGTCATCGGCCAGACGGGCCAAGTGGCACAAGCGCTCGCCGAGCAGGCTCCTGGAGCCCGGTTCCTCGGCCGCGACGCGCTGGATCTGACCGAGACCGCCCGGATTGCGCCCACCATCGCCGAGGCCCGCCCGAGCGTGGTTATCAACGCCGCCGCCTTCACCGCCGTCGACCGGGCCGAGGACGAGCCGGCGCTCGCCCACCAGGTCAACGCGACCGCAGTCGGAGAGATCGCGCGCGGGGCGGCGGAGGCGGGGGCCGCGCTCCTCCACCTCTCGACCGATTACGTCTACCCGGGCACGCGGACCGGCCCGCACCGGGAGGACGACCCGACCGGCCCCCTCGGCGTCTATGGCGCGAGCAAGCTGGCCGGTGAGGAGGCAGCACTGGCGGCCAACCCACGCACGGTGGTTCTGCGGACGGCCTGGGTCTATGCCCCCTGGGGCGCCAACTTCGTGCGCACCATGCTGCGGCTGGGAGCGGAGCGCGACCGGCTCACCATCGTCGCGGACCAGCATGGGCAGCCCACGTCGGCGCTCGACATCGCGGCCGCTTGCCTGCATGCCGCCCCGCGCCTGGCCGAGACCCCAGCGGGCGATCCGCTCTGGGGTGTCTACCATCTGGCAGGTCGGGGCGAGACCACCTGGGCGGGCTTCGCCGAGGCCGTGTTCAACGGCGCCGTGACCCGCGGCCTCCTCCCCCGCGCCCCGGAGGTCGCCCCGATCCCGACCAGCGCCTACCCGACCAAGGCGACGCGCCCAGCCAACTCGACGCTCGACTGCGCGCGGTTCGAGAGGGCCTTCGGCTGGCCGATGCGCGACTGGCGGGGGTCTCTGGGTGTGGTGCTCGACCGACTGGCAGCCTGACGGGCATCAATATCGCTGATATCGCAGCAATGTCGCATCGGAATGTCGCGCGATTTTATCGCAGCGTTGTCACGTGATATCGCCGCTCAGAGCCGCAGCATCGCCGCGAAGGGCCGCTCCCCCAGCGCCGCACCCCGCCAGATATTGAAGATCACATGCCCCGCCGCCAATGCGAAGGTGAGCGCGTAGAACCGGCTGTGCCAGGCGCCCAGAGCCTCGCTGCCGCCGCCGAGGGCCTCTGCGATCCCCGGCCCCGCCATCCCGATCGGCAGGCCGGTTCCGATGAGCCCCGCCAGCACCACCAAGAGCCCCCGATGCAGCGCCAGATGCACCAGCCGCGGGGTGCCTGCCAGCCGGGGCGAAGGCCGCGTCATCGGCCCGACCAGCAGCGCACGCAGGATGAAGGCACCGCCCGCCAGGGTCAACAAACCGCCCATAACCCGTTGAGTTCCTTGATCGCTTGCCACCGCAAAGGCCACGACTAGCACTGCGACCGCCCAGTGGAGAACGACACCGATCCGCCGGTCGCGCAGCCCGCGCATGGCCTCAGAAGCTGTCTTTGCGCCGGCGGATCTCACCAAAGACCGCCGCGTCATCGCCCCCGTCGAGGCCCACCGCCGCTTTCACCGAGGGCTCTATGGCGCGCAGGAACGGATTGGTCGCACGCTCCTCGGCCAGCGTGACGGGCACGATGGGGGTGCCGGCGGCGTCAGCCGCCTCGATCCGGGCGATCCGGTCCTTCAGCGCCGCGTTCTCCGGCTCGATCGACAGGGCAAAGCGCCCGTTGGCCTTGCCGTAGTTGTGGCCCGAATAGATCTGCGTCTCGTCCGGCAGCGCCGCCAGCTTTGAAAGGCTCTCCCACATCATCGCATGCGTGCCCTCGAACACCCGCCCGCAGCCGAGCGCCATCAGGCTGTCCGCGGTGAAGGCAGCGCCCTCGGCGTCCAGAATAAATGCAATGTGGCCAATGGTATGGCCGGAGACGTCGATCACGCGGGCGGCGATCTCACCAAGCGTCACGGTGTCCCCTTCGGCCAGCGCCAGATCGAGCTTTGGCAGGCGCGCGCTGTCCGGCGCATAGCCGACCACCTTGGCGCCGAAGCGGGCGCGCAGGGCCTCCACCGCATCCGTGTGGTCGCCGTGATGATGCGTCACCCAGATCTGGTCGAGCCCCCAGCCACGCGCCTCCAGCGCTTCGAGAATGGGCCCCTCTGCCGGCGCATCGACCAAAGCGACCTGCCCGCCGGGCGCGCGCACCAGATAGGCGTAGTTGTCGCTGAGACAGGGCACGGTGACAATCTCCGCGGCCATGGGTTCCCTCCCTTGATCCGTGACGTAACCGGTGCGACCCTCGCGCAAACCGGCGTCGGGCGCAATGCGCGTGACGCCCCGGGCGCGGAGGGCGCGATGCATCTCGACGTGGTCGACCTCAGAACCTTCTATTACGGCTCCGGCCTCGGGCGGCTGGTGCAGCGGAGCCTGCGCGACCGGCTGCGCCAGATCTGGCCGGATGTGAAGGGCATGACGGTGGTCGGCTTCGGCTTTGCAGCACCGTTTTTGCGCCCGTTCATGGGCGAGGCCGAACGCACGCTTTGCCTGATGCCCGCACAGCAAGGCGTGTGCCCCTGGCCGCAGGAGGGGCCCAATGTGGCGACCCTGGTGGAGGAGACCCTCTGGCCGCTGCCCAAGGGGTTTGCCGACCGCATTCTTGTGGCCCACGGGCTCGAGACCTGCGAGCGGCCCCATGCGCTGCTCGAAGAGATCCACCGGGTGCTGGCGCCGGGCGGGCGCGTGGTCTTCATCACCCCGAACCGGGCCGGGCTCTGGGCGCGGCGCGACCGGACGCCCTTCGGCTATGGCCGGCCCTATTCGGCGGGACAGCTGGAGGCGACGCTCGCCAGCCACGACTTCACGCCGGAGCGGACGGAGGCCGCGCTCTATATGCCCCCCAGTCATGCACGGTTCTGGCTGCGCACCGGTCCGATGATCGAGCGCTTCGGCCAGCGCCTGGACGCCCGCAGACTTGCAGGGGTGGTGCTGGTGGAGGCGACCCGGCTTGTCTTTATCACCCCGAAATCGGGGCTGAAGGAGGCGGCCCGTGTGCCGCTCCGCGTGCTCGAAGGGCTCCGCCCTGCCCCGGCGCCGAAACCCGCCACCGGCCGCACCTCGCAGCGGCACTCTGCCGAGGTCTTGCCCTTCCGGTCCTGAGCCCCAAAATCGACGGGTTATGGCGCGTGTGCCGCTTGCCCGGACACGGAACTGGCAGCAGATGGGAAAGCCGGGCCGTCAGCCTTTCATCTGCACGGTCGGCACGTTAAACGGGCTCATACAACTGGAAAAGGCCAAGCCGATGACCGCCCACCCAACGATCCGCCCCCGCCCCGGCATCCTCGACATTTCCCCTTATGTCGGCGGCGAGGCCCATGCGGCGGGGGCAAACCGTACGATCAAGCTTTCCTCGAACGAGAACCCGCTCGGGCCGTCGCCCAAAGCAATCGAAGCTTACCGCGCAGCGGCAGAGGACCTCGCGCTCTACCCAGATGGCGGGGCCGCGACGCTCCGCCACGCGATCGGCCGGGCGCATGGACTGGAGGCGGACCGCCTGATCTGCGGGGCCGGGTCAGACGAGCTGATCGCGCTCCTCTGCCGCGCCTATACCGGTGCCGGCGACGAGGTGCTTTACTCGGCGCACGGGTTCCTGATGTACAAGATCTCCGCATCGTCGGCCGGGGCAACCCCGGTGACGGCACCCGAGCGTGATCTCACCGCCGATATCGACGCCCTGATCGCCCATCTCACACCCGCGACCCGGCTGGTTTTCGTCGCGAACCCGAACAACCCGACGGGCACCATGGTGGCGGAAGCGGATCTCGCGCGACTGGCCGATGCGCTGCCGCCCGAGGCTCTTCTCGTAATTGATGCGGCCTATGCGGAGTATGTCCGCGACGGCGACTACGACGGTGGAATCGGTTTGGTGCGAGCCCGTGAGAACGTGGTGATGACGCGCACCTTCTCGAAGATCCACGGGCTTGCGGCGTTGCGGCTCGGCTGGCTCTACGGCCCTGAGCATGTCATCGAGGTGCTCCACCGGGTGCGCGGGCCGTTCAACGTCACCGCCCCAGCTCTGGCGGCGGGCGAGGCTGCGATCCTGGACGCGGACTATGTCGCCCACTGCGCGATTCAGAACGAGGTCTGGCGCGACTGGCTGACCAAGGAGATCGCCGGCTGCGGCGTTCCCGTGGTGCCGAGCCGGGGCAACTTTGTCCTGGTCGAGACGGGCGACCGCACCGAGGCCGCAGACAAGTACCTTCGCAGCCGCGGCATCGTCGTGCGCCGTATGGATGGCTATGGCCTGCCGGGGCATCTGCGGATCAGTATCGGAGACGAGGAGGCCTGCCGCGCCGTGGCAGAGGCGTTCCGCTCCCTGCCCGCATGACCACGCGCCTGTTCGAGCGCCTGACGCTCATCGGGCTTGGGCTCGAGGGCTCCTCCATCGCCTGGGCGGCCAAGCGGGGGGGCCTGGTCGGCGAGATCGTGGGCCATGCCCGCACCGCCGCCACGCGCGCCCGCGCGCTCGAGCTCGGCTTTGTCGACCGGGTGACCGAGACCGCGGCCGAGGCCGTCGAGGGTGCGGATCTCGTGATCCTCTGTATCCCCGTCGGCGCCTGCGGGCCTGTCGCCGAGGCCATCGGCCCGCACCTCGCCGAGGGCACCATCGTCTCGGATGTGGGCTCGGTCAAGGTCGCGCTTATCGAGGCGGTCTCCCCCCATATCCCGCCACACGCCCATTTCGTGCCGGCTCATCCCCTGGCGGGCACCGAACATTCCGGCCCAGACTCGGGGTTTGCCGAGCTGTTCGACGAGCGTTGGTGCATCCTGACCCCAAGCGAGGGAGACCCACCGGAGCCGGTCGCCCGGGTCCGCGCCTTCTGGCAGGGGCTCGGATCGCTGACCGCCGAAATGACCCCCGATCACCACGACCTGGTGGTCGCCGTCACCTCCCATGTGCCCCATGCCATTGCCTATACGATGGTCGGTGTCGCCGATCACCTGCGCCGCGTGACGGACGAAGAGGTCATCCAGTTCTCCGCCGGCGGGTTCCGTGATTTTACGCGGATTGCGGCCTCCGACCCCACCATGTGGCGCGATGTGTTCCTCAACAACCGCGAGGCGACGCTCGATATCCTGGGGCGGTTTGCGGAAGAGCTCTTCGTCTTGCAGAGGGCCATCCGGATGGGGGACGGCGGTTTCCTGCACGACTATTTCACCCGGACCCGGGCGATCCGCCGCAACATCGTCGAAGCGGGTCAGGACACCGATGCCCCCGATTTCGGGAGAACCCCGGGGACCGCTGCCCCCGGCAGGAGCGGAAACCCATGAGCGCTCCGGTGCTGCTGCTGGCCGCTGTTCTGGGGGCAGCGCCTGAGACCGCGCCAGTTCCCCCGTCACGCCGAGCGCCCGATGCCCAGGACCGCTCTTCCGGACCCGAGCGGTCGGTGCTTCCGCCCATCCGGCCCCTGCCCCCGTGGCGCCCGGAGCCGACCGTGCAGACCAAACCTCCGACCGAGGACGCGCCGGTGCAGGCGCCCCAGCTGGCCACCGCACCTCAAAGCACAGCGATCCCCAAACCTGGTGCCGATCTCATCTGTCGGGACCCGCGGCTGGAAGGCGAGCGCATCGACCCGATCCGCCACGCCACACTGCCATGCGGCATCGCCGCCCCCGTGAAGCTCCACCGGGTCGCTGGGGTGCGCCTCTCAACACCGGCCAAGCTCACCTGCGGCACCGCACGGGCCGTCGCCGATTGGGTCACGGGTATTCTCATTCCCGCCGCGCGCGAGACCATGGGCAGCAGCCCGGCGGAGCTCCGTGTTGCGGGGTCCTATGTCTGCCGGACCCGCAACCACCAGCCGGGCGCACGGATCTCGGAACACGGCCTCGGGCGCGCGATCGACTTCTCGGCGGTGTCGCTGGCGGACGGACGGCAGGTCAGCGTGTTTGCCGATTGGGGCGTGGGCGATGCGGGGCGGCTGCTGCGGCGGATGCACAGCGGTGCCTGCGGGCTCTTTACCACGGTGCTCGGTCCAGGCTCGGACGCCTTCCACGACGACCATTTTCACTTCGACACGGCGGCCCGTGGCGGCGAGCCATACTGCCGCTGAGGGAACCGGGATGAGCGCGCCGCAGGGGTTTTGGGTGTTCGGCTATGGCTCGCTGATGTGGCGGCCAGGGTTCGACTTTCTCGAGCGGCGCCGGGCAACGCTGTCGGGCTATCGCCGAGCCTTTGCCCTTGCCTCACATCGGTATCGCGGCACGCCCGAGGCTCCGGGACTTGTCTTGGGTCTCGACTGGGCGCCAGGTGCCAGCTGCGAGGGGATCGCCTTTCGGGTCTGCCCCACCCAGGAGATGCCCGTCCGAGATTATCTGCACGAGCGGGAGATGGTGACGCGCAGCTATATCGAGGTCTGTTGTCCGGTGCGCCTGCATGGGGTCGACATGCCCGCCGAAGCGATCGCCTATGTGCTCGACCGCACGCACCGGCAATACGCCGGCGGGCTCGACCTCGAACGCCAGGCAGAGATCATCGCGGCATCTGTCGGACCGGCCGGACCGAACACCGACTATCTCCACAACACCGTGGATCACCTGCGGGAGATCGGCGTCGAGGACCCTGAGCTCTACGCGCTGGATGCGATGGTGCGGGAACGGACGGCGGCGGGTTAGTTCGCGATCCCAGCGAGGTGACGTGCGACCACCTCATACCACTCGCCACTTTCGCGCATCTGACGCAGGCCCCGGTTGACCAGCGTGATGTACGCGCGCCCGGCCGGGTTGGTCCGCGGGCTCAGCGCATGGAGCGTGAGGATATCCGCAAGGTCCGGCAGCTCCACCAGCTGGCCCACGAGGCCGAGCCGATCGATCGCCTCCTCACCAACCACGACGTCGAGACTGACCACGTCGACCTCGCCAGCCGCGAGTTGGGAGAGACAAGCCTCTGCCGATGCGCCCGTCACAAGGCCGACGGTGCTCTCGGTCAGACCCTTTTGGGTGAGATCAAAGACCGGCAGACCCTCCGGCCGGCAGATCCGCGCGCCGCGCAGACCGTCATAGTCACGCACGGACTCATAGGTCCCACCGTTCTGGACGAAGTACCCGATCACCATCTCGTGCAGCGGCTGCGACCAGACAAAATCCGTGCAACGGCTCCGGAGCGCTGCGTTCAGCAATGCCGGGTTAGAGCAGTCGGGCCGCAGCCATGGAAAGCCCACATCAAACGCGCCATCGGGCAACAGGATGGTGAGATGCGCGCTCCAATCGTTGATGAAGGAGACGCGGGTCGCCCGCCCGGGGGCGGCACGGTCGATCGCCCGAAGGATCACGTCCGAAAGCATCCCCTGATCCGGCAGCGCATCCCCTGCAAAAGGCGCATAGGGGCCGGAGAGAAGACGGATGGGCGCCTGGCCCGTCTCTGCCACGGCCGGCTCGGCGGTTGCGACGATTGCATCCGTCGCTCTGCCAGCGGACGGGTTGAGAAGCGCCGTCTCGGGCTCATCGGCCGAAGCCGCAGCGCCATCGGTGGCCGGCTCCGCGGCACGTGCTGCTCCCGTTTCAGCCGGTGCTTCCTGTGCCGGTTCATCCGGCAGGATGCGCTCATTCGGCGAGGCGAGGCCCAGGTCGAGCGACAAAGCAAGCCGGGGAACCGGTTGGTCAGGGGCCGGAAGCTGGCGCGGCTGTGGCGCGGTCGTGGGCGAGAGCCGGAGCGCGAGTGGTCCACTGACCGAGCGCGCTGCATTGGCGCCGGGATCGCGGTCCGAACTGGGCTCCGCACGCTCCGGTTGCAGCAGGGCCGAAGCAGCCGCAGAGGTTGCAGAATTGGTGTTGTCGGAAGACGCCGAATTGGTCGGCGGGTTCACGACCGTGGCGCCTGCGACCGGCTGCGTTTCGGCCCGGCCATTCCGTGCCGAAGCGGACTGGGACCCCGCAGCCGACGGCGGATTTGCGATCAGGACGCCCTGGGCCGGCACATCGCCCGATCGCGCGTCAGACCCCAGCTGTCCCGCCGCAGCCTGAACGGCCCGCCCACTGGCGCCAGATGCAGTGCGTCCAGATGCGCGGCCCGTCGGGCTTCCCGGCTGAATGCCTGCAATGCCACCTGCAGCACGCCCGGTTGTCGCTGGCGCAACCGCGGCGGCCCCCGTCCGTGCCGCACCTGACGCACCGGGCTGGATCCCAGCGATCCCGCCGCCGGCACGTCCAGCGCGTTGTGCGGGCTGGATGCCCGCGATCCCTCCGCCTCGCCGCTGACCCGTGACCTGCGTCCCTTGAGCCGGCGCCGCTGGCGTGTCTGCTGATGCTGGCGCGGGCTGAATGCCGGCGATCCCGCCTGCGGCGTTGCCTCTCGCGACAAGAACCGTGGTCGCAACCCCAGGTTGCAGAAGTTGACCGGTCCCTCTGACGGTGACGGCTTGGCGCTGGTCATCCGTCTGGGGCACGAACTCGGTCGAGCCGACGGCGATTCGGGGTCGACTGTCGCGCCGGACCGCTCCTTGAGACAGCGCCGCCACACGCTGGTCGTTCTCACCCGATTGGGCCTGCGCGGATCGGGTCGGAGAGGGCTGTATCTGGCCGAGCTGGGTCTGACTGGGCTGCGTTCGGGATGGCTGGGTCGGCACGGGCTGCGTCTGGGACGGCTGGATCTCGGTCGCGGTGGGCGCGGGATCCACCGTCTCCTCGGGGCCGAACAACTCCTCTTCGGAGGGCTGCGGAACCGGGGCTGGCAAGGCGAGCGTGCTCGCGCTCAGCGTAGGCGCTTCGAGTTGCCCGCCGATCTGCTGTCCATCAAATTCCTGGCGTGTCGAAGGGCCTGAGCCATCCACGCAGGGGATGAAAAGCCGCTGCCCGACCAAGAGCAAGGCGGGAGACGCGAGCACATCGCGATTGGCCTGGAACACGGCTTCGAAATTGCCGACACCATAAGCGCCAACTGCGATCTCCCGCAAAGTGTCGCCCGCCTGGACCTCGTAGAAGCCACCGCACGCGATCCGTTGTGCCGCCGCCTCTCCAGACGGCAGAACGAACCAGATTGCAAGGGCAGCCGCCGATACGGTCCGGCGCATCATGCCAGTCATCCATTCCCCCGATCGTTGACGGGTTAAACCCCGCCGCGATGCCTCACTCAGGGCGTCCCGGAGATTAGCAGATTGCCGGATCGTGACAACCATAGCGAGATAGTCCCCCGGACCAAGCTGCCAAGGTCCTGTTCCCAAGGGCTGCGGAGTTGCCTCAGAGCACATGCAAATAGGCGTCGTACTCCACATCGCTGACCCGCGCGAGCAAGCGGGCACGCTCCTGGCGTTTCATCGCCGAGAAAATCCGGACCAATTCGGGCCCGAGGCGCGCGGACATAACCGGGCTTGCGGCAAAGCGGGCCTCCGCCTCGCGCCAGGTGAGCGGCAAGGCCGGGCCGTCGGCAGCCGTGGCTTCGGTCCGGATCGGAGGGGGCAAGGCCAGCTCACCGTCAAGACCGTGAAGCACGCCGGCAATCAGTGCGGCGGCCACGAGATAGGGGTTTGCATCCGCGCCGGAGACGCGATGCTCGATCCGAGCACCGGGGCCAGTGGTCTCCGGCATCCGCAACGCAGCCCCCCGATTGTCCAGCCCCCAGGCAGCCACCGACGGTGCATAGGAGCCGGGCACAAAGCGGCGATAGGAGTTCTGGTGCGGTGCCCAAATCAGCATGGCGTCGGGCATCGTCTCGATCAACCCGGCGAGCGCGTGGGCTGCGGCGGCGGCAGGTGCTGGTCCTTCGCCCGCATCGAAGAGCGCCTGGCCGTCGTCGTTGGTCAGGCTGATGTGGACGTGCAGGCCCGAGCCGGACCGCTCGCCATAGGGTTTCGCCATGAAGGTCGCGTCGATCCCGTGTGCGCGGGCACAGCCTCGGATCACACGTTTCAGCGCCATCAGATGATCGGCGGCGGCGAGCGGATCGGGCACATGCCGGAGGTTAAGCTCGAACTGGCCAGGCCCGAACTCCGCCAGCACCGTCTCGGCGGGCACTCCGAGCGCAATGGCGGCCTCGTTGATGGCGGCAATCAGAGGCGCAAAGCGGCGGGTGACGGCGACTTCATAGATTTGGTCGCGGGTCTCTCGGATGCGATACCCGTCTGGAGCAACGGGAGGCTGGGGGCCTTGTGGATCGGTGAGATAGAACTCGAGCTCGAAGGCGAGCGTCGCGGTCAGCCCGCGCTCGGCCAGCGCCTCCACTTGGCGGGCCAGCACCGCACGTGGGTCGTAGAGGCAAGGCGCATCGCCCTCCCACAGCATGCAAGGGATCTGGAGCGTGGGGCACTCGGCCCACACCATCGGACCGATGGCGCCCGGCACCGGGATCAGCGGCCCGTCCGGGTCCCCCCTCTCGATCGCGATCGCGCTCTCGGCCACGTCCTCGCCGAAGATGTCGAGGCCAAGGGTCGAGACCGGCATCCGCACAGCGCCCTTGGCGGCTTTGTCGAGAAGAGAGGCCGGCAGCAGTTTGCCCCTCTGCAGCCCGTTCAGATCGGTGGCGAAGACCTCCACCCAGGCAAGATCAGGATGCGCGGCGCGGGCCGCGGCGATGGCCTCAGCGGCGGTCATGCGCGCCCCCGACAGCGGGCGTAGAGGCAGAGCATCTCGAGCGCGAGGGTCGCGCCAGCCAGCGCCGTCACCTCCGCATGGTCATAGGCGGGTGCGACCTCCACGAGGTCCATGCCCACCAGATCGATCCCATCGAGCCTGTGCAGACACTCCTTGGCCTGCCAGGTCGAGAGGCCGCCGCAGACCGGCGTGCCCGTTCCGGGGGCGAAGGCGGGATCCAGGCAATCGATGTCGAAGGTCAAATAGGCCCGGTTGTCGCCCACGACCTCGCGGATCTCGGCAACCACCGCGTCGATCCCCTCCTCATGCACCCGGTTGGCGTCGCGGATGCGGAAGCCCATGGGCGTGTCGTTGGTCGTGCGCAGCCCGATCTGGATGGAGCGGGACGGGTCGATCAGCCCTTCGTCAGCGGCGCGGCGGAACATGGTGCCGTGATCGATGGCGGTTCTCTCGTCTGAGCCCCAGGTGTCGGAATGGGCGTCGAACTGGATCAGGCTGAGGCCCTTGCCGTGGCGTGCCGCATGGGCGCGAAGCGAGGGGTAGGAGGTGAAATGGTCCCCACCGAGGCAGAGCGTTGCCGGACCCGCCGCATGGATCGCCTTCAGCGCCGCTTCGATCGTGCCCGGAACCTCGACCGGTTTGGCATAGTCGAAAGCGATGTCGCCCCAATCCGCCACAGCAAGCCGCTCGAACGGATCGAAAGGCGAGGGCCAGGCGCGTGCCCAGGAGAGTTGCGCCGAAGCGGCCCGCACCGCCCGCGGGCCGAAGCGGCAGCCGGGCCGGTTGGAGACGGCTGTGTCGAAGGGCACGCCGACCACGGCCACGTCGATCTCCGCCAACGGCGCCCCCGCCGCGAGAAACGGTAGACGGCAGAACGAGAGCGCACCCGAGAACATCGGCGTTTCGTGCCGGTCCCCGATCCCCAGCGCTGGGTCCGTCCGGAAGTCGGTGTCGCTCATGGGGTCCCCCTTTCCGCGGCGCTGCAAACCCGCCTAGCCGTAGAGGCGCGCTGCGGCAAGGGCGCACGGCACGCCCACGCTCGGCTTGACCCCGAGCGAGGCGCGTCGGACAAGGCTAACATCCCGCCATGCCGAGCCCGGAGCGCCCGATGAACACAAACCCCAATCTCCGCCCGACCGCCGACTATCAGGCGATGGACGCCGCGCACCATTGGCACCCCTTCACCGATACGGCGGATCTCGCGGCCAAGGGCGCGCGGGTGCTGACAGGGGCTGACGGGGTCTGGCTGACCGACAGCGAGGGAAACCGGATCCTCGACGGCATGGCCGGGCTCTGGTGCGTGAATGTCGGCTATGGCCGGCACGAGATCGCGGATGCCGTGCACCAGCAGATGCTGCGGCTGCCCTATTACAACACCTTCTTCCAGTGCACGCACCCCGCTGCGGCGGAGTTCTCGGCGGCCCTCTGCGAGGTCGCGCCGCCCCAGATGAACCGGGTGTTCTTCGCAAATTCCGGCTCCGAGGCGAACGACACGGTGTTTCGCCTCGCCCGCGTCTATTGGGACAACGTGGGCAAGCCGGAGAAGAAGGTCTTCATCGGGCGCCTCAATGGCTATCACGGCAGCTCGGTCGCCTCCGCCTCGCTCGGCGGCATGAAGGCGATGCATGTGCAGTCCGGCATGCCCATCGAGGGGGTCGAGCACATCCACCAGCCCTATTGGTTCGGCGAGGGGGGCGAGATGACCCCCGCCGAGTTCGGCCTCGCCCGGGCGCGTGAGCTGGAGGCCGCCATCGACCGGATCGGCGAGGGCCGGGTCTGCGCCTTCATCGCCGAGCCGATCCAGGGCGCCGGCGGAGTGATCGTGCCACCGGAGACCTATTGGCCCGAGATCGCGCGGATCTGTGCCGAGCGCGAGATCCTGCTGGTTGCCGACGAGGTGATCTGCGGCTTTGGGCGCACAGGCAACTGGTGGGGCTCCGAGACCTATGGGATTACGCCGGATCTCATGCCGATCGCCAAGGGGATGACCTCGGCCTATGTGCCCATGGGCGGCGTTCTGATCTCGGATCGGGTCGCGGGGCCGGTGATGGAGCATGCGGGGGAGTTCGTCCACGGCTACACCTATTCAGGCCATCCGGCGGCCTGTGCGGCGGGGCTCGCCAATTTGCGCATCCTGCAGGAGGAGCGCCTGGTCGAGCGGGTCCGCGACCGCGTCGGCCCTTATCTGCAGGAGCGGTGGCTCCGGCTCGCCGATCATCCGCTGGTGGGCGAAGCCCGTATGGTGGGCTTGATCGGCGCCATCGAGCTGGTGGCCGACAAGGCGACCCGCACGCGGTTCCCGGAGGAAGGGACCACAGGCATGCAAGCGCGTGATCTTTCCTTGGCCAATGGCCTCGTGATGCGAGCGACGCGCGATACCATGCTGATCTCACCGCCCCTCTGCATCACCGAGGAGGAGTGCGATCAACTGGTGGAGCGCGCGCAGAAAACCCTCGACGATTTGGCCGATCTCAAGACCCGCGAGGGCTGGCGGGGCTGACCGTATGACCGACCGTGCTGACGGCCCATGGTTCGAGACGGACGAGATCGGTGCCCTTGTGAGCTCGGCTGCAGTTTTCGCCGGAGGGTTTGAGCCGGACGTGGTCAGCCAACGCCTCGGATGGTCACTGTTCGACGCGGGGATGACGACGGATCCAGCCGTCGAGGCACGGAAAAAGAGCCGTGCAACCCGCGACGCGCGGTGGAGGCGCTGTCGCCGCGAGCGCGAGAGGGGCTGCTCCGGCGTTTTACAACTCTCCGGGCACCTGGTCCGACACCGCAAAACGCTGAATGATCTTCGCCGGCAGTGCGCGCACTTTTCCCCTGCCGGGTGGTGCAGATGGGTGGGAGGGTTGGCCGACATCGTCCGCACCGGCAGCAGCGTGATCCGGCAGCTTGCGCTTGAGCGCTCGACCTTCGCTCACGCTCTCGAGGACGGCCACATCGAGCGACTGCACGAAGCGCTCGCCGCGGTCGAGGGTGCAACTGATCGGCTGGAGACAAGGCTCAGCCCCGATCCCATCGTGGCGGAGGGCTAACCGTGGGGTATCTGACGGCGAATGATCGCCCGGGCGAGCACGGTCCGAGTTGGTATGCCGCGAGTGCGGGAGACATCCCCGAGAGGCCGGCCCTGGAGGGCGAGCACAAAGCCGATATCTGTGTCGTGGGTGGAGGTTATGCCGGGCTCTCGGCGGCGCTGCACCTCTCCGAGCGCGGCTACGATGTGGTGCTTGTCGATGCAAATCGCATGGGATGGGGAGCATCGGGGCGCAATGGCGGCCAGCTCGGAACCGGGCCACGGGCTCCGATGGACGGCTATGAGCAAGCGCTCGGCCCTGCAGATGCGCGCCGCGCCTGGGACATCGCCATCGCCGCGAACACCCTCGTCAAGGACCTGATCACCCTTCACGGCATCGACTGCGATATCGCCCCCGGGCACCTCGAGGCGGCTTGGCGCGAGAGTGATGCGCGTGAGCTTGCGGACTGGCCCGATGAGGCGGCGGAGCGCTATGGGCATACAGGGCTTCGCTATGTGTCGGGGGAGGAGGTGGCCGATATGCTCGGCACCCGGCGCTATCACGGCGGTGTCGTCGACCCGCATGCCGCGCATCTGCATCCGCTGAAGCTCGCGCTCGGTCTGGCGCGTGCGGCGGAGAGCGCGGGCGCCCGGCTGTTCGAGCGCTCTCCGGCCGTGGGAGTCACCGAAGGACGGGTAGAGACCGCAACAGGAAGCGTGAAGGCTGAGCACGTTCTGCTCGCCTGCAATGGCTACATCGACGGGTTGGAGAGCCGGGTGCTGGCCCGGGTCATGCCGATCAACAACTTCATCATCGCGACCGAACCGCTCGGTCCGGACACGGCACGCCGCATCAACCGCGACAATCTCTGCGTCTCCGATACCCGCTTCGTGCTGAACTACTACCGCCTCACACCGGACCGCCGGCTGCTTTGGGGCGGTGGCGAAAGCTATGGCCGGCGCTTTCCCCGCGATATCGCGAAGGTCGTGCGCAAGACGATGGCGCAGATCTATCCAGACCTCGCCGAGATCCCGGTCACCCATGCCTGGGGAGGGACGCTTGCAATCACGGGCAACCGGATGCCGGCTTTCCAGCGGCTCTCACCACGCCTGTGGTCAATTTCCGGATGGTCCGGATCCGGCGTCCACATGGCAACGCTGGGTGGTCAGATTGCGGCCGAAGCCATCGCCGGCACGACAGAACGTTGGGACCTGATGGCACGTTTGCCGGTCCCGCCGTTTCCGGGGGGGGATTGGTTCCGCTTCCCGCTTCTCGCCGCGGCAATGAGCTGGTACGCTCTGCGTGACCGGCTCTGAGCTGCCTCAGCGCGCGAGCATCCCGACGGCCCGTCGGCCTTGGCCGGTCAGCTCCTGATCCCCGCAGACCAGTTCCGCCAACCCAAGCCGGATCAGCTTTTCCGCGTGGGTGAAGGGGATGTCCCCATGCACCGTCCCGCGTGCGATTTCCCGAAGCGACGCCTGCTCGGCATCAGTGAGCTGCCCCAACAGCTCGGACGTCCTGCACATTTTACACCTGCCTCTGGTGTGGATTGATTGCCCTACATGCGCCCTTCTGACGCCTCCACCTAAGCTACGCGCTTGATATGTGGCTACAATTGGTCGCGGAGGCGGCTGCTCCGTGATGATGCGAAACTGTCACAATTCACGTGTGCACCTGCAACATTGTGACGGTTTCGGGAGCGCCGTGATCCCGTATTTGTGCCAGTTGGGAACAATCCACGGCGGTTGACGCGACGACACTTGCGCAGACCTCCGGCCAAAGTGATTCGCCCCGCACACACCGGCTCCCTTGCCAGCCGCACACCCGGCGGGTATGCAGACGCCATCGGGCCGTAGCGCAGTCTGGTAGCGCGTCCGTCTGGGGGACGGAAGGTCGTGGGTTCGAGTCCCGCCGGCCCGACCATTTGGCCGCTTGGCGGCCCGGCTTCGGGCCCAGGCAGGCCCGCCTCCGGAGAGCTATGAACACGCCAACGCCCGGGGTCATCCCCTCCCAAGAGCTGAGAGAGATGGTCGCCTCTGGCGCGATCACAGCCAATCCGACCATCGCAGCCGATCAGATCCAACCTGCGAGCCTTGATCTCCGCCTCGGGCGTCGCGCCTGGCGGGTGCGCGCAAGCTTCCTCGCGGGCGCTGGTCGACGGGTGGCGGAGCGACTGGATGAGTTCCGGATGCACGAGATCGACCTTGAGGGCGGCGCAGTGCTTGAAACCGGCTGCGTCTATGTGGTCGAGCTGGCGGAACGCATTTCATTGCCCAAGGGTGTCTCTGCGGCCGCCAATGCGAAAAGCTCGACGGGCCGGCTCGATCTCTTCACCCGTCTGATCGGCGACCATCAGACCGAGTTCGACCGCCTGACCGAAGGCTATGAAGGCCCGCTCTTCGCCGAGATCACACCGCGGACCTTTTCCGTGCTGGTGCGCCCGGGGGCCCGGCTGAACCAACTGCGCCTGCGCCGGGGCGCCGCAGTGATCGGGGATGCCGATCTCCGCACGCTCCACGCCCGCGATCCCCTGGTGGACACCGAAGCGCTCATCGATGGTGGGCTCGGCTTTTCGGTGGATCTGGCCCGTGGGGCTCAGGGAGATCTGGTTGGATGGCGGGCGCGACCGCATTCCGGTCTGATCGATCTCGACCGGATCGGCCATTACGATACAGATGAGTTCTGGGAGCCGGTTCGAGCACAGTCGGGCTGGATCATCCTCGATCCGGGCGCCTTCTATATCTTGGTCAGCCGTGAGGCTGTTGCAGTGCCGCCCGAGACCGCCGCGGAGATGGTTCCCTATATGGCCGTCGCCGGGGAGTTCCGCGTGCATTATGCGGGGTTCTTCGATCCGGGCTTCGGACACAGGGCGGCGGGGGGCAGCGGGTCGCGCGGGGTGCTGGAGGTACGCTGCCACGAGGCCCCCTTCGCGCTCGAGCACGGCCAGATGGTCGGACGCCTGGTCTATGAGCACATGGCGGCGGTGCCAGACACGCTCTACGGTCGCGACGTCCCCTCAAACTACCAAGGTCAGGCGCTCCGCCTCTCCAAGCACTTCCGCGCACCGTGAGAGCGGTCCCGCGCGGCGGGTTGCCAGAATGGGGGCGCGGAGCCGTCTTAGCGGTCAGCGGCCCCGTCGAGCGGAAGCGGACCTGCGGCAGGAGCAGGCCCGATCATGCCCGCTGCCTTCAGCTCCTCGAGCCCTGGCAGATCCCGTGCCGAGGCGAGCCCGAAATGGTCGAGAAACGTCTCCGTGGTCACGAACGTCGCCGGGCGGCCCGGGGTCTCCCGGCGCGGTCCGAGCCGCACCCAATCCAGCTCCACCAGCAGATCGAGTGTCCCGCGCGAGGCCGCAACCCCGCGGATCTCCTCGATTTCCACCCGCGTAACCGGCTGGTGATAGGCGATGATCGCCAACGTCTCGATCCCGGCGCGCGAGAGACGCCGCGTTTCCTCCGCCTCGGTCCGCATCAGAAACCCGAGATCAGGCGCGGTGCGAAAGGCCCAACCGCCAGCGACCTCGACCAGTCTGACACCGCGCGTGCCATAAGCAGCCTGGAGCCGCGCCAACGCCGCCGGGGCATCGGTCCCCTCGGGCATCCGGGCCGCGATCTCCGCCAGCGGCAACGGATCGGCACTCGCGAACAAGATCGCCTCGACCATCCGCTCCTGTTCGACTTCGGGCGGCGCGGCAAACAGCGTGTCGATCCGGCGTTCGGCCTTTGCGGCGGTCATGGTGCTCATGCGGCGTCCTTTCGTGTCTGCGGATCGGCGGCGCGGATCATCAGAGGGGCGAAGATCCCCTCCTGGCGGAGTTCCAGCTCCCCGCGTCGCGCGAGTTCCAAGGTGGCGACGAAACCGCCCGCCACCGCGCTACGGCAGCGCTGGACATCGGTCAGCCAGTCGGGCGGCAGATGCTCGGCAAGCGCGCGCCAGTCGGGGCAGGCTCCAAGCGCCTCACGGAGCCGAGTGAGCGCGGCCTCCACCCCCCATATTGGCGGGCGGTCGAACCGGAGCGGCCGGTCGATCTCTTTGGTGCCGATCCGGGCATAGGCCTTCAGCAGATCGCCTAGCCCGGCGGTCCAAGTCAGGGCGCGTTCGATCTGCACAGTCTCCGGCGCACCGCGCGAGAAGACCTCCTGGCCGAGCCGGTCCCGCGCCATCAGCTTGGCGGCCACTCGGCGCATCGCATCGAGCCGCTCGAGTCGGAGTGCGAGCCGGGCCGCAAGGTCCTCCCCGCTCGGTTCCTCGTCGGTTTCCTCCGGCGGCAACAGCAGGCGCGATTTCAGGTAGGCGAGCCAGGCGGCCATCACGAGATAGTCGGCGGCAAGCTCGATCCGGCGGTTCCGCGCGCTCGCGACGAAGGCGAGATACTGTTCAGCGAGCTGCAGCACCGAGATCCGCCGCAGATCCACCTTCTGCGCCCGGGCGAGCGAGAGGAGCATATCGAGCGGGCCTTCGAACCCGTCGATGTCTACGGTGAAGGAAGGCTCGTCCGTCGGACGGGCGTCGTCGTCACCATCCACGGTCTCGAAAGGGCTCATGCGGCGCGCTCCCCACCAAGAGCCGCATAGCGTGCCGCGAGCGCCTCGAGATCCGCACCGTCTGGAGCGCGGCGCCAGGAGAGCGCAGTGGCAGCGCGCTCGGCAGCACGGCCCATGAGCTCGGGCGCCTCCGCCGCAACCGAATCCATCTCCGGCCGTTTTCCATTACAGTGGAGCAGCAGATCGCACCCTGCCGCCAGGGCCCCGCTGCACCGCGCCTCCATTGGCCCCGAGAGCGCATGCATTGACAGATCGTCGGTCATCAGCAGACCGTCGAATCCGATCTCATCCCGAATTGCCGCGATGCAGCCAGGAGAAAGCGTCGCCGGGCGGTCCGGGTCGATGGCCTCAAAGACCACATGGCCCGTCATCGCCATCGGCAGATCTGCCAGCGCGCGGAAGGGGGCGAAATCCGTGGTTGCCAGCGTCTGGCGCGGGGCCGACGCCGCCGGCAACATGTCGTGGCTGTCCACAACGGCGCGGCCATGGCCAGGGATGTGCTTGATGATTGGCAGCACGCCGCCCGCCAGCAATGCCTCGGCCACCACGCGCCCGGCACGCGCCACGGCCTCGGGGTCGCGCCCGAGGACCCGGTCCGCGATGATCGGATGGGTGCCCTCGACCGGCAGGTCCAGCATCGGTGCACAGTCGACATCGATGCCGATGGCAGCCAGCTCCGCTGCGATCAGCCGATAGCGCAGCCGCAGGCGCTCCTCACCAGCCTCGGCATCCACCAAGGGTGCCGGCCAATCGCGCCAATGGGGTGGGCGCAGGCGGGCAACGCGCCCCCCCTCCTGGTCGATCAGCACCGGCGCCTCACGGCCCACGGCCTCCCGCAAGGCGCTGGTGAGCGCCCGCACCTGCTCAGGCGTCTCGACGTTGCGGGCGAAGAGAATGAAACCCCAAGGATCCACCTCGGCAAAGAAGGCACGCTCGTCTGCGGTGAGTTCCAACCCGGCAAGACCAAAGATCACAGCGCTGCTCATGACCGCCTCACTGGTTGCCGGCGGGGATACAGTCCTGCCCCCGTGCCCTCAGCGCCTCGCAAACGCTGGCCGCCTCGGCGAGTCCGTCGAACGGCCCGACCCGCAGGCGGTAGTACGTCTTGCCGCCGGAAAGCGTGGTTTGGATCGCGAGAGCCCGGTTGTTGAGCAGCTCCGCGTGACTGCGCGATATGCGCGCCCATTCGGCGCGGGTCAGATCTTCTGAGAGATAGGCGCCAAGCTGGAGCTGAAAGGGGGACGCCGCCGCACGCTTGGCCAGGGCCGCAGGTTCGGCCGCAGCCTCGCGCCGGGCGGTCGCGACCCGCGCAGGCAGATCCGCCGGTCGCGCTGGTGCGACAGGGGTCTGCGCCGGGGCGAGGTCGCTGCCCTCGTCGGCGGGGGGCACTGGCCCCTCCGGCAGCGCATCGGCCACGGCGGCCGGATCGATCGCGGCAATCTCGGGCTCCGGCTCCACCGCCGGCTGTTCGACCTCCGCGGCCTCCTCCCTGGCGCGCGGCAAGGTGGCGGCCATGGTCGCGAGGGCCCCCAGCGCGAGATCCTCGTCCTGGGGCGCGTCGGTCTCTGGTGCGAGGCCGCCATCCAACACCAGCGACGCCTCGGTCGCGAGCGCATAGCTCTCGATATCGCTGTTGGGCACGGGAGCAGGGCCACCCTCTGGCCGCTCCTTCGCGGGGCCGCCAGCGGCGACCACGATCGGAACCGCACCTGCATCGCGGTTCATGAGATCCCAGGCCCACCAAGCGAGCCCGGCGGTCACGGTCACCACAACCGCTGTTCCCGCCCAAGCGGAGATCAGCTGGCCAAAGGGGATCCGGTCACGCCCGACGGGCGCGTCCAAACTCTCCTCGATGTCATCACGCATCGGGTCATCACCTGTACCTGACCCTCTATATCTGAGGGTGCTTGCCTGCTCGGACCCCCAGATATGCGCTTTGCGCTTATGTTAGCTCGTCCAAAGGGGTCACCCCAAGGATACCAAGACCTGCGGAAATCACAACGCCGACGGCACGGGCGAGCGCGAGGCGCGCGCGGGTGAGATCTGGCGTGTCCTCGCGGAGCATCCTGAGCTCCGGCCGGTCTTGCCCGCGGTTCCAGTGTGCATGGAATTCCGACGCTAGATCATAGAGATAGAAGGAAATCCTGTGGGGCTCATGGGCGAGGGCCGCGGCCTCCACTACCCGCGGGAACTCCGCCAGCCGGCCGATCAGGGCCAGTTCAGAGGGATCGGACAGGAGACCGAGCTCCGGCGAATCACCCTCGACGATTCCTGCCGCCGCGGCCTTGGCGGCGACCGAGCGCACCCGGGCATGGGCGTATTGCACGTACCAAACCGGGTTCTCGCGCGACTGCTCCAAGGCCTTGGCAAAGTCGAAATCCAGCGCCGCATCGTTCTTGCGCGTGAGCATCACGAAGCGCACCACATCCGCGCCGACCTCATCGATCAGGTCGCGGAGGGTCACGAAGGTCCCGGCGCGCTTCGACATCTTGAAGGGCTCACCGTCCTTGTAGAGCTTCACGAGCTGGATCAGCTTGATGTCGAGCGGCACGCGGCTGTCCGAGAGCGCCGCCGTCGCCGCCTTCAGCCGTTTGACATAGCCGCCGTGGTCCGCGCCGAAGACGTTGATGAGCTGATCGAAGCCGCGCTCCACCTTGTCGTAGTGGTACGCGATGTCGGGTGCGAAGTAGGTCCAGCTCCCGTCGGACTTCTTCAGCGGCCGGTCGGTGTCGTCGCCGAACTCGGTGGCCTTGAAAAGCGTCTGCGGGCGAGACTCCCAGTCCTCCGGCGCCTTGCCCTTCGGTGGCTCGAGCTGGCCGGTGTAGATCAGCCCCTTCGCCTCGAGGCTCGCGAGCGCCGCTTCGATCCGCCCGGAACCGTAGAGCGATTTCTCCGAGAAGAAGACGTCCATCTCCACGCCGAGGGCCGCAAGGTCGTCCCGGATCATGTCCATCATCAGATCGGTGGCGAGGTCCCGGATCTCACCGAGCCAGTACTCTTCGGGGGCGTTCAGCAGCCGCTCGCCAAACCGCTCCTTCAGCGCCGCGCCGACCGGAACCAGATAGTCGCCGGGATAAAGGCCCTCGGGGATCTCGATCTCGCGCCCATTGGCCTCGCAGTACCGAAGATAGGCCGACCGCGCGAGGGTGTCGATCTGTCCGCCACCGTCATTGATGTAGTATTCGCGGGTGACGTCATACCCGGCGAAGGCAAGGAGCTTGGCCAGGGCATCGCCGAACACCGCCCCGCGGGTGTGGCCCACATGGAGCGGCCCGGTGGGGTTGGCGGAGACGTACTCGACGTTCACCCGCTGCCCGGTGCCGATGGGGGAGCGCCCGAACGCCTCCGGCTTCGCCAACAATGCAGTCAGCACCCCGTGCCAGGCCGCTGGGGCGAGCCGCAGGTTCAGAAAGCCCGGGCCAGCCACCGTCGCCTCGGTCACCCGCGCATCTTGCGCCAAGCGGGCGGCCAGCGGCTCGGCGATGTCGCGCGGCTTTTTGCCGGCGGGTTTGGCCAGCACCATCGCGGCGTTCGTCGCCATGTCGCCATGGGCGGGATCGCGTGGCGGCTCGACGGCGACATTGGCAAAACTCAGCCCCTCCGGCAGAACGCCATCCGCTACAAGGCCCGTCAGCCCCGCATCCACCAGCGTCTTGATCTCGGCAAACAGGTTCATCGCTCGGCCCTCCGTCATCGGCGCGGCTCTATCACGGGCAACCGGGGCGGGGAAGGGGCACCTCTTGACCCTCAAAGCGCTGCCAATTTTACTCACTCAATATGCGTTTTGTGGAGGCCTGTATGCGACTTCTCTTTTTCGCGTGTTTCTTTGTGGTGGTGATCGCCGTTTACCAGCCGGCTCAAGCGAAGAGCTGCAAGGACTTCGCCACCTATGAACAGGCCCTGAGATACTACAAAGAGCGAAAGGAGAGTGGTCGGACGGGCTGGAAGAAGCTCGTCCGCGACCGCGATGGCCGACCATGCGAGTGTCTTCCAGGTGGCAGAAAGTCCGATGAAAACGCCTACAAGGCTTGGCGGAAGAAAGTTGCGAGCTGACTAAGCGCGGGCCGCGGGGTCGGTGAGGACGCGATGCTCTTCGAGGGCAAAGCGATCGGTCATGCCGGCGATATAGTCAGCGACGACGCGGGCGCGGTCGTCTTCAGTGCCGCAGGAATGGCACTCCGCCGACCATTCGTCCGGCATCAGCCCCGGATCGGTCACGAACATATCGAACAGTTCGCGGACGACCCGCGTGGCCTTGATCCGCATGCGCTTGACCCGCCAGTGGCGATACATCCGCTTGAACAAGAACCGCTTGATCGCCGCAAGATCGCTTGCCATCCGGCCTGAGAACGCGATTACCGGGCCGTCCGCCGCACGCACCGCCTCGGGCCCGCCGGTGAGCGCTTCCAGCCGATGCCCGCTCTCTGCAATCACATCGTCGACCATCATGCCGAAGACGCGGCGGAGCCCCTCATGGCCCCGCCGGCCGGCCTCAAGCCCCGGATAGAGTGCATCGACCTCTACAAAGCAATCGCCCACCACCGGCAGCCCCTCGGCGTCCTCAAGGGTGAAGAGACCGGCCCGCAGACCGTCATGCAGGTCATGGTTGGCATAGGCGATGTCGTCCGCCAGAGCTGCCACCTGCGCCTCCGCGCTGGCCTGAGAGCCGAGATCGAGGTGCAACCCCGCAAGTGCCGCCGAAAAGGCCGGAGCCGCGGGCTGTTCCACCGGACCATTGTGCTTTGCAATCCCCTCCAGCGTCTCGAAGGAGAGGTTCAGCCCGTCGAACTCCGCATAGTGTCGTTCGAGACGGGTCACGATCCGCAGCGCCTGCGCATTGTGGTCGAAGCCGCCAAAAGCCGCCATGCAATCGGCCAGCGCATCTTCACCGGTGTGCCCGAACGGGGTGTGGCCAAGGTCATGCGCGAGCGCCACCGCCTCCGCCAGATCTTCGTTCAACCGAAAGGTCCGCGCGATGGTGCGGGCGATCTGGGCAACCTCGATCGAGTGGGTCAGGCGGGTGCGATAGTAATCCCCCTCGTGCTCCACGAAAACCTGGGTCTTGTGCTTCAGCCGGCGGAAGGCCGAGGAATGGATGATCCGGTCGCGGTCCCGCTGATAGAGGCTGCGATGCGCGCTCTCCGGCTCGGGAAACACGCGGCCCCGGCTTTCGCTCGAACGGGTGGCAAAGGGCGCGAGCCGACTGTCGTCCATGGCGTTCCTCTCAGGTTCACGCAGGGATGCGTGAGCCGCAGATGGATGTCCAGCCCTCGCAACTCGGGTCGGACGATGGCGCGACGGCGAGCATGGACCTGGCCCGCGGCTTGTCTGACGGCGGCTCCGTGGCTATCTCTGAGGAACAGGGTCAACCAATAGGACGCCCAATGGATCTCCGAATTCCCGGCATCGACACGCCGAGCCCCAAAGCGCCCGCCACCACCGAGGGCGGGATTACCGTGAGCGCCGCAACCTTCGCGCGGCTTGCCGAGATAGCCGAGGCGGAAGGCGGCGTTGCCAAAGCGCTGCGCGTCGCGGTGCTGGGGGGTGGATGCTCCGGCTTCCAGTACGAGTTCGCGCTGGAGGATAAACCGGCTGAGGGTGATCTGGTGCTGGAGGGCATCACGGATGCCGGTCCCCAACGGGTCTTTATCGATCCGGAAAGCCTGCCCTTCCTCGAGGGATCGGTGATCGACTTCAAAGACGAGTTGATCGGCGCACGCTTTGCTGTCGAGAACCCGAACGCGACGTCGACCTGCGGCTGCGGCACGTCGTTCTCGCTCTGATCTCCCGCAAAAGCTGCTGAGACCGGCGCTTGTCGATGTCCCCGGACAAGTTTCTCTGATATACTCTTCGGGCATTTGTAAAGGAGAGCCCGATGGGAGACAGCAGTCCAGACCCCAATATCTTGGAGAAGCTCGACAAGGAGCTCATCAAGATCGTCACCTCCTGCCTCGACAACAAATCCATCGCGGCACTGGAGCAAACCTGCAAAGCGGTGAAGGCCAAGATAGACGCCGAAGACCACGCAAGCGCTATCCTCAAGGTCTGCGACAGCCTTCAGACCAAATGCCAGAAGTTGAAGAAGTCGACCGCGAAGGTCGTCGGCAAGGATGGATTCGCTGATTTAGGCTGGGCGCTCGAAGCCGCAGAACGCAAAGACAAGATCGAGGGCAAGATCGCGCTGCTCAAAAAGGGCATCAAGGGCCGCAAAGAAGCAGCCTACAAGCCCGTCAACGCCGCAATCAAAAAGTTGGAAGCGGCACTCAAGGCTGTGGAAGTGGGCTGACCGTCCTTTCCTTAAGGACGGTGACGGGTCATAAGGTGCCGCACCGAAACCACGCCGGCACGCTGCATGGGACTGACGACAAGCTTGTTCGACGAGGGACCGCCGCCGCCCTGCCCTGCGCGGTTCAACATGGCCGGGTATGTCCTGGGGGCCGCGGTCCGCACACCTGAGAAAGATGCGCTGCTGGTTCTCGGCCCTGACGGCGCGCTGCTCGAGAGGTGGTCCTACCAGGCGCTGGCGGATGCGGTGCTCGGGACGGCAGCGGGGCTGCGTGAGCGCGGCCTCAGGCGCGGTGATCGCGTGCTGCTCCGGCTCGGCAATGTTTCGGACTTCCCCATCCTGTTTTTCGGGACGGTCGCGGCAGGCGGGATTGCCGTGCCGACCTCGAGCCAACTGACCGCCGCGGAGTTTGCCCGCATCGCCGAAGACACCGGCGCCAGGTTCGTCGCCGCCGACCCGACACTCGAGACGCCTGATGGCGTTGCCGAACGCCTTGGCCCCGCCGATTGGTCGACCTTGCTAGACACCGCGCCCGAGCCGGCGGCAGACACGGACGCAGACGATCCAGCCTTTCTCATCTACACGTCGGGCACCGGTGGGCGGCCCAAGGGCGTCTTGCACGCGCACCGCTCGGCTTGGGCGCGTCGGATGATGTGGGAGGGATGGTACGGCCTGGGCCCGACGGATGTGATGCTCCATGCGGGCGCCTTCAACTGGACCTACACGCTTGGCGCGGGGCTCACAGACCCCTGGGCCGCGGGTGCAACCACACTGATCGCGACAGGCGGGCCGGCGGCGGATGCCTGGCCCCGGCTTTCGGCGCGCTATCGTCCCACGCTCTTTGCCGCCGTACCAGGGGTCTACCGCCAAATGCTTCGGAACGAAGCGGGTCTCGCGGGGGCCTTCGCGGCACTGCGTCATGGCCTCACGGCGGGTGAGCGGATGCCGGATGCGTTGGCTGAGGCATGGACCGCTGCCACGGGCAAACCGGTCTACGAAGCGCTCGGCATGTCCGAGGTCTCCACCTACATCTCATCAAGCCCCGCCGTGCCGCGTCGCACGAGCCGCGCCGGACGCCCACAGGCAGGCCGCCGGATCGCAGTGTTGGAGGAGGCAGGCACCGTTGCTCCGATCGGAACTCCCGGTCAGCTCGCCGTCTCAAAGCGTGATCCTGGCCTGATGCTCGGCTATTGGCGCCAACCCGATGCGACCGAGGCCGCCTTCGCAGGGGAATGGTTCCTGACAGGCGACCGGGTGGCGATGGATCCGGACGGTTATGTGGAGCACCTCGGCCGCACCGACGAGGTGATGACCTCCCTTGGATATCGGGTGAGCCCCGCCGAGGTGGAGATGGCGCTCGCCGATCACCCCGCCGTCTCTGAAATCGCCGTTGCGGAATTGCCGGTGAGGGCCGATCTGTCTCTGATCGCAGCCTTTGTGGTCCCAAACGGGGACTGGCCCGGTGAGACCGCCTTGGCTTCGCATGCGGATGAGCGCCTCGCTCCCTACAAGCAGCCGAAGCTTTGGATTGCCGTCGACAGGCTGCCCCGGACAGCGAACGGCAAGCTGCTCCGGCGCGCGCTTGTCGAGGCACATCGACGCGACCGCTGACCCGGCTGTGATGCGCAGCGGGTTTCCTCCCGGCCCGGCCGCGCCTATGTTCGGCGCATGACCCGGCTAGACATTCTCTCCGATCCGATCTGCCCCTGGTGCTATATCGGCAAAGTGCGTCTCGACGCCGCCATCGCCGAGGCCGGGGTGAACCCGTTCGCCATACGCTGGCGGATCTTTCGGCTGAACCCGGATATGCAGCCCGACGGGATGGACCGACGCGCCTATCTAGAAGGCAAGTTCGGCGGCCCCGCTGGTGCTGCCGAGGTCTATGGCCGCATCGAGCAAATCGCCCGCGGCGATGGTCTGACAGTGAACTTCGACCGGATCAAGCGCACGCCCGATACGATGAACGCGCACCGCCTTCTTCGGTGGGCCGAGACCGAAGACCGCCAAGGACCGGTCGCCGACCAGCTCTTCCACCGCTATTTCGTCGAAGGCGAGGACATCTCCGATCCTGCCGTTTTGACCGCGATCGCCGAGAGCGCCGGGCTCGATGCGGCGGTGATTGCGCGGCTCCTCGAAGGCGATCAGGACCGGGAAACGCTCGATGCGGAGGATGCCGAGGCCCGCCGGATGGGGGTCGGCGGCGTGCCCTGTTTCGTGATCGGCGGGCGCTATGTGCTCCAAGGCGCGCAGGAGACCGAGACCTGGGTGCGTGTGATCCGGGAACTGACCGAAGCTCAGGCGGCTGTGGAAGAGGGAGGCGCACCCCGATGACCATGCTGATCGATGAGCTGCGCCAGCTCGCCGCCAACCCCTTTACCTGGGCCTCTGTGCCTGTGCTGCTCGCCTTTCTGCTCTATGCGCTCTATCGCAGGCGATGCTGCCCGCTGTTGCATCGGACCCTGACCATCACGCCCGAACAGGCGCGCGCCTCGGCGGACCAGCCCTACACGGCCGGTCCGCGATTTGCTCTGCTGATGCTGGTGGGCATCGTCGCCACCATCGCAAGTCTCAAGCTGATCGCGGACGGCACCTATCCGACGCTGGCGTTCTACCTCTTGGTGGCAGGCGTCTTCGTGATCCAGACCGAGCCCGTTCGCCTGCGCCTGCGGGAGGCCGAGACGCGGGTGATTGCATCGGAGCTCTATGACGAGGATGTGCGCGAGGTGGCGATCGACCGGCTCGAGACCAACCATCTCTGGCTGATCACGATCCAGGTGGTGATCCTCCTTGGCACGGTGGCGTTCCTGCTGGCGATCTGACGCTCAGGCTGCGACCAACCGCTCCCGGCCATGGGGTGCGGTGTAGTCGATGGCGGGCCCCACCGGCACAATCCGCGTCGGATTGATGGTCTCGTGGCTGGCATAATAGTGGTAGCGGATGTGCTCGAGATCCGTCGTCTCGGCAATCCCCGGCATCTGGTAAAGCTCAAGCAGATACCCCCACAGCGCCGGATAATCCGCCGGCCGCCGGATGTTACACTTGAAGTGGCCGACATAGACCGGGTCGAAGCGCAGGAGCGTGGGGAACAGGCGCCAGTCCGCCTCGGTCAGGTGCGCGCCGGTGAGATAGCGTCGGGTGGAGAGCCGCGCCTCCAGCCAGTCCAACGTCGCGAACAGCTCGGTCACAGCACTCTCATAGGCCGATTGCGTGGTTGCGAACCCGGCCTTGTAGACCCCGTTGTTGACCGTCGCATAGATCCGGTCGTTCAGCCCATCGATCTCATCGCGCAGGGGTTCGGGGTAGAAGTCCTGCGTGTCGCCCGTCAGCCCGTTGAAGGCCGAGTTGAACATCCGGATGATCTCAGAGCTCTCGTTCGAGACGATTGTGCCGGTCTGCTTGTCCCAGAGGACGGGGACGGTGACCCGCCCGGTCATGTCCGGCTTGGCGGTCGTGTACACTTCCGACAGCCGCGCCTTGCCGAGGAGCCTATCGCCCATGGCGCCCGCGAAGTCGGCGCCGAAATGCCAGCCCTCCGCCCCCATGAAGGGATGCACCACGTCGACCGAGATGTGCGGGGCAAGACCCTTCAGCGCGCGAAAGATCAGGGCACGATGCGCCCACGGACAGGCATAGCTGACACAGAGATGATAGCGCCCGCTCTCCGCTGCAAAGCCCCCCTGCCCGGTCGGCCCCGGCGCGCCATCTGGCGTCACCCAGTTGCGAAAACCGGCCTCGGTGCGGACGAATTTGCCGTCCGAGCTCTTGGTGTCGTACCAGCGGTCGTGCCACTGCCCGTCGATCAGCAATCCCATGGGTGGTCTCCTCTAGGCTCGCCTAAGAGCTAGGCTCACATGGCGCCACGGTCACCGCCCGGAACCGCAAGAGAGCATGACGCGGTCGAGAAGAATGCGCTCAGGAGGCCGGGGTCCGCGCACACTCGACAGCGGTCGTTTTGTTGTAGCGTTTGGTGATGCGGGAGAACGCATCGTTTCCCTCGAGATCGGCTTCGAACTCGAAGGGCTCGGGCAGTGCGATCCCCGAGTTGATGTTCCCCTTGACGGTCACCTGGAACCCGCCCTTGAGGTTGCGCCCAAAACGCCAGGTGCCCTGCCCCTGGTAGGGCGAGCCATTGGCAAAGCGCCCAGAGGACGCCCAGGCACCGCTGCGGTAGAGGGCGAGGTTGAAGACGCTGTCCGACGCCGCGCCGGCCTCGCCGGAGCCATATTCGGCGATCGAGCATGCCCAGGTGCCAACCAGGTCGATCTGCTGCGCCGCGGCGTATCCTGGCCAGGCGAGAGAGAGAACGAGGACGATGGCTGCGCGCATTTTGACCTCCCCAAGCGAACCGATGGTCTGGGGATATCCGTGGGCGGCGCACCCGTCCAGTGACGATCGTGACAGGCCCGCCCTACTCCGCCGCGAGCGGCACCGTACCGTCTACGACGGTGACGATGTCCTCCATGATCCGGTTGAGTTCGAAATCCTTCGGCGTGTACACGCGGGCGACCCCGATGGCGCGGAGCTGTTCGGCGTCCTCCTCGGGGATGATCCCGCCCGCCACCACGGGCACGTCGTCGAGCCCCGCCGCCCGCATCCGCTCCATCACGTCGCCGATCAGCTCCATATGGCTGCCCGAGAGGATCGAGAGACCGACCACATGGACGCTCTCCTCGAGCGCTGCGTTGACGATCTGCGCGGGCGTGAGGCGGATGCCCTCATAGACGACCTCCATCCCGCAATCGCGCGCACGCACGGCAATCTGTTCGGCGCCGTTGGAGTGCCCGTCGAGCCCGGGCTTGCCGACCAGGAACTTGATGCGCCGGCCGAGCCGACCGGACACCGCCTCGACCCGGGTGCGGATCTCGCCGAGCCCGTCGGCGCTGGTGGCCGCGGCCTTGGCGACCCCGGTGGGCGCGCGGTACTCACCGAAGACAGCGCGCATGGTGGCGCCCCACTCGCCCGTGGTGACCCCGGCTTTGGCCGCCTCGATGGAGGGTCCCATGATGTTGGCGCCCTCGCGGGCCGCGCGTTCCAGGGCCTCTATTGCCGCTTTAACGGCGCCGTCATCGCGCGCCTCACACCAAGCCTTGAGGCGTTCAACCTGGTCGGCCTCGACCGACGGGTCGACCACCAGGATCCCGTCCGCACCCGAGGTCAGGGGGCTCTCCTCGGTGGTGGTGTATTTGTTGACGCCGACCACCACCGTTTCGCCCGCTTCGATGCGCCCGAGCCGCGCACTGTTGCTCTCAACCAACTGGCCCTTCATGTAGGCGATGGCCGAGACGCAGCCGCCCATCTCCTCGATCGCCGCCAGCTCCGCGCGGGCGCCGGCCTTCAGCGCCTCGACCTTGGCCGAGACCGCAGGGTTGCCATCGAAGAGATCGCCGTACTCCAGCAGATCCGTCTCGTAGGCGAGCACCTGCTGCATGCGCAGCGACCATTGCTGGTCCCAAGGTCGTGGGAGACCAAGCGCCTCGTTCCAGGCCGGGAGCTGCACAGCGCGGGCGCGCGCGCCTTTGGAAAGCGTAACCGCCAGCATCTCCAGCAGAATGCGGGTGACGTTGTTCTCGGGCTGCTGTTCGGTCAGGCCGAGCGAGTTCACCTGAACGCCATAGCGGAAGCGCCGCAGCTTGGGGTCTTCGACGCCGTAGCGCTCCTGGCAGATCTCGTCCCAAAGATCGGTGAAGGCGCGCATCTTGCACATCTCGGTGACGAAGCGGATGCCGGCGTTCACAAAGAAGCTGATGCGGCCCACGAGCCGGGGGAAATCTGCCGGGTCGGTCCGCGGTCGCACCTCATCCAACACCGCGATGGCGGTGGCCAGCGCAAAGGCCAGCTCCTGCTCCGGCGTCGCCCCTGCCTCCTGGAGGTGGTAGGAGCAGACATTCATCGGGTTCCACTTCGGCACATGGGCGTAGGTGTAGGTCGCGACGTCTCCGATCAGGCGCAGGCTCGGCTCCGGCGGGAAGATATAGGTGCCGCGGGAGAGATACTCCTTGACGATGTCGTTCTGGACGGTGCCCTGGAGCTTGGCTGTATCGGCCCCCTGGCGCTCGGCCGTGGCGATATAGAGCGCGAGCAGCCAGGCGGCGGTCGCGTTGATCGTCATCGAGGTGTTCATCTGCTCGAGCGGGATCTGGTCGAACAGGGTCTCCATGTCGCCGAGATGGGCGATGGGGACGCCGACCTTGCCGACCTCGCCGCGGGCGAGCACATGGTCGCTGTCGTAACCGGTCTGGGTCGGCAGATCGAAAGCGACGGAGAGCCCGGTCTGCCCCTTGGCGAGGTTGGTGCGATAGAGCGCGTTCGATTTCGCCGCCGTCGAATGGCCGGCATAGGTGCGGAACAGCCAGGGGCGGTCTCGGGTCTGAGCGGGGTCGGTCATCGGCGCACACTCCTCGGATCATGTTGCGCCGCACCCTAGCGATTTGGCGGCGCCGCGCAAGATGCTTTCGCAGGGCGGCAAGGTCACGCAAGGATATGGCGGGCCACTTGGCCCTCTCAGAGCGCCGCGTCCACCGGTGCGCCCACTGCGCGGTTGCCCTCGCGGCGCGCTGCATCCGATGCACCTGGCTGGACCGATCTTGGGGGCCACACGCTCACTCCGCGGCGTGCGGCGGCGCATCTGGCGCGAAATCCAATGCCTCGATCTGCTCGGCCCGGCGCCCGGCCCGAGAGGCCGCGCGGGTCAAACCGTCGAGATCCTCACCTGCCAAGCGCAAGTGCCGCTCAAGGCTCGCCGCTCGTTCGCCGATCTGCCCGACATCGCGGCCCAACCGCCCGAGGTCTCGCCGGATCGCAGTTGCCTCCTCGATGATCCGGGCATCGCGCACCACGCCGCGGACGGCGGTCAGCACCGCCATCAGCGTTGTTGGGGAGACGATCCACACCCGCGCCTCGAGCCCTGCCCGCACCACATCGGCGAAACTCGCGTGCAGCTCGGCGTAGACCGCCTCGGAGGGCAGGAACATCAGCGCCTGGTCTGCCGTCTCACCCTCGATGATATAGCGCTCGGCGATGGCGCGGAGGTGCCCGAGACAGGCACTCTTCAACGCCGCGCGGGCGCGTTTGCGGGTGGGCTCGTCCGGCGCGGCGATCAAGGCCTCATAGGGCTCCAGCGGGAATTTCGAGTCGACCGGGATCGGGCCCGGCGGATGCGGCAGATGGATGAGACAGTCGACCCGACGCCCTGATGAGAGCGTCGCCTGGGCCGTCCAAGCGTCCGGTGGCAGGGCGTTGGCGATGATCTCCATCAGCTGGATCTCGCCGAACTGCCCGCGGGTCTGCTTGTTGGAGAGGATCTGCGAGAGGCCGACCAGATCGCCAGAGAGCGCCTCCATACGTCCTTGCGCCCGGTCGATCACCGCGAGCCGCCGGCCGAGGGCGCCAAGGCTGTGGGCGGTGCGGGCGGCGGAGGTGGCGAGGCTCTCCCCCATGCGGCCCTCCGCGCGTTCGAGTCGTTCGGCCAGACTGTCGCCCAGCCGCGCCTGCGCCTGGAGTTGCGCTTCGGCAAGTTGGGTGAGCGCGCCCGTGAGCTGCTGTTGCCCGGCGGCCAGATTGTCGAGCCGCGGGTCCCGGACCGGCCGGGCGAAAAGCGCTCTCAGTAGGAGCAGTCCGACCGCCCCGGAGATCACGCCAGCGGCCAGCGCCCAAGGCTCCGCCAGCAGCGCGTCGAGCGCGGGCATCAGCGCCGCTCGAACAGCCGCTCGATCTCGGCGAGCGAGAGCGCGACCGAGGTGGGCCGTCCGTGATTGCAGGTGCTCGAGAGCGGGGTCGCCTCCATTTCACGGAGCAGCGCATCCATCTCCGGCACGCTGAGCCGCCGACCGGCGCGCACCGAGCCATGGCAGGCCATCCGCGCAAGCACCGCGTCGAGCCGGCGGGCGAGCGTCTCGGCGGTGCCGCGGTCGGTGATCTCATCGGCCACGTCCCGGATCAACGCCTCGGGATCGGCTCGATCCAGTGCAGCGGGCACAGCACGCAGGCAGATGCTGCCATCTCCGAAGGGCTCGATCTCCAGCCCCAGCGCCAACAGGTCCTCCGAAGCGGCGAGCAACGCCTCCGCCTGCCCTGCCTCGAGCGCAACGATGGCGGGCAGCAGCAGTGCCTGACGACGGACGCCGGTCTCGGCCCGTTCGGCTTTCATGCGCTCATAGACAAGGCGCTCATGGGCGGCGTGCTGGTCGACGATCACGATGCCATCCGGTGTCTGCGCAACGATATAGGTGGCGTGCAGCTGCGCGCGGGCATGGCCGAGCGGGGGGCAGGTCTCACTCGGCTCGGGGGTCGGCTCGGTCGCCGTGTGTTCGGGGGACGTTGGTCGCACCGGCGCACTGGCTTCGGCAAAGCCCGGAATAGGCGCTTGCGCCGCATAAGCCGCTTCTCGCGCCGCCGCTGGAGGGCGCGACGGCCAGAGCGCCGGGCCCCGTGGCGGCGCTGCTAGCGGCGAGCCCAAAGCACCATCGCCGAGACGCCGGCCGGTCCGATGACCAGCTTCGGCCAGCGCATGGGTTACCGCGGAGAGCACCAGCCCCCGCACCACGCCGGGGCTGCGGAACCGCACCTCCGCCTTGGCCGGGTGCACGTTCACATCCACCGCCTCCATGGGCACGCGCAGATCCAAAGCCACCGCCGGATACCGGTCCCGTGGCAGCACATCCGCATACGCCGCCCGCAGCGCGCCGGTCAGCAGCCTGTCGCGCACGGGTCGCCCATTGACCGCGAGATGGATGGCCACGGGCGCCCCACGGGACTGGGCCGGCAATCCGATATGGCCAGCAAGGCGGATCCCTTCGCGCTCGGCGTCCACGGGCAGCGCATGCGCCGCGAACTGCTGCCCGATAATCCGGTCGGCACGGGCGAGCGCCGCGTCCGCCCCACGCTCCGCCGGCAGCCAAATCACCCGCCGTCCCTCGCCGCCGCCGGTCACGTCACGAAGCTCGATGGCAACCCCCGGCGCGAAGAGCGCAAGGCGTCGGACGGTCTCGGAGATCGCCTGGGCCTCCGCGCGATCGGTCTTGAGAAATTTCAGCCGCGCGGGCGTCGCAAAGAACAGATCCCGCACCTCGACCGTCGTGCCCCGCGGCCGGGCCGCCGGGCGCGCCGCTTCGACCCGGCCCGCGGTCGCGCGGACCTCCCAAGCAGCCTCGCCCGTCGACGAGATCAACAACAGCCGCGCCACCGAGGCGATCGAGGGCAGCGCCTCCCCCCGGAACCCGAAGCTGCGGATCGCCAGCAGATCGCTGCCATCGATCTTGGAGGTCGCGTGCCGCTCGAGAGCCAGGGCGAGCTCCGCCTCGGCGATCCCGTGGCCGTCATCCTCGACGCGGATCAGCGTGCGCCCGCCATCGGCGACAGCGATCCGGATCTCGCGCGCACCGGCATCGAGGGCGTTCTCCACCAGCTCTTTGACCGCGGAGGCGGGGCGCTCCACCACCTCTCCGGCGGCGATGCGGTTGGCCACCGTCTCCGGCAGGCGGCGTATGGAGCGCGCCGAGATGTTGGGGTCCGATCCATCCATGCCACTATCCGTAGCACGGGTCGGCGGTCCTTCCAAGGGCCGAGGGGGTTCACCACCGCGCCCGAAGAAAGATCCCTCACATCGGGCGATCCGTGTCACAGCAAGGAACACTGGTCTTCGCTCCTGCCGACTGGAAACCCCGGAAGCTTTGCACGACCTTCGCCGCCGCCGAGGCCGTCCCGTCACCGATTTCACCGGGCTGACGGTCCAGCTCACAAAGAACAAGGTGGACCCAGCAACTGTGGGCCGCTTTCCTGACACGCTGATCCAGTTCGAGGGGCCCGCTGCGGGCGGCCCAGCCTCCGCCATCATCGGTCCGGGCATCGCGTTCGAGGACGTGGCCTTTTTCAGGCACGAGGCAACCCGAACGACGGGCTGGCGGTCGACATCGATATCGACGCGGCGGGACTCGTCACGTTTACCGGGGCCAACACAATGACCCTGTTCTGAGATCTCTCGATCCAGACGCCGGATGTGTTGTTAACCGGCGCATCCCAGCTGGGGCAGCCCGTTTGGAGGCAATGCGGTTTCTTCGAAGTCGTTTGTGACGTGAGCGTAGAGAGCGGCACCGCCCGGCTGCAGTTTGAGGGTCCCAGTTCCTCGGGATCCCTGGGCTTGTCAATCATAGGTGTTCTCGAGAACGAAGTTTTGAGTGCGCAGCTCTCAGCCGATGGGCCGATGGCGGATGGCTATGGCACCACCGCCGTTCCGCTGCCCGCACGCCTGCCGCTGTTGCTGAGGGGGCTCGCAGCACTCGGCCTCTATTCGCGCCGGAGGGGGCGAGACCCCTACTCCGCGGCGAGGTCCTGCCCGTGCATCGGGCAGGCCCGGGGGGCGGCCGCCGCCTCCCGCGCCTCGACCGGCAGCCAGCCTTGCGCCTCCGAGCGGACGATCGCCTCGATCATGTCGATATGCACATCGTCGTCGTTGAGGCAGGGGATGTACTCGAAGTGCTCGCCGCCGGCCTCCTCGAAGGCCTCCTTGATCTCCTCGTTGATCTCTTCGAGGGTCTCGACGCAGTCCGAGCTGAATCCTGGCGCCATGACGGCGATGCGTTTGTGCCCCTCTTCGGCGAGCTTGGCGACATACTCGACCGTGTAGGGTTGCAGCCACTCTTCGGGGCCGAAACGGCTCTGAAATGTGGTGTGGACCTCGTCCGTCCCCCAGCCGAGGCGCTCACGCATCAGGCGCGTCGTCTTCTGGCAGTGACAGTGATACGGATCGCCCTTGCGGAAATAGCTCTGCGGCAGGCCGTGATAGCTGGTCACGAGCGCGGTCGGGCGGTGCTCGAACCCTTCATAGGCGCGCTCGACCGACTGCGCGAGCGCTTCGATGTAGGCCGGATGGTCGTGATAGGCGGGCACCGTGCGCATCGCCGGCTGCCAGCGCAGTGTCATCAGCGCGCGGAAGGCCTGGTCATTGGCCGTGGCGGTCGTCGCGGCGGCGTATTGCGGGTAAAGCGGGAAGAACACGATGCGCTCGCACCCTTGGGCCTGCATCCGGCGGATCACGCTCTCGGTCGAGGGGTTGCCGTAGCGCATGCAGAACTCGACCATCACGTCCGCACCGAACTCCGCCTCAAGGCGCTCGCGCAGCTTGGCGGTCTGGCTGCGGGTGATGGTGAGCAGCGGGCTCTCGTCGAGCTCGGTGTTCCAGATCCCGCGATAGGCCTCGCCGCTCGAGAATGGGCGTTTGGTGAGCACGATCCCTTGCAGGATCGGCTGCCAAAGCGCCGAGGGCCACTCGATAACCCGCTTGTCCGAAAGGAACTCGTTCAAATAGCGCCGCATCGACCAATAGTCTGTGTTATCCGGCGTGCCGAGATTGGCCAACAGCACGCCGACGCGGGCCGGGGCGACCGAGGGGTGGTCCTTGGCCGCATGGGTCAGCCGGCCGGTGCCGGGGCGGGTCTTGGCGGAGCGGTCGTGCGTCTGCATGCTCGGGGCAATCCTCAGGGTCGTGGCGCTGTGTTGGGACATCACATAACGCCTCGGCCCCTCAGATCAAATGGCGAACCGCCAAGCGCCCGGTCAGGCCATATCGGCGATCTTGCCGAGGCTCTGCGTCCAGCCGAGGGCGAACATGTCCGGCGTGTAGCGGATCTGGCGATGATTGACCGTGACGCGGGTGCCATCTTCGTTGGGTTCGAACAGGATCTCCGCCTCCGTCTCATTGCCGCGGACGCCGTCGCCGCCCGTGTGCGCCCAGCTCATGACGATCCGGCGGTGGGGCTCCAGCGCGACATAGTGACCGCTGATGTAGAACGCGCCGTTCGGACCGGTCGTATCCATCCGCCAGGCGCCCCCCACGACCGGCTCGGAGACACATGCGGTGTTGGTGATGCCATCCATGCCGAACCAGCGCATCCGTGCGTCGGGGTCGAGCCACAGCGTCCAAAGCCGCTCAGGCGTCGCCGCGATCTCGCGGGTTACGGTGACAGCCACGGGCGGATCAAGTGGAGCAGGCGCGTCAGTCATCGGCTCGGTCTTCATGTCGGTCACGGTCATCGTCGGGCTCCTCGGCCATTGCTGCAAGACGCCCGAGCGCATCCTCCCAAAACGCCTGGTGCTCCGCGATCCACGCCTCGGCGGCCGAAAACCCGGCACGGTCAAGCTCGCAGATCCGCATGCGCCCTTTGGCACGCCGTCGGATCAGCCCCGCCCGTTCAAGCACGCCGAGATGGCGCGTCACGCCGGGTTGGCTGAGCGACAAACGCTCCACCAAAGCACCCACAGGCAAAGGCTCCTTACGCAGCCAGGACAGGATCTGCCGCCGCTGACCATCGGCAAGAGCGGCAAAAACGTCGGAAAGGACATCGGCTCGGGTCATGGCAATCGTATACCTGATTCGTTATATAACGCAAAGCTGATATTTTTTGCCAAGGTCAGTCCTCTCGCGGTGGCGGTTTCTCCCCCGTCGGAAGCTCGAGAGTGCCGAGCGCCTCCGCCAATCGGGTCTTGGCGCTCCCCGGGCGCAACGCCTTTGGCTGGTCCGACCCCGGCGCCCATCCGGTCAGGAACACAAGATCGAACCGCGCCTGCACCCGTCCATCGCGCGTGCCGGCCTGCTCGACAAAGGACAGCGCCGCCCGCGCCAGCACGTCCCGACGCAACGACCGGCGCAACCGACCGCTCAGCAGATTGGTCTCTCCCATCGCGCGCAGGTCCCGCATCAAAGCCAGCGGATCGGCATAGTCGACCCGCACGGTCTCCACATCCGCCACCGGCATCGCAAAGCCCGCTCGTTGCAGCGCCGCTCCGAGAGCCCGCACATCCGCCATCGGCGCCACATGGGGACCGGCGCCACCGATCAGCTCCGCTTCGGCCACAGCGAATGCATGGCGCAGCGCCGCCAGCGTCTCCCCTCCGAACAGGCAGGCCAGCATCAGCCCGTCCGGCGCCAGCACCCGACGCAGCTGAACCAAGTGCCCGACCGGATCGTTCAGCCAATGCATCAGAAAGGCGGAGACCGCCAGATCAGCCTGACCCTCCGCGAGCGGCAGAACCTCGCACGGATCGTGCAGCTTGACCGCTCCTGGCCGCGACGCCGCCGACAGCATGGCAGCGGACGGGTCAACCAACGTCATCGCGTCCGCACCGGCCCGCGCAGCGACAAGATCGGAGACCGCGCCCGCACCCGTCCCTACGACCGCTGCGCGCGAAAACGCACGCGCCGTGTCGTCGAGCCGCTCCGCCAAGCCTTCGGCGGCCCGGCGCCAGAGGAAATCCGCTCCACCGACAAAGCCGCGCCGCATGGCCCGGTCACGCCGGGCACCCAGTAAGTGGGTGTCGAACAAGGGCGGTGGTGTATCGGTCATCTGGCTCTCCCTACGAGAGCGGTATAGGCTGTCGCGGCGCCTCCGGCGAGGGGGCGCACAGCCACAGCGGAGACGCCTTTGCGCAGCGATGCCGCCCTGCCCGCCCTCGTCAGAGGGCTCCTGACCACCGTGTTGCCGGCCCAGTGCCCGGTAACCGGCGAGATTGTCTCGGAGCCCGGGACCATTGCGGGAGAGGCGTGGCGGGATCTGGGACGGATCGTCACAGACGCGCGGTGCCGGTCGTGCGGGCGCGAGATGCCGGGCGCGCAACCGCCCGCCATCGGAGATCCGCCACTCATCTGCGAGCCATGCCACCGCGCGGATCATCCTTGGGAACGGGGAGCGGCCGCCATGCGCTATGAGGGGACGGGGCGCGCCTTGATCCTCGCGCTCAAGCACGGCGACCGGCTCGACCTCGTGCCCCTGCTCGCACGCTGGATGTACGAGGCGGCGCCGGAGTTGGTCTCGGAGGCCGACTTGATCCTGCCCGTGCCGCTGCATTGGCACCGGCTCTGGACGCGGCGCTACAACCAGTCCGCGGAGCTGGCGCGCAAGCTTGCCCGCCTCGGCGGCAAGCCCGGCGCCTATCGCCCGCGCCTCCTGCGCCGCGCCCGGGCGACCCCCAGCCAAGAGGGGCGCGACCGGGAGGCGCGGGTGGCCAATGTGGCCGACGCCTTCACCCTGGCCCCGGGCAGTGCGCAGCGGCTTGCCGGAAAGCGCGTCCTGCTGATCGACGATGTGCTGACCACCGGGGCGACGCTCGGCGCCTGTGCCGCGCTCTGCCGCGACGCAGGGGCCAATGTCGACATCCTCGTGAGCGCCCTGGTCACACCCGATCCCAAAGCCTATTTGACGCTCGACCCCGATGGAGAAGAGGAGCCCGCCCATGGCACAGATTGAGATCTACACGAGCCCGCTCTGCGGCTTCTGCTTCCGGGCAAAGCGCCTGCTCGACGCCAAGGGCCTGGCCTATACTGAGATTAACGTGCTCGGCGACCGCCAAGCCAAGGCGGAGATGGTGCAGCGGGCCGACGGGCGCACCTCCGTCCCGCAAATCTTTATCGACGGCAAAGGCGTGGGCGGCTCGGACGATCTGGCCGCGCTCGAAAGCTCCGGCGCCCTCGACCGGATGTTGGCCGCCTGAGCATGTTTCGCGCCGCGCTCCTCCAGCTGAACGCGAGCGACGATCCTGTCGCCAATCTGCCAGCAACGGAGGCCATGGTGCGCGAGGCTGCGTCCGCCGGCGCCGAACTGGTGCTCACGCCGGAGGTCACCAACTGCGTCTCCGCCAGCCGCACGCACCAGGCATCGGTGTTGGCCGAGGAGGTGGAGGACGCAACGCTTGCCCGGCTGCGCATGGTCGCGGCGGAGACCGGCATCTGGCTGCTCATCGGCTCGCTGGCGCTGAAGGGCGGAGCGGACGGACGCTTCGTCAACCGCTCCTTCCTGGTGACGCCGGAGGGGGCCATCGCCGCCCGCTACGACAAGATCCACATGTTCGACGTGGAGATCGGTGGCGAGGAGAGCTATCGCGAGAGCGCAGGCTATGCGCCCGGCACTCGCGCGGCGTTGGCTGAGACGCCTTGGGGCGGGCTCGGTCTCACGATCTGCTACGATATGCGGTTTCCGGCGCTCTACCGGCGGCTGGCCGAGGCTGGAGCCAAGATCCTGACGGCCCCATCAGCCTTCACGGTACCCACAGGACGTGCGCATTGGGAGGTGTTGCTGCGGGCGCGGGCCATCGAGACCGGCTGCTTCATGCTCGCCCCGGCCCAAACCGGCACACATTCCGCCAGTCGAGGGCGCACGCGCGAGACGTGGGGGCACAGCCTCGCCATCGACCCTTGGGGCCGTGTCCTGGCCGATGCGGGCGAGGCGCCGGGGATCACGCTCGTCACCCTCGATATGGACGAGGTCACAAAGGCCCGTCAGCGCATCCCGTCACTGGCGAACGCCCGCGCGTTCGAGGGCCCCTGATCCGCGCCAGATACTTGCGCGCAGAAGGCCAAATCATTGCAAATCGCAAACACAGCCCTTAGGTTTCCGTCAGAAATCTAACGGAGACCTTAGATGCTAAAATTTCTCGCGGAGACCGCCATTGAGGAGGTTCTCGTCCGCAGCCTGAAGAAGGTCGGCGAATGGATCACCAAAGATATGGTTATCAACATGAACTCGTTCGACAAGATCGAGCAGGAGATCGAAAAGATCGAGAAAGCCATCGACCATGCCGATGCGCAGTTCGACACCCGCTTTGAGTTCGTGAAGAAGCAGCCCGCCGAAGAATACGACGCCAAGCTGCAAACCTTTGGGCGCATGCACATCTTCGAGAAACTGGCCAACACCAATGGCAAGGGCATCGGCAAGGTGATCCAGACCCTCGACGCGCAGGCCAACAAGCTGATCAAGATCATCGATACCCGCATCAAAGGCGCCGAGAAGGAACTCGCGGAGAAGAAGAAGCGTGCCGACAAGAGCAAAGCTGTTTCGGGCAAGGACTCCGAGTTTCCGAAGGCGGCCCAAGCCAGCGTGAAGACGATGCAGAACTGGGTGCTGGACGTGAAGACGATGAAGAAAGCCCTGATCGCCCAGATCAAGCGGTTGAAAACGCGGGCGGATGCGATCGGGCGCAAAATGATGAAGCTGATCGACAAGATCAACAATGCCAAGCGGGTGCTCGAAAAGCTCCGGGTCGAAGTTCTGGCGGCCGAAGCTCAACAGGCGCCGACGCACGGGGCCGTCCCGCTCACCCGTTAGGCCGTGTGGGAAGGCCGGACCGGCAACCCGCGCCTTCCCAGCCCAGAGCGTGATCGCCCCCTTCGGCGACGCTTTCCGGTAGTCCCGTAAGGCTGGCCCTCGCCCGCTGCACAGGCTAGGACGGCCAAAACCGGGAGAGAGGCCATGGAGACCCGCAAGACCATGCACCGCGATTGGCTCGCCACCGCCCGCACCCTGTCCGAGGCGCTGCCCTTCCTGCAGCGCTATGACGGGCGCACCGTTGTCGTGAAGTTCGGCGGCCACGCCATGGGGGATGCCGAGGCCATGGCCAGCTTTGCCCGCGACATCGTTCTGATGAAGCAGTGCGGCGTGAACCCGGTGGTGGTCCACGGCGGCGGTCCGCAGATCAACTCGATGCTGGAGCGGCTGGGCGTGAAGTCCGAGTTCGCCGAGGGCCTCCGGATCACGACCGCCGAGACCGTCGAAGTGGTGGAGATGGTGCTCGCCGGCGTGATCAACAAGCGCATCGTCGCGGCGATCAATGGCCAAGGCGGGCGGGCCGTGGGGCTTTCCGGCAAGGATGCGCGCCTGATGGTGTGCCGCAAGGCGGAGCACTGGATGCGCGACCCGGACAGCGCGATCGAGCGGATCCTTGATCTTGGCTTTGTCGGGGAGCCCGCGCATGTGGACCCGACGGTGTTGAAGACCTTCCTGGACAGCGACCTGATCCCCGTGATCGCGCCCATCGGCACAGGCGAGGAGCCGACCGAGACCTACAACATCAACGGCGACACCGCGGCCGGTGCCATTGCAGCGGCGATGCGGGCGGAACGCCTGCTGCTGCTGACCGACACTGAAGGCGTGAAGGGCGCGGACGGTCAAGTCCTCACCCAGATGACGCGCGCAGACATCGAGCACCTGACGGAGCAAGGCGTGATCGCAGGAGGCATGATCCCGAAAACACGCACGGCTCTTGCGGCTGTCGAAGGCGGGGTCGGTGCAACGGTCATCCTGGATGGCCGCGCGCCGCATACGGTGCTGCTCGAGCTGTTCACCGAACACGGTGCGGGCACTCTGATATCGGCGTAGCGCGACACCAAGAAGACGTGACCGGTGCGCTCTTGACTGCGCCCGCGGGCAGTACAAGTTGCGGTTTCGGAGGGTAACATGTCCGAAACTGTGATTCGACTGTCGGTGTTCTTTGGTTTGTTCGCGGCAGTTGCGCTCTGGGAGCTGTGGCGCCCGCGGCGGCCTCTCGCGGCGTCAAAGGGCCGGCGCTGGGCCACGAACTGGGCCGTCTCAGTTACCGACGCCGTGATGGTGCGCCTCGTCTTCGGTGCAGCGGCGGTGGGTGCTGCGATGGATGCCGAGGCGTCGGGTGTCGGGCTCTTCAACGTGCTCGCATGGCCGCCGATCGCCGAGGGGCTGATCGTCTTCGTCCTGCTCGACCTCGCGATCTGGTTCCAGCACTGGCTGAGCCACCGGGTGCCGATCCTGTGGCGGCTCCACCGGGTCCACCATTCCGACCGAGACATGGACGTGACCACCGCGATCCGGTTCCATCCGATCGAGATCGCGCTCTCCATGCTGTTCAAGATCGGGCTGGTCTATGCGCTCGGCGCCCCGGCCTGGGCGGTGATTCTGTTCGAGGTGGTGCTGAACGGCTCGGCGATGTTCAACCACGGCAACATGCGCCTGCCGCGCGCGATCGATCGCGTGCTGCGCCTGGTCATCGTCACGCCGGACATGCACCGGGTCCATCATTCGGTGATCCGGGCCGAGCACGATACGAATTTCGGGTTCAACCTCAGCATTTGGGACCGGCTCTTTGGCACCTACACGGCCCAGCCTGAGGGCGGGCACGATGGCATGACAGTGGGCCTAGCCGATCACCAGAACGACCGTCCGACACGGTTTCTCTGGACGTTGGCCTTTCCCTTGCGCCGGAGCTGAAGGCCGATGCGACTGACCGCTCTGGTGCTGGCCGCCGCGCTGGCCGTCCCTGCACAGGCCGCAGACCTGCCGAGCCTGTTCGACCAGCCAGAGGCGCAGACCGTGCTTTCCCGAACGCTGGCGTATATTCGACTCGGCAACTCGGAGGCCGCCCGGCAGACGGCGGAGGCTGGGGTTGCGCAGTTCCCGAGCTTTGGCGCGCCCTATGTGGCGCTGGCGCTCTCGGTCGCAAAAGACGACCCCGCGATGGCGCTGACCCATCTTCTCGAGGCCGTGCGCAAGGGCTATCGCGGAATGGCGCAAGTGTTGACCCTGCCCGCCTTCGCCGGCGTGAGGGAGACGGTCGAGTATGCCGCGCTGAGCGAGGCGATGGCCAAGCAGTCGCCGGCGTCCGAGACCAAACCGGCCCTTGTCGATATCGAGCGGCTGACCGCGCCTGTCTCCGCTGCCAACACGACATGGGACGCGGCCGAGGGTGAGTTCCGCGCCCAGTTCGCCGTTCCACCGGTGTTGGCCCGCCGTCCGGCCATCGGGTCGGCGCCTGGCCTCGAACGCATCGCCCCTTTCATCAACCGCTGGGTCGCGGGCGGACGTGCCGCGGGCCTTGCCGGTGTGCTCTACGACAACCGGGACCGCGGCCACTCGCCGCTGGATAAGAAGGCCTTTCCGCAGCTTCTCCACGTCGCCTATTCCGACCCCATCCGCAGCCGCAATCTCGACTACGGCCCAAACCGGATGTTCGAGTTCGGGCGGATCACATTGGGGAACTCCTCGACGGCGATCACCCAAGGACCCTTTTGGCGCAGCCAGGCACGCCGTCTGCTGACCGAGCCGGGGGGAGCGCGGCGGCTGTTCCGGCAATACAGCCGCAACATGCTCTACGTGTACCCCGAGACCTTCGACCACAGCGACCGCGGCGCCGATCTCTTTCCCGCCAACACGCCCTATACAATCGCGAGCCGTGGGCGGTCCCACAGCGACCGGCCGATCCTGCGGGCATTGCTGCTCGCCTTGGCCGCCATGCCGCCGGATGTCAGGAACCGGGCAGAAGAGGAGGGCCTGGTGGCGCCCCTTCTGCAGCGGCTGCTGCGCCGCTCGCTCAAGGGCATCCAAAACGAGACGGACTATCTGAGCACGGCCGCTCACCCGACGATCTTCTCCGGCGATGCCATTGCTGTTGAGGATCTGATCCGACGGGCCCAGGCGCTCACGCTGGCTGACCTCGCCCCCATGGTCCGCCTCACGCTGCTGACCCGGGCGCCTCTGTCGCCGGCGGAGAAGACCGGCATGGCCAAGCCCGAGGTGGTCTTCGAGACGCCGTCCGCGATCGCCCTCGCCTTTCGCAGCACCACGCAAAAGCGCCGGCTGTTGTTGAGCGCACGCTCGACCCGTGATCCGTTCGACCGACCACTCACCTTCCACTGGCGGGTGCTGCGCGGAGATGCCGACCGGATCACCATCACGCCCGAGAGCGAGGATGCGAGCCTTGTCGCGGTCGAGATCCCCTGGCACGACCCCTTCCCCGTGCCCGGCGCGCCGGAGCTGCTCTCGCACCGGGTCGACATCGGCGTCTTCGCGGATACGGGCGAAAGCCTCTCTGCCCCCGCCTTTGTCAGCATGAGCTTCCCGCCGGATCAAAGACGCAGCTATGACGCGGCGGGACGGCTGCTGGAGGTGGACCACCAGGCTGCTCCCGCCTATGTGGACCCCTGGATCTGGCCGCAGCGGGACTGGCGCGATGTCTACGCCTATGACGCAGAGGGCCAGCTCACCGGTTGGGAGCGCCACCGCAAGGGGATCCCAGCCCAGCGTTTCGATGCCAAGGGCCGGCTGCTCGGCCCAGACGGCCCAATGGCCGTGCGCTACAGCCTCGGCGCGCCGGCCCGTGACGGGCGCCGCCCGGTGATCATGGATATCGCTGAATAAGCGGCTCTCGTGGTCGGGGCGCCCAGATTCGAACTGGGGGCCTTCGGTACCCAAAACCGACGCGCTACCAGGCTGCGCTACGCCCCGACCGGAGGCGTCGCGAGGTGTAGTAGCGCCGCGCGAAAACCGCAAGGGCGCACGGTCCAAATCGATGCGCCAACCGGGCTGCCGTTTCACAAATGTATCATCAAGTTTGGCTAAACATCTCGCCGGTAAGTGGGGTGAGAGGACGCGCGGTGTCGAGCGGCCTCTGAAGCGTGGCGGTCATTCGATGGCAATCACAACAAAGTCCTAGCGCTGCGGAGTTTCTCGCCGTCACGCGCTTTTCATCAGTGTCAGAGGGGAAGACAATGGCCACCATTGCAGAGCAAAATTTCAACAGTCTGGACAGTTCAAGCACATCAACCACCGATTCCCTTCCAACCGGCTCGAGCCTGACGAATGCCGGCGCGCAAAACAGCGGTGGCGCTGGGTTGGATTTCGCGACCTTCTGGTTCGACACACGGGGCGAGACCAACGGCCCTGTCCTTGCGTCGAACGATTCTAGCGATTTCATCGGCGTCAACAGCTTCGCCGGCAGCAACGCGCCGAATGTTTCAGCCGACGGGACGGCCGTCGCTGCCGGCTCCGAGCACAACTTTGAGTTCAACGACAGCGACGGGCGGCTGGAACTCGTCTTCGAGACAATCGACCTCTCGGGCTTCGAGAACCGGATGTTTTCGCTGAACTATTGGATCGCAGACACCGGCTTCGAGAGCGACGACAGCTTCGTCGTCAGCATCTCGGACGGCACCACGAGTGTCAATTTGCTCACCCTCGGCGAGACCGAGCTGGAGGCCCAAAGCCCGGGGGATGCCGGCAACGCCAACGAGTGGACCGCGCTGACCGTGGATCTCGAACAGGTCATCGCCGACAACAGCCTGGGCAACACTCTCACCCTGACCGTCTCGGCCGACACGAACTCCGGCAGCGAGAACCTCTTTGTCGACGATATCCTGTTCGAGGGTGACGCGGTGCCGACCACGCCGGTGATCAACGAATTCAGCTTCAACACAGCGGGCGCCGACGTCGAGTATTTTGAGATCTTGGGCGCTCCGAACACCGACCTCTCCGCCTATACGATCCTCTATATCGAGGGCGATGACGCCGATATCGGCGCGGTGAAGCAGGCGATCTCGGTTGGCACCACGGATGCGAACGGCTTCTTCCTGGCCAACCTCGCCGCCAACACGCTGACCAACGAGACGAGCTCTTACCTGCTGGTCGAGGGCTTCACCGGCAGCGTGGGCGACGATCTCGACGACGAGAACGACGGCGTCTTCGACACCACGCCCTGGACGCGCATTGTCGACAGCGTGGCGGTCGACTTCGGGGGCACAGGCGAGGTGACCTATGGCGGGGTGGTGCTGACCTCGGCGCTGGCTCCGGCCGACAACACCTTCGCGCCCGGCGGCGCATCGCGCATCCCCGACGGCACCGACACCGACACCGCCGCCGACTGGGTGCGGAATGACTTCGACCTGGCGGGCATTCCGGGAGAGACCGGCACACCTGACGACGGCGAAGCGCTCAACACACCGGGTGCCGCCAACCAAGCCGTCGGCACAGTGTCGGGCACGACGCTCAGCATCGACGATGTCAGCCAGGCCGAGGGCGACGCGGGCACCACCGATTTCGTTTTCACAGTCACCCGCAGCGGGGACACGTCGGGGACAACGACGGTCGATTTCGCGACCGCAGACGGCACCGCGACGGCGGGCTCCGACTATACCGCCGCATCGGACACGCTGACCTTCACGGCTGGCGAGACCACACAGACCATCACCGTCAGTGTGAACGGCGACACGGATCTCGAGACCGACGAGACCTTCACGGTGGGTCTCTCGAATGCCTCGGGCGGCGCGACCCTCACCGATGCGACCGGCCAGGGCACGATCGTGAACGATGACGGCATCACAGTCACCCGGATCCACGATATCCAGGGCACGGGCACTGCAAGCCCGCTGGTCGGCACCACGGTCACCGTCTCAGCAATCGTGACCGCAGACTTCCAGGACAGCGCGGACAGCGACTACAACGGCTTCTTCCTGCAGGAGGAGGACGCCGATCAGGACGCCAACCCGCTGACGTCCGAGGGCCTCTTTGTCTTCGAAGGATCGAACACGGTGGCCGTCAGTGTCGGCGACTTGGTCGAGGTGACGGGCGAGGTCACCGAGTTCAACGGCGAGACCCAGCTTTCGAACATCACCAGCCTCAACGTCGTCGGAACCGGCACAGCCACGCCGGCCACGGTCACCTTCCCGATTGCGAGCACCGTCACGCTGCCAAGCGGGGAGACGTCGGCGAACTACGAGCCCTTCGAGGGCATGCTGGTCACGATCCCGGAGGAGCTGACCGTCGGCGATCTCTTCAACCTCGGCCGCTACAACGAAGTCGGCCTGACGTCCGGCGGGCGGGTCCAGAACTTCACCCAGACCAACGCGCCGAGCGTCTCTGGTTTCACGCAGTTCCAGCAGGATGTGGCCGCACGCGCTATCGTGATAGACGACGCGTTCAACGACAACTCGGCCCAGAACAGTGATCCGATCTTCCCCTCCCCCGGCCTCAACGCCGACACGCCCACGGTCCTGCGCTCAGGCGACACGGTTGAGAACCTCACCGGCGTGATCAGCTTCCGCGATCCGTCGAGCTTTGAGGACGAGGCCTACCGCCTGATCCCGACCGAGGACCCGAGCTTCGTCGCGACGAACCCGCGCGATGAGACACCGCCGGATGTGGGCGGCTCGCTGACGGTTGCCTCGTTCAACGTACTGAACTTCTTCACCAGCATCGACACCAATGTCGGGAGCTTCAACGGGCCGAACATCACCGGGCCTGCCGGGGATCAGGAACCGCGCGGTGCGGAGTCCGAGGACGGCGTGTTCACCACCGATCCGGACGGGCAGTCGGAGTTCGACCGTCAGCTCGATAAACTCCTGGCCGCGATCTCAACGATCTCCGCCGACATCGTGGGCCTGATCGAGATCGAGAACGACCCGGAGGGCGACACCGCGATCACCGCCCTCACCGATGCACTGAACGCCGTGCCGGGTGCGACCTACAACTACCAGTTTGTCGACACCGGCCCGATCGAGGGGACGCCTGGCGGCACGCCCGATGGCGACGCGATCAAGGTCGGCTTCCTCTACGATGCCAACACGGTCTCGCTCGACGGCGCTTTCGCCCTGCTCGACATCACCGTGGATCCGCGCTTCGACAGCACAAATCAGCGCGCGACGGTCGCCCAGACCTTCACCGAGACGGCCTCGGGCGAGAGCGTCACCGTGGCCGTCAACCACTTCAAGTCCAAGGGCTCGCCGGCCGATGACCCCGGCGATGCGGATATCGGCGACGGCCAGGCGGCCAGCAACGGCACCCGCACCAACGCCGCCAACGCGCTGGTGGACTGGCTCGCAACCGACCCCACGGGCACCGGCGAGGAGGACGTGCTGATCATCGGCGACCTCAACGCCTATCTGATGGAGGACCCGATCCAGGCGATCCTCGATGGCTCGGACGACACCCGCGGCACCGCCGATGATTACCTCAGCTTGGTGGACCAGGACGACTACAGCTTCGGCTTCCCGGTGGGTCTCGACACCGTGCCCCAAGTCCAGACCTTCGGCACGCTCGACTATGCGCTGGCCAACAACACGCTCAACGATCAGATCGCCGGCACCGGGATCTGGCACATCAATGCCGACGAGCCCTCGGCGCTGGACTACAACCTGAACTTCCAGTCCGCGAGCCAGCAACAGTTCCTGTTCAACGACGACCCGTTCCGCTCATCGGATCACGACCCGATCATCGTCGGTCTGGATCTGCAGGCGGCGGGCCCAGAGGTCATCATGGGCGATGCGGGCCCGGACCGTCTCCAGGGCACCGATGCCGACGAGATCTTCCAGGGCATGGGCGGCACCGATCTGATCGCGACCGGCGGCGGGATGGACGAAGTCGACCTGGCGGACACCTTCCAGAACGGCGTTCGTGACGTGACCATCCTCACCGATTTCGACACCGACACCGACATCATTGGCGGGATCGGATCGGGGGACGTGGCCCGCGCCTTCGGAGCGGGTCCGCGCAGCATCGTCTATCTGAGCGATGGCGATGTGATCGTGCTCTACGGCGTCTCTGACCCTTCAGCGATCCAGTACGAAGACGACCTCATGATGTGATACTCAGGGGGCGGGCCGTCTGGGCGCGCCTCCTCCAGCTTAGCTTGCGCGCGGCGGCCAGAAGGCGCCCACGCGACGAACGAGAGGATAGAGACATGAACACCCGCATTCTTATCGGCGCAGCCCTGGCCGCCCTCATAATCCCGGCACAGGCCGACGCGCTCTCCCTGTCGGATCCCCTGATCGTCGACGACACCGTTCAGATCGACGGCGTGGGCGACATCTTCTATGACAGCGTACTCAACAACCTGACCAACGATCTCACGCCGATCACGATCACGGGCACCACCGGGCTCGGCACCGCGATCGATACGGTTAACGACACGATGGACATCTTTGCGAACGTGAACCCGGATGGCACGGTCCCGGCGCCTGGGCTTGGCTTCGGCATCATCGATTTCGACGATTTCTTTAACCCGCATCTGAACGGCAGCCTGCTCGATGCGGAGTTCGGCGTCTCGCTGGACGCGGTCCCGGGCGAAACCGGCATCCAGCTCTTGTTCGAAACGGAAAGCCTGTTCTCAGCCCTCGCGGCGGATTTCGGCGATTTCTTCCTCGTCTCGATCTACGAATTCGCGGATTCTGCCACCATCACCCGGCCCGATGGCCTGCCCACTCCGCCGGCGACCCCGGGGACGGACGTCAACACCGCCGTCTACCAGATCAACCCGGTGACCAATGTGCCGCTGCCGGCGGGTCTGCCACTGCTGCTCACGGGGCTCGGTGCGATCGTAGTGCTGCGCCGCCGCCGCGCCGCGGCTTAAGCGATCAGGACGGAGCCGCGCAGAGATGCTCCTCTGCCGCCCCGCGAAAGGCCGGATGCACAGCTTGCGTGCCCGGCCCAATCCCCAGCTCGGCCGAGAGCCCGCCATTGATCTCCAGCACCGCCCGGACAGGCCCCTCCGAGCGGCGAGGCGTCTCCGTATAGGGCTGCGCGTCGGCTTCGATGTTCAGCACGAGGCCGGCATCGTCGATGAAGATCATGTCGAGCGGGATCATGGTGTTTCGCATCCAGAACGCCGCCGCACGCGGGACATCATAGAGGAACAGCATCCCAGCTTCCCGCGCCAGCTCTGGGCGGAACATCAGCCCGCGGGAGTGCTCGGCGGCGTCGTCGGCGATCTCGACCGAGAACACGACCGGCCCGCCATCCGCGTTAAGTGTTATCGCATCGGGCGCGCAGTGCTGGTCATCCGCACCCCACGCGCCCGTGCCGAGGCCGACCGCAAGCGTCGCCGCCAGCCCAGCGGCTCGGATCATCGGCCGTCGCTGTCCTGCTCTTCCACCACCGGTGGAAGCGGCCGGTCGCCCTCGCCAGTGGAGGCCGCCTCCCAAAGCCGCAGCTCTGCCACCATCAGCCCGCGTGGACCGCGGAAGGTGCGGCACGCCATGCCTTCCCCACTGGAGAGGTCCTGAAAGCCGCAGCGCCGGACCGTCTCCATGTGCACGAAGACATCCTCGTCATTGCCGAAGATGTTGACGAAGCCGAAGCCCTTTTGCTTGTCGAACCACTTGACGCGCGCGGGCATCAGTGGCCCAGCCTCGACATCGGGTCCGAGAAACTCCGTCGGGCGCACCCGGTCGCCATAGCCATCCTCGGCAGCGGCAACCTGGTCCTCATCGACCTCGAGCAGTTCCTTGGCGTGCAGTCCACGCTCGCCCCGGGTCACCAGCATACGCACCGTGGCATTCTCAGCCAGCGTCATTTTCCCGAACGCGCGGACACAGGATGCGTGCACCATGATGTCCGGACCACCGGTTTCAGGCACGACGAACCCATACCCCTTGATCACGTCGTACCACTTGACCCGGCCAGCGATCACACTGCCTGTACCGTTTTCCAATCCGTTCAAGTGCTCACCCCGTTATTGCCGTTGTTCACCCCCGGTCTCCCTTTCATGGTCTTCCACTCACCTCACTAAACCGACAACGTGAAAAAAACCTAGCGCAGCCCCACTGCTCGGTCGCGCCCGGCGGTCGGATCGGCTATCTCAGAGCCATGTTCGACCGCCTGCACACTGTTTCTCGCCGTCTACTCTTCCTCCCGCTGCTCGCCCTCGCCGCCTGCGACGGGGCCGAACCTGTGGAAGGCTCTGCACGAAGTCGTACCGCAGACGCACTGCGGGATCAACTCTTGGTTGTTTCGCCCAACCCACCGCAAATCATGGTTTCTGCCCCCGCAGAGCTGGATCGGGCGGCCCGTTTCGGGGCAACTGCAAGGCTCGAGACCCTTCGTGAGCGAAATGGAGCCCGGACCGTTCGCGCTGATTCGTTGGCTTGGCTTACCGGTGCGGTTGAAGGGCGCGCGTTTCTTTCAGAGCCTTTTCCCCGCGCCATCGCACGGGGCGATCCGGCGCAAAGCTGTCCGGCCACCGGGCGTGCGACCGGCCCAGAGGCGGCAGGTGGCGGGCGCGAAGGCACCGTGCGGCTGGCACTCGAGCGCTGCCTCGGCGCGCTCGAGAATCGCCGTGCGGACTGCGGCTGCCGACTGATTGCCTTCAACGACATCCTCACTGTGCCCCGGGATGAGATGGCGTATGCCACCGGCATCACCGCGCGGCTGATTGCTCCCGAGCGCGGGATAGACGCCGTTCTGGTCGCCGAGGACGAGGCCGCACCCGATGGCGGATCCGCCGGCACGCTCTTGCGCGACCTGCGCGGGCCTGTGGCGCGGCTCACGCGAGACGGCGCGGACGGCGCGACACTGACGCTGCTCGCGGACGGGAGCGCCATCAAGGGAACGCGCAAAGCATTCGGCTACCGGCGCGGCCGCCTGGCCGAGCGGATCCGGCTTGACGGCGGCGGGCTGCTCCTGATCGGGCTCTCCCCGGCAGAGCTGGCAGCCGTGGCGGAGCGTCCCTGACCCCATTTTGGCCTTGCCCCGCGGTGGGGCCACAGGCAGGCTCGGCCCGCGAAAGGAAGCGCAGCATGTACCAGACCTTCGAGGCACCGCCAGGCGGTGCGGCCAGCGCCGAGCGCCTCGCGCGGCTGCGGGAACGCTTGGCCGACTATGGGCTCGACGGCATGCTGGTGCCCCGCGCCGATGCCCATCAGGGCGAGACGGTCCCCCCATCGGAAGAACGCCTGACCTGGCTGACCGGCTTCACCGGCTCCGCAGGGCTGGCGGCTGTGCTGCCGAGCCAAGCGGCTCTCTTCGTCGACGGGCGCTACACGCTGCAAGCGGCCAACCAGACGGACACCGGCGCCTTCACCATCGTCGCGACCCACGAGGTGCGCACCGGCGACTGGCTCCGCGGCGCGGTCACCGAGGGCCAGGTGATCGGTTACGACCCCTGGCTGCACGGCAAGGCGGAGATCGAACGGCTGAACAGCGCAGTCGAAGCGGCGGGCGCACGGCTCTCGGCATTGAAAGCCAATCCCCTCGACACGCTGTGGGAGGACCGCCCGACCCCGCCCCTCGGCGCCGTGCGGCTCCATCCGCCTGAGCTTGCAGGGGAAGACCGCGCAGAGAAATGCGCCCGGATCGGCGCGGCCATCGCCGAAGACGGCGCCGACGCCGCCGTGCTCACCCTGCCCGACAGCATTGCCTGGCTTCTGAACATCCGCGGCGGCGATCTCTCCCATGTCCCCGTGGCGCTCGGCTTTGCGGTGATCGAGGCGAGCGGTCTCGTGACGCTCTTCATGTTGGCGGACAAGGTGGGCGGCGAGGTGCATGAGGCCTTTGGCGACCGCGTCCATGTCGCCTCTCCGGAGCGCTTTGGCGAGGCGCTGGCCGCCTTCTCCGGAAAGCGCGTGCTGCTCGACAGCCAGTCCGCGCCGATCTGGGTCCGCGACCGGCTCGAGAGCGGCGGCGCCGAGATCCTCTGGGGGGCAGACCCTTGCCTCCTGCCCAAGGCGCGCAAGAACGCCGCCGAGCTCAAGGGGATGGCCGCCGCCCACCGCCGCGATGGGGCGGCCATGGTGCGGTTCCTCCATTGGCTTGAGACCCAAGCCGAGGCGGGCGTCGAACCCGGCGAGATCGCCATCGCGCAGAAGCTGGAAGACTTCCGCGCCGAGACCGGCCAGCTGATGGATATCAGCTTCGACACGATCTGTGGCTCCGGCCCCCATGGCGCGATCGTGCACTACCGGGTCAACCGGGCGAGCGAGCGCCAACTTCTTCCGGGGGAGCTCTTGCTGGTCGACAGCGGCGGGCAATACCCGGACGGCACCACCGACATCACCCGCACCATCTGTTACGGCGCCCCTCTGGAGGAGGCGCGCCGGCCGTTCACGCTGGTGCTGAAGGGGCTGATCGCGATCTCCACCGCCCGCTGGCCCGAAGGACTGACTGGGCGTGATCTCGACCCGCTGGCGCGCCGCGCGCTCTGGGCGGCGGGGCTCGACTATGACCACGGCACTGGTCACGGCGTCGGCGCCTATCTCAACGTGCACGAGGGACCGGCCTCGCTCTCTCGGCGCTCGGGCACCGTGGCGCTGGAGCCTGGGATGGTGCTCTCGAACGAGCCCGGCTACTACCGCACCGGGGCGTTCGGGATCCGGCTTGAGAACCTCGTGGCCGTGCAGCCCGCCGCGGTGCCCGAGGGCGGCGACCGCGCGATGCTCTCCTTCGCCGATCTTACGCTCTGCCCTTTCGACCGGCGGATGATCGACGCGGGGCTGCTGACAACGGAGGAGCGGGCCTGGATCGATGCCTACCACGCCCGCGTCGCAGAGGTGCTGAGCCCGGATCTGCCCGAGGACGCCGCCGCCTGGCTGGCTGCGGCCACCGCCCCGCTCTGAGGCTGCCATGACCGTCGCCCGCCTCCGCCAGATCCTCGCCGGCCTCGGGGCCGTGATCCTGGCGGGGCTCGCGGCGCTCATCCTGCTCCGCCCCGAGATCGAGGTGCCGATCCCGGAGAGTATCGTCACCGCCCAGATCGCGGAGCGCCTGCCCCAGGTGGTCGAGAAACCGGGCGTGACGGTCACGATCACCGGGATGGAGGCGGACTTCCTGGCCGAGAACGCGGTCCGCATTCAGGCCGTTGCGGATGTGGAAGGCTTCGGGCTGACGGGGCGCGCTGAGACGGACGCCACCTCGGGACTGCGCTATGATGCGGGCAAGTTCTACCTCACCGACATCTCCGTCGACGACATCCGCGTGGCCCTCGACGAGGCGGCCGAGGGCAAGCTCGACGACACCCGCTCCGTCACGGGGGCGCTGCTCGGCGCGTTGCGCTCGCGGCTCGAGGAGGAGAGCGAGGGCGCGGGGGCCGCTTTCGACCGCATCCTGGCCCGCGCGGAGCCAAAGCTGAAGGAGACCCTGCGCTCGGTGATCGACGGCTATTTGGGGCGGATCCCGGTCTACAGCCTGGATGGTGCGGGCACCGCCAAGGAGATCGCGGCGCTCGCGCTGGTCGATCTGCGCTTTGAGGAGACCCAGGCGGTTGCGGTCCTCGATCCGGGCCTCGCGGTCCAGCGGTTTCTCGTCTGGGCGCTCGGGGTGGTGGCGGTGCTCGCGGTGCTCTGGTTCGTGCTGCCGCTGATTGCCCGGACCGGCCCCAGCGGATAGGGTCTCTCCAACCATAAGGGAGGTGTCAGCCATGGCCAGCAACCGCGTCTTCACCCCGGTCCCGGGGCTCTGCGTCGTCCGCGCCGGCGGCGCCGTCATCGGGGAAAGCTACAACACGATTTCGCTGAAGGAAGGGAGCCTGCCGGAGGTGCTCTATTTCCCGCGCGAGGACATGGGGATGGCGTTCCTCGAAGCCTCGACCAAGCGCACCCACTGCCCCTGGAAAGGCGATGCGCAGTACTACTCGATCATCGCGAAATCTGGAGCCATCGAAGACGCCGGCTGGTCCTATGAGGACCCGCTCGAGGAGGCGGCCGTGATCCGAGGGCATATCGCCTTCTCCCATGACCGCGTCGCGGTGGAACGGCTGTGAGGGCGCTTCTGGCGGCCACCCTGGCGCTCGCGCTGGCGGGCGGGGCAGCGGCAGAGGACCACCCCTCGGTCCTGCGCGTCACCGGCCATGGCGAAGCAGCGGCGGCGCCGGATATAGCGACCGTCTCCCTTGGAGTGGAGAACCAGGCGCGCACGGCTCAGCAGGCCCTGCGTGACACGTCCAGCGCGACCGCCGCGCTGATCGAAGGATTGCGCGAGGCCGGGGTGGAGGATCGCGACATGCAGACCTCGGGGCTCTCGCTCCGCCCCGTCTACGGACAATACCGGTCCGGCAGCAGCGGACCGCCGCGGATCGAGGGGTTCACGGCATCGAACCGGCTCACCGTGCGGGTGCTGGATCTGGACGGCATCGGCGGGGTTTTGGACGCACTTGTCGGGGCGGGCGCGAACCGGATCGACGGGCTCTCCTTCGGCCTGGTGGAACCCGCCCCCGTTCTGGCCGCGGCGCGGCGCAATGCGGTGGAGAAGGCGCGAGACGCGGCGGAGACCTATGCCGCTGCCGCTGGCGTGACCCTTGGCAAGATCCTGTCGATCGGCGAAGGCGGGGCCGTGCCAATCCCCCGTGGAGGCGACATTGCCATGGCCCGGGTGGAGAGCGCTCCCGTCGCCGTGCCGATCCAACAGGGCGAAACGGTGCTGCGGGCCTCCGTGACCATCACCTGGGAGATCGACGACTAGCGCAGGATCTAGCGCAGGATCTAGCGCAAGATCTCGGCGCGCACGGCCTCGATGAGCGTGGGCTCGGCATAGGCACCCAGGCGCTTGCCCGTCGCCAAGGCCGGGATGTCGGCCAACAGTGTGGCCAGCGCCTCCGCGCTCTCGGCGACGAAGACCCCTGGACGGGTCCCGAAATGGCGCGCGGTGGCCTGCTGGTGGTCGTTGCGGTGTTCCCGCAAGTCGGCACGCCGGGGCATCATAATCAGCGGTTTCGAGAGCGAGAGGGCGGTGATGATCGTCCCCATCCCCGCATGGGAGACCACGACCTCCGCCGCCTCGAAGGCTGCCCGGTGCTCGGCGGGCGGCAGATGGGCAATGGGGGTGAAATTCCGCGGACGATAGCTGCCCGAACCGCCGCCGGTGCCGGGCTCGGGCACCTGGGCCACCACCTCTGCGCCGCGCCCGGTCTCGCCGCACCAGGCATCGAGCGCCGCGACGAGCCGGTCGAAGGGGAGCTGGGTGCCGAGCGTCAGGAAGATCACAGGACGGCGCCCTTATGGTCCGGGCCGTCGGGGCGCACCAGATGCGGCCACTGGGTCAGCCACAGATCGGAATGGCGCCCGGCCCGCGCCCCGGAGAGCGAGAGCTCCTCGGCATTGGCGATGCTGTCGACCCAGATGGTTCTGGCGCCGATCAGTCGCCCGAAGCGCAGGGCGAAATAGCCGGGTGCGGCACCGGTGGTCACGATGGCCTGGGGGCGACGCCGCAGCACCAGCCAGCCGATCTCGAGCGCTTGCCGGGCGAGGCGGAGCTTCTGCCAGCGGTTGGCATCGGTCACCGTCCGGTAGGCGGGCTCTGGCTCACCGCGCGCCGCCGCGTCCGCCACAACCTCTGCGCCATAGCCCGGGTCCGTCGTGACATAGGTCACCGCGCACCCCGCCCAGGCCGGACGCATCCGAAAGAGCTGCACCCAATGCCCGCCCGCCGAAGCGACCACCATTACCCGTCGCGTCACCGCCGCCTCACCGTCCCTGCCCGAGCACCTGGAGCAGATAAGCGCCATAGCCCGACTTCTTCAGCCGCTCACCCGCCTCCTCCAACACCGCATCCCCGATCCAGCCATTGCGCCAGGCGATCTCCTCCGGGGCCGCGATCTTCAGCCCCTGGCGCGCCTCGATGGTCTGCACGAACTGGCTCGCCTGTAACAGGCTGTCGAAGGTGCCGGTGTCGAGCCAGGCATAGCCGCGCCCCATCAGCTCCACATAGAGATCCCCGCGCTCCAGATAGACGCGGTTGACGTCGGTGATCTCGAGTTCGCCCCGCGCCGAAGGCTGCACCGCCGCCGCGATGTCCAGCACGTCATTGTCGTAGAAATAGAGCCCCGTGACCGCGAACTCGGATTTCGGCTGAGCGGGCTTCTCCTCGATCGTCTCGGCGCGCCCCTCCGCATCGAAGCTCACCACTCCGTAGCGCTCAGGGTCCTGGACGCGATATCCGAAGACAGTCGCCCCGTTCTCGCGCTCCGCCGTCCGGGCCAGCAGCGCCGAGAACCCGCCGCCGAAGAAGATATTGTCCCCCAACACCAGGGCCACCCGGTCAGCGCCCACGAACACCCGCCCGATGGTGAAGGCCTGGGCCAGCCCCTCGGGCCGCGGCTGCTCGGCATAGGAGAGACTGATCCCCCACTGGCTGCCGTCGCCCAACAGCGCTTGGAACTGGGGCGCGTCCTTGGGTGTCGTGATCACCATGATGTCCCGGATCCCGGCGATCATAAGCACCGAGAGCGGGTAGTAGACCATCGGCTTGTCATAGACCGGCAGGAGCTGCTTCGACACGCCAAGGGTGATCGGGTTGAGCCTGGTGCCCGAACCGCCCGCCAGAACGATGCCCTTCATCGCGTCTCCCTTCGCCGTCCCCTCAAGATCCCCGGCGGAGCCCTACCCCATCGCGCCGCAAGGGACCAGCCCTCGACCCCGCTGCACGCTTGTCGCGCGCGAGCGCCGCGCCTATGGAGGAAGGATGCGCGATGCTGGTGAAGATATTGGTCTCATTGGACCCGGAGCTGCGCCGCTGGAGGCCGGCGTCTTCGGCGCGCGGGCGGCGTGGCTGTCGGAGGCGGCGGCGCTTGGCCTGCCGGTTCCCCCGGCGGTTGTGCTGACGGGGGCCGCGCTGGAGGCGGCGGCTGAGGGCGGGCCGGCGGAGCTGCTGACCCCCATCGAGGCCGCGACCGCTCGGGCGTTCGGTGCTGCGGATGCGCCGTTGCTGCTTGCGGTGCGCCCGGGCGTTACAGGCGCGGGCGCGGTGACGCCCGCCGTGCTCAACCTCGGCATCGGGCCCCATACGCTGCCGGCGCTGACGGCGCGTCTCGGAGCCCGGGCTGCAGCGGATCTGCGGCGGCGCTTTGTCCAGGGCTATGGCTGCGCGGTGCTGGGGATCGAGAGCGATGCCTTCGAGTTTGCCCTCCACGACGCCCTGAAGGCCGTGGGTGCCGAAAGCGAGGCGGAGCTCGACTGCGCAGCCCTTGAGGCACTGGCGGAGCGCTGTCTCGGCCTCATTGCCGATACGGGCGCCCAGGTGCCGGATGATCCGGCCGAGCAGTTGGCCGAGACGCTGCGCGCGGTCCGGGCGGCTTGGACCAACCCCCGGGCAGCGATGCGCCTCCGCCTCCGCGGGGTGCCGATGGAGGCCGGCCAGTCCGTGATTCTCCAGGCGATGGCGCTTGGGATCGGGCCGGGGCTCTCGGGTGCGGGCCGGGCCCAGCGGCGCTGTGACACGACGGGCGCGCGCCAGGATATCGGACGCTATCTCCCTTCGGCCGAGGGGGAGGAGGCGATGATGGGCCTGCGCACGCCGGCTGTGCTCACCGCCGCCGAGCGGATGGAGCGCGGCCTGCACGAGCCTGCGCTCGAAGAGACCGCCCCGGCTGTCCATGCGGAGCTGACCGCGCTCACCGACCGGCTGGAGGCGGGGCTCGGCGAGAGCTTCGCCCTCGGTTTCACCCTGGAGGACGGTCGGCTTGTCCTCACCGAACTCGCCCCCGTCAAGCGATCAGCCCGTGCCGCGCTGCGGATCGCCGTGGAACTCGCCGAGGACGGGGCGATCCGGCCCGAGGACGCCCTCGCCCGCGTCGACCCGAGCCTGTTGAACGACCATTTGCACCCGACGCTGGATCCTGGCACCCGGGCGGATGTCCTGGCGCGCGGCCTGCCCGCATCGCCAGGGGCGGCCTCCGGTCCGCTCGCCTTCTCCCCCGATGCAGCGGAAGCGAGCGCTGCGGCAGGGCAACCGGCGATCCTCGCGCTCATCGAGACGGGCCCCGAGGATATCCGCGGCATGCATGCCGCCGCGGGCGTCCTCACGGTGCGCGGCGGCATGACCAGCCATGCAGCGCTTGTGGCACGCGGCCTTGGCCGTCCGGCGGTCGTTGGGGCCCGCAGCCTCGCGCTCGAGCCCCGCGCCGAACGCCTCACGGCACCCGACGGGCGCATCTTCGGTCCAGGCGACACCGTCACCGTCGACGGCACCGAAGGCCGCGTCATTGCCGGCGCAGTCGAGGCCCGCCCGCCCGAGATCACCGGTGCCTTTGCGCGCCTGATGGACTGGGCCGACGACCGCCGCCGCCTCGAGGTGCGCGCCAATGCCGACACCGAGGCCGACGCCGCCAATGCGCGCCGCTTCAACGCCGGCGGGATCGGCCTCTGCCGCACCGAGCACATGTTCTTCCAGCACGGGCGCATCGCCGCCATGCGCGAGATGATCCTGGCCGAAACCGAGGAGGCCCGGCGCGCAGCCCTCGCCCGCCTCCACCCGATGCAGCGGGCGGATTTCACCGCCCTCTTCCGCGAGATGGCCGGCCTGCCTGTGGTGATCCGCCTGCTCGACCCGCCGCTGCATGAGTTCCTGCCCCATGGCGAGGCGGAGATGGCAGAGATCGCCGCCTTGCTCGGCCTCGCCCCCGAGCGGGTCAAACAGCGCGCGCTGGAGCTAGCCGAGTTCAACCCCATGCTCGGGCGCCGCGGCTGCCGGATCGGCATCGCCTTCCCCGAGATCTACGAGATGCAGGTGCGCGCGATCTTCGAGGCCGCGGTCGAAGCCGGCGCCGACACCGGCTCTCCGGTACGCCCCGAGATCATGATCCCGCTGATCTCTGCGGTGCGGGAGCTTGAGGTCATCCGGGCCCGCATCGATGCCATCGCCGCGGAAATGGCCGAGAGCGGCCGCCCGGTCGACCACACCGTCGGCGTCATGATCGAGACCCCGAGGGCGTGTCTGCGCGCCGGCGACATCGCAGCGCGCGCCGATTTCCTCAGCTTCGGCACCAATGACCTGACGCAGATGCTCTACGGCCTCTCCCGCGACGATGCCGGACGGTTCATGCCGGATTACGTCAGCCAAGGCGTCTTTGCCCACGACCCCTTCCACCAGATCGACGAGGAGGGCGTCGGCGAGATCATCCGCATCGCCATCGCGCGGGCGCGGGAGGTAAAGCCCGGCATCTCCATCGGGCTCTGCGGCGAACACGGCGGCGACCCGGCCTCGGTGGACTTCTGCGAGCGGGCGGGGTTCGACTATGTCTCCTGCTCGCCCTTCCGCCTGCCGGTGGCGCGGCTGGCCGCGGCCCAGGCGCATCTGAGGCGGCCGGCATGAGCCTCGACGCGCTGCGCAAGGGCGGCAAGCGGGCACTCGCCCGAGCGCTCGCCGATCTGGAGACGCGCCCCGAAACGCCGGACGTCACCAGCCTGCTGGACGCCGCCTTCGCCGAGCCGCGCGGCGTCGCGATCGGGCTCACCGGCCCGCCCGGGGTCGGCAAGTCCACCCTGGTCGATGCGCTGATCCGGTGTTGGCGGCAGGAAGGGCTGACGGTCGGCGTGATCGCGGTCGACCCGTCTTCGTCCCGCTCGGGCGGCGCGCTGCTGGGCGACCGCACCCGCATCGCAACGGATCCGGAGGATGCGGGCGTTTTCCTGCGCTCCATGGCCGCGCGAGACCAGCTCGGCGGAGTGGCGGCGATCACCTTCCCGGCCCTCGTGCTGATGCGCGCGCTCTTCGACCGGGTGCTGGTGGAAACCGTCGGCGTCGGCCAGTCCGAGACCGCGGTCGCCGGGCTCTGCGACGTCACAGCGGTCTGCACCCAACCGGGCTCGGGTGATGCGCTCCAGTTTATGAAGGCCGGCGTGATGGAGGTGCCGGACGTGCTGATCGTCACCAAGGCGGATCTCGGCGCCCTGGCCCGTCGTGCGGTGGCGGATCTCAAAGGCGCGCTCTCGGTCACCGCCACAGGGACACCGCCCGCCGTGCTCGCCTGTTCCGCGAGCGACGGGACCGGTGTGGCGGACGTCGCGCACGCGCTCGCTGGCGCTGCGGGTGCCTCGGGAGAGCGGCATCGGGCGCAGGTCGGCACATGGCTGCGCGCCACGCTTGCGGACCGCTACGGTCGCTCCGGGCTCGCCGCCCTCGGCACCGTCGAGCCGGATCCGAGCCACCCCTTCACCGCTGCGGCGCGGGAGAGCGCTCGGCTCGCAGAGGCCTTCGCCCGCGCCATCGCCGAGACCGCGCCCCCCTTGCGCGCGACGCATAGCCGCTAGGCCTTCCAATCAAGGTCTACTTCCGGTAAACCCGCCGCACCAGACCGGGGATGTGAAACCCCCCGGGCCGCTCTCTATGGATTTTAATGAGCGGATTTAGTGAGTCCGGGGGGTCCATCATGGGACGATCCAAGTCGGCGCGCCGCGCCACGCCAGTCTTGCGTTTTGTTCGCAACCTCGGCCTTGCCGGGGCCACTCTGTTCGCCCTTGCACCGGCGGCGCAGGCAGATACGGCGCAGGACGGAAGCCTTATGGCCGCCGGAGCTCTTCGCGGCCTTGCAACCCTCATCGACACAGAGCGCGCCGCGTTGGCTGCCTTCACGTCGAGCGACACGTTCCGCCATGTGAGCGGCCTTGCCCAACGGGCCGCAAGTGCCCCCGGTGGTCAAGCCGGCGATCCCGAAGCCCGGCTCGAAGCGCTTGCCGCTCAGGATGAGCGCGCGGCGACCGAGGCGGAGGGCGCTCAGGCCCAGGCCGTTCTTTCCCTGCTCAGCGCCGACGGCGGCGGCTCCGTCGATCTCGCGGAGATTGACCGTGTGCGCATCGGCAAGCCGACCGAAGCATGGTCCTGCCTCTCGGAGGCGCTTTACTTCGAGGCGCGCGGCGAGACCCTGATCGGCCAGATGGCGGTCGCCGAAGTCATCCTGAACCGAGTCGACAGCCGGCGCTACCCCAACAGCGTCTGCTCGGTCGTCCGCCAGGGCGAGGAGCGCTCCTCCGGCTGCCAGTTCTCCTACCGCTGCGACGGCAAATCGGACCAGCCGAGTTCGCGCAAGGCTATGGAACAGGTCGGCAAGGTCGCTTGGGTCATGCTGCAGGGCCGCCCGCGTATTCTCACCGACAAGGCGACGCACTACCATGCGCTGCGGGTGTCCCCCCGCTGGGCGCGCAAAATGGTTCAGACCGCTAAAATCGGTGAGCACGTGTTCTATCGCGACGGCGTGCGGCTCTCGAGCCGCTGAGACCGGGACAGGCGAACAGGGGCGGCGAAACCGCCCCCTGAATATCGCTGATATCGCACCAATATCGCATTCGAATATCGGCGCCGTTATCGCACCTCACTGTGCGGCGCGGGGCATCCGGGCGAGCTTGCACTGTGCCCACAGGGCCTCGAGCGCCTCTGCCAGACGGTCGATATCCCCCTCCGTGTGCAACGGACCCGGCGTAAAGCGCAGCCGCTCGGTCCCCTTCGGCACGGTGGGATAGTTGATCGGTTGGACGTAGATCCCCCACTCATCGAGCAGCAGGTCCGAGATCCATTTGCATTTGTGCGGATCGCCGACCATCACCGGCACGATATGGGACGGGTTTTCAATGTGGGGAAGACCGATTTCATCCAGCTTTTTCCGCAGCTTAGCGACCCGGTCTCGCTGACCCTGACGCTCGACATCGGAGGTTTTGAGGTGCCAGATCGCCGCCTTCGCGCCAGCAGCCACCGCTGGCGGAACGGCCGTGGTGAAGATGAACCCGCTCGAAAAGCTGCGCACGAAGTCGCAGAGCGCCTTGCTCGCCGCGATGTAGCCACCCATGACACCGAAGGCTTTGCCGAGCGTGCCCTCGATCACCGTCAGGCGGTCCATCAGCCCGCGCTCCTCGGCGACACCGCCACCGCGGGGGCCGTACATGCCAACGGCGTGCACCTCATCGAGATAGGTCATGGCGCCGTATTTGTCCGCGAGATCGCAGATTTCCTCGATCGGAGCGATGTCGCCATCCATCGAATACACGCTCTCGAACGCGATCAATTTCGGCCGCGATGGGTCGATTTCTTTCAACTGACGCTCAAGATCTTCGAGATCATTGTGGTTCCAGATCCGCTTTTCGGCGCGGCTGTGGCGAATACCTTCAATCATCGAGGCATGATTGAGCGCATCCGACAGCACCACACAGTTCGGCAGCCGCGAGGCCAGCGTCCCGAGCGCCGCCCAGTTCGACACATAGCCGGAGGTGAACAGCAGCGCCGCCTCCTTCTGGTGGAGATCCGCCAGCTCGTCCTCAAGCTCCACGTGATAGCGGTTGGTGCCCGAGATGTTGCGCGTGCCGCCGGCCCCTGCCCCACACTCCTCCAGCGCCACCCGCATCGCATCCAGCACATCCGGGTGCTGGCCCATGCCGAGATAATCGTTGGAGCACCAGACAGTTACGTTCGAGGTCGCACTACAGTCATGGCGCCGGGTCGCCCGAGGAAACTGCCCGCAATGGCGCGCAAGATTGGCAAAGACCCGGTAGTTGCCCTCATCGCGAAGCGCGTCCAGGCTGCCCTGGAAAAAACCCTCGTAGTCCATGCATCTCTCCCGAGTCTCGCCAGGCATCACAGGGCCCGGTCCGTCGTTAGTGTCGATCTACGCCGAGCATCCCTGCTCGGCAACATCCAGCGCCACAGTGCCGCATCACGAAGCGGCAGCACCAACAGCCAATGCTCGATCAGCGCAAGCGCCGTCAGCATCCCGAGCAACGCAAAACCCACTGCCTCTTCAACGGTTTGCGCGGCGTAGCCCCGCTCCACCCAACATCCGACCGCCAGCATCAACCCGGTGACAGAAAGCGGAAAAAGCAGGTTCATCGGGCGGTTCCGAAAATAGGTCTTGAGGTGGTCCAGGCTCTCAGGGATCAACTCCTCTGCCACGTTCGGCACCCCCAGGAACAGGTTCAGCTTGGCGCTGATGCGCGCAAAGAAGAGAAGCAGAAAAGTCCAGAGCCCGAATTGATTTGGCTCAAGCCAGGTGAGCATCGCGAGCCCGCCAGCGGTGAGCGCAAGGGCCAGTTCGTGCCAGGCAAGCGCCTCCACCGCATAGCGAAACCGCCGCCAGCCCCGCGCATCCGGCGGGCAGGGAACCCGGCGCGGCCCCGTGATGGCACCGGTCAGGAAGGCAAACTCGTGCCAACCCCAGATCGCGATCGCCGCCGCAAAGCCCACATAGACGCCGGTCATCCCCGGGTGTCCCGCCGCCCAGCCAAAGGCAATGAGGGCCCCCGCAAGCAGCGGCATCGAGAGCGCCATAACCCCCGCAAGCGCCCGGCGCGGCAGGCCGACGGCGACGAGAATGCCGCCGGTGCCCGCCCACCACAGGAAGAGCGCAAACAGAAGGGCTGTGGCGACCTCGCCCATGCGCTACCAGACCGGCTCGAGCCGGGAGGACTCCGGCAGCGTGCTGCGCTTCACCGGCAGGCAATAGAGGCGCGCGAAGATGGCGCCCGCCCTTGCGGCCAGCGCCCCTTTGCGGAGCCATTTCAGCGGCCCGCCCTTCTCGTCGGCATCGGACATGGCGAGGCTCACACTGGAGAGCCGGTCGAACAGCTTCCACACCGTCGGATTGTCGAGGTCGATCTGGATCGGGAAGCACTGCTTCGTGATCTCAGAGGTGAGGTTCAGCACGCGGCGGTCGTACTCCTCAATGGAGATCCCGAGCGCCTTGTGGAACGCCGGGCGCGCATGGTCGCGCACATACATCGTTGCGTAGACGGCGAGCAGGAAGAACCGGATCCACAGCTTGTTGCCGCCTTTGAGCAGGTGCGGGTTGGCCCGCATCAGCAGGCTGAACGCCTCGCCATGGCGGAACTCGTCATTGCACCACTCCTCGAACCACTTGAAGATCGGGTGGAAGCGCTGCTCCGGATGCTTCTCCAGGTGGCGGAAGATGGTGATGTAGCGCGCGTAGCCGATCTTCTCCGACAGATAGGTCGCGTAGTAGATGAACTTCGGCTTGAAGTAGGTGTACTTCTTCGTCTTGGTCAGAAACCCGAGGTTCACTCCGATGCCCGCTTCTTTCAGCGCATCGTTGATGAAGCCGGCATGGCGCGCCTCGTCACGCGACATATAGCTGAAGAGCTCGCAAATGTCGGGGTTGTTGCCGCGTTTCTTCATCTCCTTGTAGAGCACGCAGCCAGAGAACTCCGCCGTCAGCGACGACACCAGGAAGTCGATCAGCTCTTTGTGCAGCTCTGGATCGAGGGCATCGAAGTCGATCTCGTCCCAGTCATCGGTCTTCTTGAAGTGGCGCTTGTTGGGATCGGCCTTCATCTCGGCGATCAGCGCGTCCCACTCCTCGCGGACGGAGGTGACGTCGAGCCGGTCCATCTCGTCGAAATCGGTGGTGTAGAAACGCGGCGCGAGCAGGGTCGTCTGCTGCGCCATGGCGGTGGTTTCATTGACGCCGGCCTCGCGGGCAACGGCGGCCAGATCTGCTTGGATGTTCATAGCCGGGCCTCCTCGGAGAAGCTGAACTCGCAGAGCTCCATGAACTCCATATCCCCGGTGAGCCGGGTCCAGAGCCGCTCGATCCAGGTGGCGCGGGTCACGGTCGCCTCGCGCCGCTCGGAATGGACCTCACCGTAGGGCACGTGGATTTCCTGGCCGTGGACCAGCACCTCATCGCCCGGCTGGATCTCGATATCCCCGTCGAGCACCACATGGGCGTGCAGGCTCTCGAACGTGTGGCTGATTTCAACCGTACAGGGGGTCGTGATACGGGTTCGGCGCAACAGTGTGTCAATCATAGTGCATCCTCCCTTCTGTCAGTCATATCCGACATCAGGTTGGCGAAGGTTGCAAGGTTGTCGCTTCCGAAGCTGCGGAGCTCGGCCCGCCAACCCGTGGCGGGATCAAGCAGCGTTAAGTGCCCGTTAGGAAAGGCCAAAAGCTCGACCGGAGCGTCCTTTGGCACGCCTTCAAGCCCCCTGCGATGGCCGAGCGCGCGCATTATGCCGCGGACAAATCCGTCCTTTCCGGTGGCGAGAGAGACCCGCAACTCGCCGGTCTCGGGATCGAGCACTTCGGTGCCGCCGCCCGCGAGAGGAGCGAGGGTCATTGCCACCCGCGTGTCCGCGCCGCTCAGCGCCGGCGGCTGGCCGACCGGCTCCATCCCCGCGATCCGCGCCGCTGAGACAGCGGTCAACGTCAACAGCACGAGACCACACACCCCATAGAACAGCGGGCGCGGGATCTGATCGGGTTTGGCGCGGGGCATGGGTGGGCTCCTTTACTCGGCGGGGACGAGTGTTGCCGGGGTTGCAGGGGTCGCCGCCGCGGGCGCAGGCTCCGGCTGCGGCGCGGGGGTCTCGGCACGGGCACGGTCTTCGGCGGCGTCGCGCAGGGCACGGGCGAGGATCTCGGCCACATGGCCGGCCTCTGGCACCGCACGCAAGGCGGGCTCGGCCCGGGCCAGACGCCAAGGCCGCACATGGGGCCACAGCATCAGATAGGCGAGCCGCGTCTGCCCCGTGAGCGCAAGCGGCAAGTCGCCGGTGCCATCCGAGAACTGCCGCAGCGCCGCCGACCCCGTCCACCGATGCGGGAGGTTCAAGGTCACGGTCAGTGCAACCCCGATCCGCATCGCGACCCTTTTGGTCGTGATCGTGTAGATGGTCGCCTTGGCCGCCGCATAGGCCATCAGCGCCAGCACGCCTGCAGCTGCCAGCCCCTGGAGGAGAAGCACCACGACGCCGAACATCAGCTCGGTCACCGGGACACCCGTTGCCACCCCTTCGGCCAGTCGCCAGACCACCAACACCCCGAAATAGAGCGCGACGAGCCGCACCCCGAAGGCCCGCCAGGCGAGCCCCCGCCAGGCGGGCGCGCCCTGCCAGAGGATCCGCTCACCCTCGGGCGGGCGCTCCGGCAGGCCGAGCACCGGCTCGGTTTGGACGTCGTCGTCCTCGTGCGTCATATCTGGCTCTCCAACCGGCCGCGGTCGGCATAGAGCTTGCCGCCACACCAATAGGCCGAGATCTTGTCCTCCTCGAGCATGGTGATCTGCTCGGGGTTCTTGGTGACCGGAACGCCGGAGAACTGACCGGCCTTAAGGGCGTGCACCTTCACGGCGTCCTTCCACCAGCTCACAACACAGAGCGTGAAGGGAATGAGCCGCGAGCTGCCGTCCTCGAGCCCGATCTCGAGATAGCGGATCAGCTGCTCGGATTTATCGACCCAGAGGTCTTTTACAGTGCCGCCAACCGCACCATCGGCACCGATCACTTCGTGCCCGATGATGTTGCCGCCCTTGGAGGCAAAGCTGAACTCGGGCGCGACCCGCATCGGCACGATCTTGGCGTGGCCCTCGACGGTAAGGTCAGGCTCGTCATGGCGCAGGCAGTAAGCCGCCGGACCGATACCGTCGGCAAGCGGATCGCCGGTCGGCTCCCAGGGCGCACCCGAGAAGTGTGCCACTTTGCGCATGGCGAACTGGCGTGTCTCGCGGTCGTTCGGATCGGGCTTGGTCACCTCGCCCTTGCCATGCGGCAGCTTGTAGGTGTGCGGGCTCGGCATGCCATAGGGACGGTCGCCCGCATCTTTGCCGGTGACCTCGGACTCGAGCGGATAGCCTTCGCGCATGTTCTCGCGCTGGATCCAGATCACGAGGCCGAAGAAAAACAGCCAGAACAGGTAGAGGGCCACCTGCGCGAAGTCGATATTGCCGACGATGGTGGGTGTCATGACAGGATCTCCGTCTGTTGAGTCATGCGGGGAACTCCGACAAGCCGAACCGGGTGTCGGACGGGCGGCCGGAGCCGCGGCGAACCAGCGGGCCGATCGCGGCCAGCGTGGCGAAGAGAAGGAAAATCTCGAGGTGGTAGACCACCGAGTAGCCGACGGCGGGGTTCATCATGGCCTCCCCTAGCGCGCCGCTTTCGGCCAGCGCACAGACAGCATCGCGGATCGCGCCGCCGGCGAAGAGACCGAGGCCCGCCGCCGTGGCCTGTGCAGCGCCCCACGCGCCGAGCGCGAGACCGGAGCGCCCGCCCTCGCCAAGCTTCATCGCTGCCGTAAGCGTGCCGACGGCGAAGAGCCCGCCGCCAAGGCCGATGAGCGCCGCACCGGTGCGGAAGAGCGCGGGCGAGCCGAGCGGGTCCGCGAAGATCACCGCTGAGAAGGCACCGACCCCGACGACACAGCCGAGGGCGGCCAGCCCGCACGGATCCCAGCCTCGCCCGAGGGCGCGGGCAGCCCCAGCAAACCCGACCAGCGACCCGAAGGCCCAAAGTGCGGTCAGCGCCGTCGTGTCCCCCACCGAAAGCAATAGGATTTGCCCGCCATAGGGCTCGAGCAGGATGTCCTGCATGGAGAACGCAAGCGTGCCCAGTACAACCGCCGCCAGAAGCCGTCCGGCCCGACCACCCGCCATGAGATCGGCCCAAGCCTCGTGGAACGGGGGACGCGGCGCGGCGCGCTCGGCCCGGCTCATGGGCTTCACATGCTCCTGCCGCCAAAGCGCGATGAGATTGAGCGCAAGGGTGATCAGCGCCGAGGCTTGGATCACCTGGATCAAGCGGAGCTGGCTGAAATCCGTCAGCAGCCATCCAAAGAGCGCGGCCGAGACGCCCATGCCCAACAACAGCATCACGTAGAGGAGTGCGACCACCCGGGGCCGCTTGTCCTCCGGTGCCAGATCGGTGGCGAGCGCGAGCCCCGCCGTCTGGGTCATGTGCACGCCGGCCCCGACCAGCAGGAACGCGAGCGCCGCCCCGGCCGGCCCGGCCCAGGCTGGCCCAGCCGTCTGGTCGCCCGAGAGAACGATCAGCGCGAACGGCATGATCGCAAGGCCGCCGAACTGGGTGAGCGAGCCGAACCAGATATAGGGCGTGCGCTTCCACCCGATCGCCGAGCGGTGCGTATCCGAGCGGAACCCGAGCAGCGCCCGGAACGGGGCCACCAGCATCGGCAGCGCCGCCATGAGCGCGACCAGCCAGGCGGAGACGCCGAGCTCGACGATCATCACCCGATTGAGCGTGCCGGTCAGCAGCACCATTGCCATGCCCACGGACACCTGGAACAGCGAGAGCCGGAGCAGACGTGCGAGCGGCAGGTCGTCGCTCGCCACATCGGCAAACGGCACCAGCGCCCGACCAGCGGTGTTCCAGAATTGGGTCCGGGGCGACATCTCGCTCATGGGTGCACGAGCTCCAATCCGTGAGAGATATAGAAACCGCGCGAGACCCGGGCGCTGCGGGCGGCAACCCAACCATCCAGCGCTTCCGAGGAGCGCACGCCCCCATGCAGACGCCGCTCCCCAATCGGCTGGATCGCGGGCGAGCGGTCAGACCGGGGGAAGAGCTTGCCGGCGGTGTGCATCGCCGCCAGCAGCGGCGTGCGCGGTGCAAAAGTGAACACGACCGAGTGCCGGGTGCGCGCCGCCAATTGCCCGAGCGCACCGACGATGTCGCGCGGGCCGTAGTGAACCAGGCTGTCCATCGCCACCACATGGTCGAAGGCCCCGAAGCCCGGATCGAGCATATCGCCCGTCTGCCAGGTGATCCGCGCCCGCAGTTCCGCCGGCGTGCGCTCGGCGGCCACCGAGAGCAGCGAGCCGGCGACATCCACCGCGACCACCTCGGCGCCCCGCCGCGCGGCCTCAAGCGTCAGCGCCCCCGTGCCGCAGCCCGCATCAAGCAGGCGCCGTCCGGAGAGGTCCTCAGGCAGCCAGGACAGCAACGTCTCCCGCATCTCCGTGCGCCCGGCCCGCACGGTCTCGCGGATGCGAGACACCGGCGCGTCCGAGGTCAGCCGGGCCCAGGTCTCCGACGCGGTCCGGTCGAAGTAGTCCCGCAGACGCTCCCGCTGCTGGGCGTATGTCGTGGTCTCGGCCATCAATCGAACCCCAGAAGCTCAAAGATCTCACGGTCGGGCAGCGGCTCGGGGGCCATCGGGTCGGTGCCGGCCCAAAGCGTCTCGGCGAGGCGCACATATTCCTTCTGGACCGCAACCACCTCGTCGCTTTGCTCCATCTCGAAGAGCGTGCATTTCTTGAGCCGCGAGCGGCGGAGCGCGTCGAGATCCGGCAGATGCGCCAACCGCTTGAAACCCACGGTTCCGCAATAGCGGTCGACCTCATCGGTCTCGCGCGAGCGGTTGGCGACACAGCCCGCAAGGCGCACGGCATAGTTTGCCGATTTCGCCTGCACGGCTGCCACAATCCGGTTCATGGCGTAGATCGAGTCGAAATCGTTGGCCGTCACCACGATCGCCCGCTCAGCGTGCTGGAGGGGGGCCGCGAACCCGCCACAGACCACATCTCCGAGCACGTCGAAGATCACCACATCGGTGTCCTCGAGCAGGTGGTGCTCCTTCAGGAGCCGCACCGTCTGGCCGACGACATAGCCGCCGCAGCCCGTGCCCGCCGGTGGCCCGCCCGCTTCGACACACATGACGCCGTTGTAGCCCTCATAGACAAAGTCCTCGGGCTGCAGCTCCTCGGAGTGGAAGTCCACCTCCGCCAAGCTGTCGATCACCGTCGGCACAAGGCACTTGGTGAGCGTAAAGGTGCTGTCGTGCTTAGGATCGCAGCCGATCTGCAGCACCCGCTTGCCGAGTTTGGAGAACGCGACCGAGAGGTTCGACGAGGTCGTCGACTTACCGATCCCGCCCTTGCCATAGACCGCAAAGACCTTCGCGCCCTCGATCTTGCAGGAGGGGTCTTGGTGCACCTGGACACTGCCCTCACCGTCCTTTCGGGGGGTGCGGCGCGGCAGGCTCGGTGGTGTCTCAAGCGGGGCCATATCGGTCCTTTCCTCAGGCTGTCGCGGCGACGGGGTCGATGCCCTCGAGCCGATCTTCGAGCTCCTCGCCAGCCGCCTCGAGGGCAGCCAACGTATCGGCATCGGGGGTCCAGTATTGGCGCTCATGCGCCTCGAGCAGTCGGTTGGCCATGCGCACCGAGGCGGCCGGGTTCAGCTGCCCCAGCCGGCGGCGCATCTCCTCGTCGAGCACGAAGGTCTCGGAGAGGCGCTGATAGACCCACGGATCCACGGCTCCCGTGGTGGCCGACCAGCCGACGGTGTTGGTGACCTGCGCCTCGATCTGACGCACGCCCTCATGGCCGTGGGAGAGCATCCCCTCGAACCATTTCGGGTTCAGCGCACGGGTCCGGGTCTCGAGCGCCACCTGCTCGGCGAGGCTGCGCACCTGGCCACCGCCACGCGTCTGATCGCCGATATAGACCGGGGCTGCATCGCCGCGCGCCCGCGTCACCGCCCGGGAAATGCCGCCGAGCGTGTCGAAGTAGTGATCCACTGTGGTGACGCCGAGCTCCACACTCTCGAGGTTCTGATAGGCCAGATCCACGCCGCCCAGGATCGAGCCGAGCAGTTCCCCTTGCGGCGCCGATTTGCCGTCACGCCCATAGGCAAAGCATTTCCGCCGCTCATAGCTGTCGGCGAGTTCATCCTCCTCACCCCAGCTTCCGGCATCGATCAGGTGGTTCACGTTGGAGCCATAAGCCCCTTCGGCATTGGAGAAGACGCGAAGCGCCGCGGTGTCCATGTCGCAGCCATGCTTGGCCTGGTGGGCCAGCGCATTGGCGCGCACATGGTTCTGCGCAAGTGGTTCGTCGGCGGTGGCGGCAAGCCATGCGGCCTCTGCCAGCAGCTTGGTCTGGAGCGGCAGCAGATCGCGGAAAATGCCCGACAGGGTCATGACCGCGTCGATCCGGGGACGGCCGAGCTCCGCCAGCGGGATCAGCTCCGCCCCGCAAAGCCGCCCATAGCCGTCGAAACGAGGCCGCGCGCCAATCAGCGCCAGCGCCTGACCGATCGGCCCCCCCTCGCTTTTGAGGTTGTCCGTGCCCCACAGCACCAGCGCCACCGAGCGCGGCAGCTCGCCCATGTCCGCCAAGTGGCGCGCCAACAGCCGCTCAGCCTGGGCCGCCCCGTCCTTGAGCGCAAACGCCGAAGGCATGCGGAACGGGTCGAAGCCGTGGAGATTGCGCCCCGTCGGCAGGATCTCAGGGCTGCGGATCAGGTCTCCGCCCGCCACGGGAGCCACAAAGCCCCCATCGAGCGCGTGGAGAAGTGCAGGCGTCTCCGCGTCTTGCGCGAGCATCTTCGCCGCATGCGCAAGCCGCTCGAACAGCCCCTCCTGGCCCGGCTCTGGATCAGCGATGCGACCGGCCGCGAGGGCCTGGATCGCCTCAGGCGCCGGGGCCGCAATCCCTACCGCCTCGGCCGTGGCACCGGCCATCGCCGCAAGCGTGTCGGCTCGTTCCTCGACCGGCGGGGTGCGACCCAACACATGGAGCCCGTGCGGGATCAGCGTCTCCTCCAACTCCGCAACTTTGGCCCAAAGCGTCGGCACGGCCTGGTCGGGGGTGTCCCAGCGGGGCTCGGCATCCGCCAGATCGACTTCGGCCGCCTGCGCCTGGATCAACTCCGCAAGGCCTGCGCGTTCCTCTGCCGCCTCGGGCGCCGTGCCCCGCCAGCGCTCGATCGAGGCCTTGAGATCCGCCAGCCCGCGGTAAAGCCCCGCCTGCGCCAAGGGCGGCGTCAGATGCGTGACCGTGGTCGCCGCCGCACGCCGCTTGGCCAACGTCCCTTCAGACGGGTTGTTGGCGGCATAGAGATAGATGTTGGGCAGGTCTCCGATCAGCCGGTCCGGCCAGCACGCACCGCCAAGGCCCACCTGCTTGCCCGGCATGAACTCCAGCGCGCCGTGGGTGCCGAAATGCAGAACCGCATGGGCGGCGTAGTCCTCGGCGATCCAGCGGTAGAAGGCGCTGAAGGCATGGGTCGGCGCGAAGCCCTTCTCAAAGAGGAGGCGCATCGGGTCGCCCTCATAACCGAATGCGGGCTGGACACCGACAAAGACTGAGCCGAGCTGGCGCCCAAGCACATAGACCTCACGCCCATTCGACTGATGCCGGCCCGGAGCGGGGCCCCATTGCGCCTCGATCTCCGAGAGCCAGGGCGTCTCACGCACCAGGGTGTCGGCGGGGACGCGGGCGGCGACATTGGCCTCCTGCCCGTGCTCGGCGGCGTTGCCCTCGAGAACCGCAGCGCGCAAGGCGTCCACGCTCTCCGGCAGATCGACCGCGTAGCCCTCGGCCTTCATCGCGCCCAGCAGGTTGTAGAGGGACTGGAAGACGGACAAGTACGCCGCCGTGCCGATCGCTCCGGCGTTGGGTGGGAAGCCGTAGAGGATGATGGCAACGCGCCGTTCCGCCCGCTCGGACCGCCGGAGCGCCACGATCCGCGAGAGACGCTCCGCCAAACGCTCGACCCGGTCTGGAGCAGGCATCATCCGGCTGCCAGCGGCGCCATCGGTCGGCTCACTCGCCCGTCCGCCGAAGACCATGGGGCCGGTGGCGCCGTCGATCTCCGGGATCGCGACCATCATGGTGGCCTCGACCGGGGAGAGACCGGACGCCGACCGCTCCCAAGCCTCAAGGGATTGGAACTCCAGCGCATGGGCGGCCAGATAGGGGACATCGAGGGCGGCCAGCGTCTCGCCCGCAGCCTTGGCATCGTTGTAGGCTGGCCCGCCCACCAGGCTGAACCCCGTCAGCGAAAGCACCGCATCCACCGTCGCGCGGCCGTCCTGTTGGAAGAACGCCTCGATCGCCGGACGTGCATCGAGCCCGGAGGCAAACGCCGGCACCACTTCGAACCCGCGCGCCTCGAGGGCCCCAATCATGGCGTCGTAATGGGCGGTGTCTCCCGCCAGCAGATAGGAGCGCATGAGCAGCAAACCGATCCGCCCACTGCGCTGAGACGGGCGCGGAAGATCGCCTGCGGCTTCAGAGAACCGGCCCGGCAGGCGCGGGTGGTAGACGCCGGTTTCGGGGTAATCCACGGGCGCAGCCGGGGAAAGTGTCCCGCGATAGACGGCGCGCGGCCCGGAGGCGTAGCGGTCGACCAGGAAGGCGACGAGCCCCTCGATGTTCTCATCCGACCCCGAAAGCCAGTATTGCATCGCCAGGAAGTACGCGCGCAGATCCTGTGCCTTGCCGGGGATGAAGCGCAGGAGCTTCGGCAGGCGACGGAGCATCTTCATCTGGCCTGCGCCGGAGCTCGCACTCTCGCCAGGCTTCGGCTTACCGCGGAGACGCTTCAGCCAGGCGCGGAGCCCCGAGGCGGGCTTGTCCATGCGCAGATCGCCAAGGCGGGTCAGACGCGTCACCTCGGGGGCGGCAATGACGGCCGCGAGCGCGTCGCAGTCCTCTGCGCGGGCCTCGAGAGCGGGGAGGATCGCGCGGATCTGGTCCTCGAGGAACAACATCGCCGCCACGATGATGTCGGCCTCGGCGATGTCCGCCTCAGCGGCTGCGAGCGCTGCCGGATCCTGCCCCCAATCCGCCGCCGCATGCAGCGTCAGCCGCAGCCCCGGGATCTGCCGCCGCAAGGCCGCCTCGGCCCGCGCCACCGGACCGGCGAGGTGCCGGTCGAGGGTGACGATGACGACCCGTACGGGCGCCATTGCCGGGTCAGCGGGCGAAATGCGCTTTGGCATCGTAAAGGGTCTCGACAGTGATGGTGGCAACGCCGCGTTCCGCGGCGAAGCGTTCGGTGTTGCGGCGCGCTTTGCCGCGGACGAAGAACGGGATCTTGCGGAGCTCGCTCTCGGCCTCGAGGGCCCAGATCGGCGCGCCGGAGGGTTCGGCCGGCGGGGCCTCTGCAGCTGCGACGGGCGCAGGTGTTGCTTCAACCCCGGTCTCGGGGGACGTCGAGCCCCCCTCGCCCGCGGCCGGCTGGTGCCGTCCGGGGCCTGGCTCGGCCGGCGCCGCCCCATGGAGATGGCTGGGCCCGGCCCGGTCGTGGAACTCGAAATCGTCCCGGAACATGGCCAGGAGGTGTTCTTCGAGCCCCATCACCAGCGGATGCACCCAAGTGTCGAAGAGCACATTCGCTCCTTCGAAGCCCATTTGCGGCGAGTACCGGGCGGGGAAATCCTGCACATGCACCGGCGCCGAGATCACGGCACACGGTATGCCGAGACGCTTGCCGATATGGCGCTCCATCTGGGTTCCCAGGATCAGCTCAGGTGCTGCTTCGGCGATCGCGGCCTCGACCTCCAGATAATCGTCCGTGACCAGCGCCTCGAGGCCGAACTCCTTGGCCCCCGCCCTCAGATCGCGTGCAAAGACCCGATCATAGGAGCCAAGCCCGACAACCTCGAAGCCGAACTCATCCCGCGCCACCCGCGCCGCCGCCAGCGCATGGGTGACATCGCCGTAGACGAAGACCCGCTTGCCGGTCAGGTAGGTGCTGTCGACCGAGGCCGACCACCAGGGCTGGCGCTGGCCATCTGCGGTCAGCGCCGGGGCCGGATCGACACCGGCCAACGCCGCAACCTCCTCGACAAAGGCGCGCGTCGCATGGGTTCCGATCGGGATCGTCCGGGTGCGTGGCTGGCCATAGGTCCGCTCGAGCCAACGGGCCGCCGTGTCCGCCGTCTCCGGGTAGAGCACCACGTTGAAATCCGCCGCAGCCAGCCGAGCGATGTCCGCCGGGCGCGCCCCGAGCGGGGCGGTGACATTCACACGGATCCCGAGCAGCCCCAGCAACTTGGTGATCTCAGCCACATCATCGCGGTGGCGAAAGCCGAGCGCCGTCGGCCCAAGGATATTGCACGACGGCCCCTCCGCGCGATCCACCGGCCCCGCCAGAGACCGGACGATGCGATAGAAGGTCTCCGCCGCCCCCCAGCTCTCCTTCTTCTGGTAGGAGGGCAGCTCGAGCGGGATCACCGGCACCGGCAGTCCCATGGATGCCGCGAGCCCGCCGGGGTCGTCCTGGATCAGCTCCGCCGTGCAAGAGGCGCCGACGATCATCGCCTCGGGCCGGAACCGCGCATGCGCCTCCGCACAGGCGCGCTTGAAGATCCCCGCAGTGTCCGAGCCGAGGTCGCGCGCCTGAAAGGTGGTGTAGGTCACCGGAGGGCGCTGTCCGCGCCGCTCAATCATGGTGAAGAGCAGATCCGCATAGGTGTCGCCTTGCGGCGCGTGCAGCACATAGTGCAGCCCCTCCATGCCGGTGGCGACACGCATGGCGCCGACATGCGGCGGTCCCTCATAGGTCCAGACGGTTAGCTTCATGCGGCCCCCTCCGGCACCCCTGGCGCCTCGGGTGCAACTGGGCCTGGCCGGCGCCCGCCGGCCACGGGCGAGGGGGGCTCGACGCCCCCTGAGGCCGGGCGGTTCCCAGCGGGTTGAGCCCCTGCCGCGCCGAGGCCTGAGAGCTTTCCGCGGCGAACCCCAGGGCGGGCAAAGAGCGCGGCGAGATCGCCCGCCTGCTCATAGCCATGGATCGGCGAGAAGACGAGCTCGATCGCCCATTTCGTGGTGAGCCCCTCAGCCTCCAGCGGATTGGCGAGACCAAGACCACAAACCGTCAGATCCGGTCGTTCCTCTCGCACCCGGGCAAGCTGCAGATCCACATCCTGCCCTTCGGCCAGACGCACCTTGGCAGGCAGCCTGGCAAGCTCGGCCGCCATATGCGCCCGGTGAAGATAGGGAACGCCGATCTCCACCGGCTCTGCCCCGCATTCCTCGAACAGGAACCGCGCGAGCGGGATTTCGAGCTGGCTGTCCGGCATGAAAAACACCCGCTGGCCGCAAAGGCGCTCCCGACTCGCAGCGACCGCTTTCTCGGCCCGCGCGCGTCCAGGCGCTGTGACCGCCTCGAACCGCTCCTGCGGCACATCGAACGCCGTTGCCGCCACCTGAAGCCAATCCGTCGTTCCACGCGCGCCGAAGGGGAATGGCGCTGTCAGCACCTCCGCGCCGCGTGCGCGCAGCACCCGCGCTGTTTCGTTCAGGAATGGCTGCGCCATCAGAACCCGCGTCCCCGGGCCGACCGCAGGCATCGCATCCGAGCGCCGCGCCGGCAGGAAGGCGGCCGTGATCCCAAGCCCCTCGAAGAGCCGGGCGAACTGATCCTCCACCACATCCGGCAGCGCGCCCGCAACCAACAGCCCCGGCTGATCGGTCGCCGGAAGCCCAGGCACCAGGCTCGCAAGGCAGGCGTCCTCGCCTTCGGTGAAGGTCGTCTCTATCCCCGAGCCGGAATAGTTCAGCACCCGGGTCTGCGGCGCATGGACGTCGTTCAGCCGCTCGGCGGCCCGGGAGAGATCGAGCTTGATCACCTCCGAGGGACAAGACCCCACCAGGAACAGCGTGCGGATATCGGGCCTGCGCGCGAGGAGCCGGTCGACCACCGCGTCGAGCTCCGCATGGGCATCGGTCATGCCCGCGAGGTCCTTCTCCTCCATGATCGCGGTGGCAAAGCGCGGCTCGGCGAAGATCATCACCCCCGCCGCCGATTGCAGCAGATGCGCACAAGTGCGGCTGCCGACCACGAGGAAAAAGGCATCTTGGATCTTGCGGTGCAGCCAGATGATGCCGGTCAGCCCGCAGAACACCTCATGCTGGCCGCGCTGACGCAGCACGGGCGCTTCGGCACATCCGCCAGAGATTGAGACCGCGTCGCTCATGCCGCCACCTCACCCGACGCGATTGCCGGACCCTGGAGACGCGCCGCGCGCAGCTTCAAAAGGAACTGCGCGGCGTTCACCACATAGGCTGCATAGGCCGCCAACGCGATCGCCATCTGACCCTCAGGCCCGAGCCAGCCGCTGAAGAGCGCCACCAGATAAGCCGTGTGCAAAGCAATCACGCCGAAGCTGACCACATCCTCCCAGAAAAAAGCCGGCGCCAGGAGATACTGCCCGAAGACAACCTTCTCCCAGATCGCACCGGTCACCATGATCACGTAGAGAACGAATGTCTTGAGGACGATCGACACCGTCGCCACGAACAGACCCTCGCCTGTCCAGAGATAGCGCACCACAAGGGCAAGGCTGACCAGGAACACGAGGAACTGCAGCGGTGCGAGCACGCCCTGCACGGTCGTCCATACCGTGGCATCACGGCGACGGCGCTCCGCTTCGGTATAGAGCGGGCGGTGCCGGCTCTGAACGGTGCCGGGGCGGGCCATATCGCCTCCCTACTCGCCTTTGTCCCTGAGTTTTGGAAAGCCTAGCGTGCCGCCGGAAGAAGTGTCAACTTTGATTTACGATCCGAGAGTCCCAATGGTCGGACGCCCAGGGCTGAAAACGCAATCGGCTTCCGAAATATGGAAAGCCAAGGGCGCAAAAACCGCTCATTCATGGCGACTCGTCGCGAATATGTCGCATCTACGACCCATCTGGCCTTGCTGGTCGGCACCGCAAGCGGGCGGACGGCGGCGGAACCGAGGGCAAACGGACGTCAAGACAAATTGACATTGCCTCTCCCGGGTGGTTTGATCTCCGAAGGGGTGCTGCGGCATCCGAGCTGGCGATGGCCGCTTTGGCGATGACGCCGGTGAAAGACGGCCGAAGGCTATGCCCCACAACACCGCGGGGCTGATCGCCCGCAGCGGGCGATGGAACCGAAACCGCCCCTATGGGGCAGCCCTGGGAGGGCGCGCCGGAATGGCAGGTCTGATCGAACAGCGGACCGACGGCCAAAGGACCCGATTGGGGCCACCGGCCCATGGCAAAGGCGGCAATCGACGGCCGGGCGGCGCGTTCGGCGGACCCGATCTGCGCTCACTGCTCTCAACCATTGAAAGCGAGGTTATCCCCCGGCTGCTTCTGACGCATACCGCGTACAACATGGGCAATCGCCAGATCAGCCTGAACGACATCGAACAGCTCTGCGGTTGCGCCCTTGACGGCGACACCGGAGCCGCACTTGCCCTGATCGCCCGGGTCCGTCAGACCGGGGTCACGTTGGACACGATCTATATCGACCTGCTCGCGGGCACGGCCCGGCTTCTCGGCGAGATGTGGGAGCAGGACCGAATCGGGTTTCTCGACGTCACGGTTGGGTTGTGCACACTCCACCAGATCCTGTTCCGCCTCGGCATAGACGAAGAAGGCGTCGATGCCACCCAAGGCCATGCGCTCTTCACCCCGCTTCCGGGCGAGACCCACGTGTTCGGTGCCTTGATCGTCGCAAAGTTTTTCGCGCGGGCCGGCTGGCGCACCTGGACCGAGCTGAGCCTGACCGAGCCCGAGCTGCACGGGCTGGTCGCGGAGACGGCGTTCGATGTGGTCGGCCTCTCGGTGTCCGTCGACCGCGATCTCGAGAGATTGCCTGGGGTGATTGAGCGGCTGCGGCAGGCGACCTGCGCGCCCAACATGCAGATTTTTGTCGGCGGCAGCGCCATCGATCGCAACCCAGGCTATGCCGAGCGCGCTGGCGCAGACGGCACCTCGCCCGATCCGATGGGCGCAATCAGTCTTGCGGAAAGACTGCGCGCGAGGGCATCGTGATTGAACAACTCAGAAAAGCGACCGCCACCTCGAAGTGGCGGCGGAAGAGGCGTTAACAGGCGATGTTGTCGAGCCAGAAATCGACCCAGTTCTCGAAGCCCGAGCGGTATCTCGCGCACAAAGATGCGCAGACGATCGGCGCTATCATCGCGACGGCGTCGGACATCGCGCTCGTCGTCGACACCGATGGCACGGTTCAGGACTACGCGATCGGGGTAGACGGGGTCGAAGGATCGGAGTTCGCCGATTGGCTCGGCCGCCCCATCGACGACATCGTCACGGTGGAGAGCCGGCCAAAGATCCAGGAGATGCTCGAGACCGCGCGGCGCGGTGAGATCGCCCGCTGGCGGGAGATCAACCACCCGATCACACTGGACGAGGGGGATTTCCCCGTCCGCTACTGCGCGGTCCGCGCAGACGACACCGGGCGCGTGATGCTGTTGGGCCGCGACCTGCGCCCCGTCGCGGCGCTGCAACGGCGCCTTGTCACCGTCCAGCAGTCGCTTGAGCGCGACTATGCGCGGCTTCTCCAGATGGAGACCCGCTATCGGCTGCTGTTCCAAACCGCGACCGAGGCGTTCCTGATTGTCGACGGGCTGACCCAGCGCATTCTCGAGGCCAACGACGCGGCGGCAGACCTGCTCGGGCGCTCGACGGACGAGTTGCTGCGGCGCAAATTCCCCTTCGGCTTCGGTGAGGAGAGCACGCTCGCGCTCGAGACGGGCCTGACCACTGTGCGCGCGAGCGGCCGGGCCGAGAGCATCGCCGCCATCTTCGGCAAGGACGAACGCCGGGTCGATGCGTTTATCTCGCTCTTCCGGGTCGAGAACGCGCGCCAGTTCCTGATCCGCCTCACCCCGGCAAGCCAGAGCCAGCAAACCGCGAACGACGGCGAGCGCCAGATTGTCGGCCTCTTCCGGCGCGCCTGTGAAGCCATCGTGCTGACCGATGGCGACGGGCGGATCGAATGGGCCAATGACAGCTTCCTCGACCTCGCTCAGGTGGCCGTCGAAACCCAGCTCCGCGGAGAGAACATCGACCGCTTCTTCTCCCGCCAGGGAATCGACCTGCCCTTGATTCTGTCGAACACCCGCGACGGCGGCCGTCTGCGCTTCTACTCCAGCAGCCTCTCCGGCATGCACGGGCTGACGACGGAGGTCGAGGTCTCCAGCGTCTCGATCACCGATGGCGGGCGCGCGGGCTTCGGGTTCGTCTTCCGCAACACCGCCTTCCGCCCGCCGGAGGGCCAGGCAGATGGCACCGGCTTGCCGCAATCGGCGGAGCAGCTGACCGACCTGATAGGCCGCGTGCCGCTCAAGGACCTCGTGCGCGACACGGTGGATGTGATCGAACGGCTCTGCATCGAGGCCGCGCTGCGCATGACCGACGACAACCGGGCCTCGGCCGCGGATCTGCTCGGCCTGAGCCGCCAAAGCCTCTATGTGAAGCTGCGGCGTTATGGCCTCAGCGGGCCCTATTCCGAGGACAGCGACTGAGCGCACCTGCGCCATCCTGTCCCGCCTCTCTAAAGACCTTGGCGAACGGCGAGGTGTCATGTTTAATTGACGCATGAGCGTCAACGACATTTCACACCCCCGCCGGCTGCCCGACCCCTCCGCGGTGCTCGAGCTCTTGAAGCCGCTCACTTGGTTCGCACCGATGTGGGCCTTCGGCTGCGGCGTGATCTCCTCGGGCGGCTCGGTGCTGGAGCGCTGGCCCATGGTGCTCGGCGGGGTGCTGCTCGCGGGGCCCTTGGTCTGCGCCATGAGCCAGGCCACCAATGACTGGCACGACCGCCATGTGGATGCGATCAACGAACCCGGCCGCCCGATCCCCTCAGGGCGTATCCCGGGCACCTGGGGCTTCTGGATCGCAGTGGTTTGGGGGGTGGCGGCCTTCGCGCTGGCCTCCTTGCTCGGGCCGTGGGTGCTCGGCGCGACGGTGCTGGCGGTGGCCTGTGCGGTGGCCTACAGCGCGCCACCTCTGCGGCTGAAGAAGAACGGTTGGTGGAGCTGCCTGGTCTGCGGCCTCTGCTATGAGAGCCTGCCCTGGATCACCGGCGCCGCCGTCATGACCGCCGCAGCACCCGATTGGCGGATCGTGACGGTCGCGTTGCTCTACGGCCTCGGTGCCCACGGGATCATGACCCTCAACGATTTCAAGGCGATCGAGGGCGATGCCAAGCTCGGCCTGCGCTCCTTGCCCGTGCAGCTTGGGGCGGATCGTGCGGCGCGGATCGCCTGCTGGGCCATGGCGGTGCCACAGGCCGGCGTGGTCGGACTGCTCTTCACCTGGGGAGCGGTCTGGCATGGCGGTATCTTGGCGCTGTTGCTCGCCGCCCAGATTGCGCTGATGCCCAAGCTGCTGGCGGACCCCGAAGGCCGCGCGCCTTGGTACAACGCCACGGGGACTGGTCTTTACGTGCTCGGCATGCTGGCCGCTGCCATCGCAATCGGATCGCTCATCGGAGGCGCGCCATGACCCCGACCCCACTCGGCTGGCTCGGCATTCTGCGGCTCGGCCTCGTGCAGACCGCCATCGGCGCTGTCGTGGTGCTGACGAACTCGACCCTGAACCGCGTGATGGTGGTGGAGCTCGGCCTAGCGGCTATCGTCCCGGGCCTCTTGATGGGGCTCTACTATGCGGTGGAGTTGCTGCGCCCGCGCTGGGGCTATGGCTCGGACCGGAGCGGCAGTCGCACCCCGTGGATCCTCGGCGGCATTGCTGTGCTGGCACTCGGCGGCGTCGCCGCGGCGGGCGCCACCTGGGTGATGCAGACCCACCTGACCGCCGGCCTTGTGCTGGCGCTGCTGGCCTACACCGCCATCGGGATCGGCGTCGGCGCCGCCGGCACCCTGACACTGACGCTTCTGGCGGTAACCGTTGCGCCGCGCCGCCGGGCCGCGGCGGGCGCCATCGTGTTCCTGATGATGATCGCGGGGCTCGCCGTCACGGCGGGCGTTGCGGGGCAACTGCTCGAGCCCTTCTCGTTCCTCCGCCTCATCGAAGTCAGCGCCGGTGTCGGGGCCGTGGCCTTTGCGCTGGCCGTCTTCGCCGTGCGCGGGATCGAGCGCCGCCATGCCCGCCCGCCGGAGACCGCCGCCAAGCCCACGCCCTTCTTCACCGCACTCGGCGATGTCTGGCGAGATGGTGAGGCGCGTCGGCTTGCGATCTTCGTCTTCTGCTCCATGCTCGCCTTCAACATGCAGGACCCCATCCTCGAGCCGTTCTCTGGGCTCGTCTTTGGCCTCGACGTGGGTGCCTCCACCAGCCTCGCCGCCGCTCAGCACCAGGGCGTCTTCTGGGGGATGATCGCGGCCGCCGTGGGGCTCACGGGGCTGCGCATCGGCACCATGCGGGGCTGGATCATCACGGGCTGCACAGGCTCGGCCGCATCGCTGGCGCTGCTCGCCTGGATCGGGATCACCGGCCAGGGCGCGCTGCTGACGCCGGTGGTCTTCGGCCTCGGCTTCTGCAACGGGCTCTTCGCGGCCACTGTGATCGGACAGATGATGGCCTCCGCCTCGGACGGGGAACCTGGCCGCGAGGGCACGCGCATCGGTTTCTGGGGTGCGGCTCAGGCAATCGCCTTCGGCTGCGGCATCCTTGTGGGTGCAGGTGCCGCCGACATCGCCCGCACAATCCTCACCGATCCGGCCGCCGCCTACGGCACCGTCTTCGTGCTCGAAGCCTGCCTCTTCCTCGTTGCCGCAGCCATCGCGGCCCGTATCGCCTTACCCGGCCGCCCGCGGGCCGCCCTCATGCCAGGAGAATGACCATGGAACGCTATGATGTCGTTGTCGTCGGAGGAGGGCCATCGGGTGCGACCGCAGCGGAACAGCTCGCGCGGGCCGGACGCCGGGTGCTGCTGCTCGACCGTGCAGGCCGGATCAAACCCTGCGGCGGAGCCGTGCCGCCGCGCCTGATCAAAGACTTCGAAATCCCCGAGAGCCAGATCGTCGCCCGCATCCGCAAGGCACGGATGATCTCGCCCACAGCCCACCACGTCGATATCCCCATTGAGAACGGTTATGTCGGGATGGTCGACCGCGAGCATTTCGACGAGTTTCTCCGCACCCGAGCCGAGGAGGCCGGCGCCGACCGCGCGACCGGCACCTTCGAGGCGGTGGAGCACACCGATGACGGGCTGACTCTTGTGCGCTTCCGCAAGGGACGCGAAAGCACCCGCGTCGCCACACGCCTCGTGATCGGCGCGGACGGGGCCCGCTCCAACGTGGCGCGCCAGTGCGTGCCGGGGGGCGACACCATCCCTTACGTGATCGCCTATCACGAGATCGTCCGCAGCCCGGAGGAGAACTGGGACCCCGCCCGCTGCGACGTCGTCTATGATGGGCGCATCAGCCCCGATTTCTATGGCTGGGTGTTCCCGCACGGACCGCAGACCTCGGTCGGTATGGGCACCGAGCAGCGCGGCGTCGACCTCAAGCGCGCCACCGCCGAACTGCGCGTCGCCTCCGGCCTTGGCACCGCCGAGACGATCCGGACCGAGGGCGCGCCGATCCCGCTGAAGCCCCTGAAACGCTGGGACAATGGGCGAGATGTGGTGCTCGCGGGCGATGCAGCGGGCGTGGTCGCTCCAGCCTCAGGTGAGGGCATCTACTACGCCATGGTCGGGGGCCAGGAAGCCGCCACCGCCTGCGAGGAGTGCCTTGCGACAGGCGATGTCCGTGCGCTCCGCGGCGCCCGCAAGCGCTTTATGCGCGAGCACGGGCGGGTTTTCTGGGTCCTCGGGCTTCTGCAGAAGTACTGGTACAAGTCCGACAAGCGCCGCGAGAGTTTCGTCAAGATCTGCGAGGACAAGGACGTCCAGCGCCTCACCTTCGAGAGCTACATGAACAAGAAGCTCGTGCGCAAAAAGCCGATGGCCCATGTGCGGATCTTGTTCAAGGACCTCGCCCATCTGATGGGCCTCGCGCGGACCTGATCCCCGCCAGAAGAGACCAAGCCGGAGCCTTCCATGCGACCAGCCTTCCCCTTCACCGCCATCGTGGGCCAGGAGGGCATCAAGCGCGCCCTCACCATCGCGGCGGTCGACCCGTCCGTCGGCGGGGTTCTGGCCTTTGGCGATCGGGGCACGGGCAAGTCGACGGCGGTCCGGGCCTTGGCGGCGCTGCTGCCGGAGATCGAGGTGATCGCTGGCTGCCCCTATAACAGCGTGCCGGGCTCAGGGGCGGAGCTGTGTGCCGCCTGTGCTGCCGAGGCGCCGGAGACCACCCGCGTGCCCACGCCCGTGGTGGACCTGCCCCTCGGCGCGACCGAGGACCGGGTGATCGGGGCGCTCGACATCGAACGGGCGCTGACACGGGGTGAGAAGGCCTTCGAGCCCGGGCTGCTGGCGGCCGCGCATCGCGGGTTCCTCTATATCGACGAGGTCAACCTGCTCGAAGACCACATCGTCGACCTGCTCCTCGACGTCGCCGCCTCGGGTGAGAACGTGGTGGAGCGGGAGGGGCTCTCGGTCCGCCATCCCGCTCGGTTCGTGATCGTCGGCTCCGGCAACCCGGAGGAGGGCGAACTCCGGCCGCAGCTTCTCGACCGGTTCGGCCTCTCGGTGGAGGTGACCACGCCCCAGTCCGTGCCCGACCGCATCGAGGTCGTGCGTCGCCGCGATGCCTATGAGCGCGATGCGGATGGGTTCGGAGCGACGTGGGCCGAGGCGGAGGCAGCGTTGCGCGCCCAGATCCTCACCGCCAGTGCCGCGCTCGAGGCGACCGACGTCCCGGACGCGTTCCTCGAGAAGGCCGCCGCCCTATGTCTCGCGCTCGGCACCGATGGGCTCCGCGGTGAGCTCACCGTCATGCGCGCGGCCCGCGCCGCAGCGGCGCTCGACGGGCGCGAGACCGCGACCGAAGACGACCTGCGTGCCGTTGCCCCCATGGCGCTCGGCCACCGGCTGCGACGCGATCCGCTGGACGAGACCGGCTCCGCGGCCCGGCTGGAGCGCGCGGTGGCGGAGGTTCTGGGGTGAGCGCGCCCTCCCCCTGGGCCGATGCGGGCCTGGCTGCGGCGCTGCTCGCGGTGGACCCGGTCGGGCTCGGGGGACTGGCGCTCAGGGCCCGCCACGGCCCGGTTCGAGAGACATGGCTCGCGGGGTTTCGCAGCCTCCTGCCGGAGGGCACGCCGCAGCGCCGCCTGCCCCCGCGCACCGATGACGAACGGCTCCTCGGCGGGCTCGACCTGGTCGCGACGCTCGACGCCGGGCGCCCTGTCGCCTCGCGCGGACTGTTGGCGGAGTGCGATGGCGGCGTGGTCACACTCACGATGGCCGAACGGGCCGAGCGGGGGCTGGTCGCGCGCCTGACCCGCGCGCTGGACACGGGCGAAGTGCGCACCGAGCGCGACGGTCTTTCCCGCGTCTCACCGACGCGGATCGCTGTCTTGGCGCTCGACGAGGGCGCTGAGGCGGATGAGCGTCCCCCCGCCGCCCTGCTCGACCGCCTTGCATTCCGGATTGATCTCTCGGCGGTCACGGCGCGCGAGGCTACGTCCCTGCCCTACAACGCGCAGGACGTGGCAATCGCCCGGGCAGCGCTCCCGCGCGAGACGCTCCCCGTGGAGGCCACTGAGGCGCTGGTTGCGACGGCCGCAGCGTTCGGGATCGGGTCTGCGCGCGCAGCCCTCCTGGCACTTCGCACAGCCCAAGCGCTGCGGGCGCTCCTCCGTCTTGCCCCTGAAGAGGCGGCGGAGATCGCGGCCCGCCTGGTCCTCGCGCCCCGGGCAACGCAGATCCCAAGCGAGGCGTCAGAGCCGGAGGAAGCCCCGCCAGACCCGCCTGATCCGGGCGAGGAGGAGACCGAGAGCGCCGAAGACACCGTCTCCCGCCTCACCGACCGGGTTTTGGAGGCCACCGAAGCCGCGATTCCAGCCGGGTTGCTGGAGGCCCTGTCCGCAGATGCCAAAGGCGGACGCGAGGGCGATCTCGGCCGCGCCGGTGCGGAGCGACAGGCACCGGACCGCGGTCGCCCCATCGGCGCGCGCCCAGGACGACCAGGCGGCGGGCGGCGCATCGACATCGTGGCAACCCTGCGTGCGGCGGCCCCATGGCAACGGTTGCGCGCCGACGGCGGTCCCGCCCGGGTCCATCTCCGCGCCGGTGACCTGCGCATCCGCCGGTTCAAACGACGCAGCGCCTCGGCCACCGTTTTCGTGGTGGATGCATCGGGTTCGACCGCCATGGCGCGGCTTGCCGAAGCGAAAGGCGCCGTCGAGATCCTCCTCGCCGAAGCCTATGTGCGGCGTGACCTGGTGGCTTTGGTCGCCTTTCGTGGAGACGGAGCGGATGTGCTGTTGCCACCGACCGCGGCACCTGCACTTGCCCGACGTCGGCTTGCAGAACTGCCGGGGGGCGGAGGAACGCCACTTGCCGCCGGGATCGACGCCGCCGCCGCCCTCGCACGGCGATTGGCGGAGCGGGGGACCGCGCCGCAGTTGGTGCTGCTGACCGATGGGCGTGCCAACATCGACCGCCGGGGCCAGCCGGGCCGCCCGGCCGCAACCGAAGACGCAACCGCGAGCGCCCGCGCGGCTCGGGCCGCGGGCCTGCGGGCGCTGGTGATCGACACCGGCCCACGCCCGCGCCCGGAGGCGGCGGCGTTGGCCAAGGCGCTCGGCGGACCCTATCTCGCTCTGCCGCGGGCCGATGCACACCGCCTCTCGGCTGCCGCCCGAGCCGCGCGGGCCCTGTGAGCACGGCAGCCATGCTGCGCGCCTCTCCCCCCCTCTGGCGCCGCGACGGGCGGGACTGGCCGCACCGCGACACCAGCCGCTTTGTCCGCGCTGAGGGGCTGGAATGGCATGTGCAGGTGACAGGGTCTGGCCCGGTCGCGCTGCTGCTCCACGGAGCCGGGGGCGCGAGCCACAGTTGGCGGGGGCTGATCCCACTGCTGGCCGAACACTACACGGTGGTTGTCCCCGACCTGCCCGGACACGGGTTCACCGGCACGCCGCCCGATCCGGGGCTGGCACTGCCCGCTATGGCGAGACGGCTCTCGGGCCTGGTGAGCGCGCTTGGAGAGGCGCCGAGCCTCGGGATCGGACACTCCGCCGGGGCGGCGATCCTGATGCAGATGGCGCTGGACGGGCGGACGGCCTCGCAAAAGATCGTCGGGATCAACCCCGCGCTTTCGCCGTTTCGTGGGCTCCCAGGGCTGGTGCTCCCGGCGATGGCCCGAGCGCTGCATTGGAACCCGCTCGCGGCCTATTTGATATCGGTCGCCGCGATTGACCCGAATGCCGTGCCGGTCCTGATCCGCGGCATGGGCTCGCGCATCGATGCGGAGGGGCTGCGGCTCTACACGCGGCTTTTGCGCTGTCCGGGGCATGTGGCGGGAACGGTGGGAATGATGGCGGCCTGGGATCTCGACCCGCTCTGGGCGGCGCTGCCTGAGCTCACTTTGCCGGTGTTGGTGCTGGCAGGTGAGAGCGATCGCGCCGTGCCGCCGTCGCTGTCGAGCGAAGCCGCCGAGCGGCTGGCGGCGGCCAGGCTGCATCCTCTGCCGGGCCTCGGCCACCTCGCCCATGAGGAAGACCCGGAGACCGTGGCCGCAGAGATCCTCGCCTTCGCCCTTTAGAACGGGAACCGCCGCGGCACGCTTGGCACCGCGGCGGCTCTGTTGTCGTGGGCAGAAGCCCTTACTGGAAGTCTTCCGGCCGGTCGAGCTGATCCGGGGTCACCGGCCACCACTCCGGATCCTCCGGAACGATGCCGTGGGAGACGCCCCACTCATACCAGTTCTCGACGATCGTGCCGGTGATCAGAATGCCGATCCCACCGGTGATCACGGTCAGCACGGCGAACCACCAGGCCCAGCGGTGGATGCCCTCCATGGTCGCGTTGAAGCCCATGGTCCAGCGCCAGAACAGCGCCGCACGCTCAGTCGCCGTGCCCCGGTCGGTGATCTGCTCGATCTCCCGGTCACCGCCTAGCCGCGAGACGGCCAGGATGGTCGCCCCGTGCATCGCGAACAGAAGCGCCGAGCCGTAGAGGAAGGCGATGGAGAGCGCATGGAACGGGTTCCAGAACAGGTTGCCGTAGACCAGCGAGAAGTTGTTGGTCCAGTCGAGGTGGCTGAAGATGCCATAGGGCACCGCCTCCGCCCATTCTCCCATGAGGATCGGCCGGATCAGGCCCAGCACCAGGAACAGCCAGATCGCCGAGGCAAACGCCCAAGCCACATGCGTCCCCATGCCGAGCGCGAGCGCCCGCAGATAGGTGCGCACCCACCAGAACATCACCGAGATCAGCAGCAGGAAGCTCGCGATGAACCACCAGCCGCCCTCGTTCAGCGGCGGGATCGACAGGCCGTACTCCGGCGGCGGCGGGTCGAGCGAGAGATAGAAGAGCTGGCGCCAGAACTCGGCGATGTTCCAGTCGACTTGGGCGAGGTAGTTGAACCCGATGATGTTGATCGCGAGCGTGCCCGTGACCAGCGAGATCACCCCGAAGAAGCCGAGATGGATGGGCCCAAGCTGTGCGTTGCCGAGCCAGCCGAGGAAGCGGCTGAAGATCATGCCGGCACTGCGCTCCCTGGCGATGGAGGCGGGACCCGCCCCCGCCTCGAGCGGCCCGCGGACCTGCACCTGAGTGAAGATGTTGGTGTATTCGGTCATGCCTCACTCCTGTGCTGCGTTCTGGCCCCAGATCGGGAGCTCGCGATACCATTCCCACCAGTCGATCCACGGATCGGTCCAAAGCGGCCCCGAGATCACGATGCAGACCGCGCTCCAGAACCCGGCATTGAGCGCCAGCAACAGCCCCAGACGGTGGATGCCGAGGGTGCCGACCGAATAGCCGATGAAGTCGCGGAAGAAGGTATCCTCATGCTCCGGCTGCTTGACCTCCTCGCCCTTTTGCGGGTTCGTCGAGGAGAGGATCAGCGACCCGTGCAGCGCCAGCGCCAGGGCGTTGGTAAAGAAGAACGTGATCGCGATCATGTGCGCGGGGTTGTAGTGGAAGTTGCCGTACTGGTAGCCGACGTTCGATACCCAATCGAGGTGGCTGAAGATCCCGTAGGGGAAGCCGTGGCCCCAAGCGCCCAGCAGGAACGGCCGGATCACCACCAGCGTGACATAGGCGAAGATCGCGACGCTGAAGGCGATCGGCACATGGTATCCGATGCCGAGCTTGCGGCAGATCTCCACTTGTCGCAGCGCCCATGAGCCGAAGGCGCCGACCGCACAGATCGTGATGATCTGCCAGAGCCCGCCCTCCATCATGGGTGCAAAGCCGAGGCCGTAAGCCACCGATGGTGGGTTGATCGAGATCAGCCACGGGTTCCAGGTCGGTCCCTGGCTCGCGCCCCACAGGATCATCACGGTCCCGAGGGCGGCGAAAAAGATCGTCGTGACGCCGAAAAAGCCCACGTAGAAGGGCCCGATCCAGAAGTCGAACAGGTCCCCGCCGATCAGCGTCCCGCCGCGGACCCGGTATTTTCTCTCAAAGCTGAGCAAAGCCATCCTTGTCTCCTCTCGACGGTCGCCAATTGCGGCCAGACCTCATCGCCTCAGCAGCGCGTTTAGGCGCCGGGCGAAGCGCCGCTTCGCCCGGCACGGCGATGATTACTCGGCAACCTGAACGGTGGCTGCCGGGTTGCCTTCGAACCAGTTGAACCGCTCGGTGGAGAGCAGAACGAAGTGGATCATTGCGGCGAGCAGGAACAGGAAAACGGCCTGAGCCACGAAAACCTGGCGCGGATCGAAGACCAGCCAGATCTTGTAGAAATGGTCCATCATACCTTGCATCTCCCTTAGCCGATGAGTTGCGTGGCAGCTTCAGCGAGCTTGGTTGCACCCTCGATGGCGGTGTAGCCATCGGGACCGGGGAACCAGGGACGCCAGAGCCACACGAGAAAGTGTGCGACGACAGCAACACCGGAGAACAGAACGAGGCCGCGCATGTAGATCTCATGCAGCTCTTTCGCCTGATCGTCGGTGAGGCCCGTCAAGGAAACTTCTTCAGCCATAAGCTTGTCCTCCTTGTGTTACGGCCGATGCCAAAGCGCGTGCCCGAGAGCACGTGCTCCAGCGGTCGACACCGGCGGACCCGAGGGCCTACCGGCGATCCACATCCCGAAGCGGGGATGCGAATGGCGGGGCGGTTCCGTGTCGCGGGCCTCAGCCCATAAACAGGTACGGAACCACTGTGTTGGTCAGCCCGCGCGCCTCATCGAGGATCGAGAGACCCTCGGCGGGTGCGCCCTCGGCCTGGCCGAGGCGGCGGGGAAACAGCCGGCCCACGACGGCGACCGGCAACGCGACGGTGAAGACGATCGCGTAGTAGAGCCGGTACTCCGCCGGCTTGCGCCGGGACGCCCGGCGCGGCGCGACAGCCGGCTCGGCGAAATCAGGAGCTGCATCGAGCATTGGGGTCTCCTCTGTTGGTCGTCTTTGGGTCGGGATGCGGAGTGCTCATGCGGCTCGCTCCCGGGTCGTTTGGTGTGCTAGGGCCACGCGCGCCGCAGAGATGCGCGGCTCGGCGGCCGAGAGCGCCTGGGCCTCGGCCACATCGCGCAGGCGTTTGGCGGCAGAGATCCGGGTCAGAACCGGCTCACGCTCCATCAGCTCCGCGAGCAGCGCCTCGGCCTCTTCTTCCCATGCGAGGGAAACCAGCCGGGTCGGTGTCGCTTCGGCGGCATCGAGCGCCGTGCCGAGCGGAATGATGTGGAAGAGCGCGTCGAAGAGCGCGTTGCAGACCTCTTGGACAAGATACGTCGCCCCGGCATAGCCCATGAAGGGCGTGCCCGTGGCCCGCCGGATGATGGCGCCGGGGAACGAGGCCGGGATATAGCCCGCACGCCCGCCCGCCTCCGCGAGATACATCCGCTCGTTGAAGGAGCCGAAGAGCACGAGCGGCGTCTCCTCATGCACCAGGCGGCGGACCTCGTCGTTGTCGGTCTTGCCGCCGGCGCGCCGGGCCACCGCGAACTTGCAGGGCAGGCCGAGATCGCTCTCGAGGAAGTTCCGCAGCCCGCGCGCATAGGTCTCGGAGGCCACCACACCAAAGCTGGCGGTCGCATAGAAATCCTGCGTCACCGAGCGCCAGAGATCCCAGAGCGGCTTGATGGTGGTGTGCTTCTCCCGCTCGATGAAGGGCTGTGGGTCGAGGCCCAGCAGCTCCCCCAGCGTCTCGAGGAACCGCGTCGTGGAGGTCAGCCCGATCGGCGCCTGGAGATAGGGTTTCTCCAGCGCCTCGCAGAGCCCGCGCCCGAACTCGCGGTAGAGGCAGATGTTCACGTCCGCATCGACCAGCCGCTGGATGTCGGCCAGATGGCTCCCCATCGGGAAGACCATGTTGACCTCGGCCCCGATCCCCTCGACGAGACGGCGGATCTCCGCCAAATCCGAGGGCTGGTTGAAGGTGCCGTAGATCGCGCCGATGATGTTGACCCGCGGCTTCGCGCCCTCCTCGCGCGGACGCGGTTTCGGCAGCTTTCCGCGGGTCGCGGCGAACTCGGTCCAGAGCCAGGTGAGCGCACGATCCGCCGACTGCCACTGATCCTCGTCGATGGTGCGCGGGAGGAACCGCAGGATCCCCGTGCCCTCGGGCGTGACGCCGCCCCCGATCATCTCGGCGATGGAGCCGGTGACCACCACAGCGGGCAGCGCCGGGTCGAGCACGCCGTGGGCCCGCTTCATCGCGCCCTCCGTGCCCTCGCGGCCAAGTTCCTCCTCCGCCAGCCCCGTCACCACGATCGGCAGCTCATGCGGGGGCAGCGCGTCGGTGTAGTGCAGCACCGAGGTGACGGGCAGGTTCTCACACCCGACCGGCCCGTCGATCACCACCTGCAACCCCTTGATGGCGGTGAAGGCGTAGACCGAGCCCCAATAGCCGCCGGCGCGATCGTGATCCTGGATCAGCATCAGATCATCTCCTCGCGTTTCGCGCGCTTGGCAGCGTTGGCGAGCTTCTTGGCGTAGCGGGCGCGGAACTCCGGCCGGCGGACGGGATCGCCCTGCCAAACGCCTGCGGTCTCGCCCTCGCCGACGCCCTCGAAGAAGGCCTGCATGAAGTCCATGCGTGCCTTGCCGGCGATGGCGCCGTTCACGACCTCGGCCAGCGAGCCGGCCCCGGCCGGGCCCATCAGCGGGCGCGCGGAGATGAGGTTGGTGAAGTAGAGCCCCGGGCGGCCCGACTGCTTGGCCGCCTGCACCACCGGCGTCGTGCCGATGGCGAGGTCCGGGTCGAACTCCTCCATGGCCGCGAGATCGTCCTCGAGGCTCGCGCGGAAGCGGATCTGGACGCCCTTGGCCTCCAGCCACTCCCGATCCGCCTGGGACCAGGGGGTTTTGGGGCAGGCCGTGCCGACATAGCGGACATCCGCCCCGCTCTCGACCAGAAGCCGCGCCACGATCAGCTCGGAACCCTCATAACCCGAGAGGGTTATGCGCCCCTGGATCGGGCTGCCCGCTAGCGCCCCGGCGATGGCCCCACCCATGGCGTTCTGCACTCCGGCGATCTTCTCGCGCGCAACACCGACCGCCGTACCAACCGCATCCAGCCATGCGAGCGTGCCCTCGCGGCCGACCGGAGCCGAGCCGACGATGCTGCGCCCGGCCTTTTCGAACTCGCGAATCGAGGCCGTGTAGAAGGGATGGATTGCGCCAACCACCGGCGCATCGAGCGCCGCATAGAGCTCGCGCCACTCCCGCGTCGGGACCACCGGCCCGGCAACCATCCCCATCGGCTCGAGCATCCGCCCAATGATCACCGGGTCGGCCGGGAACATCTCACCGAGCAGGGTCACCGCCGGGCGCGCTTCGCGGCCACCCTCCGGCGCCTGCACGGGGCCAAGCTCCGCCTCGGTGCGCGCGTAGTTCAGCATCGCCCCGGCGAGCACGTCCTTGGCCTCGGCATGGGTCGGCACGCCGAAGCCCGGCACATCGATGCCGATGATCCGGACGCCGTTGATCTCCTTCGGCAGCAGCCGCAGCGGCACGCCAGAGGCCGTCGGCACGCAGAGGTTCGTGACCACCACGGCGTCGTAGTGCTCGGGGTCCGCGATCTTGTAGACCGCCTCGCGGATGTCTTCAAACAGCTTGCCCGTCACCAGGGTCTCGGAGCTGAAGGGCACATAGCCGACCGAGCGCCGCGCACCGTAGAAATGGCTGGTAAACGTCAGCCCATAGACACAGCAGGCCGAGCCCGACAGCACCGTCGCGGTGCGCCGCATCCGGAGCCCGACGCGCAGCGAGCCGAAGGCCGGGCACATCGACTGCGGCTGGTCATGGGGGCCCTGGGGGTAGTCTTCGGCGTAGCGGTCGAGGATCTCCGACTGCCCCGCAGCCTCGGCCGCGCGCTTCATCTCCGCTGCACCACCGTGGCAGCCGCCCCCCTCGCCTCCGCCCAGATCGGGGGGTGTGTCGAGCGCGGCCTCGGTCAGCGGCGCATCGCCGGCGTCGTCATAGCGGGCTTCAAGGCGGAGATCGTCAGGCATCGGCCCCCTCCTCCCCTTGCTGGACAATCCTCTGCTGTTGCCGCGTCGCCTCGATGTCGAAAAGGAGCTGGGCGTTGCGATCGAACGCCTCATAGGCCCGCGCCCGCAGGGCCCGGGTCTCGTCGATGAGAGCTTTCAGGTCCGGCGAGATCCCATCGATCTCAACCCCGTCCATCTCAATGTCGCGTCGCGCCCGCCCCATCCTCACGCCTCGTCGTAGATAACTTCAAGGGAGGCGCGCTCGACCAGCGTCCCGCCGCGCATGTCTGCGGGGGTCGCGGGCTCCAGCACCACGCCCGCGCCGGTGTCCTTGCCATCGAAGAGCGCCAGAAGCTGGTCCTGAGAGAGCGGGTTCGGGCGCTGCGGCGGGGCCTCGGCGACGTTCAGCCCGAGCTCGGCGAAGAGCGGCCCCCACTCACCATCCGGGCGGCCCACAATCTCGTAGTTCGCCGATTTCCGCCGCAGATCGTCGTTCGCCGGGATCGAGGCCAGAACCGGGATGCCCGCCGCCTTGGCGAAGGCGTGCGCCTCACCGGTGCCATCGTCCTTGTTCACCACCAGGCCCGCGACGCCGACATTGCCGCCGAGCTTGCGGAAATACTCCACCGCCGAGCAGACATTGTTGGCGACATAGAGGGATTGCAGGTCGTTCGAGCCGACCACGATCACCTTCTGGCACATGTCCCGCGCGATCGGCAGACCGAAGCCGCCGCAGACCACATCGCCGAGGAAATCGAGCAGGACATAGTCGAAGTCCCACTCATGGAAGCCGAGCTTCTCGAGTTGCTCAAAACCGTGGATGATCCCGCGCCCGCCGCAGCCGCGGCCGACCTCGGGCCCGCCGAGCTCCATCGCGTAGACGCCGTCGCGCTTGAAGCAGACATCGCCGATCTCCAGATCCTCGCCCGCCAGCTTGCGCTTGGTCGAGGTCTGGATGATCGTCGGGCAGGCCTTGCCGCCAAAGAGCAGCGACGTGGTGTCGGATTTCGGGTCGCAGCCGATCAGGAGCACGCGCTTGCCCTGCTGCGCCATCATGTAGGAGAGGTTCGAGAGGGTGAAGGACTTGCCGATCCCGCCCTTGCCATAGATCGCGATCACCTGCGTGTCGCGGGTCATCTCGGACGCCGGCAGCTCGGGCTCGATCGCCGCTTCGGCGCGGAGCCGGGCGGTGCCTTCGTCGGTGAGGATGGGGCCGTGGCCGCCTTCGGGGGTCATGCTGCGTCCTTCCAGCTCAGGATCATTTTCAGGCAGGCGGGGTCGCTGAACGCCTGGGAATAGGCGTGGGCGGGGTCCGATGCCGTGTGGGTGTGCGTGATGAGGCCGTCGAGCGAGAGACTGCCCGCGGCCACGAGCGCCGCGGTCGCTGCGAGGTCTTCCGGCTGCCACTCCGCCGCGACGCGCAGGCGCGCCTCCTTCATGAAGGCGGGCGGGAAGGCGAACCCGATCGGCTCGGCATAGAAGCCGGCCAGCACCAACTCCCCGCCAGGCGCAAGGCGCATGATCAGCTGGTCGATGCCGCCTGCATCCCCGCTCACATCATAGATCGTGCGATAGTCGCGCTTGGGGTCGTCGCCCGGCGTGGTGACACCATAGCCGAGTGCGCCACCGCGGCGGCCTTCGGCAATCTCCCAAACCGTAGGCGCCGGCCCGCCGAGTGCGATGGTCATCCGCGTCAGCAGCCGTCCGAGCGCGCCATGGCCGACGATGAGCTCCGGCAGCGCGCTGCGCTCGGCCACCACCGCATGGTGCGCTGTGGCGGCAAGCGCCAGGAGCGCCGCCTGCGATCCGAGACGCGGCTCGACGGCCTGGACCCGCCGGCCCGGAACGACCATCCGCGAAGAGGCGCCGCCGAAGAGACCGCGTGCGCCCTCATAGCAATTCGCGCCGGGGACAAAGACACGCTCCCCGACCCGGTGACCGGAGTCGGAGCCGGCCTCGACCACTTCCCCGACCGACTCATAGCCCGGCACCAGCGGATAACCCATGCCGGGAAACGGCGGCATCCGCCCGCTCCAGAACAGTTTTTCGGTGCCGGTGCTGATCCCGCTCCAAAGCGTGTCGACGACGATATCCTCAGGACCCGGCGCAGTCAGCGTCAGGGCCGATCGGGACACTTGCCCCGGCGCCTCGAACACAACCGCCTCTGCCTGCATCGTTGACTCTCCCCTGTGGTGCGCGGATTGCCCCACGCGACCCGACTGTCTCGCGGGCCTCATCGCATCTGTCAGCTTAAATTGACACTTGCTGCTGTCAAGTTGAAAGAACTTAAGACCCGCCTTGTCGAACAGGCTCTGCGCTGAGCAGTCCCGTGAGAAAGGGCCGGCGGGTGCGATGGGTCCGGATGTTGTGGAACCCGGCCTCGGTCAGCATTGCCGACAGTCGCGCCGCCGAGCGCGGCCGGCCATGGGTCATCGCCATGATATAGAAGCCGAAATAGGCATCCCCGACGCGTGGCGCGCCCGGGGTCTCGGCCATCGGTTCGGCCAGCAGGAGCCGTCCGCCGGGTGCCACAACCCCCCGCGCGCGGGCGAGCAGGCGCAGCGCCGCCTCGTCATCATGGTCGTAAATCACGCGTACGAGGGAGACGAGATCCGCCCCCTCCGGCAGCGGATCGGCAAAGAAATCACCGCCACGAGCCGATGCCCGGTCCGCAAGGCCCTCGTCGGCAAAGCGAGTCTCAGCCTCCGCCGCCACGGCGGGCAGATCGAACAGGGTCAGACGCAGATGCCGGGCCTTTGAACCGACCGCCCGCAGGAAGGTGCCGTCGCCCCCGCCGATATCGAGATGGTGGCGATGGCGGCGGAAGTTGTAGCTCGCCAGCACCTCCGCCGAGACCATCGCCTGGGTCGCCGCCATGAGGCGCGTATAGGGCGCGGTCTCCCCGGGCTGGAGGGCATTGGTCCGCACCCCGCCGACATAGCCCCAATAGCGCGCGAGCTCCGGCGCGGTCTCGCCCCGCAGCAAGGCGACCGGATCGGAGAGGTCTCGGTACAAAAGCGCATGGTGGCGGATCATCTCGGCCACCCCCGGCGCCCCGAGCAGCGCTGCCCCGAGCTGACCGAGTCGCCAATGCGCACCGTCCTGCGCCACGAGGCCGAGCGACGCCGCGGCCGCCATCAACCGCTCTGCCGGCTCGGGCGCGAGCCCCGTCGCCGCAGCGATCTGGTCTGTGGTCTGGGGAGACTGGGCCAGCCGCTCAGGGATTTCGAGCTCCACCACCGCGTGCAGCACCTGAGAATAGACGAACCCTGCGGTCAGATCGAAGAGCTCAAGCGCCCTACGCCGCGCGATCCCACGCGTGAGCGGAAAACCCGCCGCCCAATCCTGGAAGGCCGGGCGAGCGATCATCCGGTCCCGCCAAGCGAGGAACCGCGCGCGCAAGCCCCGCGGCGCGGGCTCCGGCAGGGCTGGGGGCGTTCCGTCCATCAAGCGACGCCGACCTCGGCGAGCGCACGGCGCGGTGTCAGCCGTTTCGCCTGGATCTGGACGAGCATGCGCAGCTCCTCTTCTCCGCGGCAGGCGGGGATGGAGGCGCTGGCCTCCCCGAGAAGAGCTTCGAGCCGGGCCACCGCCCCGCCGATGCCAAGCCGAGTGACCGCGTTCGGGCGGTCGTGCAGATCGTCCTGCCCCGCCGGTTTGCCGAGTTCCTCCGGCGTGCAAAGGGCGTCGCGCAGGTCGTCGGCCACCTGATAGGCCTCGCCAAGGCGGTCTCCGAGGGTGCGCCACGGCGTCGGGTCAGCCCCCGCGGCCAAGGCGCCCATGCGGGTCGCGGCCACGAACAATGCCCCGGTTTTCGCGCGGTGATAGGGGCCGAGGCGGATCTCGGGCTCACTCTCCCAGGCCTGGCCCGCCACGATCCCGCCGGGCAGACCGGTCGCCCGCGACAGGGACCCGATCAGCGCCGCCAGCCGGTGCGGTGCCTCGGCCCCCGCCGCGGCGGAGGCATGGGCCAGCACCTCGAAGGCCATCACGATCATCGCATCGCCCGCCAGAAGCGCCAGCGGCTCCCCAAATGCGCAATGCACCGTCGCCTTGCCGCGCCGCGTGTCGGCATCGTCGAAACAAGGCAGGTCATCGTGCACGAGCGAGGCGCAATGCATCAGCTCGATCGCTACGCCGGCCGCATCGGACAGCGCCGGACGGTCGTCGCCGCAGGCCCGCGCGACGGCCAAAGCCAGCTGCGGGCGCACCCGCGCGCCACCCGGAAACAGCGCATGGCGCAGCGCAGCGCAGAGCCGCCGCGGCGCATCGCCAGCGGCTGCGCGGGTCAGAGCCGCCTCCAGTGCACGGTCGATCCTCGTCATCGTGTCCATGGGGGTCCTCCCGCGGCCGCGCCGCTATGGTTGTAAACGTAGATTGCTTTCTCTACTGTCAATCTATGTGGACACAAGCGGGGCGGACTGTCAACGCGAACCGACAGGAGAGCAGACGCCCGGCCAAGCGGAGAGAGGCCATGCGGGTTGCCATCATCGGCGCCGGGCTCGGCGGACTGACCGCAGCGGCGGAGCTCGCCCATGCGGGGGCGGAGGTCCATCTCTTCGAAGCGGCGGACGCGCCGGGCGGCAAGGCGCGCCAGGTGCCCGCGGGCGGCCGGATGGTCGATGCGGGGCCGACGGTGCTGACCATGTCTTGGGTGTTTGAAGCACTCTTTGATGCGCTCGACGAACGGCTGGCCGACCATGTGGACATGCGCCCGGCGGAGATCCTCGCGCGGCACTACTGGCCGGATGGCTCGGCGCTCGATCTCTTTGCCGATCCTGCGGCGTCTGAGGCGGCGATTGCGGCCTTCGCGGGTGGTGAGGAGGCGGCGCGCTTCGCGGCCTTCTCGGCACGGGCCGAGCGGATCTATCGCGCGCTTGCGCCGGTGTTCATCGAGGCGGCAAAGCCCACGGCGCTGGGGGCTGCCCGCGGGGTCGGGCTCTCACCGCGTGTGCTGGCGGACCTCGCCCCCTGGAACAGTCTCTGGTCAGCCCTCGGGCGCGAGCTGCGCGACCCACGGCTGATCCAGCTTTTCGGACGCTACGCGACCTATGTCGGGGGATCCCCCTTTGCCTCCCCTGCCCTCCTGATGCTGATCTGGCATGTGGAGGCGGCGGGCGTTTGGCGGATCGAGGGCGGCATCCATGCGATGGCCCGAGCGCTCGCCCGAATCGCAGAGGCCCAGGGTGCCACGATCACCTACGGCGCCCGAGTCGCCGAGATCACCACCGGCGGTGGCCGCGCCACGGGACTGCGCCTCGAGGACGGACGGCGGATTGCGGCGGACGCGGTGGTGTTCAACGGGGACCCGTCGGCGCTCGGCACCGGGCTTCTCGAGGGCGCACGCGTCGCCACGCGCCCGGTCCCGCCGCACCAACGCTCGCACTCCGCGCTGACCTTCACCGCGCTCGCCCGCCCATCCGGACGGCCCCTCGCCCACCACACGGTCGTCTTCGGCAGCGACTACCGCGGCGAGTTCGACGCCATTGCGCGCGGCCACCTGCCGCCCGAGCCCACCACCTATTTCTGTGCCGAGGACCGCGCGCGCACTGCCTCGATCGGCCCGGAACGGCTCTTTGCGATCATCAACGCGCCGGCCACCGGCGACACCCGACCCCTGCCCCAGGAGGAGATCGACCGATGCCTCACGAGCATGCACCGCCTGCTGAGTCGCTCACAACTGGCGTTGAACCTGATGCCGGAGACGGTGACAGTGACCGCACCACAGGACTACGAGCGGATGTTTCCGGGGAGCGGGGGCGCCCTCTACGGCCTGAGCCCGCACGGCGCGATCGCGGGGTTGAAGCGCCCGGGCGCGCGGAGCCGGCTGCCGGGGCTCTATCTGGCGGGGGGCGCGGTGCATCCGGGCGCGGGCGTGCCGATGGCGACCCTCTCGGGACGGCAAGCCGCGACAGCGCTGATGGCGGACCGCGGTTCGATGTCCCCGTCGCGCCCGGCGGCTATGCTTGGTGGTATCTCGACGGCATCGCGGACGACGGCGCCCATGCGGTCTCCATCATCCTCTTCGTCGGCTCCGTCTTCTCGCCCTACTACGCCTGGCGGGGCCGCACCGCGCCCGAAGATCACTGCACCCTGAACGTCGCCCTCTATGGGCGACCCTCGCGCTGGACGATGACCGAACGGGGTGCGGGGACCGCACGGCGCTCGGCGGGCGAGTTTCAGGTCGGCCCGAGCCGCGTCACCTGGGACGGCGCCGCGATGGTCGTCGAGATCGACGAGACCGCGGTGCCGCACCTCTCACCAGTGCGCGGAGTGGTGCGGATCGAGCCGGAGGCGTTGACCTCCTATGGCGCGGCCTTGGATGCGGGCGGGCATCACCACTGGCGCCCTTATGCGCCGCTCTCACGGGTGAGTGTGGACCTGGAGCGACCCAAGCTGCGCTGGCAGGGGCACGGCTACCTCGATGCCAATTTCGGCGCGCGCCCGCTGGAGGCGGATTTCGTCCACTGGAACTGGTCGCGCTCCCGGATCGGCGACACCGCGCGCATCTTCTATGAGGCAGACCGGCGAGACGGCACCCCGCTCGCCCTCAACCTGCGCGCCGAGACCGATGGAAGCGTGACCGAACTCGGCACCCCACCGCCCGATGCGCCACTGCCCGGCACTCTCTGGCGCGTCCGCCGCCGCACGCGCTCCGAAGGACCCGCGCGCCTCGTGCGTAGCCTCGAGGACGCGCCCTTCTACAGCCGCGCGATGCTTGAGACGCAGCTCGACGGGCAGCGCGCGGAAACGGTGCACGAAGCCCTCGACCTCGACCGCTTCTCCGCACGCTGGGTCAAGGCGCTCCTGCCCTGGCGGATGCCACGGGCCACTTGGTGGGGCGGATAAGGCCCTGCTTTGGGCCCTCCGAGGCCGATGGGGCGCGTGACGGGGTCAACCGGGTGCACGATCTCCAGGGTGGGTGGGGCCTCGGAGCGCCCGAAGCGCTCACCCCTCGCCCGCATCCCGCTCGGGCGCGTCCGCAGCCAGGCTTGAGGGCTGCTTCGCCGCCTCCGGATCGCGCTTGCAGGCCCGGATCTGCCCGCGCGCAAACCAGATAAGCCCGCCAAACACCAGCAACATCTCCAGAAAGACCAGCATCTCATAGGAGATGAACGGCTCCAGCTCATAGATCTTCATGGTTCAGACCGCGAGCTTGTGCGCGTCTGGGTTCAGCTTCCAAACCGTATAGTTCAGCGCCGCCGCAATGCTCACCCAGATCAGATAGGGCACCATCAACCCAGCCGCGATCCCGCTGATCGGCCAGAACGCCACGATCGTCGCCGCGATCGAAATCCACATGCCCGACACGACGACCATGCCGAGATCCATACGCTTCAACCCGAAGAACACCGGCGACCAGAGCGCGTTCAGCGCCAGTTGCAGCGCCCAAAGCACCAGCGGCAGCGTCGCCGCCCCCGGCTCCGCCACCGACCAGACAATCCAGCCCGCCGCGGCGATCATGCCGTACATCAGCGTCCACACCACCGGGAACGCCCAATTCGGCGGCACCCAGGAAGGCTTCTCCAGCGCCGCATACCATTTCCCGGGCCCAAAGAACGCCCCCGTCATGGCAGCCGCAAAGCAGGCCGCGATGAACACGAACAGCGACAGCGAAAATTCCGGCATCAGGCTCCTCCGGCTCCTCTTTGCCCTTAGTTAGGTGCGAGAGGCGCTCTGGTCCAAGCGGCGGCGTGCCTCGAGCTGCGCCATGATGTCGATGAAGCTCTCGGTCCGGTCGGCCCAGCTCTTCTGTTCCGGCACCACATGGGCGGCGGCATCGACCAAATACCGGGTCTCCTCCAGGGCCGGTTTCGGCAGCGCCCATGCCCGCGGTAAGGGCAGCGCCGCCGCCCCCAGCGCCCGGGCCACGATCAGCCGCTTGCGTGCCTTGGAGACCACGGCCCGGCGGGTGATGTCATAACCGTTGCGGGCCACCTGGGCGCCAATCTCCGCATAGAGAAAGCGCGCGGCGAACATCGCCGGACGGCAATCGGCGGGCAGGCGTGCGAGCCCGGCCTCCGAGCGCTCATAGAGCATCCGCGCATGCTCCAGAAGCCGGCGCAGCACGGCGGTCACTTCGGCTGAGGGTTTCGGGTCGGCGATCAGCGCTTCGGGGTCGATCCCGGCCTCCGCCAGCCAGTCGAGCGGGAGATAGACCCTCCCCCGGCCCGCATCCTCGCCCACATCGCGCGCGATGTTGGTGAGCTGCATCGCGACCCCGAGATCGCAAGCGCGCGACAGCATCGGCGCCGAGCGCTCGCCCAGCAGCACGGCCATCATCCCGCCCACGGCCCCGGCAACTCGGGCCGCGTAGTCGGTGAGCGCGGACAGCGTCGCATAGCGCCGCCCCTCCGCATCCCAGGCCAGCCCCTCGATCAAGGCCTCTGGGAGCGTGCGGGGCAGCTCGAACGCCTCGACCGTGCGGGCAAAAGCCCGGTCCGCGGGCACATCCAGCGGGCGTCCCTGATAGGCACGGTCCAACCGGCAACGCAGCCTTGCCACGGCGTCGTCGAGAGGCAGATCCGTCTCGTCCACCGCATCATCCGCAAGCCGACAGAAGGCATAGACCGCATGGGCGGGCTGGCGCAGACGCACCGGCAGGAACCGTCCAGCCTGGTGGAAAGAGTGCGAGCCGTGGCGGATCGCCTCGGCACAGGCGTCGAAATCGGCGAGCGCGGCTTCAGACCAGTTCGGACGCATGGGGCACCAGTTGATCGAGAAGCCGGGCTGAGGTGACAACCCCCGGCAGGCCAGCGCCCGGATGGGTGCCTGCGCCGACGAGGTAGAGACCCTCCACCTCCTCGGAGCGGTTGTGCGGCCGGAACCACGCGCTCTGGAACAGACGCGGCTCCAGCGCAAATCCCGCGCCATGGGGCGAGCGGTAGCGGTCGCGGAAGTCGAGCGGCGTCATGATCCGCTCGGACACGATATGGTTGCCGAGGCCCGGCAGCACGGTCTCCTCGAGCCGGTTCAGCACCAGCGTCCGGTGGCGCTCGCGCTCGGCCTCCCAGTCGTGGCCAAAGCCGAGATGGGGCACCGGCACCAGCGCATAGAACGCATCCCGCCCTGGCGGCGCGACGGACGGATCGGTCGCGGTCGGGCGATGGAGATAGATCGAGGGGTCGTCCGCCAGCCGCCCGCGCCGGAAGATGTCCTTGATCAGCTCGCCATAGCGCGGACCCATCAGGATCGTGTGGTGGGGCACGTCGGTCCACTGCCGGTCGGTGCCGAAATACCAGACGAAGAGGCTCATCGAGTAGTGCTGCTTCTTCAGCGCCTTGTCCGACCAGCGCTTGCGGTGATGGCGGCGCAGCAGGTGGCTGTAGGTCCAAGCGGCGTCCGCGCCCGAGATCACCACATCCGCCGTGCGCTCGGTCCCGCCGGTGGTTCGCACACCTCGCACGCGCCCGTCACGCACCAGGATCTCGTCGGTCTCGATGCCGTAGTGGATCGCGCCCCCTTGCGCCTCCACCAGCTCCGCCAGCGCCCGTGCCAGCGCATTGGTGCCGCCCATCGCATAGTGCACGCCGAACGCGCTCTCGAGATAGCTCACCAGGCAGTACATCGACGTCACCCGGAGCGGATCGCCCCCGATGAACAGCGGGTGGAAGCTGAGCGCCGCGCGCAGATGCGGATGGCGCAGTTTCGCGCAGGCCTCACCATAGACGGAACGGTCGGCCCGCAGCCGTGCCAGATCGGGCAGCCAGGGCGCCATGTCCTGGACCCGGTTGAAGGGGATCATGCCCATCCCCTCGAACCCGATCCGGTATTTCTCCTCGGCGCCTTTCATGAACCGCTCGAACCCGGGTAGATCGCGCGGGCTGATCCGGTTCACCTCGGCGCGCATCGCCTCGCGGTCGGAACTGGCGGTGAAGGTCTCTCCGTCGTCGAAGCGGATGGTGTAGAAGGGCTCGAGCGCGCGCAGCTCCAGATGATCGTCCATTCGCTTGCCGCAAATCCCAAAGAGCTCCTCGAACAGCTGCGGCACCGTGACGATGGTGGGACCCGCGTCGAAGACGAACCCGTCCTGGCGGAACGCCGTGCCCCGCCCACCGGGGGTGTCGAGCTTCTCCAGCACGCTCACCCGGTAGCCGCGGGCGCCGAGCCGGATGGCCGCCGCAAGCCCCCCGAAGCCGGCGCCGATGACAATCGCATGGGGCCGCCGCTCACCGAGCCCCGCTGGGGGCGTTCGGCTGAGCTTTCCTGCGTCGAATGGCGCTCGGGTTTGTGTCAGCATAAACTGACAGTAGCAGTGTCAGGCAATTCCAGCAAGCGAGACAGTGGCCGGGGCGGACTCTTTCTCGCGTGGGGCAGGAAACGGCATTGGCCGGCAGGTGGCGAGCGGGTCGGCCCCCTCCCACGTCCCCTCCGCTCCCAGCACCCGGAACCGGGCGAACAATTCCTCCGAAAACCAGGCGCGCTCACGGGCATGGCGAGCCGCGTCGCGGTGATAGGGATGGCGGTAAGCGAACTGCTTCATCGCCTCGAGATCCGACCAGATCGAGAAGGTCACCTGGCGCAGATACGGCACCTCGCCCATGCCGCGTTTGAAGAGAATGGCGGGTTCCTCGGCCGTGCGCGCATCGATATCCGGGGCACCGCGCCAGAAGGCCGCAGCCTTCCAGGGCTTGATGCTGGCACGGGTCAGGATCGCAAAAGGCGCCTCAAGCGGAGCCTCGACGGGCTCGAACGGCGCACGACCGTCCCAACGGCCCCGAACGCTGACAGTGGCGAGCCGCACGGTCCAGTTCTCGGCGGCGCGGGCGCGGTATTGGCGGAGAACCGGGCTGGCGGCGAGACCTTCTTGGGCGCTGGCGTCCGACGGCCAGGTCGCCAGGATCGCGTAAACGCCAAAGTTGGGACGCGCGCGAAAACTCTCTCCGCCGCCGGTGCCGAAGAGCTTCCAAAACCCGATCTCGCGCTCCGCCGCCAACGCGCGCCGGGCCAGCCCCATCTGCGAAAACGCCCAAAGCCGGGCTGCGGCGCTGTCGAAGCGAAAGACCGAAAGGCTGGTGACCTGCATGGCGCCCTCCTAGAGGACATGAGACTGCCGTGCGCCTCCAGGAATGTCAACTTGAGTTGACAGTCGGCCTGGAGCACCACAGCGGCGCGGATCGGGCGAAGGGGAGCGGGCCGCCTCAGCCGCCGCAACGGCTCAGGGGTGGGTGGGGCCCGATCCGCGCCGCCCCCTCAGCCCTGATCGCCCTCGTCCGGCCGGCCGCGCAACCGCTTTACCTGGCCCCGCTGGGCCTTGCCATCCAATCGGCGCCGAACCGAGCCCTTTGTGGGCTTGGTCGCCACCCTTGGCTTCGGACGCTCCGCCGCCGCCGCGATCAGCGCCGCCAGCCGCTCCCGCGCCTCCTCCCGGTTGCGCGCCTGGCTGCGATGCGCATCCGCCTGGATCACCACCGCCCCGTCGCGGGTCCAACGCCGCCCCGCCAGCCGCCGCAGCCGCGCTTTCACCGGCGGCGGCAGATTGGGCGAGCGCTCCGCCTCGAAGCGCAGCGTCACCGCCGTCTCGACCTTGTTGACGTTCTGTCCGCCCGGCCCGCTCGCCCGCTGAAAGGTCTCGACGAGTTCCCACTCCTCGATCTCGATCCCGGGGCCCGCGCGCAGCATCGCCTCACGCCCGGGCGAGACCGGGCCGCAACCAGACCGCCAGGCCGAAGGGCGCGAGTGCCGCCAACGCCATGCCCAGCTTCACGCCGAAATCACCCACTGCGAGGCTCATCCAGAGCGGTGCGACCGGACCGATGCCGAGCAGCGGCACCGCCTCCAGCGCCCAGTCCTCATCCGGCCCCAGCACCGAGAACGACGCGGCGAAGGCGAGGCTGAAGAACAGCACTGTGTCTACCGCCGAACCCAGTGTCGAAGAGACCAGCGGTGCGCGCCACCAGCGCCCCGCGCGCAGCCGGTGGAACACCGCGACATCCAGCATCTGTGCCACCAGGAAGGCCGTGCCCGACGCGATCGCAATCCGCGGTGTCGCCAGCCAGATCGAGAGCACCACCGCCAGCGCAAAGCCCGCCAGCACCACCCGCTGGGCCGCCCGCACCCCGAACCAACGGTTCGCCAGATCCGTCACCAGAAAGGCCAATGGATAGGTGAACGCCCCCCAGGTCAGCCAATTGCCGACCGGGACCTGCACCAGGATGTTCGACGCGGTGACCACCACCGCCATCGCCAGAACGCCGATCAGAATGCCGCGCATCGTCCGTGTTTCCTTCTGCCAGAAGGCGCGCTGCCTAACCGACCCTGGCGCCCGCGTCGAGCCCTCAGACCTGCGGCACCGTCTCAGCGAACAGCGGCACCGCTTCGGCCAGTCGGGCCGCATGGGCCGCAAGGGCGGGGGCGGCGGGCTCGATCAGCCAGGGGTTCGTCGCCTCGAGCATCTGGTAGGCCACCGCGAAGGCCACATCCGAGCCGTCGGGCGTCTTGCCACCGAAGAAGCCGTCGACCCCGGCCTCGTCCTGCACCTTCTGCTCCATCGCGGCGAGGCCGCTGCGCACCTGGGTCGTCAGCCGCTCTTGCCAGTCGGGGAACTGGTACTGCTCCGGCCGGCGGTTCTTCTCATAGACCATAGCGACCGTCTTCTCCGTCACCGAATTGGCCAATGCCAGGCGCTGCATGCAGTCGCGCCGCGTCACGCCCTCAGCCGGGATCAACCGTTTGCCGTCTGGCGCGGTCTCCTCGAGCCAGTCGCAGATCGCCCAGGTCTCGATCAGTTCGGTGCCGTCCTCCAACACCAGCACCGGCACCCGTCCCACCGGATTGTGCGCACGCACTTCGCCCCAGGTCTCGCCCATCGGCGCAATCTTGCGCCGCTCCACCGTGCGGCCCTGCAGCGCGCACCAGATGTCGATCCGCCGGGCATAGGGCGACAGGTCTCGTCCGTAGAGAATCATGGGGGCCTCCTCCTCTTGGTCGGGCGCCAGGGGAGCCGAAGTCCGCCCCCCTGTCAAAACACGCTCTCGGCGGGGCAGTTTATCGCTGATATCGCAGCAATGTCGCATCAGGATATCGCAGCGCGCTATCGCAGAAATATCATCGGTTATCGCCGCACTGGGCGGGCTTGATGCCCTTGCGCCCCACAGGCGGTGCGAATACCTTACCGAAAACCTCGGGAGGGACCATGGACGCGCCTGTGACGCCACCGCTGATCGACCCGTTCGCCCGCGCAATCACCTATTTGCGCGTAAGTGTCACAGATCGTTGCGATTTCCGCTGCGTCTACTGCATGGCGGAGCACATGACCTTCTTGCCGAAGCGGGACCTTCTGAGCCTCGAGGAGCTGGACCGTCTGTGCTCGCAATTCGTGGCCCTAGGGGTGCGCAAGCTGCGGATCACCGGCGGCGAACCCCTTGTGCGCAAAGGGATCATGACCTTCTTCGAGGCCATGGGGCGCCACCTAGGCCAAGGCCTCGACGAGCTGACGGTGACCACCAACGGCTCGCAATTGAAGAAGTATGCCAAGGAGTTAGCCGCCGTCGGCGTGCGCCGGGTCAACATCTCGCTCGACACGCTGGACGAGGCCAAGTTCCAGGCGATCACCCGCTGGGGACGCCTCGCGCAGGTGCTGGAGGGCATCGAGGCCGCCAAGGAGGCGGGCCTGCACGTCAAGATCAACGTGGTGGCGCTGCGCGGCACCAATGACACCGAGATCCTCAAGCTTGTCGAGTGGTGCCGGGACTGGGAAATGGACCTCACCTTCATCGAGGTCATGCCCATGGGGGACCTCGGCGGTGAGGACCGGCTGGACCAGTTCTACTCCCTCGAAGATGTGCGCAGCGACCTCTCAACCCGTTGGAAACTCATCGAAACTGCCGAGCGTACCGGCGGGCCGGCGCGTTATTTCCGCGTCGAGGAAACCGGCCAGCGCATCGGCTTCATCACCCCGCTCACGCACAATTTCTGCGAGAGCTGCAACCGGGTGCGCCTCACCTGCACGGGCCAGCTTTATATGTGCCTCGGCCAGGACGATGACGCGGATCTGCGGGCGGTGATGCGTGCGGGCGCCTCCGACGAAGCGCTCCGCGACGCGATCCGCGAGGCGATCAGCCGCAAACCCAAAGGGCACGACTTCGACTACTCCCGCCAGCGGGTGGAGGGCCAGGTGGCCCGCCACATGTCGGTCACCGGCGGCTAGCCGGCAGGTCCCAGAACGCCCGGCCGGTCTCGTGCTCGGCCTGGTCGGGCATCAGGCCGATGTCGCGGAGCTGCTCGGGCGTCAGACGACCCAGATCGAGCCGCTCACGGCGCACCTGAAAAGCCAGGCGGATCAAGTGCTTGATCGGCGTGAAACCGGGAAATGCGCTGACGCGGGCAGCAATGCTGGTGGCTTGGGTCATGGCTCTCTCCTCTCAGGTGTGACGCGATCCTCGTGATCGCAGAGCCAATATCGCCCCGCTGCGTGCGCATCTCGACCCGGATGTTGCGCCCGAATCTTGCTCTGTGCCTCAGCGGTCCGCGCACTAGGTTCCGTGCCATGAAAACCGCGCTCATCATATTGGCTGTCGTCGCGCTATTGGCCGTGGGGCTGGTCGCACTCTGGGTGTTCGTTGTGCAGAATGTCGAGACACCGGCCTATCGGGTTTTGCGCTCAGAGGGCCCGATTGAGCTCAGAGCCTATCCCGCCATGCGCCGCGCCGAGATCGACCGCACGGGGCCACGGCGCCAAGCGCTCTCGGCAGGGTTTGGACCGTTGGCGGGCTACATCTTCGCGCGGGAGCGGGAGGGGCCGAAGATCGCGATGACCGCCCCCGTGATGCAGGAGCCGGCGCAAGAGGGCCGCTGGACGGTTGGGTTCATCCTGCCGGCTGAGGTCTCCGTCCCTCCCGATCCGGCCCGCGCGGATCTGCGCCTCACCCAAGTCGCGCCGCACACCGCGGCGGCGATCCGCTTTCCCGGTCATCCGAGCGATGCGGATCTCGCCGCTCAGGAGGCCCGGCTGCGGGCATGGCTCGCGGCTGAGGGGCTCACGGTCGCGGGGCCGGCAGCCTATGCCTACTACAACGATCCCTTCACACCAGGGTTCCTCCGGCGCAACGAGGTGCTGCTGACGGTCGAGACGCCGTAAGGCTCAGGTGAAGGCCGGGCAGCACTCGACCCCGAGCCGCCGGCGCACCACCCTGCGCATCCAAAGCCTGGAGAAAACGAGGGAAAGGGCGCTGGCCGTCGCCGCACCCTCGATCCCGAAATAGGGGATGAAGGCCGCATTCAGCGCAATGTTGAGGAGCGCCGAGACCCCCACGACCTGCATCGCGACCCGCTCCTGCCCGGCCATGCTCGCAAGCGAAACGCTCGGCCCGAGCGCGGAGCTCAGAACCGCCGCGATCCCCAGAATGGAAAGCGCCGTCGCTCCGGCCGCAAACCCTTCGCCGAACACCGCCTCCAGAACGACATCGCCCGCGATCACAAAGGGCGACGCAACGGCGATCGTCGCAACCGTCGAGACGATCGCAACCCTGCGCACCAAACCCCGGAGCGTCGCCTTGTCGCTGGTTTGCCACAGCCCGGCAAAGCGTGGCCGAACCGCAAGCATGATCGCATCCGGCACCAGCAACACCACAAGAACAACCTGGCCGACGACCCGGTAGCGCCCGACATCGGCTTCGCTGGCCAAGATCCCCAGCATCACGAGATCGGTGTTGCTGTTGATGACGTTGATGCCGCCAAGCGCTCCGAGGGGCAGAGCGACCGCGAGCCACGTGCGCACATCGCGGGTGCGCGTGAGGGCACCCTCGAACAGCCCGCGACGCCAGGCGACGGCGAGGGCAACCGCGAGCGTTGCACCGGTCACGGCAATGTTGAGCACGACGGCGACGAGCGGGCTCAGCGTCCCGGTCAGGAGTAAAGCACCGGCAATTGCCATCAGGAAGAGCCCCGAGCGCATCACCGCATCCATCGCGAGGCCAAGGGCAACGCGGCCGCCGCCCATGATGCCGTGGTTGATGGTCGAGAGCGCCGCAACCAACGGCACAAGCAGGAGGATCGCCATCAACGGCGCACGGCCCGGTCCAGGCATTACCTCGGGGACCAGCCAGAGCGCCAGGGCGATGCAAATCCCAACAGCTGCCGACACCCCGCTGCCGACCGCGAGGCTCCAGACCACGAGGTGCCCCGGCATGGGAGCGCCAGTGGCCACCGCGCGCGCCGTTTCTCTCAGCACCAGGCCAGGCAGTCCGATCTGGACGACGATGGTCATGATCGAGGCGCACGCCATGGCAAAGGCGAAGTGACCGAAATCCGCCGGCCCGAGCACACGTGCGAGGAGCACTGCGACCGCCATGGCAAGGACAGCATGGACGAGTTTTGTCACCGCACTTCCGATGGCGTCGCTGCGCATGCCTCCGGCTGGCACCGCGTTGCGCAAGGCCGCTCGCGCCTTCGCCATGATCGAGCGCGCTCCGGAATGCGCCACGCCGCCGTCCTCCCCCTGACCCTGAACCGAGACTGCCCGGCACCTCGCGAACAGCCTCGCTGCCTAGGCGCCCGTGCCACTTCTGGCAAGCATCCGCTGTGCCGAGAACGCTGGGGCCTTGCGCTTCGCCCTCTCAATTCCGACGGCCCCGCATAGCCCGATATGAAGACCTGAGCCGGGGGGTCACTGCTCGCGGTGGCAAGCCTGTCTTTGTCGAGAACCCGCTCGCGTTACTGGCTCGGGCTCGGCTCTTGGCGCTGTCGTCGGTGTTCGAAGGAATGCCGGTCGTCTGGATCGAGGCAGTTGTCGCCGGGTGTCCGGTCGTCGCGGCAGACTGCCCGACCGGCCCTTGTGAGAGCGAGGCGGGCAAGCGCTGTCCACCGCCGAGCGAGAGGCGCCCGCCACTCCCGATGACGCTTGAGCGCTGCGCCGCACGCTCTGCCCGCGCCGGGGGGCTTAGCGCACCCAGCACTGTCTCGCTTTATCGCGCGCTGCTTGGCGTCTGAGGCGCGTCGAGGCCAAGAAGCTTGAGATATCCCGCGACGCTCGCCTCCACCGTAAAGGCCGCCGCACGTGCCTCGGTCGCGGCCGTATCGGGGCGCTTCTCCAGGGCTGCGAGCATAGCCTCCGCCATCGCCGGCACATCGCCGACCGGGACGAGCGGCGCGAGCGCCCCGCCCTCCAGGATCTCGGCCGGTCCCGAGGGGCAATCCGTCGACATCACCGGGCAGCCGCACGCCATCGCCTCGATCAGCACGTTCGGCAAGCCCTCCCAAGCTGAAGACAGCACAAAGAGATCCGCCCGTGCAAACGCTGCATGGGGGCGGTCGGTGAAGCCCGGCAAAGCGACCCGGTCCGCGAGACCAAGCGCCTGGACCTGCGCCTCCAACTCTCCGCGCAAGGCGCCTTCGCCAAAGATCACAAGCCGCGCCGGACGGACCGCCGCCACTTTGGCAAACGCCTCGAGCAAATGCGCATGGTCCTTCTGCGGCTCCAGACGCCCAGCGGTCACCACGACCGGCGGACCAGGCTCGGCACCCGTCAACCAAGGGTGATCGGGCGCGGCGGCCTTCGCCACCTCGATCCCCGGGACGATCACCGGATTGTAGACCGTCTCGACCCGGCCCGGCGGCAGCCCAAGGACCTCAGCCAAGTCTTGCGAAACCCCATCCGAGACCCCGGTCAACGCGTCCGCCCAAGGGAGCAGCCAACGCGAAGCTTGAACGAGCGCCCGGCGTTCTCTCCAACGAGGTGACTGCTTCAAGTGCACCGAAATCGTGTTGCGACAGGAGACGACCACGCGGACGGGCACCCTGGTCAAACGCCGGGCCAAAACCGCGACGACGGCCGGGCCTTCGCCAAAGGCCAGCAGCGTCCGCGGCCGGCTTTCTCGGATGTAGCGTGCAGTTGCCCCGACCCAGCCCAGCGAACTTGGCTGTGCGCTATCGACGAGGCGAACCCCCTCTGGCACGCTGCCGAGCATCTCCCCCACCGCCCGGCAAACAACGATATCGACCGTGAACCCGCGTTCCCGGAACGCTTTGGCCAGGATCAGGCAGACGCGCTCGGACCCGCCACCCGAAAGCGTTGGTATAAAAAGCGAGATGTCGGGGCGTGGCTGCATAGGCGGTCCAGTCTGCGGGCGGTTGCGGTGCTGTGGCAATCATAGGCGTTGGAAAAGGCGCCAATGCTGGGGTAAGCTAACCACCCTTGGGAGTTGGGTCAGTGCTGCGGTGCCGATATGCCCGCACACGTGGCATCTGTCCTGCGGCCTCGGTCAGGGGCCCGTCATTTGGTTAGGGACCGATATGAAAAAATCCATCAAGATATTCAAGCTCGACGACGCCTGGCTCAAGAAGGAAGCCCATCCCGGCGTGCTGAACGAAGCCGATAAGTTCTTTCGTGCACTCAAGAGTTTCTCCTCCGCCGACAACACTCTCAATCTGGAGGCCGACGACCAGCAGCTGTCGCAATCCGATCTCTCCTCTCTGAAGAAAGCAACGACGCTGCTGGATGAGGTTGAGAAGACCGGGCGCGAGTTTGCCGCGAAATGTCCCTCGCACGCCAAGAGCACCCGTGACGGCAAGCTCAGCGAAGCGTTCACGGTCACCGGAGAGTTGATAAAGAAGGCACTGCCGAAAGCGGTGCAGGAGAAGCGCGAGGAGTACGACAGCTATGACGGCGACGGCGACGACGCCCCGTTGGTCAGTCCGGATGCGCACAAAGCGTATCTGAAACGCATGCTGCCGCGCCTGAAACGCGATCCGCATAACTTCGCCTTTGCCCTTGTGTCCGGCGAACCGAGCGATCAGCGGTTCTTGTTCCACAAGGTCAAGGCGGGACGGAGCCTCCAAACCGCGATCAAGAGCGACACGAACGCAAAGAGACTGACGTTCGGGACCGCAGCCGCGGGCAATCTGGTCTCCGAGGAGCGCTATGGCGCGACCACACTGATCCTCGATCTCGATGGAAAGCCGGTCCCCAACCTCGCGCGCCGAGCGCGGTTGCTCTTCCAGAGCCTCGGTGTCGCGACGTTCACCAAGATCATCATCACCAGCAATGGCGAGGATGTCGAGCTCTCCGAGGACGAAGAAGGCGATCTGGTACTGACCCCCGTCGAGCCGGATGATGACGATGATGTTGATGTGCCCGACCCCTCGCAAGGGGCCGATGAGCCCCCCGCGCCTGTTCAGGAACCCGAGGATTCGCAGCAGGCGGCGCCTGCTCCGGAGCCGAAGCCCGAGCGCAAGGCCAATCCCGAGGAGAAGCGCTGGCGCGAACTGCGGGCGCTGCTTGCGCCCAAGGTCGAGCGCGCTGTCGAGCTGAAGCATGGTGTGGTCAAGAAGACCAAAGCGGTCTGGGGCATGGCCCGCACCGCGGCCGAGAAGGGCGACTATGCCGGTGCGATCAAGGCTGCGACGATGCTTCAGGCGATGCTGAAGGGCTTTGAGCCGCCGCCCGAGGACCCGGCGGACAAGTACAAGCGCCAGAGCAAGAAGCTCTTTCCCCTGCTGCTCACGCATGCGCGCGAAGGCAAGGGCGGAGCCAAGGCGCTCCGCGGGCTTTATGCCGAAGCGGAAACCAGGGCCGGCAATGGCGACTATGAGGGCGCGCTCGAGATGCTCGATATGCTGGCACGCGATCTCGCCCGCGGAGGGCCGGAGATGGAGCCTGTACCAAGAGACGGCGCGGCGCGCGCAGCTCTGGCCCAGACCCTTTTGGTCAAGTCGGAGATGATGGAACGGGCGGGTCATGAGTTATCGGCGGTCTTCGAGGCGGATGAGCGCGAGACCTACATCCAAGAGCTCCGCGACGCGCTGGTGAAGGTCCGCACAGCGCTCGGCGACCCGTCTGACCCCGGAGCGACCCGGTCGTTCCCCGATGCGAACGCCGCCTTCATGGTGCTGGACGGCCTCCTGCAGCGGGCGCAGAAAAAGGGCAAGCTGGCCTCTCAGACCCTCCAGGAGCTGCGCTCGCAGGTGGAAGCGCTCGACAGCCGCGTGAAGGCCCTCGCCCCGCGTGTCGATGAGCCTGCCCTCTCCCAACCGTTTACCACGGCGGCGATTGCACGCGGCCAGATGGCGGCTGCGATGCGGCGCAAGGACGTCTTCGGGGCGCTCGCCCGCATCGAGCCCTGGGAGCGCGCCATAGCAGACTTGGAGCAAGCCGCGGCGGTAGCACCAGAGCCCGTCTGACTCCATCCCGTCCGCCGGAGAGGACAGCTCCTGATCCGGCGGAAAACGATTTGCCCCGGCCCAAGCCTATGATACGCAATGAAAAGGGGCCGTTGGGAGATGGCCGCAAGCTTGGTGTCCCAGTGCCGTTTTTGATATCCAGCCGACCGGTCCCAGTCCCAATAAACCATGGCCCGAGCTTCGTGCTGTCCCGTTTGGACGGCCGATGGGTGTGGTCGTTTGGCGACGATCTCTGAGGCGAGGGGGACCGGCCGTGGAAAGCGAGAGGACCTGTGCGGCCTGCGGTGAACTGGTGCCACAGAACGCACGGTTCTGCCCATCCTGCGGCGCACGGCTCGAGACACCCACATCCGCGATGCAGCGCGATGGCGAGCACCGCCAACTCACGGTCATGTTCTGCGATCTCGTAGAGTGGACCCGGCTCTCGACCCAGCTCGAGGGCGAGGATCTTCAGGGGCTGCTGCGGGAGTACCACGTGGTCTGCGCCGAGGAGATCGAGGGCCGCGGCGGAATGGTTGCGAGCTATCTCGGCGACGGGCTGATGGCCTATTTCGGCTACCCCTACGCCCAGGAGGATGATGCCATCCGCGTCGCCGAAGCGGCCCTTGCGATCACCGATCGCGTCAAGACCATGGGCGCGCGCCTGGCCGAGCAGCGCGACATCCGCTTTGCCTGCCGGATCGCGCTCCATACCGGCCGCGTTCTCGTCAGTGAGATGGGTGCGGGCGAGACCCGCAACCCCCACGCGGTCACGGGCGTCGTGCCAAACCTTGCTGCCCGGTTGGAAGCTTTTGCCCCGGTCAACGGGATTGCCGTCAGCGCTCAGACCCGCGCTTTGATCCATGGGCTCTTCCGGCTCGAATCGCTTGGGCACAAGCAGATGAAGGGGATTGCCGAGCCGCTGGAGGTCTTCACTCTGCTCCGTCGCGCGCCCAGCACCGCCGTCCTGCCCGGCCATGCCACGCCCTTGGTCGGCCGCGACGCGGAGCTTGCGGCCCTTTCTGCCGTCTGGCGAACGGTCGGAGCCACATCCAAGGCCCGGCGCGCCCAGATCGAAGCGGAAGCCGGGCTCGGCAAATCGGCCTTGGCATCGGCCTTTCTCGCCTCGAATGCCATCCCGCGTGCCCAAATTATCGAGATCGCCGGTGCCATCGCCGACCGCAACACGCCGTTCTCCTGCCTCAGGACAACCCTTCAGCGCTGGCTGCAGGTCTTCGATGCGAGCGGGTTCGATGAATGCCGCGGTCGGATCGACGGCTGGTTCGGCGGGGTGGGCGGCGCACACACCGACGCGCTTCTGGGCGTGCTGGATGGCAGTGGAGCCGCAGGCGGTCGCGAAGGGCGGAGCGCTGTCTTCGCGGCCTGTCTGGCGCTGATCGAGCAGATGGCTCGCCCCGTCGCGATCGTCGTTGAGGATGCGCACTGGGTGGATCCGTCGACCATCGAGATGCTCGACCGGCTCGCAGAAGAGGCCAGCGGGGTCTTTGTCCTTGTGCTCAACCGTCGCGGCAGCGCCGGGACATGGAGCCGTCAGGCCGATCTGGCGCTGACGCTTCAGGGTCTCGCGCCCGAGACGGCGACGGGGATCATCGAAGGCACCGCCGGAGGACCGGTGGAGCCCGCCCTGGCACGCCGCATCGCCGACATCACCGGCGGGTTGCCGCTCTATCTCGAAGAACTGACGAAATCGCTCATCGACACCGGCGTCGTGAGCGCACAGCGCGGCGTTTTCCGCATGACCAATCTGGTCGCGCAGATGCCGACGCCTGCATCCTTGCTCGATCTGATCACCGCGCGCCTCGACCGGCTCGGGGACGCCAAGATCTTCGCCCAGATCAGTGCGGTCCTCGGCCGCCAGTTCAGCCGCCCGGCCCTGGTGGCGGTGAGCGGAGCCGACGGCTCGGCGGTCGACCAGGCTGTCAACGCGCTCTTCCAGGCGGGCATCCTCTCGCCCGGGCGCCGAGGGCGGCTGATCTTCCGCCATGCGCTGTTCCAGAAGGCCGCTTACGAGAGCCTCGTTCGGACCGCGCGGCGGCGCTGGCACGAGCGTTATCTCGACTGGCTGCATGGTGAGCCCGCTCAGCTGGCAGAAACGGTACCGGAAACGCTGGCCTTTCATCTTGAGGCCTGCGAGCGGGTGCGCGAGGCGGCAGAGCGCTATCTCGAAGCGGGTCTCTCCGCAAACCGGGCCTCGGCGAGCCTCGAAGCCGCCGCGCATTTCGGCAAAGCGCGCGACCTGCTGGCGGGCCTCGCGCCCGAGGATCGCGGCGAGATCAGCCTGCTCCGGGCCCAGGTGCTGAAAGCGGATGCGCTGCTTTCGGCACGTGGGCCGGGGGCCGTGCAGACCCGGGCCGCCTTCGATGCCGCAATCGCCGAGGCCGATGCGACGGCCGAGAGCGAGTGGCACTTCCCCGCCTATTGGGGTTGGTGGCGCGTCTCCGACAGCTTTGCGACCATGGCTCAGCGCGCACGCCGGCTGCTCGACACCTCAGAGCGGATGGAGGGCACGGCCTTCCGGCTCCAGGCGCAACACTGCGTTTGGGCGAATGCGTTCCAAATGGGGGATCTGGGGCTCTCGCTCAGCACCGCGCAGGAGGGCCTGAGGCTCTACGATGGCAAGCGGTTTTCGGATCAAGATACACGGTATGGCGGGCACGATTGCAAGGTTTGCGCGCTTGGCGAGATCGGCTTGATCCGGTGGCTCTCGGGTGACGGGGATGCGGCGGTGGCGGATGTCGATGCGGCGATCGAGCATGCGCGCCATCTCGGCCATCTCGGCAGCCTGCTGCACGCACTCGACATCGCGGTGATGCTGCACCACTACCGGCGCGACCCGGTGGCGAACCGGGCCATCGCAGAGCAGCTCCTGACCCTTGGCTCGGAGAACGATCTTGAGGATTATCGCGCCAAGGGAGAAATCTTCCTTGGCTGCGCGGCCATGGAAGAAGGGCGCATCGAGGAAGGTCTGAGCCGTGTCGAGGCGGGTTTTGCCGTGATGCGCGAGGTGGGAACGCCCGAGGATTTCCCGGTCTATGCCTCCATGCGTGCGGGAGGGCTGCGCGCGCTTGGCCGGCCCGAGGAGGCCCTCGACGCCTTGCAGGAAGGCCGGTCCGTCATTGCCCAAGAGGGCGTGAGCTATTGGGGAGCGGAGATTGCCCGCGAGGAAGCGCTCGCGATGATGGAGTGCAGTCCGGTCGACCCCGAGCGCATCGCCCGCCGCCTGCAAGAGGCCGCGACTGTCGCAGAAGGGCAGAACGCACTGGCACTCTCGCTCCGGGTTGCGATGACAACGCTCGATTGGGCCCGGCGGAGCGGCCAAAGCACGCATGAGCCGACGCAACGGCTGAGGGCGCTGATAGAGCGGCTGCCAAAGGATGCGCAAGGGCGCGACATCGACGAGGCGCGGACGTGTCTTGCAGGGCCGATCACTGGTCAGACCGGGTGACCCTCCTGACCGCGGCCTGGCGCGAGGGGGGGCGCCGCACCTGTGCGCCTTCGGAAACCTGGAGGCGCCTGGCACCGCTGCTGCCTGTGTTTGGAATCTCTCGGCTTGCCAACATCACCGGCCTCGACCGCGTCGGGGTTCCCGTCTACACCGCGGTTCGACCGAACGGGCGGTCTCTGTCGGTTTTCCAGGGTAAGGGCCTGACGCGTGATGCGGCACGGGTCTCCGCCGCGATGGAGGCTTACGAGACGTGGTGCGCAGAGACGATGACGGGGCCGCTGCATCTCGCCTCCATCGAGGAGATGCGCTTTGCCCATCCCATCGCCGATGTCTCCCGGCTCCCTCTGGCCGATCCTGCGGGCACCGACCCTGACCTGCCGTTCCTGTGGATCGAAGGGCGCGAGATGCGCAGCGGTGCGCCGCGCTGGCTGCCGTTCGAGATGGTGCACGCCAATTACGCCCTGCCCGAGCCCGCCCATTCTGGCGCGTTCTCCGCCACGACCAACGGCCTGGCCTCCGGCAACACGCCCGAGGAGGCGCAGCTCCACGCGCTGATGGAGGTGATCGAGCGGGATGCGACGACGCTCTGGAAGCTCTCGCCCGCGGCCTGGGGCAGTGAGACCGCCGTCGATCCCTGCAGCGTGACCGATCCCGCTTGCGCCTCGGTGCTCGGCCGCTTTGCCGAGGCGGGGATCGAGACGGCGATCTGGGACATCCGGTCCGATCTCGGCATCCCTGCGTTCTACTGCCTGATCACCGATCCCTCCGGCGAAACCGGAGCGGCAGAGCTTGGAGCCGGCGCGCATATGGCCCCGGAGGTCGCGCTGCTCCGAGCGCTCACAGAGGCCGCGCAGGCCCGCTGCACCTATATCGCCGGAGCCCGCGAAGACATCCTGGATGAGGACTATGGCGCCGACGCGGTGGCCGAGCGGCGCGCGATGGCAGAGGGATTGGTCCGGGGCCTGACCCCGACCCGGAGCTTTGCGGAAATCGAGAGCCGGGAGACGACCACTCTGGCCAGCGACATTGCCGCGACGCTGGAGCGCTTGGAGACCTGCGGGATGGCGGAGGCGATCGCCGTCGATCTCTCGCGCAAAGGTTTGCCCTTCGCCGTGCAACGGGTGGTGGTGCCCGGGCTCGAGGCCGCCTTCGAGGGACCGCGGTCCGACTATGTCCCCGGTGCCCGTGCTGGGGCGTTCCTGGGAGACGCCCCATGACCGTGTGCGTGTTCCTCGGCCCCTCAATGCCGCGCTCAGAGGCGGAGGCGCTGCTGCCCGGCGTCTATCTCGGCCCGGCCCGCCGGGGTGACATCGCCGCCGCCATCAAGGCGCACAATCCATCGGCAATCGCTCTGATCGACGGCTATTTCGAGCAGGTGCCGGCGGTCTGGCACAAGGAGATCCTCTGGGCGCTCGCCCAAGGCATCCGGGTCGCAGGCGCCGCCAGCATGGGCGCGCTCCGAGCCGCCGAACTGGCGCAGTTCGGGATGGAGGGGGTCGGGCGCATCTTCGAAAGCTTCCAGACCGGTCGGTTCGACCCCTTTGAGGACCCATTCGAGGACGATGACGAGGTGGCGGTGGTTCATGGCCCGGCCGAGACCGGCTATGCCGCAACCGAGGCGATGGTGGACATCCGCGCGACCCTCGCATCGGCAGCAGACACAGGCGTGATCGATCTCCCTGCGCGCGACCGGCTTGCCGCGAAGGCCAAGGCGCTCTTCTACAAGCAGCGCATCTGGCCTGCGGTGCTGGAGGGAGAAACCGAGCGCGCCCTTCTGGAGGACTGGCTGCCATCCGGCCTCGTCCCACAAAAGCGGCTCGACGCGGAGGCTCTCCTCTGCCACGTTGCCACCAGCCCGGCACCGCCGTTCCGGCCCTTTCGGTTCGAGCAGACCGTGCTGTGGGAGCGTATGGGGCCCGGCCCGCGTGTAGAAGAGGTGCCGTAATGCAGTCTCTGAATGACCGCTACCGCCAGACCGGCACCCGCTTTCGCCTCTTTGCCCAGTCTCCCGTGCTCTCGGCCTTCAAGGAGCCTGAGACCGTCTGGGTGTCCTCCCGCGCCGGCAGCTTGGGGCCTGGCCCCTCGGACCAACGGATGGTCACCCGCGATCCCATCGATAAGAAACCCTACGAGGGAGAGATGCTCCCTCCCTGGCGAGGCCGCATCCGCCCTCCCGTCCTGCCGGGACCTGGCGGGCATTTCGACCACCTCGCGCCGGATGATCGCGGCTTCATGGCGGCGCATATGTTCGGCAGCGTCCGCCGGGTGTTGGACATCTGGGAAGGCTATCTCGGCGGTCCGATCGCCTGGCCTTTCGCCCTCAGCCACCCGAGGCTCGAACTGATCCCCCATGTGCCTTGGAACAACGCCCATTTCGGCTGGGGCTTCATGGAGGCCGGCGAAGGCAAGGACGATCAAGGCATCGAGCGCCCCTTTGCGCTCAACTTCGACGTGCTCGCCCATGAGGCCGGCCACGGCATCGTGTTCTCGGTTGTCGGCATGCCGCCGAAGGACACCACGACGACGGCGTTCCGCGGCTTCCACGAAAGCGCCTCGGACATGACCGCAATGATCTCGACGCTGCATTTCGACAGCATCCTCGAGCATGTGCTGGAGACGACCGAGGGCAATCTCTTTCTCGCCAACGAAGCGAACCGGATCGGCGAACTCTCCGAGACACGGCAGATCCGATCCGCCTGCAATCCGGTCACGATGAGCGATGTGGTCCCCCTCTCGACACCAGTCGACGAGGTCACGGGGAAACAGGTGCACAAACTCGGCCAGCCCATGTCGGGGGCGATCTTCGACATCCTGATCGAGGTTTTCGAGGAGCAGCTGGAGCGGTACAAACTGATCCCGGACACCTATGCCGCGGAGGTGCGCAGCGCCGTAGAGGAGGGTCGGGCAGAGGAGATGGACGCGGGCACCATGACGGAGGCCTATCGCGCCAACCCCGCCGGGTTCCGCCAAGCCCTTGCTGAGGCGCGTGACATCGTCGGCCAGCGCATCGCCCACAGCTGGCATCTCATGTCGCCGCACAACTTCACCTACTCCCACGCGGCAAAATGCTTCTTGGCGGCGGACCGGGCCTTGTCCGGCGCGCGCCATCAAGACTTGATCCGGGCCAGTTTCAAATGGCGGGAGATTGACACCGACTGAGCGCTTTCCAGTAGCGATGTTCGGATCGCTGCGTTAGTGTCCGGCAAACCAGTAATTCGCGTGGCTTCAGGGGGAGATTTCACAGATGGCAACTTCCAAGACTTCGATGGGCCTCGGCCATGATCCGCGGGTCACGCTCTTTGGCAAATCGGTAGATGCGATCTTTTTCGACGACGCCCTGCCGCGCAAATGGCGAAGCGGTAGTACTGAGACACTGTTCGCCCTGAAGGCTAGCGTCATGAAGAAGGGCGCGAACAATGCCAATTACCAGGTGCCGGTCAAGACGGCGGACGAATTGGCCAAGACCACACGCGCTGTTAGCCTTGCCTTCGTCTTCGGGTTTCAAAGTGGCAACGACATCGAGACGTTCCCAGAACCGGTGCTGATGCTGATCAAGGCGCTGCCTGAGGATCCTCCTGCTGAAGCAGAGGGCGACGCCGATAAGAAAAAAGAGAAGACGAAGGCCGAGAAAGCCTTCCCCCATGCCGAGTATCTGCGCTGGTCCGTCGAGGAAGAAGACGCCGTCATTCTGATGGATATGGACGAGACCACCATCGCCAAGGCGCTGGGTATCGAGCCCGGCGGCGATGATGATGGGGACGATCCGTTCGACAACGACCCTGGTCCGATGAGCGGCGGTTTCACGCTGCGAGGCGCAGATGGACGCCTCTACTACGTGCCCGATGATCTGGAGAGCTATCGGGTAGTGGAGGAGAGCGAAAACAATTCGCTTATGCTGGCGCCTGGTACCGAACATGACGATCTGCGGGTTCGGGAGCTGATGGATGACGGCGCCGGCGGGATGATCCAAAGTCGGGCGATGATGCAATCCCGCGCTATGATGCAAAGCCGGGCGATGATGCAAAGCCGGGCAATGATGCAAAGCCGGGCGATGATGCAGTCCCGCGCCATGATGCAGTCCCGCGCCATGATGCAGTCCCGTGCCATGATGCAGTCCCGTGCCATGATGCAGTCCCGTGCTATGATGCAGAGCAGGGCGATGATGCAGTCCCGCGCCATGCTGACGGCCAATCTGAAGAGCCCAGGCCATCGCGAAGAGGACTGACCCTCTCGCCTCCGCGTGCTGTGAAACGAACAAGGGCCGGTGCACCACACCGGCCCTTCGCAGTCCCGCCGGTGAGCGACCGGATCAGACCACCCACACGCCGTCGTCGTAGTTGTCCTCGTTGTTCGCGAGGTTCTCCGGCGCGTTGGCGAACGCGATCAGCATATCGGCCCGATCAAGTTCACCCGACTGGAACGCGTTCAACCAGAAATCTCCGCCCGGGTCGCCGACGGCTGTCCGTTGCAGCACGTTCTGGTAGAGCGCCTCGACGAAGGCCTCGTCACTCGGGTCGCCGAGGAAATTCGCTTCGAACTCTGGACTGTCGACAAAAGCCTGCGCCAACGCCTTGTCCGACAGGCCGCCCAGGCGCGCATTGTCCCAAAAAAGGACACCCCCCTCATCCGGCGTCCGCGCAAGCGCCGCCGAATAGAGCCGATAGGTGAACTCGATCTCCTCACGCAGACCGTAGAGATAAGTCCCATCCTCAAGCTCAACCCGTTCGATGCTCCGAAGGAGGTCTTCCTCGTCGGCACCGATCTGATATCGCACCTCATTGTTGGTCAGGACAGTCTCGATCACATCCTCACGGCGGAGCGCATAAATCACCGTATCGGTACCATCGAGCCCGTCGAGCGTGTCGTCGCTCGGGCTGCCGACCACGGTGGCCCCAACCGGCGGCTCCGTGCGGTCAGAGCCCGTATCGAGAATGAAGGTGTCGTCTGTGCGCTCCCCCACGATCAGCTCAGCTGCACCGCCGCCCTGGCTACCGGGCAACGAGTCGTCGTCGGGATCGTTGATCACGTTGATTGTGAAGGTTGCCTGCGTGGCCGACCCGGTCGGGTCCGAGGCCCGCACAGTGACATCATAGGAGGATGCGCTCTCGAAGTTGATCGGGCTTGCCGTCAACAGGGCGTTGCCGTCGAGGACGAACCGACCACCAGCATCGTCAAGCAGGGTGTAGGTCGTGTCGCCGCCTTCAGGGTCGATGGCGGAGAACCGCCCGATCTGCGTCCCGATATCGACATTCTCGAACACGGTCTGGCCCGAGACGAGCAGGTTCTCAGGCGGCGTGCCGTCCGCTTCTGTCACCGCCAGCTCAAAGGCGCGGCTTGTCGTGTTGCCGCCCGGATCGCTGGCCTCGACAATCACCGTGCGGCTCGTGCCATCACTGATCGCAGGGACTTCAGCGACCACCAAGCGATCATCCTCGACGGTCACCAGGCCCTCGCCATCATCGATGAGCGCAAAGGAAATGGCCCCGCCTTCCGGATCTGTCGCGCTGAGAATGCCGACCGTCTCCCCAACCACCGAGCTGGTGGAGACCAGATCGCTCGACAGCGCGAGATCCGCGGGGGGAAGGTCGTCGTTGCCACTGCCGCCCGTCATCGTGTCGCTGTCGGCCACGGTGATCGTAAAGACCTCGGTGCTGGTGTTGCCGGTGGGATCCGTTGCAAGCACCGTAACGCTGCGTTCGGCGCCATCGTCGAATTCGACGCTCTGCGCCAGCACGAGGTCATCGCCGTCCAACGAAAACAACCCGTCTGCGCTGTCGGTGATTCGGAAGCTGACCGCTTCGCCTTCGGGATCCGTCGCCGAGAGCGTGCCGACCACAGTCCCAGCGGCGTCGCCGTCATCCACCGCTGCTGCGGACAGCGCAAGCCCCGCCGGTGGCTGGTCCACATCGGTGATCGAGATGACGAACTGCGCGCTTGTGGTGTTGAAGCTGCGGTCAGTCGCAGTGATCTCGACCTGATAGAGCGGTGTAGAAGCGTCGAGCGCGCCGGTCACGATCACCTTATCGCCGGAGATCGCAAAAAGATCGCCGAAGTCCCCGTCGATCTGGTAGCTCAGTTGGTCCCCCTCGGGATCAAAAGCCGTGATCGTACCGACTTCGAAGAAGACAGGCGCCGTCTCGGGCACTGGCACACTTGTAAACGAGAGCCCCGAGGGCGGCTCGTTGATGTTGATGACGTCGATGGTGAACGTCTCGGTCACACTTCCACCGACCGGGTCCGTCGCCGAGATGTCGATCTGGTAAGACGACTGGATCTCGAAATCGAGCGGGCCGTTCGTGCGCAGCTCGTCTCCCTCGATCCGAAACAAACCCGAGGGGTCGCTCTCGATCACATAGGTGATGGGCTCGCCGTCGGGGTCGTCATTGCCAAGCAGGCCGACCAGAGCGCCCGGATCGGCAACCTCTGCCACCGCGGTATTGTTCAGTGTTATGTCGGAGGGGGTAATGTTGACGGTCACCGGGTTGGAGCCGATCAGAACCACAGTCTGCGCATCCAGGTTCTGTGAGTAGAAGCCGCTGACGATCACGACGTCTGTGGCGGCGGTCCCGTACTCGATGCGCAGATCGCCGTTGCCCGGGCGGCGGAAAGCGAGTTCCGTGCCCTCCGCGAAAACCAGCGTAGACGTCCCCGAAGTGTCTACGACGATGTCGGTGCCATCGCCCGGTGAGAACCGGTAGATGTCGTTTCCCTGCCCGCCCTCGAGCAGGTCCGAACCGCCGCCGCCGGTCAGATCGTCTTCAGCATTGCCGCCCTGCAGCGTGTCTGCCCCAGAATTGCCGAACAGCATATCGCTGTCGTCTCCGCCAGAAAGCAGGTCATTATCGGTCCCGCCTTCGAGGGTGTCGTTGCCGCTGCCGCCGTTCAGCGTGTCATTGCCTGTGCCGCCGTCGAGGCTGTCGCGGTTGGCATCCCCGTTGAGCAGATCGTTCCCGGACCCACCCCTCAGCGTGTCATTGCCACTGCCGCCATTGAGGGTGTCGTTGCCGCCATTGCCATTGATCTCGTCCTGGCTGACGCGGCCGTCATAGCAGTCGTCTCCTGGCGTCCCTTCCACCGGATCAGACTGGTCGCGGCCCGGGTCATCGCTTTGGCCCTGATTCGTGAGATCGATGCCCATTCTGCACCTCCTGAGATGACTGCCCGAACCCGCTGATCGTTGCGCTTCTCTGAGGAAACGCCGGTCGCCCCGAACCGACAACCGCGGGCTGTATTTTGCTTTCGCCTACACCAAAGCCGGCCGGATCACCAGCGCCGAGACCGTGAGCAGAACGCTGCCGCGACCTCGGCGTCCTTGAGTTGCGGCGCACTATCCCCGACCCTATGTGACGGCTTTGATCTGAACATTGGAGATCCTTGTGGCGAGTGTTGCGGCATTAAAACTTGATCGAACCTGGTGGCGGGCAACGCAGCCCGCGGCGCTAAACAGGTCCGGCAGAGGTTTCGAAAAAGCTATTGAGGCGTTCACAAAGGCAAAATTGGGGCTGAAACGTCGCCCGGATGCGGAATCGCTCGGCCGGTTCGAAGCCGCTCTTGAAGGGATCGAGGACGCAGCGCGGGCCGTGGTCTCCGAGGCAAAGAAGCTGAAGCGGAAGGCCGATTCGGAGGTGAAATCGGAGCTGACGGCCACCATTAGCATCCTCGGCACGCCTCTGACCAAACGCGTTGGCGAGTGGCGGGACAAGGCGACCGAGCTCGAGACAGAACTTGATGACAACGATGACGACATCTTTGGCACGCTGGACAATCACCGGGCCTATGTGAAGCGCATGGTGCCTCGGCTAAAGCGCAATCCGCATAAGTTCGCGCTCTGCCTGCCCTCCAATGATCCCGAGGATATGCGGTTCTGCTTTCATCGCTCGAAGCAGCCGCGCGCCCTCGGCCTCCGTCTGAAGAAGCACCTGAACACGCGGCGCTTCACCTACGGCATCATCGGCGGCGAGGGTCTGGCGCGGCAGATAGGGATCACCGATCTCGAACCCCGGACGCTCGTGGTCTATCTTCAGGGGCGCACGTTTCCGAGCCTGGCGCGGCGCATCCGGATCCTGTTGCGCAAGTTGAAGATCGCGCAATACAGCCGCGTGCGGGTGATCCGCGAGGGCGAAGAGGTCGATGTGCGTGAGACGGACGAAGCCGCTGAGATCGCTGGGAAGGTGTTGGACAAGGAAGCGTTGGCCGAAGCGATCCGCGAGGCCCGTTCGATGCCGGGTAAGGCCGCGCCTCCGGGCGTGACGGCCTCTCTCCGTCGCCGCATCTGGGCCTGCAATGCACGTCTGAAAGAGGTGCGCGGGCCGAAGCTGCGGCCTCTGGTACGCCTTTCCAGAAGCGCCTCCAGCCGGGTCGACAAGCGCAACTTCCATGTGGCGATGACCATGGTTGACCGCCTGGAGAAAGAGCTGATCGCGATCCTCGGCAAACCCTCGGACAAGCCCGCCGACGCCAATGCCGACGCAAACACTCCAAAGGCGGCCTAAAGCATCATGCACCGGATCGATTGTCTGCAGTACTGCAATTGGTCCGGCGAGATCTTCGACCAGATGTCGGAGGGCGGCCTCCACGGCGTGCATGTGACCATCGCCTATCACGAGAGTTTTCGTGAGATGGCGACCCGGATCGCCGACTGGAACCGCTTGTTCGAGCGTCACCCCGACCGGGTCTTCCTGGGACGAACCGGGGACTGCGTCCGCCGGGCCCGCACAGACGGCCGCACGGCGATCTTGTTCGGTGCGCAGAACCCGTCGCCCATCGAGGACGAGATCGGGCTGGTCGAGATTTGCCACCAGCTGGGGCTGCGGTTCATGCAGCTGAGCTACAACAACCAGTCGCTGCTTGCCGCCGGTTGCTATGAGGCCGAAGACCCCGGCATCACCCGCATGGGCCGGGAGGTGATCGCCGAGATGAACCGGGTGGGCCTCGCGATCGACATGAGCCATTCCGGGACGCGCTCGACGCTGGAGGCGATCGAGCTCTCGACGCGACCGATCGCCGTCACCCACGCCAACCCGTCGTCCTGGCTCAACGTGCCGCGCAACATGCCCGATGCGGTCTTGCGCGGGCTCGCCGAGACCGGGGGGATGCTGGGGTTCTCCCTCTATCCCCACCACCTCGCCGGCGGCTCCGACTGCACGCTCGCCGGGTTCTGTGAAATGGTCGCCCGCACCGCGGAGATGATGGGGCCCGAGCGCCTCGGCATCGGGTCTGATCTCTGCCAAGGGCAGCCCGACAGCGTGGTGCAGTGGATGCGCACCGGTCGCTGGAGCCGCGAGGAGGGCCCACCTGCCCGCTTCCCGCCACAGCCCACCTGGTTCCGGGACAACCGCGATTTTCCTGGGCTGGGCGAGGGCCTGCGCGCCGTCGGCTTCTCAGAGGCGGAGACAGCGGGTATCCTCGGCGAGAACTGGCTTTCGTTCTTCGACAGGAGCTTCGGTCCCGCATGAGCACCGCGCTTGGCCTCCGCCCGCCCGATCAGGTCATGCGTCTTGCCCGCATGGGGGCGATGCATGGTCACCGGCTCTCGTTTCTGCGGGTCATGTTGCGGCGGATGTTTGCGGGCGGCTGGCGGTTCGACCGTCCGATCTGGCGTATCGACGCCAAGGGCGTGGGCGTCGCGACCTATCGGCTGCGGGGCCCGGAGCGGTGCTACACGCTCGTGGCCTTCGGCCATGCGCTGCCGGATGAGGACCGCTCGGACCGCGTGATCGCCGAGGCCTGGGATGCGACGTTCACCCTTGTGGACGGGGATGTCACCGACGCGGATCTGGACCGCCTGGCCCAAGCCGTCCCCTTGCAAGAGGCAGCGCGGGTCAGCGACCGCGAGCTTGTTCTGTCTCGTGCCAACCGGTCCGTGCGGCTGTTCTCGCACGTGATCGACCGGCTTGCGGCGGGGCGTCAGCCGGATACGGAAGAGCTCTCTCGCATCGGCTACCTGATGCGCACGACCGCGGTCTACGGCGCGGCGAAGTTTGGCACCTCGGATCGCCAGACCTGGTCCGCGCGACCGGAGTTCGCGGGCGCCTTCCAGCCCGAGATGATGACGGTCTGGCTCATCCGTGCCTTCTCCATCGATCTTGTGGAGCACATGGCCCGCTGCCGGAGCGATCGCGCCGTCCGTCTTTCTCTGCCCTTGCGCCGGCAGCTCGGCATTGGCAACGCGACCGGCCTCGGCATGGCGCCCTTTCTCATCAACCATCCCGCGCTGCTCCATTCTTGGATGCTGGCCCGCGAGACCGCTTTCGCTCGTGTCAGAGCCCGCCCCCTCATGGCCTCTTCCGAACGGGCTGAGATGGAGGAGCTTGTCGCCAAGGCTCGGCAAGAGGCGGCGGAATGGTCGGTCGACGACCCACGGCAGCAGGCCTTGATCGAGGGCTTGCGGCATGACCTCGAGCGTCTGGCCAGCCATCTGCCCACGCCAGAAACCCGATACCCCTGGCAAGAGCTCTGGACCTGGACCGAGCGAACCCTCGGCCTCGAGGCACAGGAGCGGTTGGTCTCGCTGCTGATCGATCTCGGCGGCGCAGACGTCGACGATCTGGCGGAAACCATGTCGGCGGACGAGAGCGCGCCTGCGCGCATCGACGGGCAAATGACCGTGGGAACGCTCCGGCGCGGGATCGAGCGCGACTATGCCTGGGCGTTGGCGACCGACTTCGGCGACCCCGATGCGACCGCACGGCTTTGGTATGTCTCCGAGGACAAGAGCGAGCCGAGATTGGCCGAACGAGCAGACGCCCCGCGCGAGCCCTATGAGCTGCCCTTGGCCCCAGGGCGTGACGCTGCTGCTGCGCATCGGGCGCTCTTGGATTGGCCAGAAGAGGCCACCGTCGCCGCCTTCCTCCTCGCGTGCCCCGAACACCGCCACTCCGTTCGACGCGCGCAATTGGTGGCGCGTCTGCCCTATGCGGAGATCCGGGACAATACGGTGGCGGCGGACATGCTCCCGCTCGACATGCTCCGCTGCAAGCTGGCGCTGTTCGGGGCGGGCCGCTTCGATCCACGCTCCGACCGCTGGCTGCGGATCACGCTGTTTCGCGACTGCCCAGGGCCGGAAGAGCTGGCGCACGGCCAGGTCCTCCGAGAGACCGCAGCGGCCCTGGCATGAGCCATGCCATAGGCGAGATCCGGTCCCTCGCGATGCGGGCAGCGCGGGGCGCAGGCCTTTCCTGGGGTCTGGCCGAAGAGGCGGGTCATGCGGTCGCCTGGCTCGAAGCGCGCGGTGCGCCAGGGACGGCGGCGCTCGCGCACCTTCTCGCGGAACGGGCAAGGGGGACCGCTGGCCGTTGCCCAATCCTGGCTGGAGCCGCCGCCCTCGACACAGGGGCTCTCACCACGGGCGAGGCGCCCATCGACCAACCGCTTTTGATGGTGCCGTTCCTTGCGGCGTTCGCTCCACCAGGGGGCGCATTGACGATCGGTTGGGCGGGGGTCGAGATCGTTTTGTCCTCCGACGCGCTTTCGCTAAACGGGTCGCGGGAAGACCTGCTCGCAAAGCGCGCCGCTCTGACAACCATGACGATGCCTAGCCTCCCAGCACACCCAAATCCTCCGCAGTGCCGTGCAATGATCGACACCGCCGTCCTTGCTCAACTGAACGACTCGGCCCGGCGGCTTCTCGCCCCCTCTGACGCGTTGTCTCGGGCAACCGGGGCCGGGGGTGGCGCCTAGGCGGCCGGCCAACGGCGTTGCCGCGCTGCAGCATCCAATCAAGATGACGTGGAGCGTCACTGGACTGCCGCAATCGAGCAATCCGTTCGCGGCAAATGGCAGTCTTTTGATGTCAGACATATGAAGCGCCGGCCGAGCCGGTCTGCTGCTCAGGGGAGGGCGGCCAGAAGATGACATCGCCTGCGGAGTTGCGCGCCGAACGGGACGGTGCGGGCCGGCTGAGCCCGTGGGTGGTGTTCTACGTGCTTGTTTTGCTGGCATGGCTCGCATTGGCGCTGATGGCCGAAGACACGGCGCCATCTGCCGCGGGCGCTTTGGATTTTTCGACGACCGCAGCGCTCTGGCGGGCCCTCTGTCTTGCCGCGGCGGATGCGGCCCTCTTGCCGTTGACGGCCATGTGGTCGGTGATGGCCCTGGCGATGATGGCGCCCACGGCTGTGCCGATGCTCTCCACCTATCGGGACATCACATCCAGCCCCCGCGCCGACCGGCCGGCGCTGTCGTTCTGGGCACTGCTTGGCGGCTATCTCGCGGTTTGGATCGCTTTCGCCCTTGCGGCCGCAGCGCTGCAACAAGGGCTTTCGCACGCGGGACTGCTGGGCCCCGGCGGTCTGAGCCTTTCGGACGGTCTCTCGGCCGCGCTTCTGCTGGGAGCGGGTCTCTACCAGCTCTCCCCGCTCAAGGAAGCCTGCCTGCGCCGCTGCCGATCGCCCTTTGCCTACTTTATGGCGCATTGGCAGGACGGACCTCGGGGCGCCTTCCGCATGGGGCTCGCGCAAGGCGCGGCTTGCCTCGGCTGCTGCTGGGCGCTGATGCTGCTCGGCTTTGTCGGGGGCACGATGAACCTCGCTTGGATGGCAGGAGCGACCGTTCTGATGACGCTTGAGAAACTCGACTGGCCCGGGCGCGCGCTCACGCGTCCGCTCGGGGCGGTCCTGATTGCCGCCGGCATCGCCGTCGCGGCCCGTGGCTTCGGCCTGATCCAGGGAGGACTGACATGACGGCGTGGTCGATCCGCGGGGAGCTGATCCTCAATTGCAACTGTACGGTGTTTTGTCCTTGCGTGGTCTCGCTTGGGAAGCACCCGCCGACCGAAGGCCATTGCCAAGCTTGGCTCGGCGTGCGCATCGACGAGGGCCGCTATGGCCGCGCCAAGCTCGACGGGCTGAACGTCGGCATGGTCCTCGACATCCCCGGTGAGATGGGACGCGGCAACTGGACCGTTGGAACCTATATCGACGAGCGCGCGGGCAAGACCGCCTATGAAGGGCTCGACAAGATCTTCCGCGGCGAGGCAGGCGGCACCACGCGCCTCTTCCAGATGCTGATCAGCCAGTACATCGGCACCGAGCGTGCGCCGATCACGTTCGAGACCGAAGGCACCAAGCGCCGCCTCGCGGTCGGCAAGAACATCCTCGGGGAGGTCGAGCCGATCGCCGGCCCCGACCCCGAGCGCGAGGTGTCGGTCACCAACACCGGTTACTGGATGGGACCGGACATCACGATCGCCACGGCCAACAAAGGGCGCGTGCGCGCCTTCGGCCGGGTCTGGGATTTCGACGGCCGCAGCGCAGAGATCTGCCAAATCGACTGGAGCAACTGAGATGAACGCGCTCTCTCCTTTGCCGGCGCCCCCGGCCCTTGCGATCTCACCGCGGCTGCGGCGCACGCCGTTCTCCGCCCGGGTCGAGGCGGCCGGCGTCCGGAGCTACACGGTGTACAACCGCATGCTCTTGCCGACGGCGTTTCGCGGGCTGGAGGAGGACTACTGGCACCTGCGCGAACACGTGCAGCTGTGGGATGTGAGCGCCGAGCGGCAGGTGGAGATCGCCGGACCCGACGCCTCGCGCCTTGCGCAGATGCTCACGCCACGGAACCTCTCCAAAATTGCGGTCGGGCAGTGCGCTTACGCACCGATCACCGACGGCACGGGTGGCATCCTGAACGACCCGGTGCTGCTGCGTCTCGGCAAAGAGCGGTTCTGGCTCTCCATCGCCGACAGCGACCTTGTGCTGTGGGTCAAGGGGCTCGCCTATGGCATGGGCCTTTCGGTGGACGTGTTTGAGCCCGATGTGCACCCACTCGCGGTCCAAGGCCCGAAGGCCGATCTGCTGATGGAGCGGGTCTTTGGCCCGATTGTGCGCGAGATCCGGTTCTTCCGCTTCAAACCGCTTGAGTTCGAAGGCCACCAAATGGTTGTCGCCCGCTCGGGATGGTCCAAGCAGGGTGGGTTCGAGATTTATCTCGACCGTCCGGAACTCGGCCACAAGCTGTGGGATGTGCTCTGGGAGGCGGGTGAGGATCTCTCCGTCGCTGCAGGTTGCCCGAACCTGATCGAGCGCATCGAGGGCGGCCTGCTCTCCTATGGCAACGACATGACCCGGGATCACACGCCGCTTGAATGCGGGCTTGAGCGGTTCTGTGCGCTCGATGGCGATATCGAATTCGTCGGGCGGGCTGCTCTTCGAAAACAGCGCACGAAAGGCATCCCCCGGATGGTGCGTGGGCTGATCTTCGGCGGACCGCGGTGCCCGGCGCAGGTGGAGCCCTGGCTGGTAACCGCAGGCGACACGGCCGTGGGGCAAATCAGTTCGGCGGTTTACTCCCCGGCCCTTGAGGCGAACATCGCAATCGCCATGATCGCGACGGGTCACGAGGAGCCCGGAACCGCGGTCACTGTGCAGACCCCGGTCGGTCCCGCAGAGGCGGAGGTGCGCACCCTGCCCTTCGACGTGCCCCCGATCTGAGACGCATGGACCTCTCGCGGGCCTTGGTCTACCGTCGCGGCGCCGGGCCGCGGCGGCTTCAGATCCCGCGCCCACCGTTCAGGGAGGACACATCATGACCCGCTTTTTCGTGCGCGCCTGTTTTGCGGCGGCGATCGCTCTCGGTGCCACATCTGCTGGGGCGGAGACCCGCGTCACCTACAAATCCGCCAAGACCACCTCGTCCTATTACCAGATGGCCGTGCAAATCGCGGAGGCGATGAAAGCCGGCTCCGACGGCGACATCACCGTCACGGTCGAGGAGAGCCAGGGCTCGGTCCAGAACGTGATGGAGGTGCGCGCCCGCGGTGGGGACTACGTCTTCACGACGCCCCCAGTGCTTGTTCGTCTCGCCCAGGGCGGCAAGGCGATGTTCGAGGGCAAGGGTTCGCCCGCCTTCGACGAGATCCGCGCGCTCTTCCCGATCCCGTCGCTCACCATGCATTTCGTGATGGCCGAGGGCTCCGGGATCACGGACTTCGCAGGCATGGAAGGCAAGACGATCCTGCTCGGCAAAGGATCCTTCGGCGCGCGCGAGGGCGAGAAATACCTGAAGCTCTTCGGCCTTGAGGGCAAGGTCGAGATTGCCGATGCCGAACTCTCGAACGCGGTTCCGGCACTCAAGAACGGCCAGATCGACGGCTTCGTGACAGCCGGCTCCTGGCCCGCACCGAATGTGATCGAGGCGTCGGCCTCCACCGGGGTCCGCGTGCTCTCCCTCGATGACGAACAGATCGCCGCCACCAAGCGTACCAAACTGACGATCCCGGCAGGCACCTATGCGGGCCAGGGCGAGGACATCGTGACCACCTCGCTGCCCGTTGTGGCCTACAGCACAACCAAGATGGACGACGACACAGCCTATGCGCTGACCAAGACCTATTGGGAGCAGAAGGGCGCCATGGGCGCAGGAGCCGCCTGGTGGAACGGTGTGGACGCCGACCTGATGGAGAACATCACCGGTAAGATCCACCCCGGCGCCATCCGCTACTACAAAGAGGCTGGGATCACGCTGACCGACGCGCAGATGTGAGCCCGACCGAGCAAGCCCCCGCCTTGCCACCACTCAGCGGGGAGGCGGCGGGGCCAGGGTGGTCGCCCATGCGTGCGGTCTGGCTGGCCCTTGCCGTTCTGACGGTCGCGTTCCACCTGGGGCTCATCTTCTCGGGCCTCGTGCCGAACCTCGTCAGCCGCCCGCTCCACATGGCGCTGGCACTGCCCTGGATCCTGGTCTTCGCGGCCCGCACCAAGAGAGGCCGCGTGACCGGTTCCGCACTCGCCGCCGCTGGTGTTGCCGCCTGCATCTGGATCGCGCTCTCCCGCGACGCCCTTTCCGACCAGTACGGCTTCCTCGAAGGGTCAGGGCAGATCGCCGTTGCGGCAGTGCTGTTGCTGGTCACACTCGAAGCCGCCCGCCGTGCCATCGGCTGGCCCCTGCCGGTGATTGCAGCGCTGGCGCTTGGGTACGGCCTCTTCGGACAGCACATCCCGGGCCAGTTCGGCCACTCCGGCACCCCACTCGAAAGTTTTCTGGGCACGCTCACCATTGCAGAGGGTGGTCTCTGGGGCAGCCTTACCGGCGTCTCGGTCGGCGTCGTCGCTATCTTCGTGATCTTTGGCGCCGTCCTGAATGCGGGCGCCGCGGGCCATGGCTTCATGAACCTTGCCGCAGCCGCGGCGGGACGACTGAATGGCGGCGCGGCAAAGGTCTCAGTCCTCTCTTCGGCGCTCTTCGGATCGATTTCCGGGTCTGCGTCAGCGAATGTCGCCTCCACCGGCGCGATCACGCTGCCGGCCATGACGAGGCTCGGCTATCCCAAACGCCTTGCAGGTGCGGTCGAGGCGGTCGCTTCCTCCGGTGGACAAATCATGCCGCCCCTTATGGGCGCGGGCGCGTTCGTCATGGTCGAGCTCACCGGCGTTCCCTATGAAGGGATCATGGCCGCGGCCCTGCTGCCCGCGATCCTGTATTTTTTCGCCGTCTGGATCGGGATCGACGCGTTTTCCCGCCACCACCCGCTGCCCCCCATGGCGGCTGAGGACAAGCCCGCCGCCCGTGACGTGCTCATCACCACCGGCTTCTTCGCGGTTCCCTTTGCCGTGCTGCTCTGGGGGATGTTCGGCGTAGGCGTGACCCCGCAATACGCCGCCTGCCTGGCAATCCTGGTGGGTGCGCTCTTGCTTCTGACCGACGCGCGTCTTGAGGTCTCTCTGCCTGACACCGCAAGGCGTTTCGAGAGCGCCCTTTTCACGGCCGCCCGCCAGGTCTCGCTGATCGCCGCCATCATCCTCTGCGCCTCGATCATCATCGGGGTGCTGGGGATCACCGGGCTTGGCGTCAAGATCACCTCACTCATCCTATCGGCGTCCGGCGGGCTGCTCTGGCCGTCGCTGCTGCTGACCGCACTCGCATGCCTGATCCTCGGCATGGAGGTGCCGACCACCGCGGCTTATGTGATCTGTGTCTCTGTCGCGGGCCCGGCGCTGATCTCGCTTGGGATGGCGCCACTCGAAGCCCATCTTTTTGTCTTCTGGTACGCGCTGCTCTCGACGATCACCCCACCGGTCTGTGGCGCGGTCTTCATCGCCGCCGGCATGGTCGGCGAGAACTGGCTGCGGGTCGCGCTCAGCGCCATGGCCCTCGGCGTCGGGCTTTATGTGATTCCCTTAGGGATTGCGGCAGATCCAGCATTGATCGGGTTGGCCGAAGACCCCGCCGGCGCTGTTTTGGCTGCGGCAAGAACCGGTGTCGGCTTGGCGCTCCTCTCCTATGCTCTCATCGCCATGCGGAACACCCTTGCACAGATCGGAACCAGCATCGCCGGGCTTGCCCTCGTCCTCGCGCCGGCCGCGTTCCCCTGACCCACTTCAGGTGCTCACACAACCGCCTACGCAGCACTCATTCTGCCTATTTTTCAAGCAAATCAGAACAATCGTCCAAGCATTAATCTTAACCTTCTTGACAGGTCCCGCCCCCTCCGTTGCCATTCGCCCCGAGAGGCTGTGCCGAGACGAGCTGCAGCCCAGTGATGGGACAGAGAGGAGTGTCTTCCGATGGAAGAGTTACAAGAAGGGCTCAATTGGGCCACCACCGTGAACATGGAAGTGTTCTACTGGTGGTGTACCGCGTTGATGTTCATCATCCATGCCGGGTTCCTCGGCTATGAGATGGGAGCCTCGCGTATCAAGAACGTGCTGGCGTCGGGCATGAAGAACATCCTGGCCTTCGCCTTCGTCATTCCGACCTTCTTCTTCTTCGGCTGGTGGATCTATCTGGCCTCGCCGACCGGATTCCCGGATTTCACCGCCGAGACGGGCGGCGCGCCGTGGGATCAGGCGATGGGTCCGAACCTCCAGGACAACGCGACCGGCATCTTCTGGGCGGCCTTCACGCTCTTCGCGGCGACCACTGCCTCGATCTTCTCCGGTGCCGTTATCGAGCGCATCAAGCTCTCAGGCTTCATCATCCTCGCGATCCTGCTCGGCTCGGTCGTCTGGATCCTGGGCGCCTCCTGGGCCTGGCACGGCGATGGCTGGCTGCTGACCGAGTGGGGCTGGCACGACTTCGGTGCCGCGGGCTGCGTGCACATGATCGCCGCCTTCTTCGCGCTCGGCGTGCTGATCAACCTCGGACCACGGATCGGCAAGTTCAACCCGGACGGCACGGCGAACGAGCTGAAGCCGCACAACATCCCGATGGCCGTCTTCGGTCTGATGGTCCTGATCGTGGGCTTCTTCGGCTTCCTCGGCGGCTGCATCATCTACAACGGCACCGCTCAGTGGACCACGATCTTCGGCAACCCGGCGACCCTTTCGGCCGTGGCGTTCAACACGCTCATGTGCTTCTCGGGCGGGATCATCGGCGGCTGGATCACCACGCGCGATCCGTTCTGGATGATGTCCGGCGCGCTCGCGGGCATCTTCGCCGCGGCCTCCGGCCTTGACGTCTACTGGCCGCCGCTCGCCTTCCTGCTCGGCATGGCCGGTGGCGTGATCGCCCCGATCGGTGCCAAGTGGCTGGAGAACACCTTCAAGATCGACGATGCCGTGGGCGCTGTCTCGGTGCATGGCTTCGCCGGTGCCTTCGGCGTGATCGCGTTCGGCATCTTTGGCGCGGGCTACCCGAACGGCGACTATCCGGACACCAACCTGATGGGCCAGATCGTCGGCGCCGTTTCGATGGGTCTGCTCGGCTTTATCCCGGGCTATGTAGTCTCGCTGCTGCTCAAAGGCTTGGGCCTGCTGCGGATCCCTGAGGAAGTCGAAATCATGGGCATGGACCGTGCCGAGATCCCGGTTTGCGCCTATCCCGAAGGCATGCAGGCGAGCCGCGGCATGCCCGTTGCGACCCCGGCCGAATAACGAGAGAAAGAAGGAGAGAGACCATGGGTTCCCCAATCGACAGCTGGGAAGGTGTTGGCGCCTACTTCACCGGAGCGGGCGGAGCGACGCCCGGCATCCTGCTGCTGCTGTCCGTGATCGCCTGCTTCGGCGCCATCGCTTACGGCGCGATGAAGGAAGAGGCGGCACACAAAGAGCACAAGAAGTAGCGCTCAGCATTTGATCCGCGGCGTCTCACGTCGCACCCTGGGGCCGCGTTCGCGCGGCCCTTTTGCTTGCGCAACAGCCGAACCGACCAAGGGGGGACAGACCATGACCAAACTCGCCGCACTCAAAGCCGCGCTCGAAAACGAAGGGGTGACGACCTGCATTGCCTCCTATGTCGACATGCACGGCGTCTCGAAATCGAAGTTTGTGCCGATCGCGCATTTCGATCAGATGATGGCGGGCTCGGAGATGTTCACAGGTGCGGCGCTCGACGGAGTGCCCCAGGAGATCAACGACGAGGAGGTTGCGTGTATGCCAGACCTCGACTCGTGCTCGGTTTTGCCATTCCGGCCGGAGCTTGCCTACTTCTCCTGTGACCTCTGGTGCGAGGAGACCCCGTTCGAGGCCTGTTCGCGCAACATCCTCGGGCGTCAGACGGCCCGCGCAGCGGAGCTCGGCTATACGATGAACCTCGGTATGGAGGCCGAGTTCTTCGTCTTCCGGGACGAGCTGTTGGACGACATCGCCGACGACCCGGAACGCCCGGTGCGGCCGCAGCCGATCTCCTTTCTGCCCCATCTCGACAAACCCGCCTATGACACGACCAGGCTGCTGCACAACATCGAGTGGCTCTCAGAATTGGTCGATGCGATGAACCAGCTCGGCTGGGATGTCTACTCCTTCGACCATGAAGACGGGATCGGTCAGGTTGAGATCGACTTCGCCTATGCCGACGCGAAGACCATGGCGGATCGGTATGTGCTGCTGCGCATGATGGCCAACATGATCGCGGGCAATCACGGCGCCTATGCCTGCTTCATGCCGAAACCCTATGGCGACCGGACCGGCTCGGGCGCGCATTTTAACATGTCGCTGGCCGGCGCGGATGGGACGAACCTGTTCAAGGCGGCCGATGATCCGCGGGGCTGCGGGCTCTCGACGCTCGGCTATCAGTTCCTCGCGGGCATCCTGCGGCATTTGCCGGCGATCATGGCGGTCGTCGCCCCCTCGGTGAACAGCTACAAGCGGCTCGTGAAACAGGGCTCGATGTCGGGCTTCACCTGGGCGCCGGTCTTTGCCTGCTATGGCAACAACAACCGCACCAATGCCATGCGCATCCCAAAAGGGGGCGGCCGAGTGGAGCTGCGGGCCGCCGACAGCGCCTGCAACCCCTATCTCGGTGCCGCCATGTGCCTTGCCGCTGGGCTGGAGGGGATTGCAGAAGGCCTCGACCCGGGCGATCCGAACACCGACAACATGTATCTTGTCTCGGACGAGGAACGGGCCGAGCGGGGGATCGAGATGCTGCCCCGGACCCTCGACGAAGCCGTGCGCGCGTTCAAGGCCGATCCGCTTTCCAAAGCGGTCTTCGGAGAGGCGATGTTCAACGCCTGGGTCGAGTACAAAGAACAGGAGTGGCTCTCCTATCTCAACCACGTCTCGGATTGGGAGATGAAGCGCTATCTGCGGATGTTCTGAGCCATAGCAGGGCGGCTTGCCTCACCAGCCCTTCTCCGCGCGAGAGAAGACGCAGGCGGAGCCGCCCCACCCGGCGATCCTTGGCGTCAGGCCGCGGCCTCCAGGATTGGCTGAAGCTTGTGCCACTCGGCCCGGAGCAGATCGACGTTGGCCCGCATTTTCGCGATCGTCCGCTCGGCCTGGGCATCGAGCGCTTCGATCTCCTTTACGAGCTTTGCAGCACCAGCAGGGTCTGACTGGGCAACCGCCTCGAACCGGGTCTGCATCGCTGCGATCTTCTTCGCATCGCCCAGCCAGTCCGCGAGATAGGCTTTGTTCTGCGCGCTCGCTTTGGTCATCTTTTTCTCGATCGCGTGGCTGTCATCGATCCGCTTGCGGAGGCGTTTGCGGGCCTCGTCGAGTTCTTCCGCTTGGCTGGCAACCTCGGCACCGTTGTTGCGCACCGAGTCGACGTTCTTGGTGATCCGCGGAGCATAGTCGCGCACCGTCATGACCGGCACCTTTCCACCCGATTGGCGCACCGCTTTTAGGGCAGATTTCGCGATCCGGCCGGTGGACTTCTCACCCTGCAGTTTCTGCCACTTCTTGAGGGCCGCCTCGGTGCGCTCGCCGAACACGCCGTCCTCCTTGAGCTTCACGCCGAGTGTGCCGAGCCCGTTCATCGCCTTCTGCAGCGCTTTCACGTCGCTGCCCTTCGATCCACTCATCAAATCCGACATCGTCTTGTCTCCTTTCAATCAAATCGCGCTGCGGACGCGAAACCGCGCCTCGGGTTGAGTCGACGGGATCGAGCCGGCTCTGCCGTGCGGAGGGGGTCGATCCGATGGAAGAGAGATGGCGGGGGCGGATTTCACCGTTGTTTCTACGCAGGCCACGCCGTGTAACCGGATGATTGCGCCGTGTTTCAACAATGTGTCCGTGGCGCGACGCGGGACGGCGGTGCAGAATACGGTGACCGCATCGCGGGCTGCGCCCGTTCAGCTCCCTCGTGTGCCCGGAGGCTTTGATTATGGACTTCCCACTCCACACCACCGAGACAGCGCCCGAAGACGCGCGCGAGACCCTGGCTGAGGTTGAGGCCGAATTCGGGATGATCCCCAATCTCGAGCGCACCATGGCCACGGCCCCCGCGCTGCTCCAGGCCTATGCGTCCGCTTGGGGGCTGTTCGAGGAGACCTCACTTACCCCCATCGAGCGACAGGTGGTCTATCAGACCGCCAACTTCGAGAACGAGTGCGATTACTGCGTGCCCTGGCACACGCTGCTGTCTCAGAAGGCAGGGATGGCGGAGGCGGACGTGGACGCGCTGCGGGCAGGCGCGTCGCTGTCGGATCCGCGGCTCGAGGCGCTGCGGATCTTCACCCAGACGGTTGTCCGCACCCGGGGCAACATCGCCGAGGCGGACCGAGATGCGTTTTTCGCCGCCGGATGGGCACCGCAACAAGCGCTCGAGGTGGTCCTCGGCATCGCGATCAAGACGATGTCGAACTACACCAACTCAATCGCCGGGACGCCGCTTGACCGGGCCGTGCAGACGCATGCCTGGCAAAAGCCCGTGATCAAGCCCCGCAGGTGAGCCTGCCCGCTGCCTCTCCCGCGACGGCCCCGAAGGCGATGGCCGTCAGCAGACCGTTGCCCGAGAGGTAACCGCTGACATCGGGGCCAGAGACGCCACAGGCCGCGCCCCCTCCCGCAAAAAGGTTGGGGAAGGGGTGCCCGTCCTCGCCCAGCACCCGCGCGCTGTCGTCGATCATCAACCCGCCCTGGGTGTGAAACAGCGCCCCCGTGACCCGGACGGCGAAATAAGGAGGGGTCAGCGGTGGCTTGGTGGTGAAATCCCGCCCAAAAGCGTCCGGCGAGCCGGCATGGGAAGCCCCCGCCGCGACGAGGGACTCGGCAAGCGCCGCCTCGGGCGCTCCGGTCACCGCAGCGAGCGACGCGAGATCCGGCGCTTCGCGAACCGCCCCGGCCTCGACGGCCTGCACGTAATCGGGAAAGCCGAGCCCGAACGCGTGCCTCGGTTGGTCATAGACGTTCCACGCGACGCCACCGGGTTGCGCCAATACAGCCGTCGCCTGCTCGGAGTATCCGCCATGCTCGTTGGAGAAGCGTTGGCCGTGCGCGTTCACCTGGATCGCGCCCTCCATCATCAGCGCCCAGGTCACCAGGATGCCGTGCGGATGGGCGAGAGAGCCGTGCCCCTGATAACCGGAGAGATGCCCCGTTGCGGCCTTCAGCGCCTCGCCCCAGAGTAGCGCATCGCCGGTGTTTCCCACATGGCCGTAATAGGCGCCGTCGGCGATCTCGGGAATGTACCGTCGCACCAGGTCCGGGTTCCCGCCATAGCCGTTGCAGGCGAGGATCAGGGCGCCACAGGCCACGGTCTCTTCAGCCCCGCCGGGCCGTTCGGCGGTGACGGCCAGGATCCGTCCGTGCTGACGATGAAGCGTGGTCACCCGCGCCTCTGTCACCACGGTGACCCCGGCCGCTTCGACCGCTGCGAGCAGCCGCACCATCAGCGCAGCGCCGGTCTTCTCCGGCACCGCGTGCATCCGGTGATGGCTGTGGCCGGGATAGAGGAAATCGGTCAGCACCTGCCATTCGAGCCCATGCGCCTCCGCCAGCCAATCCATAGCCGGTCCGATCCGGGTGGCGGCGAGGCGGGCAAGATCCGCATCCCCCTGCCCTTTCGTTTTTGCGGAGATGTCGGCGAGGAACGCGTCGACGCTGTCTCCGGTCGCACCCGCGGCGGCTTGCGCGCGGGACCCCGGCGCTGGGATGAAGCCCGAGGACATCGCCGTCGACCCGCTGGGAGAGGCGTCGCGTTCCAGCACCACGACCTCGGCACCGGCATCCGCCGCCGCAAGGGCCGCGGTCAGCCCGCAGGCCCCGCCGCCTACGACAACCACATCTGCCGCGATGTCGGGCCGGGGCGCGCCGCTGGAGACCGAGACCGTCATGGGCGCACCAGGGCGATCGCTTCGGCGCAAGAGAGCACCGTGCAGACCGTCGAGAGATCTCGGACCGAGGTCTCGTGCACCTCCGGCCGGAACGCAGCGCACCCGTCCGAGAGCACACCGACGCGGAAATCCCTGAGATGCGCGTCCCGGACCGTCGAGGCGACCCCGCCATTGGTCACGATGCCGGCCACAAGCAGCGTCTCGATCCCCGCCTTCTTCAGCACGAACTCCATCCGGGTCTGGTAGAAGGCCGAATAGGCGACCTTCTCCACCGTCAGATCCGCGGGTTGAAGCGTGTCCACCAGGGCGTGCCCCCAGGAGCCGGGTGCGAAGTCGCCGGCACCGAGAAAGGGCCTGAGGCGCGCGAGATGGGGAGAGATCATCGGCGCCTCCCCTTTGCCCGGCACCAAAGTGAACTGCGTCGAGACCACCCAGCCGCCAGCGGCGCGGACCGCCTCTGCCACCGGCAGCACCCTTTCGGGCAAGGCTGCAATCTCCGGTGCACCCTGGCCTCCACGGGCATAGGCACCCTCGGGATGGAGGAAATCGTTCTGCAGATCGACGATCAGAAGCGCGATGGTCTCGGGGGTCAGGTCGGACAAAGCCATGCTCAGCTCTCCGGCGCGATGATGAGGTTGCCATAGGCGTCGACCCGAGCGGCAAGACCAGGATCCACAAAGATCGTCGTATCGGCCTGTTCGAGAAGCGCCGGCCCCTGGATCTCGGACCCGACCGCAAGCGCCAGACGCTCGTAGACGGGGGCGGACCAGGACCGCCCTTCGGCAAAGACCGCGCGGGTGCCGGTCTGACATGCCTCCGGGGCTTGGCCGTCGGCGGGGACCAACGCTGCCATGTCGAAGGCGGGGCGCCGCCCGATCACCGCAACACGCAGGTTCATGATGCGCACCGGGATCCCCTCGAGCACCCGGCCATAGGTCGCGCGATAGGCAGTTGCGAAGGTCTCTAGGATGGTGGCGCGCGTCAGGCCCGTATCCGGTGGCGCAAGCGGGACTGAGACCGTGTGGGTCTGTCCGACATAGAGCATATCGAGTTCATAGACCCGGTCGACGCGAGAGAAGGTTGTGCCCGAACCTGTCACGACCGCCTCGGTTTCGCCCGCGATCCGCTGCATCTCTCCTGCCAGGGCCGCCGGGTCCGTTTCCTCCAACAGACGGTTCACCGTCTGCACCCGGTCGTGCCGGCTGTCGGCCACCACGCAGCCCAGTGCCGAGGTTACGCCGGGATAGCGGGGCACAAGCGCAGAGCCGAGGCCCACCTCCTTGATCAGCGCGCCGGTGTGCAGGGCGCCTCCTCCACCGAAGGGCATGGCGGCGAACCGCACCGGGTCGTGGCCGCGTTCGATGGAGACCAAACGGATGGCTCCAGCCATCTTCGCGTTCGCCACGGCGAGAACCGCCTCTGCTGCGCCCTCCGGCGACAATCCGAGCGGCTCGGCGATCTCGGTCGCGATCGCCGCGCGGGCCGCCTCGACATCGAGCCGCTCCAGCGCCCCGCCAATCGGCCGGTCCGGGTTGATCCTCCCGAGCACCAGGTTCGCATCCGTGACCGTGGGCCTCGTGTTGCCGAGGCCATAGCAGACGGGTCCCGGATCGGATCCCGCGCTCTCTGGCCCGACCGTGAGCAACCCGCTCGCATCCAGCGCCGCGATGGAGCCGCCGCCCGCCCCGATGGTGGTGATCTCGATCATCGGCGTGCGCACCACCATGCCGAAGTCGATCGCTGTCTGAGGGGTCAGCGCCGCCTCGCCCTCCGCCACCAGCGACACGTCAAAGGAGGTGCCGCCCATGTCGCAGGTGATGATGTTGGGGAACCCGGCCGCCGCCGCGATGGCACGCGCGGCGATGACACCGGCTGCGGGACCGGAAAGAGCCGTGCGCACCGGATAGCGCTTGGCTGTGTCGACCGCCATGACCCCGCCGTTGCTTTGGACGATGAGGATCTCGCCCCCCGCCCCGCGCTCGGCGAGCCCGTGTTCGAGACGGTCGAGATAAGAGGCCACCGGCGGCTGGAGATAGGCGTTCATTGTCGCGGTCGAGAGGCGCTCGAACTCCCGGATCTCCGGCAGGATTTCAGTCGCTGCGGTGACGTAAGCATTCGGCCAAACGGCGCGCACCGCTTCCACCGCCGCCTGCTCGTTCGCCGCATTGGCATAGCCGTTGATAAAGAAGACGCAGACCGCCTCGCACCCCGCCTCGGCAAGTTCGCGAGCCCGTGCCGTCGCCTCGGCCGGGTCGAGCGGGGTGTGCACGGTCCCGTCTGCCAGCACCCGCTCGGCCACTTCGACGCGGTCCGTGCGGGCGACGACCGGCTCGAACGTGCCACGCAGTCCCCAGGTCGTGGGGCGATCCCGGCGGCGCATCTCCAGCACGTCACGGAACCCTTCCGTCGTGATGATGCCGGTGCGCGCGCCCTTGCGCTCGAGCAGGGCGTTGGTGCCGACGGTCGTGCCGTGCACCACGCTGCGGATGGGGGCAAAGTCCTCCACCAGTGCTGCGATGCCCGCGAGGAAGCCCTTGGACTGGTCGCCGCGGGTCGAGGGAACCTTGGCGGTGGCGGCGCGTCCGGTGGCCTCGTCCAGGAGAAAGACATCCGTGAAGGTGCCACCGACATCCACACCGATCACAAGACGGGGGGTCACGTGTCGCCTCTGGTCACATAGCCAAGCGCGCGGTCTTTTGCGCGGGCTGCAGCAGGGCGTTCGGTTGCAGAGCCATAGCCGCCGCCGCCGGGGGTCTCCAGCCGCACGCGCTGGCCGCGCACAAGGTGAATGCCGACCATCTTGGACGCCATCGGAGGCGTGTGCCAGCCATCCTCTTGGCTGTAGCGGAAACGGTTGAGGGCGCCGGGCTCCCCTCCCAACACGCCGGGAGGCGCGAACCGCCCCCGCTCGCCAAAGAGGAAAACCTCCGCTGCCCGCTCCATCAGCTCGATCTCGTAGATCGCGCCAAGCCCGCCCCGATGCCGCCCGTCGCCACCGCTGTCGGGGCGCAATGCCCACTGGGTGAACCGCACGGGGTACGCCGCCTCCAGGATCTCAAGCGGAGGTATCGTGGCTGTCGAGATCGGTGCGTTGCCGTGGGAGAGACCATCGCCATCGCCATGCCCCCCATGTCCGCCGCCAAAGAAGGAGAACATCACCCAGCGGCGGCCGTCCTCACGGTCCCCTGCGAGCGACAGAGCGTTGATGGTGCCGTAGGCCGGGGCCATGGCGCGCTCCGGAGCCAGATCGGCCATCGCCTGGAAGACGACGTCGATGAGGCGCATGATGGTCTCGGTGTAGCCGCCGGTCGGCTTCGGCGCCTCCGCCGACAGGATCGAGCTGGGATCGAGCCGCACCTCCACGGGTTCCAGCACGCCGGCATTGGCCGGAACCTCGCCGAAGACGTGTTTCAGCGCCACATAGCAGGCCGCAACGGTGGTCGCCCGCGAGATGTTCACGGGCCCAGCACAGGCCGGCGCCGAGCGCGTGAAATCGAGCACCAAGCGGTCGCCCGCAATGGTCAGATCGAGCGCGATCTTGAGCGCGGTGTCCGCGATCCCGTCATTGTCGAGCCAGTCTTCAGCCGACACCGTCCCGTCCGGCAGCGCTGCGATCTCCGCCCGCATGAGCGTCGCCGCGCGCGCCTTCAACGCCGCCAGCGCTGTTAGGGCGGTCTCGGTGCCGTACTCCTCCAGCAAGGCCTGCATCCGCTGATGTCCGAGATCGAGCGCTCCGATCTGGCCCTGGAGATCTCCATAGAGGGACAGCGGCAGGCGGGAGTTGGCGGAGAGGATATCCACCACGTCCTGACGGTGCTCGCCCCGGTCATAGAGCTTCACGGGCGGGATCAGCATCCCCTCCTGAAAGCTCTCGGTCGCCACGGGGTTGTAGTTGCCCGGCACATTGCCACCGACATCGTGCCAGTGCCCAACGGAGGCGAGCCAGCAAACCAGCCTACCCTCGCGGAACACCGGGCGCACCAGACGGAAATCGGAGAGATGGGTGCCGCCCGCATACGGGTCGTTGAAGATCCAGACATCGCCCTCCGCCGGGCCGCCCTGTGCCGCGGCCTTTGCGATCACCGCCGCCACCCCGAAGGCCATCACGCCGACGAAGATCGGCAAGCCAGACTTCCCTTGCACCAGGGTCTCACCCGTCTCGGCGTCATAGATCCCGTGGGAGGCGTCGTGCGCTTCGGCGATGATCGGGTTGAAAGCCGCGCGGAACAGCGTCGCGTCCATCTCGTCGGCGATCTGCTCGAAACGGCCCTTGAGGATCGAGAGCGTCACCGGGTCGAGGGCCCTCACAGGAGCAGTCACTGGTTGTCTCCGTCATAGGCCTTGCCGACCGCCAGCATCTCTGCCGTGCCCAGCACCCGGTTGAGGCCTGCAAAATCGTGCATCCGGTCGCGGAAGGGCTCGTTCGAGCCATGGGTGAGGAGGCTTGTGTAGTAGTCGCCTGCGGTTTTGGCCAGCGCGCGCACGACCCCGCCGGGGAAGATCACGATCCGGAACCCGAGCGCCCCGAGGCCTGCTGCATCCAGGATCGGCGTCTTGCCCCCCTCCACCATATTGGCGAGCAGTGGCACCCGGCTGGCAAAGCGGCTGGCGATGACCTCGATCTCTGCGCGCGACCGCGGCGCCTCGATGAAGAGCACATCGGCGCCGGCTTCGAGATAGGCCTCGGCGCGCTCGAGCGCCGGTTCGAACCCGTCCACCGCGATGCCATCAGTGCGCGCAATGACCAGCGTGTCGGCGGCACGGGCGTCCACCGCAGCGCGCACCTTGCCCGCCATCTCAGCGAGCGGGATCAGCCGTTTGCCGTCCAGGTGCCCGCAGCGTTTCGGCAGGGTCTGGTCCTCGAGCTGGATCGCCGAGGCGCCGGCCCGCTCGAACACCCGCATCGTCCGCTGCACGTTCAGCGCATTGCCAAAACCGTTGTCCGCATCGACGATCAGCGGCAGCGCTGTCCGGTCACGGATCGCAGCGATGGCCTCGGCCACCTCGGCCATGGACACGAGCCCAATATCCGGCCGTCCGAACCGCGTGTAGGCGAGCCCCGCACCGGAGAGATAGAGCGCCCGCGCCCCGACCTGCTCGGCGATCAGCGCCGTGAGGGCATCGCACACGCCCGGCGCCAGCAACGCCTCAGGGCCGGTCAGAAGCGGGCGGAGGCTCACGGGCGGGCCTCGGCAAAGCGCTTCTTCAGGTGCGGGACAAGGCCGCCGTCGGCGAGCAGCGGGCGCAGGTTCTCGGGGATCGGCTCTAACGGCACCGTGCGGTCGGCGAGGGTCAGTTGCCCAGCGTGCTGGTCGAGGCTGGCCTCCGCCCCGTCTTCGATACCGGAGAGGTCCGTACCAACCAGCACCGGCAAGCCGAGATTGATCGCGTTGCGGTAAAAGATCCCGGCAAAGGTCTCGGCCACAACGCCTGCGAGGCCGAGATGGCGAAGGACCTCCGCGGCCTGCTCTCGCGACGAGCCCATCCCGAAATTGCGCCCGGCGACGATCACATCTCCGAGGCGCACATCCCCGGCAAACTCGGGACGTGTCGCCTCCAGGCAATGGGCGGCAAGGCCTTCGATCCCGCCCCGCATCCAACGACCCGGTGCAAGCTGATCGGTGTCGATGTCGTCGCCGAAACGCCAGACGCGGCCCATCATGCGTCCTCCAGCATCTCGCGCGGATCGACAATGCGCCCTGCCACGGCGGAGGCGGCGACCGTGAGCGGTGAGCCGAGCCAGACTTCAGCGGTGGCATCTCCCATCCGGCCCTTGAAGTTGCGCGCCGTGGAGGAGATGCAACGGGTGCCGGCCTCCAGCCGGTCGGCCCCGTACCCCGCGCAGATCCCGCAGGCATTCGGCAGGATGCGCGCCCCGGCCTCTTCAAAGACGCCCATGATCCCATCCGCCGCGGCGCGCTCCTGGTCCTGGACCGAGGACGGCGCCACCTTGAGCGTCACACTAGGGGCCAGGGTCCGACCCCTGAGGATGCGGGCGGCCGCCGCCAGATCCTCGTATTTGGCGCCGGTGCAGGCCCCGATATAGGCAACGTCCATCCGGTCCGCCGGGGCCTCACCCACATCCATCGCATTGGCCGGGGAGTGCGGTGCCGCCACCTGAGGCTGGAGCGCGTCCGCGTCGAAAACGTGGTGCTGGAGCAAGTCGGCACCCGGGTCGGTGCAGAGCCCGGGCCAGGGTCCGGTCTCCCCACCGGCCTCTGCAAGAAAGGCCGTTGTCACCGCATCGGGCGCGATCAGTCCGGTCTGCCCGCCGAGCTCGGCTGCCATGTTGGCAAGCGTCATCCGCTCCTGCATCGAAAGCGCGGAGATCGCCTCACCGGTGTATTCCACCGCCTGATACTGCCCGCCATCCATGCCAAGCCGCCCGCAGAGTGCGAGCATGATGTCCTTGGCCATCACGCCGGGGCCGAGCCGCCCTTGCCACTCGATGAGGATGGTGCCGGGCACGCGGATCCAGATCTCACCGGTCGCCAGCACCCCCGCCATCTCAGTGGCGCCGATCCCGAACATATAGGCCCCAAAGGCCCCTCCGGTCGGCGAGTGGCTGTCCCCGCCGACCACGAACATGCCGGGGGCGAGATGCCCTTTCTCCGGCAGCACCACATGGCAGATCCCCTGCCCGTCATGGAAGGCCACACCCTTCTCCGCGGCCCAGGCCCGCGTGAGGGCCAGGATCGCAGCCCCCTCCTCGGTGTCGCCGGGCACGAAATGATCGGAGATCAGCACAACCCGGTCGCGGTCCCAGAGACCGACGCCCAGCTCCTGCAGGATCGGTTCCACCCGCCGGGGGCCGCCGGAATCGTGGATCATGGCAAGATCGACCCGCGCCGTGACCACCTCGCCAGGGCTCACACGCTCACGCCCAGCGGCGCGCGCGATGATCTTCTCGGCCAAGGTGGCGGGCATGCATATCTCCGGGCAGGAGCGGCGGGTGCCCAGGATCATATGCCGCCCGGCCGTGCGGTCAAATCGCGTGGGCCGCCAGCCAGGCCTCCGCAGCCGCTTCCTCGCCGGGCTCGAAGCTCTTGATATCCAGCCCCGGGATCACGGCGCCCTCAACCTCTGCCGCTGCTCGGATCCAGCTCTCGTCGCTGACCACAGCGCAGCGGTCGAACTTGGGGACCAACGAGATGAGGCTCGGGAGGAACCGGAACTCCACCCCCAGCCCGCCGAGCGTCGGCATCTCAAAGGATTTGACCCGGTAGAACATGACACCGTGCTCGATACCCTCGGCGGCCTCCATCAGCGCCTCCAGGCCGGTCTCCATCGAGACCGCGTCCAACGTGCCGTCCAGTTCGATGTCCAGCCGGTTCGGTGCGGGTTTCGTCACAGTCAGCATGCGGTCCTCCTGTGTCTTAGGGGAGGTCGCGAACGGCCTCCATCATTCTATCTAGGAGCGCGCTCTGGGGCGCAGGAGAAGCAGGATATGCAACCCCGCTGTGCGTGAGACCGAGCCCCAGCACCGCTTCGGCCAGTTTATAGCTGAGCGGCCCCGGGTTGATCACCGGCACGGGCAGACGGTCGGCCAAGACCGCGTGGGCCTCGTGCATGGTGGTGGAGCCGAGCAGGATCACGTCGGCGCCGTCCTACTCGATCGCGCGCCTCCCCTCGACCACCAGCAGCTCTGCCACCTGATCGCGGCTCTCACCCAACAGCGCGCGGTTGTCCGGCGCCCGGTCGATGGAGCGCACCGACGCGCAGGCATGGGCAAGGCCGAGGTCCCGCAGTGTCTTATCATAAAGGTGGCGCCAGTGCGGCCACATGGCGAGGATCGAGAACCGGGTTCCCAGCAGCATTGCCATGAGCACCGAGGCCCGCCCCGGCCCGATCACGGGGATTGTCAGCTCCGAGCGCAGGGCCGCCACCGCACTGTCGCTCATGGTGTCGATGCAGACCGCGTCAAAGCCCTCGGCCTCCGCCTCGAGCCCCGCCTCCAACACGCCGATCTCGGCCAGCGCCATATCGGCCGCGCTGACATAGTTTTTCGGCGCTGCCTTCACGGCGCGGTACTCGAAGGCGATGTCCGGGCCGAGCGAGACCGCCCCCTGCTGCGCCTCGCGGACCGCCAACGTCTCGGGCGTCATGGGAAAGGGAACGATGACCAGCACGCGCTTCATGGGCACTCCTCCGGCTTGCAGGGGCGGGTGGGGGCACCCTAGCGTGAGTGCAGTTTAGGCCAAGGCGGGGACGGAGCGATGGACTATCTCGACCAGGTGGCGCGCTTTGCTGCCGAGACCCGGGCGGACGCCATCCCTGAAGAAGCGCTGGCCAAGACCCGGCTGATCCTGGCGGACAGCATCGGTGCCGTGCTTGGCGGGATGGCGGAGCCAGAGATGCGCGCGCTCTCGGGCCGGTTTGCCGCGGGGACAGCGCGGGTGCTCGGCACCGGAAGACGGGCGACGCCCCTGCACGCGGCGTTTCTGATGGGGACGGCCGGCACAGTGCTCGAGATGGATGAGGGGAGCCAGTTCGCCCGCGGCCATCCTGGGATGCACACCATCCCTGCGGCTCTCGCTGTGGCAACCCCGGAGACCGACGGCGGAGCGCTGCAGGCCGCCATCGCCATTGGCTATGAGGTCGGCGCCAGGGTCGGGATCGCGAGTGACTTGCGCCTTTCGATGCATCCGCATGGAACCTGGGGCACCATATGTGCAGCGGTTGCGGTGGCGCGGCTCGCCGGTGCCGATGCAGCGGCGATGCGGACAGCTATCGGGATGGCAGCGACCCTCGGCCTGGCAACATCGCGACGCACGATGCTGGAGGGTGGCACCGTCCGCAACGCGTTCACCGGCTTCGCCAACCACACCGGCGTGATGGTCGGCGAGATGCTCGGCGCCGGGTTCACGGCCGAGCGGGACGGAGTGGCGCATGTCTATGGCCACGTGGTCTCGGAACGCTTTGACCCCGCCGCCATGACCGAAGCGCTCGGCACCCGATGGGAGGTCAGCCGGAACTATTTCAAGCTCCACGCCTGCTGCCGCTTCAACCACGCGGCCCTTGATGCGCTCGCCCTGTTGCCGGAGACGCCGCCAGAGGCAATCGAGACCATCGACGTGGAGAGCTATTCATTGGCCGCCGAACTCGACGACCCGGCGCCGACCAACACGCTAGGCGCGAAGTTCTCCCTGCCCTTTGCCATTGCCACCGCTTTGGTGACCGGCACGACGGGCGTCGAGAGCTTCACCGCCGAGCGCGTGGCCGACCCCGCAATCCGCGCGCTTGCCGCCCAGGTGACCGTGCGCGAGGACCCGGCCATGACCGCGCAGCTGCCTCACAGGCGCCCAGCACGCATCCGGCTCCACCTGCGCGATGGTCGCACCCTGGAGGCGGCCACCGAAACCAATCGGGGGGACTGGGCGGATCCTTACGCGCCTGAAGAGATCCGCGCAAAAAACGTCTCGCTCGCCACCCGGTGCTGGGCGCCCGCCGAAGCGGACGCCGTCTGGGAGGCGATCATGGCGCTTGGCCGAGGTCCGACCGCCGCGCTCTGGGAGGCGCTCGACCGGGCAGAGGCCACGGTTCAGTCGAGCTGATAGCCCGGGGTGGATTTGGAGATCGCGACCTCCTCCTCGCTCATGTCCTCGGGGATGCCTTCGAACAGCGGCGTGGTCATATAGCGCTCGCCGGTGTCGGGCAGCATGCAGAGGATCACGGTGCCTGGCTCGGCCTTCTCGGCAATCCCCATGGAGATTGCGAAGGTCGACCCGCCGGAGACGCCGGTGAAGATGCCCTCCTTCTGCGCCAGTTCGCGGGCCCATTTGATGCCGTCGGCGCCGGCCACCGGGATCAGGTCGTCATAGAGCCCGTTGTCGATCGCCTCCTGCAACACGAGCGGAATGAAATCCGGCGTCCAGCCCTGGATAGGGTGCGGCTCAAAGGCCGGGTGGCTGACCGCAGGTGCCCCCTCGGCGGTGCGCTCCTGGGCATGGCCTGAGCCGAGCAGCGCGGCGTTGGCAGGCTCGGAGAGGACGATCTTCACCTCCGGGCGCTCCTTCTTCAGCACGCGCCCCACGCCGGTGACTGTGCCGCCGGTGCCATAGCCCGTAACGTAGTAGTCGAGCCGCTTGCCGTCGAAATCCGCCAGGATCTCGCGCGCCGTCGTGGCCTCGTGGATCGCCGCATTCGCCGAGGTCTCGAACTGATGCGCCAGGAACCAGCCATTGGCCTCGGCCAATTCGACCGCCTTCTGGTACATGCCGAAGCCTTTCTGGGCGCGCGGGGTCAGCACCACCTTCGCGCCCAGCATCCGCATCAGGCGGCGCCGCTCGATCGAGAAGCTGTCGGCCATGGTGACCACCAGCGGATAGCGCTTGGCCGCGCAGACCATGGCGAGACCGATGCCGGTGTTGCCCGAGGTCGCCTCGACCACCGTCTGGCCTGGCTTCAGCGTGCCGTCGCGCTCAGCCGCTTCGATGATGTTGACGGCGAGGCGGTCCTTGACCGAGGCCGCCGGGTTGAACGCCTCCGCCTTGACGTAAACCTCGACGCCCTCGGGGGCCAAATTGTTCACCCGGATGCACGGGGTGTCGCCGATGGTGTCGAGCACGCTGTCGAACAGCCGCCCGCGCCCGCTCGTGGTTCGGATATCATTGCCCATAGTCTGTCTCCAATTCTCTTCGGATCGCCCCATCCGCGAGGCACCATAGGCGAGGGCCGGAGCCGCCACCACTGGGAAAGGCGTTTCAACTCGGTTCCGATTGCTGCGGTCGCGAAACTTGTGCAACGCTGCGGACGATGCGCTGATATAGGGGTAACGGATGCGTGAGATCGTGATCGGGGCGGCCCAGATGGGGCCCATCCAGAAGGCCGACAGCCGCGAGGCGGTGGTGGCGCGGATGCTCGTGCTGTTGGATCAGGCAGCGGAGGCGGGCTGCGATCTGGTGCTCTATCCGGAGCTCTGCCTGACCACCTTCTTCCCGCGCTGGTACATGGAGGACCAGACGGAGGTCGACAGCTGGTTCGAGACCGCGATGCCGAATACCGCGACACAACCGCTGTTCGACCGGGCGCGGGAGACGGGGATCGCGATGTCGATCGGCTATGCGGAGCTGACGCCGGACGGGCACCACTTCAACACCCAGATCCTGACGGACAACACCGGCGCCATTGTCGGCAAATACCGCAAGGTGCATCTGCCGGGGCATTCCGAGTATGACACCGAGAGGGCGTTCCAGCACCTCGAGAAGCGCTATTTCGAGCCGGGCGATCTCGGTTTCCCGGTCTGGCGCAATCTCGATGCCTGGATGGGGATGCTCATCTGCAATGACCGGCGCTGGCCGGAGGCGTATCGCGAGCTCGGCCTGCAAGGCGTGGAACTGGTGCTCCTCGGCTACAACACGCCCTCGGTGAACTCGCAGCAATCGGGCGAGGGGCTCGAGAAGCGCCTGTTCCACTCAGACCTCTCCATGCAGGCCGGAGCCTACCAGAACGCGACCTGGGTCGTGGGCGTGGCCAAGGCAGGCGACGAGGACGGCCACCCGCTGATGGCCGGCAGCATTATCGTGGACCCGAACGGCTTCGTGGTGGCCCGCGCTGAGACCGAGGGCGACGAGCTGCTGGTCCATGCCTGCGATATGGACGCCTGCGGCTTCGGCAAGCGCACAATCTTCGACTTCAAGCGCCACAGACGGGTCGAGCACTATGGCCGCATCACGGGGCAGACCGGCGTCATCCTCCCCGACGGCACCCCGGGGTAGGCGCACACTGACGGGCCGCCGGACAAGAAGGCTTTGCTCCCCGGCATTCCCCCGCTAGGTCTAGAGGCTGGGTGCGGCGGGTTGCCACGGCAGGCTGCCTGCGCCAACGACAGGGGACAACGACGGTCGGGCGTCACGCCCGGACTGCGAGACACAGGGAGACCACCATGTTCACACCCATCCGGAGCCTGCTCGGGGCCGTCGCAGCGCTCGGCGCCATCGGGGCCGCCAGCAGCGCGAGCGCCCAAGAGTTCACCCTGCGCTGGGGGCATTACCTGCCAAACACCCCTTTCGTGCAGGTCGAGAAGGACTTCGCCGCCGCCGTCGAGGAGCGCACCAACGGACGGGTGAAGATCGAGATCACCTTCGCCGGCGGTCTCGGCAAGGGCAATGAGCTGATGACGCTGGCCGGCCGTGGCGCGATCGACATGGCCGCCGTGGTGCCGGGCTATCACCCGGACCAGCTCCTGTTCTGGAAGGCCTATCAGATCCCGTTCATCTTCGACACGCCGCGCCAGGCTATGGAGGTCTCGGCCGCCGCTTATGACGCCCTACCGGTGTTCCAGGAGGAGCTCGACAAGTTCGGCGTGAAGTTCCTCTTCCACCAGCCGCTTGGCAGCTACTACATGACCGGACCGGACGGCACGTGCGACACGGTCGCGGGCCTTGCGGGCAAGAAGATCCGCAGCTTCGGCGCAGACATCCCCAAGATCTTCGAGGCGGTGGATGCGGTGCCGGTCTCGGTCGGCTTCGGCGACATCTATGAAGCAGTGCAGCGCGGCACCATCGATTACTCCTTCATCAACCGCGGCAACATCAACGCGATCAAGGTCTATGAGGTCGGCGAGTTCTCCTGTGGGCCGGTGATGTCGATCACGGGGCATCTCTTGGTGATCGGGCAGCGCAGCTGGGACCGGCTGCCGTCGGACATCCAACAGATCATGCTCGAGGAGGCCGAGAAGGCAGGGCTCGCCTATATCACCGATATCGAGAAGGCCGAGGCCGCAGCCGGTGAGGCGATGACCGCAGCGGGCGCCACGATCAAACCCCTGGCGGAGGGGGAGCTTGCGAAATGGCAGGCCGCAGCGCCCGACATGCTGCAGACCTGGGTCGATGCCCGCACCGCCGATGGCGAAGGGGAGCGTGCGCAAGAGGTCGCCGATTTCTGGCGCAAGATGATCGGCAACTGATGCCTTTGGGCCGGGTGCTTGCGCCCGGCCTCCGCCCATGACAGCGATCTCCCGAATGCTCGAGCGTGTGGCGCTCGCCGTGCTGTTGCTCGGCGGGGTCGGTCTGTTGATGGCGATGTTCCTGGGCGTCGCGGACATCGTCGGCACCCAGGTGCTCTTGGTGCCGGTGCCGGGACCGTATGAGATCACCGAGAGCTCCATGGTGCTCATCGTCTTCGGCGCGCTCTGCTATGCCCAGATCAAGCGGGCGCATATCCGGGTGGAGCTGGTCCATGCCTGGATGCCGCCGCGGGTGCAGGCGGGGATGGATGTGGTGGCCGATCTCGCGGCGCTGCTTTTCTTCGGGCTGCTGCTGTGGCAGGCGGTGCTGGAGGCGCAGTACTCGATCCGGATCGACGAGAAGACCGTGGGGCTGATCCGCATGCCGCTCTGGCCTGCGCGGATCGTGCTGGCGGTCGGCACCGGGCTCTTGATCCTGCGGCTGCTGGTCGACCTCGCGATCGACCTCTGCCGTGTGCGCACCGGCGCCCCGCCCCCCACCGCGTCCTCGGCGGAGAGCACCTGATGCTCGACAGCGGAACCGCCGGGGCCATCGTGATGGCGGTGCTCGTCGTGATGCTGGCGGCGGGGGTGCATATCGGCGTGGCGCTCGGGCTCGGCGGGCTGCTCGGCATGATCCTGGCGATCGGGCCGGATGCCGCCTTTGCCCAGCTCGCGACAGTGCCGTTCTCCACCACGAATTCGTTCACGCTGGCGGTGATCCCGCTCTTTATCCTGATGGGCGCACTGGCCACCCAGGCGAGGCTGACGACCGATCTCTACCGCGCCGCCTACAACTGGCTCGGGCGCGTACGGGGCGGGCTGGCGATGGCGACCACGCTCGCCTCGGCGGCCTTTGGCGCGGCCTGCGGGTCGACCATCGTGAACGCCGCTGTGTTCACCAAGATGGCGATGCCGGAGATGGTCCGCTTCGGCTACGACAAGCGGCTCTCGGCGGGGTGCATCGCGGCCTCCGGCACGCTCGCATCCCTGATCCCGCCCTCGATCCTCATGGTGATCTACGCCGTCATCACCGAGCAGTCGGTGGCGCGCCTGCTGGTGGCGGGGCTGGTGCCGGGGCTGCTGTCTGCGGCCGTTTACATGGGCGGGATTTGGCTCATCGCCCGCGCCCGGCCCGGCCTCGCGCCCCTGCCCGACATCCAGATCACCCGCGCGGAGAAATGGCGCTCGCTGAAGGGCGTCTGGGGGATCTCGTTTCTGTTCCTGCTGGTGATCGGTGGGATCTATCTCGGCTTTTTCGTGCCCACCTATGCCGGGGCCGTGGGGGCCTTCGGCGCCTTCCTGATCGTCGCGGCAAAGGGCCGGCTCAGCGTTAAGACCATGGTGGAGACCTTCAAGGAGGCCGGCATCACCACCTCCACCATCTTCATCATCGTGATCGGCGGGATCCTGTTTGCGCGGTTCCTGACCTATACGGGGCTGGTCTCGGAGATCACCGGGGTGCTGCTCGCCTATGACCTGCCGCCCTTTGCCTACCTGATGGCCTTTGCGGTCGTGTATTTGATCCTCGGAATGTTGATCGATCCGATCGCGATCATGGTGATGACCCTGCCGGTGATGTTCCCGATCATGACGGAGGTCGGCTATGACCCGATCTGGCTCGGCGTCATCGCGATCAAGCTGGCGGAGATCAGCCTGATCACACCGCCCGTGGGCCTCAACGTCTATGTGGTGCGAAGCGCCTCGCCCGTGCCACTGCGGCTCGAGGACGTCTTCGTCGGCGTCACCCCGTTCCTGCTGATGGATGTGGTGACGCTGGCGCTCCTCATCGCCTTTCCCGGAATCGTGCTGTTCTTGCCGGAGTTGATGCATTGAGCGCCCAGACCGAGGCCCTCTGCGCGTTGGTCGAGCGCTATTTCCGCGGGGTCGACCACCGCGAGATCGACACCATCCTCGGCACGCTCACCGAGGACTGCCGTTTCACGGTCGAAACCCACCGCGTCGAGGTCATCGGCCACACGGCCATCCGCGCCATGTTCGAACGGCTCTGGCAGGGCCACACGCGGGTCCTGCACGACCAGTTCGTGCACATCCCCTGCCCCGAGCGCGGGCTGATCGCCTCGCAGTTCCAGGTGACCAACTGGCTGCCGGACGGCACCACGGCGCACAAATCCAACGCCAATGTGTTCCGCGTGGAGGGCGAGCGGTTCTCCGCCATTGCCGTCTATATGAGCGGGGAGAACACGCTCCACGCCCGCTGAGCGTTACTCCAGCGTCTCCAAGAGCCGCCGCATCAGCGCCATCCGCGGTTGCAGCGAGGAGACATAGAGGTGCTCGTTCAGCGTGTGCGCATCGGCGCCATCCACGCCCAGTCCATCCAGCGTCGACACCCTGGCCGCCACAAACGACCCGTCGCTGCCGCCGCCCGTGTGCATGTCCTCGAGCACCCAGCCCGCCTCCGCCGCAAGGCCCTTGGCATGCTCGAACAGCGAGGCAATGGCGTTGGTCTTGGTATAGGCGGGACGGTTCAGGCCGCCGGTGAGCGCGATCTCCACATCCGGCTCATCGGGCGTGAGGCTGCGGAGCCAGGCGTCCATCGCAGGCCCGTCGGCGGGGTCGGTGAAGCGCAGATCGATCCGCATCCCCGCTTCCTCGGGGACCGTGTTGTCGGTGGTCCCGCCCCAGATCCGCCCGATGTTGAAGGTGACACCGCGCTCGTAGTCGGTCTTGCCCTCGATCTCCAGCACCTTGCGCGCAAGTTCCCGGATCGCCGAGCGCCCCGCTGCGTGATTGGTGCCGGCATGCGCAGCACGCCCTTTCGCCGACAGACCGTACCGCCCGACCCCGCGCCGTCCGGTCACGATCTTGCCACCGCCGCGCGCAGGCTCGGTCACCAGCACGTATTTGGCATGCTCGGCCGCCGCCTCGATCAGGTCCCGCGAGGTCTCGGACCCCGTCTCCTCATCGGAGGTGAAAAGGTACCGGACCGGCAGAGGCGTCTCGTGCTCCGCCTCCACCAGCGTCCGGATCGCGCGATAGGCGATGTAAGCGCCCCCCTTCATGTCCGAGGTTCCGGGGCCATAGGCATGGTCGCCCTCCACCCGGAAGGGCAGCACATCCAGAGTGCCGACCGCATGCACCGTGTCGAGATGGGAGAGGATGAGCAATCCCGGCACATCGTCACCGGGGATCGCGCCGCGCCAGGGCAGCCGGCAGAGGAGATGATCGCCCTGCCCTTCTCGGCCCGGTGTGCGCTCGACCGCAGCGCCCAGCTCCGTAAAGGCCTCGCCGACCATGTCCATCAGATGGTTGAGCCCAGGCGCATGGCCCGTTGGTGTCTCAACTTCGACCCAGGCGCGGATGCCCGCCAAAAGTTCCTTGTCCTTCGGTATGCGCATGATCTCTCCTGACGGCGCCGGCGTGATGGCCTAGCATAGCGATCCCCACCCGGGGCCACGCAAGGGGGACAGCATGAGCGACAGCGCCGCGGGCTCGCCCGCCTGGAGGACCGACCCGCACGCCTATCTGGCGCGCCGCCCGGCGGAGCACGCCCTGGTGGCGCCCCGCTCGCGGTATCTCACGATGCGCGACGGGGTGCGGCTGGCCTGTGATCTGCATTTGCCCGGAGGCGGCGAGGGGCCGTGGCCGGTGGTGGTGATCTTCACGCCCTACTACCGCCGCTTCGTGGTGGCGGAGGGGTCGAATGCCGAGCCTTCGCCCAACATCGCGATCTACCGGGACATGTTCGTGCCGCGGGGCTATGCGCTCCTGGTGGTGGATGCGCGGGGCTCCGGGGCGTCGTTTGGGTGCCGGGACAGTTTCCGGTCTCCCGCCGAGCGCGCCGATGCCGCCGAGGTGATCGCCTGGGTGGCCGAGCAGCCTTGGTGCGACGGTCATATGGGTTCGACGGGGATCTCCTATCTCGGCGCGTCGGCGTGCTTTGCCGCGGCGTCGGGGCATCCGGCACTCAAGGCGATCGCGCCCATTTCGGCCGTCTGGGACAGCTATCGCGACCACTTCTACCCGGGCGGTTGCCGGCTGTCGGACCTGATCGACGGTTATGGGCGGCTGCTGACGGCGCTCGATCATGACGACCGGGCGGGCCTCCAGCCTTTCGTGTTCTACGGCAATCCGGACTTTCGCGGGCCCGCGCCGGTGGAGGAGGACCCTGACGGCGCACTGCTGGCCGAGGCCGTGCACGGCCACGCCGCGAACGCGCCGATGCAGGACTTCCTCCGCGAGTTCCAGTTCCGCGGCGATGCGCTCGCCCATGAGCCGGAGTTTACCAGCGACAGCTTCAGCCCCCATGCGGTGGCCCATCTGTGGCGCGAGGATCTGGCGGTGCTCTCGATCTCGGGCTGGTATGACGGGGCCTATGCGAACGGCTCGATCAGCCGCTTTCTCGGGGCGCCTGGGGGGCAGTCGGCGCGGGACCGGCGGCTGCTGCTCGGACCCTGGGACCATGGCGCGCGCAACAATGGCAGCCCGTATCGCGCGCAACAGCTTCCGGAGTTTCCGGTTCTGGCCGAGATCCTGCGGTTCTTCGACGAGCATCTGGCCGGGCGCAAGACGGGCCTGGCGGAGGAGGCGCCCGTGCAGCTCCACGTCATGGCCGCCGAGCGCTGGGAGGCCTGTCCCGCCTGGCCGCCGGAGGAGGAGACCCGCGTGCTGCACCTGGCGACCGGAGGCCTTGGCGAGGCGCCGGAGGCGGGCGCTCTGCCACTGACGGTCGACTACGCCCTGGGGACGGGGAACCAGACCCGCTATGACCGGCTGCAACTGCGCGATGTGCGCGACTACTATCCCGATTGGGAGGAGCGCTCGGCGGCAATGCCAACCCTCGCGGCCGAGCCTTTGCCGGCGGCGCTTGCCATCGCGGGGCATGCGGTTCTGCACCTCGTGCTGACATCCGACCGCAAGGACGCATGCGTCTTCGCCTATCTCGAGGACATCGCACCGGATGGGAGTCGAAAATACGTCACCGAGGGGATGCACCGTGCCCTTCACCGCGGGGGTGCTGCGCGCGAGGACAGCTACGCCACCACCTGGGCGGCGCCGGATTGCACTCGTGCCGCGGCGCGACCACTGGTCCCGGGCAAGGCTGCGCATCTGGAGATCCCGTTCCTGCCCGTCGCCTGGGAGTTTGCCGCGGGTCACCGCATCGGGCTCCGCCTTTCCGGCGCCGACCGAGACAACTTCGCGCTCTGGCCCTATGGCCAACCGGGCGCTTGGGAGATCGGCCTCGGCCCTCAGGGCTCGCGGTTGACGCTGCCGGTCCTCGGCGCCCCCTGAACGCGGGTCTCTCGGCGGGCGGTGTAGAAGGCGGCGGCGAAGATCACACCCGCCCCCACCCAGGTCCAGAAGTCGATCAGCTCGCCGAACAGCCAGAACCCGAACAGCACCGAGAACGGGAGCCGGGCGAAGTCCACCCCCACCACGATGCTGGCATCCGCCGCACGGAACGCGCGGGCCATGGTGATATGCCCGAGCATCCCCAACAGCCCGATGGCGGCGAAGACACCCCAGAGCTCGAGGCTGATCCCCTGCCAGACCCAGAGCCCCGGGATCACTGCCAGCACGCACTGCATGAGCGAGGTGATCAGCACCACGGTGTCCGGGTCGTCGCGGTCCGCCAGACGTTTGATGAAGAGCGTGGAGGCCGCCATCGTGACCGCCGAGACCACCGCGAGTGCTGTGCCCACCGAGGTCTCGACCAGCCCCGGGCGCAGGATGATCAGCGCGCCGGCGAACCCCACGCCGACAGCCCCCCAGCGCCGCCAGCCCACGCGCTCGCCGAGGAACGCCGCCGCCCCCATGGTCGCAAAGAGCGGCACGAGGAACGCGATCGCCTGCGCCTCGCCCACCGGGATCAGCGAGATCGCCGCGAACCAGGTGGTCATGGCGATAAACCCGATCCCGACCCGCGCCATATAGAGCGGCAAGTGTTGGGTCCGCAGCATCGCCCGACCCCGTACCGCCACCATCGGCGCCATCGACAGCGCCGCAAAGACGCAGCGGAGCAGAATGATCTGGAACAGCGCCACCCCCTCCAGCGCCGCATAGCGTCCGAGCACCGCCACTCCGGACAAGAGCGCGCAGGACAGCAGCATCCAGAGGATGGCGGCAACGATGGCGGTGGGACGGCGCATGGGGCTCCGGCAGGCTATGGCCCGCTACCCTAGCGGCTCACAGCGGCCCTGTCTTTGCCTGACGTTGCGGCGCTTGAAGGGGCAGCACATCGGTGCCAAGCTCAGTCGCATATGCACCGTGTCGGGGATCAACCCCGGCCAAACAGCAGGAGGTATCACCATGACCCGGTTCTGGAGGCTGGCTTTGCCCGCGCTGGCGCTGACGCTGGCGGCTCCGCAGGCGATGGCGGGGAAAGCCGACGACACGCTGGTGTGGTCGACCGACCGCGAGGTCGCCATTGTCGATCCGTACTACAACAATACCCGTGAGCTCGTGATCATGGGGCATCTCGGCTGGGACGCGCTGTTGTTCCGTGACCTGGAGACGGGGGAGTACAAGCCGCTGCTCGCCACCAGCTGGGAGTGGGCGGACAATGTCACCATCGATCTGACGCTGCGCGAAGGCGTCACCTTCCATGACGGCTCGAGCTTCGGGCCCGAGGATGTCGTCTACACGGTCAACCACGTGGCCTCCGAGGACAGCGGCGTCCTGACCGCGAAGAACGTGAACTGGATGAAGTCGGCCGAGCAGACCGGCGACAACAGCGTGCGCATCCACCTGCACAAACCTTTCCCGGCGGCGCTCGCCTACATGGCCGGTGCCGTGTTCGTGGTGCCGGAGGGGCACTATCACAGCGCTCCCACCGGCGCGGATGGCAAGAAAGACTATGGCGCGGTCGCCCCGGTTGGCACGGGCCCCTACAAATTCGTCGAGGTGAAGGCCGGTGAATACGTTCAGTGGGCGGCGAACGAGAGCTATTTCGACGGCGGACCGAAGGGCGCGCCGGAGATCGGCAATGTCCGCTTCCGCACGCTGAAGGACCCGAACACCCAGCTCGCCGAGCTGCTGACCGGCGGCGTTGACTGGATCTGGGACGTCCCGAAGGAGCAGGCCGAGCGGCTTGAGGCCTCGGGCCAGGTCACCGTTGAGAACGCCAAGACCATGCGCGTCTCCTACCTGACCTTCGACGTCTCGGCGCGCTCGGGCCAGGACTTCTTCGCCGACAAGCGGGTGCGCCAGGCGGTGGCCCACGCGATCAACCGCGAGTCGATCACGCGCAACCTGGTCGGGCCGGCCTCAGTCGTGATCCACGCGGCGTGCCACCCGGACCAGTTCGGCTGTGCGACGGACGTCCCGCAGTATGAGTACGACCCGGAGAAGGCCAAGGCGCTGCTGGCCGAGGCGGGCTATCCTGACGGTTTCGCGTTCGACATCTACGCCTATCGTCAGCGCGAATTCACCGAAGCGGTGATCGGCGATCTGGCGCGGGTCGGGATCAAAGCCAACCTCAACTTCCTCCAGTACCGGGCGCTGCGCGACCTGATCTGGGGCGGCCAGACCCCGCTTGCCCACATGACCTGGGGCTCGAACTCGATCCCGGATGTCTCGGCGATCACCAGCCACTTCTTCGTTGGCGGCAAGGACGACCCGATCGGCCCCGGCGGCGACCCGGAGGTCATCGCAGCGCTCGGCCGCGGCGACAGCTCGACCGAGCCGGCGGACCGTGAGGCGGCCTACAAGGAGGCGCTGACCAGGATCGCCGAGGAGGTCTACTGGGTGCCGATGTTCACCTATGCGAAGTACTATGCCTTCTCCCAGGATCTCGACTTCCAGACCACGCCGGACGAGATCCCGCGCTTCTACGCGGCGTCCTGGAAGTGAGCCGTTGGGTGGGCGCTCCGGCGCCCTCCCGCCCTCGGGATAGGATGCGCCCATGACCGGCTATCTCTTGAAGCGCCTCGGCGTCGCGGTGCTCGTGGCGCTGACTGTCTCGCTGCTGACCTTCTCGATGATCTATCTCTCGGGCGACCCGGCGGTGGCCCTCGCCGGTGAGACCGCGACCCAAGAGGACATCGAGAGGGTCCGGGCGTTCTACGGCTTCGACCGGCCCATCGTCGTGCAGTATCTCGACTGGCTCTGGCGGGCGCTCCAGGGCGATTTCGGGCAGTCCAACTATCTCCGCGAGCCGGTGGCCAATGTGATCTTCGAGCGGCTGCCGACCACCATGCTGCTTGGTGCCTGTGCGCTGGTCTTTGCTCTGACGCTGGCGATCCCGCTAGGCGTGCTGGCGGCGATCCGGCCGAACTCGCTGATCGACCGGCTGGCGCTGACCATCGCGGTGATCGGCCAGGCGATGCCGAGCTTCTGGTTCGCGCTGACCATGGTGCTCTGGTTCGGGATCACCTGGAGGCTCCTGCCGATCACGGGCTCGGACAGCTGGGCGAATTTCGTGATGCCCTCGATCGCGCTCGGCTACTACATCACACCGGTGGTGATGCGGCTCACGCGCGCCGGCATGATGGACGTACTCCAAGCCGACTATATCCGCACCGCGCGGGCCAAGGGGCTGCGGCCGGCGACGGTCCTCTGGAAACACGCGCTGCGCAACGCGATCATCCCGGTCGTCAGCCTCGCCGCGGTGCAGTTCGGGTTTATGCTCGGCGGCTCCATCGTGATCGAGACGATCTTCGCCATCAACGGGCTCGGCTTTTTGGCCTGGGAGTCGATCCAACGCGCTGATCTGCCGATGATGCAGGCCATCGTGCTGGTGATCGCGATCTTCTACATCATCCTGACCTTTGTGGCCGACCTGCTGAACGCCTGGCTCGACCCTCGTTTGAGAACCGCTTGAGGACCGCCTGATGGCCGTGACCGATCCTTCCGTCCGCCTCGATGCGTCCCGTGTGACCGAGCCCACACCGGGCCAGATCCTCCGCCGGCGCGTCTTCGGCCATGCGGGGCTGGTCTTCGGCCTCGTGGTGCTGATCAGCATCATCGCGGTGGCGCTGCTCGCGCCGTGGATCTCGCCGCATGACCCTTATGACCAGGTGCTCGACCGCAAGCTGATCCCGCCGATCTGGTTCGACAGCCCCAAGGTCACTTGGGAGCACCCCCTCGGCACCGACCATTTCGGGCGCGACTACCTCTCGCGGCTGTTCTGGGGCGCGCGGATCTCGCTGATGATCGGCTTCTCGGCCATGCTGATCTCGTTGGTGATCGGCACCACCATCGGCGTGATGGCAGGCTATTTCGGTGGCAAGGTCGACATGGTCTGCTCCTTCATCATCACAACGCGGCTCTCGCTGCCGGTGGTGCTGGTGGCCATCGCGGTGGTCAGCATCATCGGCTCGTCGCTGACGGTCGTGATTTGGGTGCTGGGTCTCCTCATTTGGGACCAGTTCGCCGTGGTTACCCGCGCCGCCACGATGCAGATCCGACAACGGGATTTCGTGACTTCGGCCGAGGCGATCGGCTGCTCGACGCCGCGCATCATCCTCTCCGAGATCATGCCGAACATCGCCAACTCGCTGATCGTGGTCGCGACCATCGAGTTCGCCCATGCGATCATCCTGGAGGCCGCGCTGTCCTTCCTGGGCCTCGGCGTCCAGCCACCCGAGCCCTCCTGGGGCCTGATGATCTCCGAGGCCAAAGGGCTGATGTTCTTCGACAGCTGGCTGATCGCGATCCCTGGTGCCGCCCTGTTCATGCTGCTGCTCGCGATCAACCTCCTCGGCGACGGGCTGCGCGATGTCACCTCGCCGGAGGGCCGCGCCTGATGACCCGCATCCTCGAGGTCAAGCGCCTGTCCGTCGACATCCCCGTGCCCGCCGGCACACTGCACGCGGTGCAGGAGGTCTCGCTCCATGTCGACCGGGGCGAGACACTGGCCATCGTGGGCGAGAGCGGCTGTGGCAAGTCGCTCACCTCGCTCGCGTTGATGGGGCTTCTGCCGCGCCATGCCAAGCGCACGGCCCAGCGCCTCACCCTCGACGGCGAGGACCTGCAGGCCAAGCGCGAATACGCAATGGCGGATATCCGCGGCAACCGGATGGCGATGATCTTCCAGGAGCCGATGACCTCGCTGAACCCGGCCTACACCATCGGCGACCAGCTCGCCGAACCGCTCCAGCGCCACAAGCGGGCCTCAGCGGCGGAGGCGCGCGACCGGGCGGTGGAGATGCTGGAGAAGGTCGGCATCACAGCCGCCGCCTCGCGTCTCAGCCAGTACCCCCACCAGCTCTCCGGCGGACTGCGTCAGCGCGTGATGATCGCCATGGCGCTGATGTGCAATCCGGGGCTCGTGATCGCGGATGAGCCGACCACCGCGCTCGACGTCACGATCCAGGCGCAGATCCTCCACTTGCTGGCGGACCTGCAGCGTGAGTTCGACGCGGGGCTGCTGCTGATCACCCACGATCTCGGGATCGTCGCCCGCGTGGCCGACCGGATCGCGGTGATGTATGCGGGCCAGATCGTCGAGACCGGGACCGCGCAACAGATCTTCAAGGCGCCCTCGCACCCCTACACCCAAGGGCTGCTCGACTGCATCCCGGTGCCCGGCAAGACGCCGCCCGGGGCGCATCTGGGTTCGATCCCCGGGGTGGTGCCGTCGCTGGTCGGCGCATTCGAGGGCTGCCATTTCGCCGACCGCTGCGCCCATGTGCGCCCTGCTTGCCGCACAGCCCCTGTGTCGCTGCGGGAGGTGGCTCCCGGTCACGCCTACCGTTGCGTGCTGAGCCCCGAGGAGACCGCGGCCCATCGCCCGGGTGCCGCGGCATGAGCGAGACCGTTCTCAAAGCCCGCGACGTGCGCCGGACCTTCCGCGTCTCGGCCGGGTTCATGAAGCCCAAGCGCCCGCTCCATGCGGTCAACGGTGTCGATTTCAGCATCCGCCGCGGCGAGGTGGTCGGGCTGGTGGGCGAATCCGGCTGCGGCAAGTCCACGCTGGCCAAGATGCTGCTGGGGCTGCTGCCGCCGACCGGAGGCGAGCTGCTGCTCGAGGGCCGGCCGATCTCCTCCCTCTCGCGCCTCGAGATCGCGGCGAAAGTCCAGCCGATCTTCCAGGACCCCTATTCCTCGCTCAACCCGCGCAAGACCATCGCCACGATCATCGCCCTGCCGCTGGTGGTGCAAGGCACGCCCGAGGAGGAGCGCCGCGCCCGGGTCGCCGAGATCATGGAGCTGGTCGGCCTGCCCAAACGCCTCGCGGGCAACTACCCCTCCCAGCTCTCGGGCGGGCAGCGCCAGCGTGTCGCCATCGCCCGTGCGCTGATCAACAAGCCCTCCATCGTAGTTTGCGACGAGCCGACCTCGGCCCTCGATGTCTCGGTGCAGAGCCAGATCCTCAACCTGCTGACGGATCTGCGGGCGGAGTTCGGGCTGACCTATCTGCTGATCTCGCACAACCTCGCGGTGGTCGAGCACCTCGCTGACCGGGTGGCGGTGATGTATCTCGGGCGGATCGTCGAGGAGGCCGCGACCAAGGCGCTCTATGCCTCGGCGCGCCACCCCTACTCCCAGGTGCTGCTCGACAGCGTGCTGACGCCCGATCCGGATCTCGGCGTGCCGGACACCCATTTGGGCACGGCGTTTCCGAACCCGCTCGATATGCCGACGGGTTGCGCCTTCCACCCGCGCTGCCCCCGCGCGATGCCGGAGTGCGCGACAACCGCACCGACGCCGCTCATCGACGAGGCCGGCCGGGTCGAATGCCACCTCTATGGCGCACGCGCCCATCGACCGGCCAGCGCGGAACCCGCACCGTGAAGCGCCCCGTGTTCAAGGCTCTCAGCCACGTCGGCAACGCGCTGAGCCACCGCCAGCGGCGCGTGTTTCTACGACATCGGCGCGAACATCGGGGTGTTCTCGTTCCTCGCGGCCGAGCGGGTGGGGCCAGCGGGTGCGATCATCGCCTTCGAGCCCGAACCGAAAAACATCGCCTGCTTTCAACGCACACTGAGCGGAGTTGCGCGCGCGGTGACGCTCCAGCAGGTGGCGGTCGGCGCAACGGACGGCACGATGCGGTTCGACCGCCGCGGCGGGGCCTGTATTGGGTCGGCTGGAGGGTGCTGTGCGAGGCCGGCTATCGTGGTACCACCCTTACTGGCCGCGCGCTTCCCCCCGACGCCCCGCTTTCGGCGCTGGCCGGCCACGTGCTCGCAACGCCGCCGCCCTGAGCCCTCAGCCGGCCCCCCGCACCTTTGAGCCAGAGGAGACTGCCCCATGACCGATGCCCAAGGCCGCGCTGCCGCCGTCGCCGCCGCCGAAGACGCGCTCGACAGCGGACGGTTCGAGGAAGACCTCGCCCGGCTCGTCGCGATCCCTTCGGAGAGCCAGGTGGCCGAGGGCCTGCCCCATTGCGCGCGCTACCTCTCCGAGGCGATGGAGCCGCGGCTCTCCGCCATGGGCTTCACCTGCGAGACGTATCAGAACCCCCTGCCCGGCTGCGGCCCCGTTCTGCTCGCGACGCGGCACGAGGCGGCGGACCTGCCGACCGTGCTCGGCTATGGGCACGGCGATGTCATCCGCGGCCTCGATGACCGGTGGACCAAGGGCGCCGGCCCCTGGGAGACCGCACGGGACGGCGAGCGTCTCTATGGCCGCGGCACGGCGGACAACAAGGGCCAGCACCTGGCCAACCTCACCGCCATGGCCGCCGTGCTCGAGGCCCGCGGGCGCCTCGGCTTCAACGCGAAGTTCATGATCGAAACCGGGGAGGAGAACGGCTCGCGGGGCTTGCGCGAAGTGATGGAGGCCAACCGCGACGCCTTCATGGCCGATGTCTTCATCGCCTCCGACGGGCCGCGGGTGCGCCCGGACCGGCCCACGGTCTCGCTCGGCGCGCGGGGGGCGATCAACTTCGATCTCGTGTGCGATCTCCGCGAGGGCGGGCACCATTCCGGCAACTGGGGCGGCGCGCTGGCGGACCCGGCGGCGCTGCTCTCCCACGCCATCGCCTCGATCGTGGGGCCGTCCGGCAAGATCCTGGTGCCGGAATGGCGCCCCGACGGCGTACGCCCCCTGGTGCGAGAGCTCCTCTCCGACATCGCGCTCGACGGCGGCCCGTCCGGCCCCGAGATCGACCCGGACTGGGGTGAGCCCGGCCTCACGACGCCCGAGCGGGTCTATGCCTGGAACTCCTTCGCCGTGCTCGCCATGGTCGCGGGCATCCCCGAGAGCCCGGTCAACGCCATCGCCCCCTTTGCGCGCGCTCATTGCCAGCTGCGGTACATTGCCGGGACTGATGTGGCGGGCATCCTGCCGGCGCTTGAGCGGCACCTCACAGCGCACGGGCACACCCGCGTGCAGGTCGTGCCCCCCCCGCCCGAGAACGGCGCAGGCTTTGCCGCCTCGCGCACCGAACCCGACCAGCCCTGGGCCGGCTGGGTCCGCGCCTCGGTCGCGCGCACCACCGGCGCTGAGCCCGCCGTGATCCCGCAGATGGGCGGCTCGATCTGCAACGATCTCTTCACCGACCTGCTCGGCATCCCGGCGATCTGGATCCCGCATTCCTATACCGGCTGCTCCCAGCACGCACCGGACGAGCACATCCTGCTGCCGGTAACCCGCAGCGCGCTCGGGATCATGGCCGGGGTCTACTGGGATCTTGGCGAAGGAGGCACCCCATGAAGGGCATCATCGTCGCCCCCCAGCCCGAAGCGGTCGAGGCCGGCGCGGATGTGCTGGCCGCAGGCGGCAACGCGGTCGATGCGGCAGTTGCCTGCGCCCTGGTGCAGACGGCCGTGGACCCCATCATGTGCGGCATCGGGGGCTTCGGCTCCATGCAGATCCTGATGGGGGACACGCATCTCTGCCTCGACTTCCACGGGCGGGCCCCGCTCGCCACCAAGCCGGACCAGTGGCAGCACCTGATCCGCGGCGAGAGCGATGACGGGTTCGGCTTCCTGCTGGAGGGCGAGGTCAACGAGATCGGCTATCAGTCGATCACGACGCCGATGACCCTGCGCGCGCTGGACGAGGCCCTGCGCCGCTTCGGCACCCGGGCGTTGGCCGATCTGCTGCCCCCGGCCATCGCCTATGCCCGCGACGGTTTCCAGGTCCGCCCCCATGTGCATGCCTTCTGGACAGATGTGCCGGGCGGCGGGCGCGTGGCCCATGAGGAGTTCCTCCGCCGCTGCCCCGCCACCGCGAAGATCTATGTGAAGCCGGACGGGACAATCCCCCGCGTCGGCGAGCGCTTTTGCAACCCGGACATGGCGCGCACCCTGGAGCGGATCGCGGCGGACGGGGTCGAGGACTTCTACACCGGTGCGCTGGCGGGCGAGATCGCAACGGACATGGCCGCCAATGGCGGGTTGCTCTCCGCCGAGGATCTGGCGGGCGTCGCCCCGGCCGAGACCGAACCGCTCTGGGGCAGTTATCGCGGCCTCCGGATCGCGACCAACCGGCCACCGGGCGGCGGCGTGATGCTGCTCGAGATGCTGAACATCCTCGAATGCTTCGATCTGGCGGCCATGGGCCACAACTCGCCCGACTACATCGCGACCGTGTCCGAGGCGATGAAGATCGCGACCGTCGACAAGGACACCCATCTCGGCGACCCACGCTTTGTCGAGGTGCCACTGGAGCGGCTGACCTCCAAGGACTACGCCGCCGAACGGGCCGAACGCGTCAAGGCGGGGGAGAAAACCCATGTGGTCCGGCTGAACTCCGGCAGCGAAGAGAGCAAGGAGACCACCCATATCTCGGTGATGGACGGCGCCGGGAACGCGGTGTCGCTGACGCATTCCATCGGGATGCCCTCGGGTGTGGTCACCGAAGGGCTGGGCTTCATGTACAACGGCTGTATGGGGGTGTTCGATCCGCGCCCCGGGCGGGCGGGATCCTTGGCACCCGGCAAGTCCCGGTTCACCGCGATGTGCCCCAGCGTGCTGTTCGACGAGACCGGCCCCTGGGCCGTGATCGGTGCACCGGGCGGGACCTACATCACCATGGGCGTGCTCCAGGGCATCCTCAACATGGTGGATTTCGGGATGACCGCCGCGGAGGCTGTTGCGGCGCCGCGCTTCTGCACGACGTCGGACACGGTGGATCTCACGAACCGGGTCACCCGGGCCACAGAGGGGGCCCTGCAGGCTCGCGGCTATCCGACCCGGCGGGCGGGGTTCTCTTACGGTTTTGCGGGCGTGCACGCGCTGCGCCGCGGCCCCGATGGCTGGGAAGGCGGTGCCGACCCCGGTCGCGATGGGATGGCCCTTCGGGTCTGACGGCGTTCCTGCTGCACCGCCCGCCACGGCCCGAGGCCCCACCCACCCATGCAGACCGGTCGCGGGGAAGCATCGTCGTCCTCCCCCACAGGCCTCGGACCGTGGCGGGATGCGCGAGACGCCAAGCGGCGCGTGCCAGACCTGTGGGGGAGTGATCCGGTCCAGCCTGCACCCGGCCTGCATGGGTGGGTGGGGTCTGGCACGCGCCGCGTCAGCCCGCCCGTCGAGCAAGGCGCACGGCGGTCTGTCCAGGCCAGAGCCGCTGAGACGGCATCACCAGCAAGCAGTTGTCATGGGGCGTCAAGACCGGGCGGTCGCCGTCATAGCCGATCGGCGTCCCCGCTTCGGCCAGCACCTCGCCGCCCGTGAAGGCGCTTGCAAACCGGAACGCATCGGTCTCGATGGTCACCGCCTCAGCAACCTCCCAGACCTCCTGGGGACCACGCGTGTCGGGCGCCTCGTCCAGCACCTCGGCTTCGACGACCCCACTCGCCACCAGAAAGCGCGCCGTGGACTCGATGGCCAAGTCGCCCGCCGCGGCCTCCCAATGCTGGCCGCACTCGATCAGCACCGCCGCCGCGCCCGCGCTCTCCTCGCCGAACGCCCCGTGATCGCGCATCCGCATCCCTGCCTTGTGCCCGCGGTCCTTCACGATCAGCGCCGGCACGCCCAGCTTGCGGGCCAACTCCACGCCCTTGTCGCACCACCCGGCCATCATCATCGGGGGCGAGGGGCGCTGCATCGAGTGGATGTCGAGCAGAAGATCCGCCTCGGCCACCAGCGGCTGAACCTCGCGCACCCGGTGCATCTCGACGCTGTCCCGCGCGCTCGCCAACACGTCCGCCCCCCAGAGCCGGTTCATGTCCTCGTCCACCCAGCGCGTTGCATTGGGGTCGGCCGGATCGAACCGGGCATACGCCTCCACATTCAGGAACCCGACCGAGAGCCGCCCGCGGACCGGGCGCACCTCCCGCCGCATCAGCCAGTCGAGCGCGATCGCCCCGCAGAGCTCGTTGCCGTGGACGAGTGCTGTCACCATCGCATGGGGCCCGGGCGCCGCAGCCGCCCAGCTCCACATATAGGGCACGCCCGTGTTGCCCGGCGCATAGGCGCTGATATCCGGCGCTTCGAGCTCCACGGGATAGCTGTTGGGAATGTTGATGCTGGACATGGTGGCCGCTCCTCGCTCTGATCGGGGCCGAAAGGAGACCGCCATGGCCCCCAACCCGCGCCCCCGCGTCGCCCTTATGGGCATGATCCTGGAATCCAACCGCTTCGCAAGGCCGGTGACCCGCGCCGATTTCGAGCGGCTCACCTGGATGGCGGGCGCGGCGCTGCTGTCCGAGGCCCGCAGCCCGACGCCCTCGCTCGCGCCGGAGTTCGCAGCCTTTGTCCGAGCCATGGACGCAACGGGCCCGTGGGAGCCGGTTCCCGTGCTCCTGGCCGCCGCCCATCCGGGTGGCCCGGTGGAGGAAGCGGTTTTCGAGGAGGCCCTTGCCGCCTTTCGTGCCGGCCTCGCGGAGCCGGTGGATGCGGTTTATCTCTGCCACCATGGGGCGATGGTTGCCACCCATCTCGACGACCCGGACGGGGCGATCGCCGCTGGCGTGCGGGAGGCTTTGGGGCCAGATATCCCCATCGTCCAAACCCTCGATCTCCATGCCAACATCTCGGATACGATGTGCGAGGCGGTGGATGTCATCGTCGGCTACCGCACCAACCCCCATGTGGACATGCGCGAGCGGGGCGAGGAGGCGGCCTTTGCACTCCGGCGCATCCTCGCAGGCGAGGCGCGCCCGGCCATCGCCCATGTAAAGCTGCCCATCGTGCCGGCATCCGTGACGCTCCTCTCGGCAGAGGCTCCTTGCGGCACGCTGATCGATCTCGGCCAACGGCGCCAGGCGGAGCTTGGCGGTGCCATCCTCAACGTCTCGGTGTTCGGTAATTTCGTGTTCTCGGATGTCGCCGACAACGGGTTTTCCGTGGTGGTAACCGGACGGAACGGGCGCGACGCCGCCCAGCGCCTGGCCGATGAGATCGCGCAGGAGACCTGGGCACTGCGCCAGGGCTTCACCCGCACCCTCACACCGATGGAGGACGCCGTCGCCCTTGCCTGTCAGCCGGACCGGCTGCCTGTGATCTTCTCCGAGGCCGGCGACAATCCCGGCGGCGGCGGCTCCGGGCGCACCACGGCGCTGCTGAGCGCCCTGATCGAGGCTGGAGCGGAGCGCGTCTTCTTCGGCTCCTTCTACGATCCGGAACTGGCGGCAGAGGCGCACGGGCTCGGCGAGGGCGCGACCTTCACCGCCCGGTTCAACCGCAGCGCGGGCGACGCGCCGTGGGAGCGCTGGGACACCGGCCTTTCCGCCGAGGCGCGGATCGCCCGCCTGCACGACGGCTCGGTCATCGGCCATCTCGGCAAGACCGCCGGACGCCAGCTCCATCTCGGCCCCTCGGCGCTCCTCGAGATCGGCGGGATCAAGGTCGTCGTGATCTCCGACCGGACCCAGACCGCCGACCCGATCTTCTTCGAGATGATGGGGCTCGATGTCGGCGATGCCCACACGGTGGTTGTGAAATCCCGCGGCCATTTCCGGGCGGGCTTCCTATCCTGGTTCCCGCCGGAGCGGGTCTTTGAGGTCGACACCGCGGGGCTGACCTCACCGGTGCTGACCCGCTGGCCGTTCGAGCACATCCCGAGACCCTCCTTCCCTCTCGACCCCGACACCCCCTGGGAGCCCTGAGGGGCGCGGCCCGAGGCTGGGGGGCCTCGCGACGGGGACGCAAGCGACCGGTCAGATGGGTGGGCGGGGCCTCGGGCCGCGCCGCTCAGCAGCACTCCGCAATCAGCCGCTCCAAAAACGCGTCACAATCGGCAAGCTGCGACAGGGCGATGAACTCATCCGGCTTGTGCGCCTCTCGGATCGAGCCGGGCCCACAGATCACCGCCGGCACCCCCGCCATCTCTGCGAACAGCCCACCCTCGGTCGAATAGGCCACCTTGGCATGGTCGTTGCGCCCGGCGAGCCGCTTCACCAGCACCGCGATCTCGGCCCCCGGATCGGTCTCCAACCCCGGAATGTGGGAATAGGGCTCGAAGCGGATGCCAGTCTCCGGCGCCACCGCCTGCATCTCAGCCGTCAGCCGTGCGGCCTCCGCCTCGACCTCCGCCAGCAGCGCATGCGGATCATCCCCCGGCACCGCGCGGAACTCGAAGTCGAAGCTGCACCGCTCCGGCACGATGTTGAGCTGCGTGCCGCCCGAGAGCCGGCCCACATGGGCGGTCGTATGCGCCACGTCATAGAGCGCATCGCGCGGCCCGTTCGCGCGCAACCGCCGCCCGAGATCCGAGATGAACGCCACCAGCCGCGCTGCGTATTCCACTGCATTCACCGCCTCCGGCGCCCGCGAGGAATGCCCGGTCAGCCCCTCCACCACCACGGTTTTGGAGAGCTTGTGCTTGTGCCCGGTGATCACCTGCATCTCCGACGGCTCGCCCACGATGCAGCCCAAGGGGCGCACCGCCCAGCCCGCCATCTCGGCCAGCATGGGCCGGACGCCGACACAGCCCACCTCCTCGTCATAGGAGAACGCCAGATGGATCGGGCGCGTCAGCGGGGCCGCCGCAGCCCGCGGCACGGCCGCGAGCGCACAGGCCAGAAACCCCTTCATATCCGCCGCCCCCCGGCCATAGAGCCGGCCGCCCTCCACCCGCGCCTCGAAGGGATCGGAGGACCAGGCCTGCCCCTCCACCGGCACCACATCCGTATGGCCCGAGAGCACCCAGCCCGGCTGATCCTCAGGCCCAATGGTGGCAATCAGCGAGGCCTTCGCGCCCGTCTCATCCGGCACGCGGCGGCTGGCGACCCCGTGTTCGGCCAGATAGCTCTCCACCCAGGCGATCAGATCCAGATTGGAGCGGGCGCTCACCGTATCGAAGCCGATCAACCGGGCCAGGATCTCCGGCGAGGTTTGGGGGGAAGTTTCGGTGGTCATTCCGTCGCGATCTCCGAATAGGGGTCTCTTGGGGTGGCGAGCCGAACATGGCGCATGAAGGCCCGCGCGAGGGCCGAGACCGGCCGCCGCGCGGGCGTCAGGAACTGGGTGGTGTAGGTCAGCGCCGGATCGATCGGCCGCAACACCACGCGCGCATCCTCGCTCAGCGCTGCCGGAAAGGGGTTGAGGAGGGCGATCCCCAAGCCCGCCGCCGCGAACTGCCAGGCCGAGACCACGGTCGCCGTCTCCACCACGATCCGCGGAACCGCGCCGGCTTGGGCGAGCATCCGGTCGGTCTGCCCCCGCGCCGAGTGCCGGCGGGTCAGCGCGATCAGCGCCTGGCCGTCGAGATCCGAGGGTATGAGCCGCGCACGGTCCGCCAACGCGTGCCCGGCCGGGATCACCGCCATGCCGCGGGAGCGCCGGAACGGGCGCGTTGCCACGCCGGAGTGATCGACCCGGCTGTCCGTCACGCCAAGCTCGAAGCGGGCCTCGGCGATCCCGGCGGCCAAAGCATCCGAGGCACAGATCTCCAGCGAAACGGCGGCGTCTGGCCGGGCGGTCAGAAACTCCGCAATCCGTGCTTGCAGGAACCGGTGCGCGAGGGTTGGCGGCGCGGCAAGGGTCAGGCGCTGACCGGAGGCGTCCTCACCGCCGGTGCCGTCGATGCGGGCGAGAGCATCGAACAGGGGATCGAGGTTTTCGTTGAGCGCAAACGCCTCGGCAGTCGGCTCCAGCCGGTTTCCCTGGCGCGCGAAAAGCGCCTGGCCGAGCCGGGCCTCGAGGCTTGCCACCGCACGGCTGACGACCGATTGGCTGATGCCCAAACGCCGGGCGGCGGCGCTTGTGGTGCCGGTCGCCAACAGCGCACGCAGCGACTCGAACTCGCGAAGGCTGTACCAGTTTGGGCGCATCAAGGGGTTCTCCTCGCCCACTATCCTAGATTCGCAACGCCTCGCGATCAATCTATGACAAAACAGCATTCAAATTGCCATTTGCGTCGCTCGCGCCGCCCGCTAGTGTCGGCCTAGGACACAATAGATCCACAGGGAGACTGCCATGACCACCACCCGCCCCTGGCTGCTTGCCACGGTCGCAGCCCTCACGCTGGGCGCGGGCGCGGTTGCCGAAGAGATCACCATCGGCATCGCCTCCGAGCCCACCGCCATGGACCCGCATTTCCACAATCTCGGGCCGAACAACGCGATCAGCCGCCATGTCTATGACAACCTGATCCTGCAGAACGAGCGTCAGCAGCTGCAGCCGGGCCTGGCCGTTGACTGGAAGCCGATCGATGACACGACCTGGGAGTTCAATCTCCGCCCTGGGGTGAAGTTCCACGACGGCAGCGATTTCGACGCCGACGACGTGGTCTGCTCCTTCGAGCGGGCGCCGAACGTGCCGAACTCGCCCTCCTCCTTCGCGACCTACACCAAGGGCAAAACGGTCAAGCGGATCGACGCGCTGACGGTGCACATCACCACCGAGGCCCCCTATCCGTTGATGGCGAACGACGTCTCGACGATCCCGATCGTCTCCGACAGCGCCGGCTGCACCGCCACCACCGAGCAGTTCAACGACGGCACCGCGGCGGTCGGCACGGGCCCGTTCAAGTTCGCGGGCTACAATCCCGGCGACAGCATCATCTTTGAGGTGAACGCCGATTATTGGGGCGATGCCCCGGTCTGGTCCAAGGTCACCTATAAGCCGATCAAGGCCGGTCCCGCCCGGGTCGCGGCCCTGCTGGCCGGCGATGTGGACCTGATCTCGGGTGTGCCGACCACCGATATCGGGACCTTGGCCGCGCGCGACGACATCACCCTCTCCCAAGGCCCGTCGAACCGCGTGATCTATCTCCACCTCGACCATGACCGCGCCGACAGCCCGTTCGTGAAGGCCAATGGCGGCGGGGCCATCGAGAACCCGCTCCGCGATGTGCGCGTGCGGACCGCGATCTCGAAGGCGATCAACCGCGACGCCATCGTCGATCGGGTGATGGAAGGTGTTGCGATCAAGGCGGGCCAGCTGCTGCCGGATGGTTTCTTCGGTGTCTCCGACAAACTCTCGCCGGTCGACTATGATCCCGAGGGTGCCAAGGCGCTGCTGGCTGAGGCAGGCGTGGGCGACGGCTTCGAGCTCACCATCCACGGGCCGAACGACCGCTATATCAACGACGCCAAGATCGCCGAGGCCATCGGCCAGATGCTGACCCGCATCGGGATCAAGACCCAGGTCGAGACGATGCCGCGCTCGGTCTACTTCAAGCGCGCCTCGCGTGGCGGGCCGAACGACACGCCGGAGTTCAGCTTCATCCTCGTCGGCTGGGGTGCAGGCTCGGGCGAGGCCTCCTCGCCGCTCAAGTCGCTCATCCACACCCACGATCCGGACCGGGGCTTCGGGGCGTCCAACCGCGGACGCTATTCGAACCCTGAGGTGGACGAGCTGATCGAGACGGCCCTCGCAACCGTCGAGGACCCGGACCGTCAGGCGCTGCTGGCCAAAGCGACCGAGGTTGCCATCGAGGACGCGGCCATCATCCCGCTGCACTATCAGGTGAACACCTGGGCCGCGAAGAAGGGCCTGAAATACGTCGCTCGCACCGATGAGTACACGCTCGCCATCGGCGCGGTGAAAGAGTAAGGCGCCGGGGGGCCGCGCGCCGGCCCCCTTTGCCGACCGGATCCAGACCATGACCGTCTTCATAATCCGGCGCCTCATGCAGGCCATCGTCGTCGTGTTCCTCATGTCGGTGATCGTCTTCTTCGGCGTCAACGTGGTCGGCGATCCGGTCGACATGCTGATCAGCCCCGATGCGGATCAGGCCGAGATCGCGCGCACCATCGCAGCCCTCGGTCTCGATAAACCGATCTGGGAACAGTACCTGCACTTCCTCGGAGGGATCGCTGAGGGTGATCTCGGCCGCTCCTTCATCTTCGGCGAGCCGGCGCTGAAGCTGATCCTGCACCACATGCCCGCAACGATCGAGCTGGCGGTGGCGGCGCTGACCATGTCGATCATCCTCGGCCTGCCGCTCGGGCTCTATGCCGGGCTCTACCCGACCCACCGCGCGAGCCGGATCATCATGGCGGGCTCGATTTTCGGCTTCTCGCTGCCGACCTTCTGGGTCGGGCTGATGATGATCATGGTCTTCGCGGTTTATCTCGGCTGGTTGCCGTCGACCGGGCGCGGCGACGAGGCGACGTTTCTAGGCGTGACGTCGAGCCTCTTCACTCTCGACGGGCTCAGCCACATTGCGATGCCGGCGACCAATCTGGCGCTTACACACATCTCGCTGGTGATCCGCCTCACCCGCGCCGGCACCGCCGAGGTCATGCACCAGGATTATATCAAGTTCGCCCGCGCCAAAGGCTTGCCCCGCCAGCGCGTGGTCACCGTGCACCTGATGAAGAACATCCTGATCCCGGTGGTCACAGTGCTGGGGCTCGAATTTGGCAGCCTGGTCGCGTTCTCGGTGGTGACCGAGACGATCTTCGCCTGGCCCGGCATGGGCAAGCTGCTGATCGACAGCCTGCTGCAGCTCGATAGGCCCGTCGTCGTCGCCTATCTGATGATCATCGTGGCGCTTTTCGTCATCATCAACCTCGTGGTCGACATCCTCTACTCCGCCCTCGACCCCCGCGTGCGGCTGAAGGACCAGGGCCAATGACGGACACCACGCCCGCAAAGGCTGTTCGCGTCGAGACGCCGTTTGCCCGTTTCGTCTCGGAGTTTGCCGAGAGCCGGATCGCGGTCGTGGCCCTCGTTGTGCTGGTGGCGATCATCACATTGGCCTTGCTCGCCCCCTGGATCACGCCGCAGGACCCCTACGACCTTGCGCAGGTCGACGTGCTGGACGGCCGCCTGCCCCCGGGCGAGAAGGCCTTCGCCGGCTATACCATGTGGCTCGGCTCCGACGGTTCGGGGCGCGATCTCTACTCCGCCATCCTCTACGGGCTGCGGATCTCCCTGGCGGTCGGTGTCACCTCCGGGATCATTGCGCTGCTGATCGGCATGGCCGTGGGCCTCATCGCCGCCTATGCGGGAGGGCGCGTGGACGCCGCCATCATGCGCCTGGTGGACCTCCAGCTCTCCTTCCCCGCCGCCCTGGTGGCGCTGATGCTGGTGGCCGCCTTAGGGCGCGGCATCGACAAGATCGTCATCGCCCTCGTGATCGCCCAATGGGCCTATTACGCGCGCACGGTCCGCGCCTCGGCCCTGGTCGAGAGCGCCAAGGACTATGTCGAGGCCGCCCGCTGCCTCGGCCTCTCCCACACCCGCATCGTGTTCCGCCATGTGCTGCCGAACTGCCTGGCGCCGCTGATCGTGGTGGGCACGGTCCAGGTCGCTTCCGCCATCGCGCTCGAGGCGACCCTCTCTTTCCTTGGGGTGGGTCTCCGCCAGACCGAGCCCTCCCTCGGCGTGCTGATCTCCAACGGGTTCGAATACATGATGTCCGGGCGCTACTGGATCAGCTTCTTCCCAGGCATTGCGCTCCTGATCACCATCGTCTCGATCAACCTCGTTGGCGACCAGCTCCGCGACGTGCTGAACCCGAGGCTCAAGCGATGACCGCGCCTAACACAGAGCTCAGCCCCCCGCACAGCCCCCTGCCCGGCGCCGGGGCGGAGCGGCGTGGGTGGGCGGGTGGGAGCCGATCCGGCCCGGCGCCGGCCAGGGGGCTGTGCGGGGGGCTTTCGGAGGGCGTCGCATGAGTGTCCTGACCGTCGAGAACCTGCAGACCCATTTCGACACCCGCGCGGGCCTCGTGCGGGCCGTCGACGGGGTGGATTTCCGGCTGGAGCGCGGTGAGATCCTCGGCCTCGTCGGCGAGAGCGGCTCCGGCAAATCCGTCACCGGCTTCTCCGTGATCGGCCTTGTGGACCCGCCGGGGCGTGTGGTCGGCGGCTCGATCCGCTTCCAGGGCGAAGAGCTCGTCGGCGCCTCGGAGGAACGCCTCCGCCAGCTCCGCGGCAACCGCATCGCCATGATCTTCCAGGACCCGATGATGACGCTGAACCCGGTCCTGCGCGTCGACACCCAGATGACCGAGGCGATCCAGGCCCATGAGCGGGTCTCCTCCCGCGCCGCCCGCGCCCGCGCGCGCGACGGGCTCGCCAAGGTCGGCATCCCCTCGCCCGAACAGCGCCTTGCCGCCTATCCGCACCAGCTCTCCGGCGGCATGCGCCAGCGGGTCGCCATCGCCATCGCCTTTCTCAACAGCCCCGATCTCATCATCGCCGACGAGCCTACGACCGCTCTCGACGTTACGATCCAGGCGCAGATCATCCACGAGGCGCAAACCCTCTGCCGCGAGACCGGCACCGCAATGATCTGGATCACCCATGATCTGGCCGTGGTGGCGGGCCTCGCCGACCGCATCGCGGTGATGTATGCGGGCCGCTGTGTCGAGGCCGGGCCGACCGACGATGTGATCGACCACCCACTCCACCCGTATACGGTCGGGCTGCTCGGCTCGGTGCCGTCGGCCAACCGCCGCGGCCAGCGCCTCGCCCAGATCCCCGGCATGACCCCAGACATGACCCGCCTCGGCGCCGCCTGCGCCTTTGCCGAGCGGTGTCCCCGGGCGGCAGCGGCCTGTGCCACGGCCCCTGAAATCGAGGAGCCACGCGAAGCCCAGACTGTGCGCTGCCACCACCCGCATCTGGAGGGCGCCGAATGACTGTGCTCGCGCCCGCCCCGCTTGCGTCCTTTGTCGACGATTACGCCATGTCCCCGGGCCGCGTCGCGGGCGGGTTCGTGTTCCTCACCGGTGTCACCGGTGTGGCCCCCGATGGCCGCCTCTCGCCGGATCCGGAGACGCAAATCCGCACCGCCTTCGAGCAGGTGCGCCTGATCCTCGCCGAAGCGACCCTCGGCATGGAGGCCGTGGTCGACGTCACCAGCTTCCATATTGGCCTGCAAGACCACCTCGCCACCTTCAAAACGGTGTGGGCCGAGCAGTTCCGCGCCCCCTACCCCGCCTGGACCGCCATCGAGGTCGCGGGCTTCGTCACCCCTGGCGTCGTGGTCGAGATCAAAGCCACCGCCCACGCAGACCGCGCGAGGGCCGCCCCATGACCGACCCGATCATCGAGGCCCGCGGCGTCGGGCGCACCTTCGTCAAGCGGCTCGATCTGGCGGGCCGCATCGCCCAGCGCCTCGGCGCCGATCTCCACGAGGAGGTGGTGCACGCGGTCGACGGCGTCGATCTGGCGATCCGCCCCGGAGAGGTCGTGGGCCTCGTTGGCGAGAGCGGCTGCGGCAAGTCCACCCTCGGGCGCATGGTCGCCGGGATCCTTCCGACCACCACCGGCGAGATCGCCTATCAAGGGCGCGCGCTCTCGGAGATGTCGGCCGTCGACCGGCGCGAGGCGACGCTTGCGGTCCAGATGATCTTCCAGGATCCCTTTGCGAGCCTCAACCCCCGCATGCGGGTCGAGCAGATCGTCGGCGAGGCGCCGCTTGTCCACGGGCTCGTCACCAGCCGCGAACTGCCGGCCTATGTGGACGAGATCCTCACCAAGGTCGGCCTCGACCCTTCGCTGAAACGGCGCTATCCGCACCAGTTCTCCGGCGGCCAGCGCCAGCGCATCGGCATTGCCCGCGCGCTCGCCGTCAAACCGCGGTTCCTGGTCTGCGACGAGGCCATCGCGGCCCTAGATGTCTCGATCCAGGCGCAGGTGATCAACCTCTTCATGGATCTCCGCGAAGAGTTTGACCTCACCTATCTCTTCATCTCCCACGACCTCAGCGTGGTGGAGCACATCGCCGACCGCATCGTGATCATGTATCTCGGGCGTGTGGTGGAGAGCGCGCCGGTGGAAGCCCTGTTTGCTGCCCCGAACCACCCCTACACCCAGGCGCTGCTCGCCGAGATCCCGCGCCTCGATCAGCGCAAGCGGGACTTCAAGCCGATCGAGGGCGAGATCCCCTCCCCGCTCGACCCGCCGCCCGGCTGCCATTTCCACCCGCGCTGCCCGGCGGTCCACGGTCCCTGCCGCAGCGCCCGGCCCGAACTGACCGAAGTCGGCTCAGGCTGGCACTCCGCCTGCCATCTGAACGGATCGACCGAGTAGTTTATCGCTGATATCGCATCGATATCGCATACGGATGTCGCATCCCAATATCGCACTACGTTGCGTCTCCGAGGGATCTCGCTGCGGCGCGAAAGAGTTGACCCCCGGGCCCAGATGCGGTTGATCGGGGCACCCGGAGAGCAAGGCTCGGCTGACGGCGCCGAAGACGCGATCCCCACGAGCGGACAGCGGACATGAGGGCCGGGAACGAACCCCGGTGCATGGGACAGGAGAGGAGACCGGATGACATGAAAATCGGAGCGCTGAAAGAGACTTACGCCGGTGAGAGGCGCGTTGCGCTGACCCCGGAGAGCGCCGGCCGGCTGCAAAAGCTCGGCTATGACTGTGTCATCCAGGCGGGTGCCGGCGAGGCAGCCTCCTTCTCCGACGACGCCTACAAAGAGGCCGGCGTGCAGGTCGTGAAGACCCCCGCGGCGCTCTGGAAGGCGGCGGATGTGGTCGTGAAGGTCCGCGGGCCCGAGCTGAAAGAGATCGAAAAGGCGCCCGAGGGCAAGACCTTGATCTCGTTCGTCTGGCCGGCACAAAATGAAGAGCTTCTGGCCAAGCTGAACGAAAAGAAGATGTCGGTGCTCGCCATGGATATGGTGCCCCGCATCTCGCGCGCGCAGAAGATGGACGCGCTCTCCTCCATGGCCAACATTGCGGGCTATCGGGCGGTGATCGAGGCGGGCAACAACTTCGGCCGCTTCTTCACGGGCCAGGTGACGGCCGCCGGAAAAGTGCCGCCCGCCAAGGTCTTGGTGGTCGGCGCCGGGGTTGCGGGTCTGGCCGCGATCGGGACATCCACGTCGCTTGGCGCTATCACGCTGGCCTTCGATGTGCGCCCGGAAGTCGCCGAGCAGATCGAAAGCATGGGCGCCGAATTCGTCTATCTCGACTTCGAGGAAGAAGCGACGGATGGTGCGGCGACGGGCGGCTATGCGGCGCCTTCGAGCCCCGAATTCCGGGAAAAACAGCTCGAAAAGTTCCTGGAGCTGGCGCCCGAGGTGGACATCGTCATCACCACCGCCTTGATCCCCGGCCGCCCGGCGCCGAAGCTGTGGACCGAGGACATGGTCAAGGCGATGAAGCCGGGCTCGGTGATCGTCGACCTCGCAGCCGAGCGCGGCGGCAACTGCGACCTCACCGTGCCGGACGAGAAAATCGTGACAGACAATGGGGTTACCGTGGTCGGGTACACCGACTTCCCGTCCCGTATGGCGACCCAGTCCTCGACGCTCTATGCCACCAACATCCGCCACATGATGGATGACCTGACGCCTGAGAAGGACGGCAATCCGGTCATCGACATGGAGGATGACGTGATCCGCGGTGCGCTGGTGACCCACCAGGGCGAGATCACTTTCCCGCCACCGCCGCCCAAGATCAAAGCGATCGCAGCTCAACCAAAGAAGAAGGAAGCCGAGGAGACCCCCGAAGAGAAGCGGGCTCGCGAAGATGCGGCCATGAAGAAATCCCTCGACCAGACGGCGCAGTTGCTGGCGGTTGGCGGCGTTCTTCTGCTGGCGGTCGGCTCGGTGGCGCCTGCGTCGTTCATGCAGCACTTCATCGTCTTCGTGCTGAGCTGTTTCGTCGGTTACCACATCATCTGGAACGTGGCGCATTCGCTGCACACGCCCCTGATGGCGATCACCAACGCCATCTCCTCGATCATCATCGTCGGCGCGCTGTTACAAATCGGCTCTCCGGACGGCACGGTGACCAATCTTGCGGCCTTCTCGATCCTGATCGCCGCGGTGAACATCTTTGGCGGGTTCCTCGTGACGCGCCGGATGCTCGCCATGTTCCAAAAGAGCTGATCGGGGGACCAGCAGATGAGCATCGGACTTGTGACGGCCGCCTATGTGGTTGCGGCCATTCTCTTTATCCTCGCGCTCGGCGGTCTCTCGAACCAGGAGAAGGCCAAGCGCGCGATCTATTACGGCATCATCGGCATGGCGCTGGCGATCTTCGCCACGGTGTCGGTGGCGGGAACAGACAGCGGGCAGCTGATCCTCGGCATGATCGTGATCGGCGGCGCCGGCGGCTGGTATGTCGCCAACAAGGTGCAGATGACCCAGATGCCGGAGCTGGTGGCGGGTTTTCACTCGCTGGTGGGTCTGGCGGCGGTGCTGATCGGTGTGAACGCCGACACCGAGATGGTGCGGGCCCTGGCCGCGGTCGAGGCGGGCACAGCCAAGGAGCTGACCGGCTTTGCGGCGACCATCGCCAAGAAAACCTCCGTCGAGCTCTCGATCCTGAAGATCGAGCTGTTGCTCGGTATCTTCATCGGCGCGATCACGTTCACCGGCTCGATCGTCGCCTACGGCAAACTGGCGGGAAAGCTCTCCTCGGCGGCGCTGACCCTGCCGATGCGCCACCAGCTGAACCTCGCTGGCATCGCGCTCTGCATCGTCCTCGGCAACCAGTACATGGCCACCGGGGATGTCAGCTATCTCTACGGGGTCGCGGTGATCTCGGGCCTGATCGGTGTGCACCTGATCATGGCCATCGGCGGCGCGGACATGCCCGTGGTGGTCTCGATGCTGAACAGCTATTCGGGCTGGGCGGCGGCGGCCATTGGCTTCACCCTCGGCAACGACCTGCTGATCGTGGTGGGCGCGCTGGTGGGCGCTTCGGGCGCGATCCTCTCCTACATCATGTGTAAGGGCATGAACCGGTCCTTTGTGAGCGTCATCCTCGGCGGCTGGGGCGGCGAGCAGTCCGAGGCGCAGGCGGTCGAGGGCGAGATGGTCGCCATCGATGCCGACGGTGTGGCCTCGGCGCTCAACGACGCCGACAGTGTGATCATCGTGCCGGGCTACGGCATGGCGGTGGCGCAGGCGCAGCAGTCGGTCTCGGAGCTCACACGCAAGCTGCGGGACAAGGGGACCACGGTGCGCTTTGCCATCCACCCGGTGGCGGGCCGTCTGCCAGGGCACATGAACGTGCTCTTGGCCGAGGCGAAGGTGCCCTACGACATCGTGCTCGAGATGGAGGAGATCAACGAGGATTTCCCCGAGACCGACGTTGTGATCGTGATCGGCGCGAACGACATCGTGAACCCCGCGGCGCAGGACGACCCGGGCTCGCCGATTGCGGGGATGCCGGTGCTAGAGGTCTGGAAATCCCGCCAGGTCTTCATCTGCAAGCGTGGCCGCGGCACGGGGTATTCCGGCATCGAGAACCCGCTCTTCTTCAAGGAGAACAGCCGGATGTTCTATGGCGACGCCAAGGCGTCGATGGACGCCCTGGTGCCGCAGATCGGCTAAAGTATGGGGGCGCTGCGGCGCCCCTTACGCCGCCTCGACGCGTGCACCGGCCCGCAGGATCATACCGTAGAGATCCCTCGGCTCATCGGGGTCGGCCAGCAGGTCCAGCTCCTCATAGAACCCGGTCTCCGTGATCCGCCGGCGCAGGTAGCTGAGCGCGGAGAAATCCTCCACCGCAAAGCCCACACTGTCGAAGAGCGTGGTCTGCTGCGCATCCCTACGCCCCTCCGCCTGGCCCGTGATCACCTGCCACAGCTCCGTCACCGGATGGTCCGGCGCCAGGCTCTGGATCTCCCCTTCGATGCGGGTCTGCTCCGGATACTCCACGAAGATGTCCGAGCGCAGCAGGATGTCCCGGTGGAGCTCCGTCTTGCCCGGACAGTCCCCGCCGACCGCGTTGATGTGCTGTCCCGCACCCACCATGTTGTCGGTCAGGATCGTCGCCTGCTGCTTGTCTGCGGTCGCCGTGGTGATGATCTCGACGCCCTCCACGGCTGCCTCCGCGCTGTCGCAGATCTCGATGGCAAAGCCCCGCCCCGCGAGATTGCGGGCACAGCGCTCCGACGCCGTCCGGTCGATGTCATAGAGCTTCAGCCGGTCGATCCCGAGCGCGCGGAACGCCATCGCCTGGAACTCCGACTGCGCGCCATTGCCGATCAGCGCCATCGAGCGCGCGCCCTTTGGTGCCAGATAGCGCGCCGCCATCACCGAGGTCGCCGCTGTGCGCAGCGCCGTCAGGATCGTCATCTCCGAGAGCAGCACCGGATAGCCGCTCTCGACCTCTGCCAGCACGCCGAAGGCCGTCACGGTCTGCAGCCCGGTGCGCGTGTTCTTCGGGTGCCCGTTCACGTATTTGAAGCCATAGGAGACACCGTCCGAGGTGGGCATGAGCTCGATCACCCCTTCGCGGGAGTGCGAGGCCACCCGCGGGGTTTTGTCAAAACTCTCCCAACGGCGGAAATCCGCCTCGATATGGTCGGCAAGGTCGCTGAGAAAGCGCTCGATGCCTGTCAGGTTGACGAGCCGCATCATGGTCTCGACGCTGACAAAGGGCACAAGGTTGAGGTTGTCGGTCATCGATCACTCCTGTCAGGCGGCGCGGGACCAGCGCGAACGGGTCGGGCGGTCCATCACGCGGCGGCCGAAAAGGCTGGCGGTGAGATCGACGAGCAGCCGCGCGGTGCGACCAGCCTCGTCAAGGAAGGGGTTGAGCTCCACGAGATCGAGAGAAGTGACGAGCCCGCTCTCCCACAGCATCTCCATGCTCAGATGCGCCTCGCGGAAGGTGGCACCCCCGGGGACCGTGGTGCCGACAGCGGGCGCGATCTCCGGGTCGAGGAAGTCCACATCGAGGCTCACATGCAAGAGCCCGTTGGCCGCCGCTACACGGGCCAGGAACGGCGCGAGGGCCGCGGAGATCCCGCGCTCATCGATCGCCCGCATGTCGTGGACCTCGAGCCCGTGGCGCACCACCAACGCGTGCTCATCCGCATCGACTGACCGGATCCCGAGCATACAGACCTGCTCCGGCGGCACAGGGGTCGCAAGCGGCGCGCCCAAGAACGCATCGAACCCCGGCAGCCCGCAGAAGAACGCGGCGGGCACCCCATGCAGGTTTCCGCTCGGCGTTGTCTCGAAGGTGTTGAAGTCCGTGTGCGCATCGAGCCACAGCACGAAGAGCGGGCGACCAAGGCGCGCCGCATGGGCCGCTGCCGCCGTCACACTGCCCGCCGAGAGGCTGTGGTCTCCGCCGAGCAGGATCGGCATCCTGCCCTCGGCCAGCACGCCCTCGGTCGCGGCCTTCACCACGCGCGTCCAGCCGGCGATCTCTGGCAGCCGCGACACGGCAGCAGACCCAAGACCAACCACCGGCGCCGCCGCAAGATCCCCCTGGTCCCCAACATCGTGACCCAGTGCGGTAAGGGCCTCTGTCAGCCCCGCTGTGCGCAGCGCCGCCGGCCCCATAACCGTGCCGCGCTGGCTGGCCCCCGCCTCCAGCGGGACGCCGATCAGGGACACCGCGATGCTCCGATTGCTGATCATGATTGCTCTCCTCTGCCACTGGAGAAGACATCGCGCATCTTTCTGGCATCTAAGAGCATGCAATTTGGTAAGCTACATGCTATTGCTCGCCAAATTGGTGCTTACAAGATCAAATCTGTCATGGACGACACGGATATTGCGCTGATCGGTGCCCTCAGGCGCGATGCCCGGCAGTCGATCTCGGAACTGGCGGGAACCCTCGGGGTCTCTCGGGCAACCGTGCGGGGCCGTCTTTCCAGGCTTGAGGCAAGCGGTATGATTGCGGGCTATACGGTGCTCACCCAAGCGGATCTGCACCCACCCGGCGTGCGCGCCATCATGTCGGTTGCGGTCGAGGGTAAGGGCGCCGAAGACGTGATCCGCCGGCTTCAAGCCATGCCCGAGGTGACTGCAATCCACACGACGAACGGCCGTTGGGATCTGATGGCCGAAATCGGGGCGTCAGACCTTTCGAACTTTGATGCGATCTTGCGGCGGATCCGGTATCTCAGCGGCATCTCCGCGACAGAGACGAACATTCTGCTTTCCACGCGAAAAACTGGTGGGACCCTCGCGCCGAGGACAGGATCGACCTAAACTCGGATAGCGAGATTGAATGGGACCTAGGCACTCTTGCATTCCCCCGTCCGGAGCGATAAATGGCCGCGAGTGCACCGGTAGCTCAGCTGGATAGAGCACCAGACTACGAATCTGGGGGTCGGGGGTTCGAATCCTCCCCGGTGCGCCAAAAAAATCAATAACTTAAAACCTTCACCCCAAACTGAGCTTGAGTGCGGGCTATCACCGGGCTATCACGGCATCAAGTTTGGTTGTTTGCTGAACTGGGGTCGTAAATCCTTTTAGGGAGCAGGCCGGTGACCACCTTCACGTTTCCGCAGCATCTCCCATAGCTGACCGGGCCCCAGCAGGATGTCCTTCAGCCGGCGGCGGATGGCCTCGTCCTCCAGTGCTTGCTTGCTGAGACCGCTATATGCGTCCAACCCCTCGATGATCGCATCCATGAGGGCGCCCTCGAAGTCGGGGGAGTGGCGGAACTGTTCCTTCGAGTTGTTCGCCGCTTGGCCTCTCAAGGTCTCGTTCTCCATGATCTTCGAGCGGGTGTGCTCGATCCACGCGACCTTGTCCGCGTCCGTCGAGTCTCCACCGAAGAGATCGTTCAGGTGTTGGATGATCTCATCGAGGAGAGCTTTCTGCTTGTCCCTTACCTGGCCCGAACCGGTCTCCGTCATGGGTTGCAGCTTGGTGTCATCAGTCTCACCGGGGGACAGGGATGCCTTGCCCTTGCTCCCGAGTTTGTAGTGCGTGAGCACGACCTCCGAGAGATCCACCTCCGTCCGCTCCCTGTCGAACTTCAGAACTGGACTGCCCCCACCGAGTGGTCCGGTTGAATTGTTAGTGCATCACCGGCCTATGATCGACCGGGATGATCGTCTCCGGCGCCGGCGGCCTGTAGCCGAGAGCGCTGTGCGGCCGGATGGTGTTGTAGTGGCGTCGCATCGCCGGATCCTCGAGCATCGGCGCCTATCTGGGCCTGACGCCAAAGCTTCGCTCCCCGAGGTCCCGTCGCCGGGATGCAGGACCGGATGAAGCCGCAGAGCCTGATGTGGCCAGTGACCACGCTTTCGAGATCGGCTCATCCAGTTCCCTGACCACATCGAGCAGCGGCCACAGCGCCGACTGTGGACGGAAGCACGAAGCCTGCGGCGCGACAAAAAAAACGGGGATGGACATCACACCGCCCATTACGGAAGCCAGGCTCTAAGGCTGCGCAGGCTTGAGGTTGAAATAGGCGTAGCCGGCCGCGACGGCCACACCAAGCCAGGTCGTCCCGAGATCGTTGATGGTCTGGATTGCCCGATCGTAGAGAACGACGCCGAAGATCAGGGCGGCGAGGCCGACTACAGCCCAGACCGCCAGGTACACGACGACAATCGCATTGTTCATGATCCGGGCGGCCCTGGTCTTGAACTGAATGACGCTGAGTTCCTGTGGATCGTTCGTCGTGCTGACCGAGAGCTTGGCCACCACGAGCGCCGAGACCAGGCCGGCAACGGTGGTGAGGACGATCTTGTAGCCCTCGCTGAAGCCGCCGATCTCCTCGCGGGAACCGGTCGGATCTTTCGAGCAACTCTGATAGATCTCGAGGATCATGCCACCGGCAAGGCCGGCATAGAGGGCGAGAAGCACCAGAACCAGTGCGGCGCTGAAGAACGAGATCGTTCGGGGGGGCATTGCGAACTCCTTTACTTGCTGCAGGGAGGCCTGCGAGAGCTCAATTCGTGCCGAGCGCCCTCGCACTGTGATCTCGAGGCCCCCGGGCGGGGGACCTCAGGCTGGTTTCCAGGCACCGCGATCATGGCGCCCGCACGATCCCCTCGCCGACATCGTCGCGCTCCATCAAAGGCATCAGACCGGAGCGGTCAGCGGTCGCCAAAAGCTGTCCCGTGAGCACATCGCTCCGGATCGAGCCGCTGTCCGCAAGCTGTTTCTCGATCCAGAGCGCGGCAACGCCGGCGACATGCGGTGTGGCCATGCTGGTTCCGTTCATGCTCGCGAGGCCGCCGCCCGGAACGGCCGAAATGACGCCGACGCCCGGGGCCGAGAGATTGCACTGACTGTTCGAGAAGTTCGCGACATGGTGGCCCTGGCCGTTGCCTTTGGCAAGCGCACCAACCGCGATGACTCCGGTCCCGGCCGCAGGGGGCGCGACCGCAATCTCGTAGTTGGGCCGGTCGCTCTCGTTTCCGGAGGCCGCGACCATGATGCAGGAGGTCTGCACCCCGCTCTGAGCCCGCAGGAGATCGGCAAGCCGCGAGAACAGGTTGACGTTGGCCCGGTACTGTTCGAGCGCGATCGAGGTGGCCGGCTCCGTTTCCAGGCCCGCGTCCTCTATCAGAAACTTCACGAAGCCTGGAAAGTCGATGCCGAGCGACATCGACACCACATTCGCCCCCTTCTCGACCGACCACTGGATCGCCTCGACGAGCTCCTTGGACGAGCCACCGCCGCTTCCCAGGACCTTTGCGATGATTGCCTTCTTGACGCCGGGGGCCACACCGATCCGCATCCCGTCGACGGCCCGGCCGAAGATCGTCCCGGCGCAATGGGTGCCGTGTCCGTGGACATCGTCATCGCTTTCGGTCGTGAAGTTGCGGCGAATCAGCTCGACGCCCGCAAAGGCGGGGTGGGTCGGATCGATACCGGTGTCGAGCACGGCCAGCACGGCCCCATCGCCCGTAAAGGGGGAGGTGTCCGCACCGACCGCCTGTACGCCCCAGGTGGCACCAGCGGCCGCGGCGGCAACCTCCGGATCTCCCTTGGGCTTGATCAGGCTGAGCGGCATCGGCGTTGCAATGGCGTGGGTGCGGGGGTCCCGACGCAGATCGTCCCGCTCGGCCTTGGTCAGCTGCACCGACAGGACCTCGACGCTCTCGGGCGCCGGAGGACCGCTCGGGGTCGCGACCGGCCCGGCGATCGGACCACGATCGCCGAGTGCGGGCGCGTCTGGCACGTTAAGTCGCTCAGTTCTCAGGATGATGTAGTTGCTCAGCATATCGGACACTTCACGTTTCATATTATTTCTCCTTTTCATTGGGTTTTGTCATTTCAACGTGTCCAGAGGTGATTCATTTTTTACAGAATCTTGCTCAGGACTTGACTCTGGACTGAGTTTTCTGATGTCGCCTCCTTGACACTCGTGAGCTGGGCGCAGGACTCTTCAGGACCGGATATGGTCGAAGAACTTCTGGCTACTCGATCTGCTTTCGATCCGGCGGATGGCATTCGCGGCCCGCCCGAGGCCGCAAGAGCGTTCAGGTTCGAAACGGCATTCCGATCCAGGTGCCGATCTTGTCTTCGAGCTCGGCCGTCAGACGCACGGCGAAGTTATGCAGTCCCGGAGTCCCGTAGACATGAACGCCGACGGCGCTGCGCACCCCGTCCTCCCTCGCGTAGAGGGGGCTGCCGCTCTGGCCGGCCTCGGTGTCGAAGCGGTGATAGAGGAAGTGGTCGTCGAACTTGCGCAGCGATCCGTAGTCCTGCCACATCGAGCCGAAATGCGACTGGCTGTGCGGATAGCCGACCGTATTAAAGCCCCAGTCCTCCTCCAGTTCCGCATCGCTTATGATCCAAGGCTTGAAGTGGTCGGCCTCAGCGCCGAGTGAAGTCGGCAGCTTGATGGCTCCGAAGTCGAAGCGCTTCTTGCGGGTCTGCTTCCAACCGTCCAGCACATGGCAGTTCTTGCGGTTCGACTTGGTCCGACCGATCGGCTCGACGCTCTGGTTTCGGCCGGGAATGACCTCGACCAACTCGGTGAACTTGCCATCGGGCGTGAGAATGTTGTGCCCAGCGGTTAGCACCGTGTCGTCGCTCACGAACCAACCGGTCCCGAAGAAGGATGCGCCATTGGCGAGGAACATCTTCAGGTGGCAGATCGTGCGCCGGTGCGGCAGGTCCGTGTTGGCATAGCGCTTGCGGTTGGGCGGCTCATCGAAGATCACCTTCGGCTGCGGGCCGCCGTGCTGCGGGCGGTCGTTTCCGCCACGCTTCGGCTGTACGTAGTCGGAATGAGGGATTTGGCTGCACATGATCGTCCTCCACTCAATCGCTTTCGCCCTGGCCAGGCTTGTTCGTGTCGTTCTGCTGTCCTTGGCCGCCACCGTTGAGGCGCGACAAATCCGTATCGAGGGGCAGGCCTACCGATGCGAACTGGAACAGCTTGCCGAACTCTCGCGAGCTCTCGGCCTGCACCTTGGCCGTGTCGGCCGCCTCCTTTTCGGCGGCGCTGCGTGCTTTCCCGAAGTCGATGCGACTCTGGAGGGCCGTCGAGCGGGCGTCGAACAGATCGCCGCGCTGCGTCAGCCCCGAGACCATACCGCCCACGATCTCAGTAGGCAGCTTGGCGAAAGCGAGCGCCTCGCTGTCGTCGGTTTCCACCTTGTAGTCGGTGAGCATGCCGTTCTGCAGCGTTGCCGTAGTATGCCATTTCACGAAGGCACCGCGATTGACCGCGACCGCGTAGATCGGACTGCCGTTTGGTACCGAAAACGAGGTTGTATAGCTAGACTCGTCATAGAACCGTGCGCGGATCTCGTAGCCAACGGCGACGCGGTAGCAGAACCCCACGCGGCAATCCTCACCGCGCACCGGCGCATCCTCGGCAGAATCGGCGGTTGCGGCTTCGGGAAAGCTTCGGCGCACGTCGATCTCCAGCATGGGCCTGCCAGTGGCCACGAGGTCCTTCAGAAAGCTGGACTTGCCCTGGTCGCCCCGTGTGAAGGCGGCGATGGCGTCGGCGATATCGTCGTTCAGCTCGGCCAGCGCAGGAGACGCAGACCCATCGGGCGGCGCGAGGCGCTCGACATCCAGCGAACGGCTCAGGATAACCGTCCCGTCCGCTGCCGCCTCTGGAAAGATGAAAGCGGACTTGGTGGCGGCCACGATGAACTCGTCCACCTTGCCGTCAGACTCGAGTTCGACAGAGTTCAGCAGCCCACCGGCGACCTTGAAGGTTGCCGTCTCGGCGTGGAAGGGGCTTGTAACCGAGTTCAGCCGATAACGGTGACGCTCGTCGGGCACATAGACCGGGTCGCCCGCCGTCAGCACCAGCTTCTTGGTGTTTTCAATCACCGAGACCGTGATCGGGATGCGGGTCGTGGGCATGAAATAGACGGGGCCCGTGCGGCTGTCGTAGCGCCCGCCGATCTCGGGCGAGGATACTCCCGTGCAGGCCGTAAGGGCGAGGGCCGTGGCAAGAGCCGTAGCGCAGGCGAAACGGTTGGGCAGATTGAGCATCGGAAACATCGGCTTTCTCCTCATTTCATGCTTTGATGTCTTGCGGCGCGCGGCGGCTGGCTTGAGACACGCGTCGGGTTGTTTGAGCGCGTTCGATCGACAGCACTCGGCGTTGGGTGGGAGCCTGCGTCCCTCTGAGACTAGGGTGGCTCGACCGGTTCAACGCGTTGCAGCTTCGCTATGGCCTCGCGTATCCCCAAGTGCGGGCCGTCGGAGAGCTTGCAGGCACGGACTATGATCGATCCGTCTGCGGGGCCGGTGAAGGATGTCTGACATTGACTGAGCACGGTGGCCTCCCTTTCAGATCTCGGTGTCGGATGAATGCGCTTCGGCGCACTCGAGGAGATCCCCGAAGCTTCGGACGGGAGCCCCGAGCAAATGCGCACTGTCGAATGGGCACCACCGACCGCGGTCGGTACCGGGACGATGCCAGTAGGAGCTGGGATCGCTCTGGACCAGACCGGCAACAGTTTCTGCGACGATGCGGGCTCCGAGCGGCCCGAGGGTCTCTCCTCCGGCGCGGACTTCGGCTTCCTTCAGCAGATAGAACCAAAGTGGTGTGTGCCGGCTGAGAACGCCGGAACCGATGGCTCCCCCCGTGGGTCCGCTGCGCAGCTCACGCGGGGAGAGCGGGGTTATATGCCGGCCGAGACGTGCATTCGTTCCTGCAATGGCGGCTTGACCCGTCGGCAGGTTGAAGCGATACCCGCTGCGCAGGTTCAGGCATGCCAGATGTCGGGGCGCGGCTGTGTCTGCGTCATCGGCCAGCCCAGGCACGGAGAGGGCCGCTGAAATGCGCGTGTCGATCTTTCGCGCCGCTCGATCCGGGTGATCGGCAGAGGGCGCCGACGTGAACCTCGGCCAGTCGATCCCGAGATCCGCTACTTCGCCCGTTGGGCAATGGTGCTTGGCGAGCGTGTCGATCTCGGCGAGCGCTTCGTCCGTCCCCAGCAGGAGGCCGAGCGGCGCCGAGTTCCGAAGGCTCCCCTGCCCGGTCGGAGCGTGCCCCATCACCGCGTTGTAGTCGTAGCTCCCCCGCACCATCGAATGACCGAACCGAAACGCAGCGCCGAAGAACTCGATGGGCACAGTTGCCGGGCCGGACCGCCCTCCTTCGGGAGCGCGGAAGCGGGCATAGAGAGGCACGGCGCAGGCGAGAACGTCATCGACGATCTCGCCGCCGCAGACCTGTTTCAGAAGATCGTTCAGCACAAGCCACTGATAGAGGTGGCAAAGCTCGCGCCGAGCCCAGTCAAACACGGCGGGGCGTCCAAGTGCATGGACCTCCCCCCGGTCACAAGCGAGCGCGACGCGATTGTGAACGCGAAGCATCGCGAGATGGAATTGATGCGTGATGAGATTGGAGCCGTTTCGCGGTTCGGATGTTGGCGGAACCCGCCTTGCGGTCCTGCTCTCCTCCCAGCGCGGGATCTCCATCAGCGCGGGATCTCCGCTCGCGCGGCCGGCGGCTTCGGGGCCGCCATCGACCTCTGAATGGGGCGGGCCGTCATAAAGACTGTCCAGGCTTAAGGACCCACGCCGAAGATTGACGAATTGGGTCCGCAGATGACGGCGCTCGATCGGCCCCTTCGTCTGCCCGCCCGCGCCTGCCAGCGTGGGCTCGACGATGCCGAGCGACATGATGTCGTGCCCGACGAACTGTGCGGCGTAGGTGACGACGGGGGGGATGGAGATCGAGTTTGAAGCCACGGGATCTCCAGGCTGCTCGACCATAGCTTCGCCCAGCGCGTCGAGCGCTCTGAGATCGATACGCAGATCGCGGATGTCCGGAGCCTCGGGGAAGAGGTAATCGAACCCCCCACCCGCGCTGGCGTCCGTAAACTTCCGCACCCTGGCATCCGAGCTCGCCGTGGTGCCGCCGTGACGCAGGGCGCCACGTGCCTTGCGCGTTGCGTTGCCTGCCAATCGTTTCTTCTGCGACCCTGCCATGCGACCATCCGACGATCTGTCTGTCCGGCATCCGAATGCCGGCGTTCTGCCATGAGGGTTAGTGTCGGAGGCTCGGGTTGATCCCTGTTGGATTGCTCATGCGGAAAGGAATGAATCTGTCTGGATTCCGTCGGCGGATGTCGGGGGTGTTCAGCAACCCGAAGGCCGAACAGGCCCGCTCTGGTTGGCGGGCCTGCCGTTGCGATCACTCGCGCCGTTTGGGGCGACCGAGATCGGCCGCGTCGCCGAGACCGAGCCCGAAGCGTTGCGGATCGAGCCTTGGTGATGAGACCACAGCGATACCATCGGCCCAGGCGCGGGCGGCTTGGGGCGCCGCAGAACTGGTCCCGGACAGAAGGAGCGCCGAGCCGGAGCGCGACCCGGCCGCAAGCGTCCCGAAATGCGCACGACCGGACTCCGTCTCGTAGGCATAGTCGGGCCCTTTCCGAGTGCCGTCGGTGGGTCCTGCGCTTGAGTAGCGGGCAGCCAACCTGTCGGTGTCGAGACTGCCCGCCTGGCGCGCGCTTCCTACATAGCCCGCCGCGACCTTCATTGAAGCTCCGGTGGCGAAGACGTTGAGCGTGCGTTGGCGTGTGACTGGCCGATTGCCGGTGACGTCGTTGATTGGACGGCCGCTGGAGTGATCGACCCGCCAATAGGTTTCGTCCACTAGATAGGACTGCCGGCCCTTGCGCCGCGATCCGGGCTGGGGATCGTCTCGCTGCACCCTCAACGCGAAGCCAACGGAAAGCGGGTTCTTGACGGTGATCTGCCATCTGCCCGAGGGTGCCCTCGGAGCCGTTCCGAGCGTCTCGGAGGGGCGCAGCGCCATCGTGATCACCTCACGTGCGTAGCTGTATCCGTGATAGATCCGCGCAATCACTTCTCCGTCCACCACGTAGTCACACCTCTTGCCGAGCTGTGAGAAGCAGGTCGGCCCGCCCGGCAAGGTCAGACCAAGGCGCAGCTTGCTCGGCGATGCTCCGCGCGGCAGCCAGACCTCGGCAAAGCTCGCCGTGCGGTCGTCGAACTGGATCATCCAGTCGACGCGATCCGCGGCCGTCTTCGCATCGAAGAGAGCCACTCCACGGTTCTGGAACGAGTTCCCGGCGGGAAGAAAGACTTCGCAGTGGCGGCCCGCAGCCGAAGCGTTGAACCAGTCGCGGAACGCCTCCAGCCGCTGGACAACGAGACCGTTGCCGTCATGCGGACCCGCATAGATCCCAAAGCTGAGATTGAGCGCTAGCCGCTTGGGAAAGCGGCGAATGGTCGAGATCTCGGAGCGGAGCCATCTCAGCGCACGGCTAAGTGCCCAAACCATGCCCGATCCGGATGTGTCGAGCACCGTCGAACGCGGAAGCTGAATGGCGATGATGGGCCGCTCGACCCCCATTTTGTCGTCGCTGGCATAGCCGGCAGCGAGGTCCATTACATGCGTGCCATGCGAAAGTCGGTAGCCGAGCGAGGACACTCGCGCGCGGTCGTCCTCGTCGAGACCCATCGCGCGATAGATCCGATCCTCATCTCCACCATAGCGCCGCCGCAGCAGATCGATCGTGCGCCCCGTCCAGGCTATCCCTGTCCCTGGGATCAACTTGCCTCCCGGCGGCTTCTGCGTTCGACCGCGATGGTTCATGTCGAGAAAGCGGGCGACGCGCGTGCCACTCGGTCCGACGAAGCGTTGATTTGCAACGCCGATGCCGTCGTCGATCACGACCATGCAGACTTCACCCGCCGAGAGATCCATCGGTCCCCGGACCGACCGTATCTCGATCTCATCACCGCTCGGGAATGCGCGTGACTTGCGACCGGGCTCCATACCGAAGCCGCGTCCCGCCGACAGGCAGTGTGGCGCTCCGCCGAAGGCGGCGGTAAACTCTGCCTCGAACCGTCGAATAGGATCCGGGACATCGGATGCTATCTCGGTCTCGCCGGCGCTCACCGCGTACTCGACATCCCAATAGCCGTCATCGTCCCGACCCTCCTCGCGCGGTTCAACCGGATCGACAAGATAGTCCTGGATCGTCTCGAGCAGGGATCGAAACTCATCCTCGCGGTCTGCGGGGATCCGGGCGGTGAGGTTTCGGGTCCAGCCGGCGAGACCGAGAAGGGTCAGCCAATCCATGCGGTGATCGGGAACCGACCCGAGATCCTTGCTTTCCCAGGCCATCGTCACGCCCATTCCCTGATGGCCTTCTCGAAAAGCCAGTTGATCGGGTGGGTCTTGAACTTCGGATCACCGTTAGCAGAGAAGATTGGCCTGGTCGAGTCGACTGGCCGGTACGCTTGGCCGATCTTCGCCCGCAAATACGGTGGTGGCGTCTTTATCCTGGGGTTCTTGAAGAGTTCGAGAAGCTCTTTCCAGTCGAAATCCTTGTTGCCGAATTCGACGGCCTTGAACTGCCAAGGATAGAGGGTTTTGCGGGTTCCGGCACAGCGTTCCCAGAAGTACTGGGCCAGAGCGAGACCGGTTATCATGCCTGCCGCGTTGTCGACTGGGTAGTGAACCCCGGCCACCGTCCGGTTGACCGCGATCCTTGCGGCGAGCCGCATCAGCATGGTCTCGATTTGCTTCGGCCCATTCTTGTTCAGCTGGGCCAGGATGAACGCCAGCGCGAAGGCCTGCGTTGCGTGACCGCTCGGCAGCGAGCCGTGCCGGGGAACCGGGATCATCGGCTGCACCTGAGCGCTCAGTCGATTGGGACGCGGAACCGCGAGCGCGTGCTTCATCCGCATCGCGACGATCTCGATCACGGACAGAAGAACGTTCAGCAGCTCGAACGAATAGTAATGCTGGCTCGCATTCAAGCCGCTCACGGCCGAGAAGAAGGACAGCAAATCGGTGATCTGTGAGGTGATCTCGTCGCGACGGTCGACCCTCAGATCCGCATAGTTCAGGACGTGGAAGATCTGGCCATCGCGGTTCGCCTTGCTTCCGATAAGCGGATCGGTGTTGCGAACACCCGAAACCCACACGATCTGATCATAGCGCAGACCTTTGCTTTTTGCCTTCGGGTGTCCTGCCCCGTCCTGCAGCTTCACCACCGGCGGTTGCTTCTTGGGCTTGCTGTCGGCCTTTTCGATCTGGTTCATCGACAGCCGGACCGTGGTGATCAGCTCGCCGAAAGCAATGCGCTGTCGAACTGAGGGCGACCACCGCTCCATCTCGTCGTCGTCATAGGGCGTGACCTCAATCGTCGACCAATCGTTGATCGGAACCCCGATGATGCCGTCGCGCGTGCTCTCGATCGCATTGGCCAGCCGGCTCGAGGTTCGTGTGCTGGTAACGAATTCCCCATGCTCGCCATGTTCGCCGTGCTCGCCATGGGCTACCTGTTCTCCGTGTTCGCCATGCTCTCCATGCAACACGCTCGTAGTCGAGTTCACCGCCATTGTGTCGATCCTCCCAGCTCAAATCACAGGGCTTGCGCTCTGCAAATCCTAGGGAGTTATCCCGAGTCGTGAACTCGAAAAGCGCTTAGAACTGCGGAATCAACGTAGAATCAATGTGCACGTTTCAATCCGAATAATGTGGGATACAATCCGAACGTTGATTCTGATCATCGACTGCTAAAGCGATTCGCGCGTGTGGGGTACCAATGAGCCAAGATACCCAGTTGGTCAGACTTTTCTGTCTCGGCCGTTTTAGGGTCGTACTCGACAATGGAGCCGACGTTACACCGAGTAGAAAGAAAGCCTGCGCACTTCTTGGCATCCTTGCCATGACGCCGAAGTTCGAGCGCTCCCGTATACAGCTCCAGGATCTTCTCTGGTCCAACTTTGCCGAGCCGCAGGCTCGCAGCAATCTGGGCGGCGAGGTGCACCTGATTAAGAAGTGTCTCGGGCACGCAAGCGGTGTCCTACAGAGTGCCGACGGCATGCTCCGCCTCGATCGCCGCCGCGTTTGGATCGATCTGCTGGACGCGCAAGACGACGCATCGGCCGAGGAGGCCGCTCGGCGCCCGGAGATGCTGCTCGAGAACATAACGCTGCGGGACCCCGAGTTCGACGACTGGATCCGGGATCAGCGCCAGCGGCTGCCCGACGTGCTCACCAGAGAGTGCCCCGTCCCCCAGAGCGCTGTGCCTCAGGAGAGACTTCAACGTCCTGCAGCCAATCTCACCCTGCTGCCGCCGCGGAGTTCGTTCGGCGAGGGTTCGGGCTTTGCCGCCGACACTCTCGTTCAGATGATCGGGCGCGGGGTGTTCGAGCGCACCGGGATCGTCGTTCGCGAGGCAGCGGAACCGGGTGACGGGATCTCGCTCAGGGTCGAGGTGGCCACCGATCCCGTTTCGTCGATGATCCACGTCGTCATCGCGGCCGAAGGCGAGAGCCGCTTGATCTGGACAAAGTCAGAGCCTGCCCAGGGATCTGTGCCGACGATCCTCGCGGCCGAGCATGTAAGACGGCTGGTGAACCAGTGCATCGATGTATGCATCCTGGAGCTGTGCAAGTTCGAGGCCTTCGCCGCCGGCCGAGCGCCGGTCGCCCTCGCACTCGAGCACATCCACGGTATGCTAACGCTCGACATGTCGGAGTTGCCCGATGCGCAGCGGCGGCTGGAGGATGCCTACGAGGTCGACAGAAAGCCCGTTCTCCTCGGCTACATGGCCTATCTGCGCGCCTTCCAGATCGCTGAGCTTCGGCCGGATAACGCGGACGACTTGCGGGCGGAGGCGGCCGAAATTGCAGCCCGTGCAGTCGAGCAGGATCCATCTAATGCGACGCTGCTTGCCTTGATGTCCTGCGTGCAGTCGGTGGTACTGCGCAATCACGTCTACGGCCACGAACTCGGCGAGCAGAGCCTGCGCCTCGATCCGTCCAATCCGCTGGCCATGGTGTTTCTCGGGCGGGCGAAGGCCTATCTCGGTCAGGTGGAGGCAGGACATTCGCTCGCGGAGAAGGCGCTCCGGATCTCGGGTGTGGGCATGGCGCGCCACGGTGTCAGCATCTTTGCCGCTGCGACCGCGCTCTTGATCGGGCGCAACGGGGACGCGATCCGGCTTTGCGAGGTAGTCCGCGCAGCCTGCCCGAGTTACAAGGCGCCCCTCAGGATGCTGATACCGCTCTATGCCAAATGCGGACGCCGAGACGACGCGCGGAAGGCCTATCATGAGTTAAAGGGCCGGGAGAGCGGCTTTTCACTGGAGCGACTGTTCGAAGACGGCTACCCCAGTTCCGGCCTGCGCTCGTCAGGGCTGCTCCAGGATTTGAAGGCCGAGCTTTGAAGGGGCGTCGACTGCACGGCGCGGAGCGCTGAAGCCGACCGGCTCGGCATCTCTGCAACGAGAATGCCGCTGCTGGTCGCGCTGACGGTGCATGCCCCCCAGTGCCCCGCGAGCGCCGCTAGGGGTGTCCGTCGTCAGATGATTTGGGACTCTGGGGGTCCTGACAGTCCGGGTTTCTGTCTCATCTCTGCTCCTTGATGTTTACGATGGGCCTGAAACCCTCCGTTCTGAAATCACGTCAGGTGTCCCATGGGCGCTGGTCCCGGACAGGTCTCGGCATAGGCGCGCGCGGTCGGCACTGGGGCGTTCGCTGCGAGGAGGGTCTCCTTGTCATGCCGTCAACGCGAGTGACTAGCGGTGGCTGCTGAATGCGCGGGCCCAGACCCGTCGCATGGCAAAGGCCGCGTTCTAGCCGCCTGCGCGCAAGAGCTCCGCCTGCTGGAGAACTTGCGGAGCTCAGCTCGCCTTGCAGTCGGCAGGGTATTGAACCGAAACACCAATCGCCTGTCGCAGTATCCTGATTACATCCTGCGTCAGATCCCTTTTACGGAGGTACTCGATCACCCGGCGAATGTGCTCACCGTTCTGCTCTTCGAGCGCTCTCCTGATGTCGATGGGGTTGTCCATGGCATCAGTCGCGCCGGAACCCGGAGACAGGGCCCTGGCGACCAGCTCGGCGTTGCACCTGAGCGCTGCGCGGACTGCGTGCTCCATGAGCTGCTCGTCCGACATCGCCCTGAGATCGACGGTGCGCGTGGTCAGCTCGAGCCTATGCACACGGCCGATAAGGCGGCGGCTCATGTCCGGCCCTCCAGCACGGAAATCCGGCGCTCGAGTTCCTCGGTTTCGAGCATGCGCCGCGTGGCCTCGATGACGCTGCCCACCGCCTGGGCCTCCTCGGGCGTGAGATCGCCGTTCGCCACGGCCTCGAGCAGCCGGCGAGAGGCGCCGGCGAGATCCTGGGTGTTCTCGAGCGCGCCGATCTCGAACTGGACCGGCCGGCCCTTGCGCGCGGGCAGGATGCGGTCGAGGCAGAGCCGAAGGGCCGTCGTGTCGCCGCCGAGCGCGGCCTCTATGGCCTTCCGGGTCAATGCCTCGGCCTCGCCATCCAGCAGCGCCTCCGCGGTGCGCGTGGCCTTGTGGCGGGCGCCCTTTGGGCGGCCGGGGTTACCGGGTCCGAAACGTCCACGGCCGTCGCGTTCCGTTTTCTCTCCATTCTTTCGGGCGCTCACGTCATGCCTCCTGATCCTTCGTCGTTGTTAGGTTGATCCCAAGGCAGTCGCAGACTATCGGCCTGCGGTTCCCTGTAGCGGCGCAACGGGGTGGGGCCCGAGCCCCGATAGGCGATGGTGTCGGCGGTAACGGCGCTGGGTGGGGACATGCTGTAGGCCGCGCCGAGCCGGTCGTGGCGTTCCCAAGACGCGTGCACATCGGTGCCGAAAAGCTCCAGCTCGGACCAGCCGAGCATGACCGCCTTCCCGGCCCAGCCGTCGGCGATGAACCGGAGCGCCTGCGCGATGCAGTCCCTGCCGCCGGGCGATGCCTCCGTACGGGCCAGCGCCTCGAGCCGGTCGCGCCAGCCCGCCACCGCCGCCGAGACCAGACCCGCGGGCGTCTCGAACCCCTGTTCCTGCGCCGCGAAGGTTTCGGCCTCAGCGCGGCTCAGCCCGCCGTCATGCTCGGCGATGGCGGCGCGCTCCTCGAAGGCGTCCAGATCGGGCATCTGCGCGTGCACGTTAGCCGGCTAAGTTTTTTCTGTCCGGGCGGCGGGCCCGGCTAATCCGGCTAATCTGGCTAACCCGGGCGAAGGATTAGCGAGATTAGCCGGATTAGCCACACGGTCCCGCTCAGCGCGGATTTCCGCGAGCACGGCCAAGGCATCGAAGGTAAAGCTCATCGCGGCGACCTCCTTTGGATCAGCCACGCTTTAGGCCGCCGCTTGTCCCGGATCGTCGCCCCGCCCTCGACAGGGATCAGCCAGCCCTCGCGCTGGAGGAGTTGGACGTGCTTCCGTGCAATTTCCGCCGTGCGGATGCTACGGGGACCAAGTTGGATGATGTCGGCAATTGAGACATGGGGCTCGCCCCATCCCTCCTGCAGCCAGTTCAGGAGACGCTCCGCCTCTGCGATCTCGGCTGAGATCTTAGCGGCATCCGCCAGCCGCTGAGCCTCACTGAGATAGAAGGTCGCGAGGGTGACGGCGTAGACCATCGTCTCACCCGAGACCTCGCCCGCCTCCGGATCGGCGTAGAGCGTCAGCACCCCCGCGATGCGGGCGGCGTGCTCCGCGGCCTTGCTCGCGAAGGGTCGGGTCGTCTCCAGGTCGCCGCCGGCCGCCTGCGCGCGCTCGACCTTCTGCGCGAACCGGGTCAGGACGGCCCGTGCCTCGGCCGAGAGCGTGACCAGCGGCGGCGTCAACGTGTTCCGCGTGCCCTCGACCAGCGGCAGCGGCCGGCGCAGCAGATCGCCAATCCGAGCCGAGAAGGCCTCCAGCGCCCCGTCGCTCGGCGGATCGTATCCCTCGCGCAGCCGGGTCCCGATTGTGCTCGCGGGCTCGACCATCAGGAACCGGGCGAGGAACCCCTGACCGTTCGCGATGGGGTCAGACAGCAGCTCGTCGGCCGCCACCGGCTGGGCCATGATGTGCGCCGAGAGCCGCCGGCCCGGGAAGCTCGCCACGCCGTCCTCGGCGCGCCATCGCTTCACCGCCTTGGCGCCCCAGAAGTCTGAGAGGCCCGAGACCGTCTTCAGCCGGTTGTCCCGGCTCATGGCGTGCCCGCCGATGAAGGCCCCGCCCTCGTCGGTGAAGAGCCCGAGCGAGGGCCGCAGGTTCGGAAGGTTCTTGACGATCCCCTCGAGCGTTGGCTCGGTCGTCACAATGGACGGGAAGAGCGGACGCTCGGGCTCGGTACCGAGCGCGTCGAGATCGGCGCGCATCGCATCCTTGTTGCGCGGTCTCTCGCCCTTCCGCGGCGGCTTCAGGATGCGCTTGCGCTCCTCCTGCCAGATCGCCAGCCGATTCTCGTAAGCCATCACGGCATCCCGGTGCTGTTCGGCAAGCTCGGCCTCGAAGGCGTCCACCGCGGCCATCGCCAGCCGGTCACAGCCCGATTTGCGCTCGCCCGACTGTGCGACGGTCAGCAGGAAGAGCGAAGCCGGCGCAGCCCCGTGCAGCGCTTCGACATCGGCGAGGCCCTGCACGGCGAGGGCCGCGACGCCGAGCACGGACTGTGCCGCAATGGCGGCCGGGGCCTGGGTTTTGTCGTGGATCGCCTCAGCGGCGGCACGGAGCGGTCCCAGTGCCTCCAACGGGTAGCGGGCACCCGGCGGGATCTCGCGCACCAGCGGTACCGGCTCGTCGGGCGTAAAAGTCTCGGCATTATCGAAGTGATCGCGCGCCATCATTCCACGCCCTCCATCCGTGCCGCGTCGTTCCAGTCGAGCCCCTCGCCAGGCGGCGGAAGGATGCGGACCGACCACCCGGTCGCGTATGCGCGGCTCGCCAGCACCTCGGCCGCCTTCCGTCCGGGTGCGTCGCCATCCGGAGCGATGAGGAGTTCGCCAACCGACTTCGGCAGCCGCAGCCCCGAGACACCCGAGGTCGAGAGCGCGGCCCAGATATTCGGATCGCGGTCAACGACCCCGTCGCGCAGGCTGAGCGCCGTCTCGATTCCCTCGGCGACCACGAGCGGCCCGGCGCCGTGGGCGAGCCGCACGGCCCCGCCCGCGCAAGGGCCGAGCATCATCCTGTTCGGCTCGAGATCCGCCTTGCGGCCAGGCTCGGCAAGCCTGGTCCGGTGGACCGCGACGGGCTCGACCTCGCCCTCGATCACCACGGCCGCCACCATCGCCGGGTGGCGCGTCGCGGTCGGCCCGTGAAAGCAGGCGGGATGGAACCGCAGGCTGTCCGGCAGCGGCCCGGTGATCGCTCGCGCCCGGAGATAGCGCTCGGCTAGCGTGTCTGCGATGGGCACGGTCTCGGCCAGAACGGCACGCGCGCGGCGGGTGTCGCGTTCGCGCTCTTCGCGCTCGGCCTTCCGGCGGCGCATCTCGGCGAGCGGATCGGGCGCGGCGGCCCGTCCCCGGTCCTCGAGAAGCCCGCGCTCGCGCAACGCGGCCACCACATCGGTAAAGCTGCACCCGACGGCACAGATCGCGAGCAGCCGCCCCTCGGCGCCGTCCCGCAGCCGCAGGGCGGGGGTCCGCGTGTTCGGATGCGCCGGGCAGAACGTCAGCCCGTAGCGCCCGTACCAGCGCCCCCCGAGCGCCAGGGTGATGTCCCGCGCGTTCATCCGAAAACCTCCGGCAGGAGGGCAAGCCGGGCGAGCGCCGCAGGGTCACAGGGGCCACAGAGGGCGACGCAGGCCGCGATCAGCGCCTTCCGGGTCTGGAAGTACCGGGAGCCGCGCCATTCGATCCGGCGCTGCCTCCCAGTGCGCGCCCGCTGCAGGATCCACTGGTGATCGTCCTTGCAGACGATGACCCGGGCCATACCGCTGAGCCAGACGATCTCGGCGCGGTAGTCATCGTCCCGCTCCCGCGAGCTTCCGAGCTTCCAATCGCCGTCGAGGGTGATAGTCTCGCGCTTGTCCGCACTCGCATGGACATAGACGCGAGCCCCGGTCGCTTCCGCCAGCGTGCCAGGGTTTGTCGTGGCGTCGGTCATCACTGAGGCTCCCCAGCCTCGACCGAGGCCGCGTAGTCAGCGATCGCCTTGCCGCGGTAGCGCCGGGTCCGGTGTCCCAGCCGCATAACCGGCGGACCGTAGCCCTGGTGCACGCCCAGCTCGAGCCAGCGCTCGCTGACGTTAAGCGCGACCGCCGCCTGTGGCTTGGTCAGCATTACATTGGGGTTGCGGGCTATCAGATCCCAGATAGCGGCAGCATCATTGAGACCGGACTGTGTCCAGCCCCCTGTGTTTGGGCCACGTTTTTGAGCTATTTCTAGATTGTCTCTGGCACTGGTGGGCGCATGCCGAGTGCCTCATGTGGGCGGATCTCGTTGTAATGTTTGAGCCAGATGTCGATGACGACCTGGGCCTGTCGCGTTGTCGCAAACCACTCGGCATCAAGGACCTCTCGGCGCAGCGTGCCGTTGAACCGCTCGTTGTAGCCGTTCTCCCAAGGTGACCCGGGCAGGATGCGACTTGGTTGGATGCCGACCCGCCTCAGCCAATCCTGCAGTGGTTCAGCGATGAACTCCGGGCCGTTGTCCGAGCGAAGATAGTCCGGTGCGCCTCTCTGCAGGATCAGGGGCGTGAGAGCCTCGAGCACTTCATGTGAACCCATCCGGGTGGCAACCGTCACGCTGAGCGCCTCACGGGTGTACTCATCGAGGACGGTGAGCATCTTGTATGGCCGGCCAATGCTCAGACGGTCGTGGACGAGATCGACCGACCAGATGTGGTTCGCGTATGGACTGCCCCCACTGAGTGGTCCGTTTGAATTGTT
>JBCBYB010000040.1:0-40158 GCA_039816045.1 Pseudomonadota bacterium
TTTCCTTCACCGAGACGTCCAGTCCCGCATAGTGCGTCATCGTCCTTCCTCCTCTGCAACGACGACGCAGCGTAGTGCACGACGGCTGACACCCTCGATTACGCCATGTGGTTCACTTCCACGCCCTGGCGCTTCCGCAGGACGTGGACGCGCTCTCCCGGATCTTCGCGCGCAGCTCTGCATCGTCGCCGCGGCGGCTGACCTATCGCACCGACGACCAGTCCACCGCGAGACCCGCGCACGCCGGACGCTGACTGACCTCGTGTGTCTCGCTCAGGCGAGCCACCGCCGCCCTCTTCGCATCGGGCGCCGCCACCTTTTTGCCGCCTCGTCTTTGAGCATGGCGTTGTCGAGCATCGCGTCCGCTAGACGCCGCTTCAGACGCGGGTTCTCATCCTAAGGCGCCTTCAACCTGCGAGCCTCTGACAGCTCAATTCCACCGAACCGCGCCGGCCACTTCTAGAGTATTGCCGCGCTGATGCCGTAGCGGCGGCTAACCTGCGCAGCCGCAACACCGCCTCCGGTGCGCGCCCCCGGGATCGCCCCCCGGGATCGCCCCCTGGGATCGACTGTGGCTGCCCGGCGCATGCATGCGGCTTGGAGCGCGTCTCGATCAGCCGGGCGCAACGGAGATGCGGTCATGACGAGTGAGACGCCGTGCGCACCGCATCGCCATGCGGTTGTTGGCGAAGGCGGGCATGTGCGCAGGACGGATGCCGCCGAGAGGCGCCTTCGCGCAGCGCAACGCCGTCTCACGGCCCTTCGGAAACACAGGCCCGACCGCGTGCAGCAGACCCGCAGCAGACCCCCCAGATCAAGCAGCAGGCCGCGGATCACCTCGATCCCCTCTGTGCGCTGGCGCGCTACCGCGCCGCAAAGGGACGCAGTGAGCCGCAGAGAGCTCCCGCGTCGCCCGCACCGCTCTTCCCACCCGTCCCATAACGGGGGGCGTAGCGAGCCTGTAGAGTGCGGAGACGGCAGGCTCCCATCCCCGCCAACAGGACAGAAGAGCAGCCAACACCATGCGCAGCGCTGCCCGGCGAACCGCGCAGATGAAGACCACCGGCCTATCCTCGCCGACGCTGTGCCCCTCAAAGACATCCGCCGTCAAATCGAACCCGACCGTCGAGCCCCAAAGGGACAGGGCCTTGGCCAAAAGACCGATGTCTCAGCCTCATGACACCACCAACACCCCAGGCGCGCACCACCCTTAAAGTCGCGTCAGCGGGCCTCGTGTCACAGCACAGACGCGTAAGGCGGAGGTTCGATTAACGCCGCGGGCTATGGGAGGCTTGCGAAGACAGCTCGTGCATCCCCGATATGCCTGGCGAGGCATTCGCGCGCCGCCTCTGCATCGCGGCGGTGACAGATCTCCAGCAGTTCCCAGTGCTCCTGGTCAGATTTCTGGCGCTGTTCCGGGGGGGCTTCTGCAATACAGAGGTACCGATCCGCCGCATTGAAGAGATTGTCGATCTGCGCAAGCAGACGTGGCCGATTGGACGGGCGATAGAGCGTCATATGAAAGGCCTGGTTGTGCAGGCCGAAATCCAGCGGATCAGCCCCCTTCAGCGTCTCCTGAATAGCCGCGGCATGTTCGATCTGCGAATTTGTCAGGTAGGGCATGGCGGCCTGAATGGCAATGCCCTCCAACGCGACGCGCATGTCGTAGATGTCTATCAAGTCGTCTAGGCTGAGCTCGGCAACGCGGGTGCGCTTGTTCCCCTCGATGGTCACGATTCCCATGGTCTCGAGATGTCGGATCGCTTCGCGGATCGGCATCCGGCTCACACCAAAGCGGTCCGCAAGAGCTTCCTGCCCGAGGACAGCGCCTGGGGGTATGGCGCCTGTCACGATGTCGTTGCGCAACCGCATGACGATATCGGTGACCTGCTCGCTTGCTGAGCGGATCGGCGGATAGCTGGCGATGTCTCGGGTCATGGGCGGCATCGAGACAGTGTACTCCAATCCTTCGTTGACAGAAGGACGTATTTGTATCCAATAATGGTGTATGGATACAGTTCGGTGGATAGCTCAACGCGCGGCCCTGTGCCTCCCGCTCGTCCTTGCCGCACCACAGGCGGACAGCCAGCCAACCGAGCGCGCCTTCTGCATCGAGCCGCCGCACGATCGGATCTGTCCGAGCTTTCCGCAGGACCAGACGGATTTTAGTCGGTTCTTCGAGTACCGAATCGTGAATGACACCGCCCAAGCGCCGTTCGACGAATACGCTTGGCAGGCCTTCGTGGCGCTGCACTGGGCGGACCTGGGTTTGGGGCCGGAGACTGAGAACTGGCGGCGGTTCGCGCGGAAAATCGATGTTTTGGATCCTGAGCCCGGCCCCTGTACCGGCAGAACCGACGGTCGGCATGGCGTCGTTGCGTCGCCGAAGCAGTCGGATGGGACGCAGCTGATCGACCAGAACGGGAACTTTGTTGTCTACGAGACGCGGCTGAACAATGTGGCCGAACACTACCTTGTCGAAAATGCCCTGACGACCGCGGCCGGTCGCGCAGCCTTCGGGCAGCCGATCAGCTTTCCGCTTGGCTCGATCAATGATCAGGCCGCGCCGATCTTGTTGAAGTTCGCCTGGCAGATCCTGCAAGAGCCAAAACCTGGAATGATCGGGGCAAGCGGTGTCGTTCCAATACCGGCGAACCAAAGCGTCGATGGAGAGGCCCGATGCCTCTCGGTCACGCTGGGCCTCGTTGGCATGCACATCGTCACCAAGGTCGAGAGCGGCCACGGCGACAAGTGGATCTGGGCGACGTTCGAGCACGCTGACACTGTCCCAACTGCCGCGAATGCCCGGGCGATCAACTCGATCTATGACAGGGATCTGTTCCCCGATGGCTGTGCCGCGCCGGATGAGGGCAATGATCGCGCCTACCTGCTCTATGATCCGTCCTGTCCCGACTGCCCGCGCAACAGACCGCCAGTGGAAGAGCGGCTTTGGGCCGCCGAGGCCCCTTTTGCAATCACGGCATCGGGCCTGCCGGCGCCGCGCTCACAAATTGTCCGGTGTTGGAAGGTCTTCGAGCCGACCCGCGAAACCAACAGCGCTTGGCAGGCACAGCTGAGGGGGACTCCCCTGGAGAACTACATCCTCATCTCGTCCCAATGGCGTGGGGCCAACCCGGATCCCCTGTTTCCGAATGGCGAACTGCCGAGATACCTCAGCAACGCGACCATGGAGACGTACATCCAGACCGACCCCAATGGGACGTGTCTCGGCTGCCATGCCAACGCCCGAACGGCGGAGGGTGACCCCTCCGATTTCACATTCCTATTGAGGTGAGGCCATGAAACTCTCGATTGCCACCGCGTTGGGTGCTGCTGTTCTGCTCTGCCTGGGCGCGCCTGCCTCCGCCACAGAGGCGACCTGCCGGGCCGAGTTCGAGATTGTCACCGACGCGGCCCACGGCACCTTGCCGAAGGGCACGCTCCTAATGGGAGAAATGACGTATAATGAGGGGCGCGCCTTGAAGATGGGTGCCGAGACGGTTTCGTACCTGCCTGACGGCAGCATCACGATCGTGGCTGCAGATGGGACGCGGATCGAGGCGAGCTTGCGGGCGATCCACCTTGTCCGCACCCCGCATTTTGCCGACTACGCCTCGTTTGACGCCAAAGACGTGTCGGGCGATCTCGGTGGCGTAACCGAGTACGAGGACCCGATGTTGCTCACGCTCTACGCTCCGCGTGGATCGCTGGAGACCTTCGAGCTCCCGAGAGACACGGTCGCGTGGAAAGCGCTGAACAAACGGCGCGACTTCCAAGTTCATACGCCCGACACCATGCAGACCTTGCCGGGTGAGATCACTGCCTTCCAGATCAGTTGCAACTGAACGCGCCATGGGGCCGAGTGCTGCGCCGAGACAGCAAGACGCTGAGGACATCGCGCAACGATGGGTGCGCAGCTCTTCCGGCCGGGCGCACTTGCCAGCCATCTCCGGCCCTCCTCAGAGCGGGACAACCCTATCCCAGTGGAAGGACCGCTTCAGTAGGGCGCTCTTGTTGGCGCTAAGATGATATCCCCGCCTCTCCACTGAACAGCGCTTGGCAGGCGCGCTTTGGCCTTGCGATGCGTGTGATCGTGGTTCTCAGGCGTAGAACCCGAGCAGCTCGTCGAGACTGACGACATGGCAGTATATCATGTTGATCACTGCGAGTTCGTGGCGATGAAGCGCATCGGTTGCGGCGGCGCAGCAGTCCTCGACCACGACCACATCGAAGCTTTCGTCGGCAAGGCTGCGGACGCTTGAGGAGACGCACTGATCCGTGAAGATGCCGGCGCAGACAACCGTCTGGATCTCCATGTTCCGCAGGATCAGGCGCAGGTTCGTACCGGTCAGTGCTGAGTCGGTTGTCTTGAGAATGGTGATGTCGTCGTCGAGGGGTGCGAGTTCCGGGACGATCAGGCTGTCCTCGCGGTCCTTCGGCAGCAGCAGATAGTTGAAGCCGGGCTTCTTCTGGCTGAGCGAGCGATCACGACCGTCCGTCTTCAGACAGGCAATCCGGGCATAGATCACTTCGACGCCGCGCGCTCGAGCATCGGCAATCAGCCGCGCCGTGTTTGGGATCACGGTGGAACGCATGCGATCGTAGAAGGGTTGCCAGCGCGCTGTTTCCTCCGCGGTCTCCTTCTCGGCCAAGTAGGTGTTCTGGATGTCGATCACCAGCACGGCGGTTTTTGCAGGATCGAGGACGATGTCGTCAGGCGCTTCAGCGCCCTCGTAGTAGAAGGATCGGAACTCGGTTTTCCAACTCATCGGGTAACCCCCTGCAGTTTCGCCTGATGCAAGCATGAAACAGCCATGTCCCTATGGACAAGGCATGCGATGCTTTCGCTGGCGGAAAGGCGTGTGTGGCACTCATGGTAGGCCCAAAGAGGCGCGGAGGGGAGGCGATGTCCCGCAACAAAGAGGCACGCCAGCAGAAGATCCTGCGCGATCTGGAGCTTCGCCCGTCGCTCCGCGTGACCGAACTGGCCGAACGGCTTCATGTCTCGGCCGAGACGATCCGTCGGGACCTGGATGAGCTAACCCAAGAGGGGCTAATCGATCGCACATATGGCGGGGCGGTGCGGCGACTGGCGACCGAACCCGCCGTCGGTGAGCGCCACGGATTGCTCGTGCCCGAACGCGAGGCGATTGCGCGGACAGCGTGCCCAAATCTCAAAGGCGCGCGTTTTGTGATGATGGGCTCTGGTGCAACCACCGTGCATGTTGCGCGCCGCATCGCCGTGGAGATGCAGGACCTAACGGTCGTCACGCATTCCTTCGGCGTGGCGACCGTTCTGTCGCTCAACCCCACCATTGAGGTCATCATGACGCCGGGCCGCTACCATGCGGGTGAGGGTGCAATGCACGGCGCAGAGACGCTGCATTTCCTTGAAGGTTTGCGGGCCGATTGGGTGATCCTCGGCGCCAGCGGGCTCAGCCACCAGGGTCCGTCGGATGCGCTTCTCGAAGCGGGCACGGTCTATGCGGCGATGTTGCGCCGCTCGGCACGTGGGATGGTCGTGGCGGATGCGTCGAAGTTCGACTTGTCCTTCCCGTCGGCTTGGGCGGGATGGCAAGCGATCGAGATGTTGGTAACAGACCGGCCCCCGGTCGGGCGATTGGCTGCTGCCATGGCCGCGGCGGAGGTGGCCGTGCTGACGCCCTAGCCGAGGCTGCCAGACTGGGCGACGTCGCGCGGTGTACCCACGCCATGGCCCAGCGTCTCCGCCATAGCATCGACGAAGAAATCCGCCTCGGTGGTGGTGAGGCAGAGGGGCGGGCGCACCTTCAGGGTGTGTCCAAAACGGCCGGCGGCGCCGATCAAGACACGGCGCTCGCGAAGGCCATTGATCAGCGCCTTGGCCGCGGCGGGATCCGGTGAGCCGTCCTGGCAAGACACGAGATCGATGCCGAGGAACAAGCCGGCGCCGCGCACAGCGCCGATGCGCGGCTCGATGTCCGCGAGCGTTTGGAGCCGGTTGCGCAAATAATGGCCCGTGATTTTTGCGTTCTCGATGAGCCGTTCGTCCTCAAGTGCGTCGAGGACCGCGAGCCCCGCTGCCGAGGCGACGGGGGTGCCGCCGAAGGTGTTGAAGTATCCTACATCTTCGCAGAAGCGCGCGAGGATGTCCGGGTGCGTCGCCATGCCGGACATCGGATAGCCATTTCCCATGGGCTTGCCCATTGTGACGATATCGGGGTGCAGACCGTGCCGCTCAAACCCCCACATCCTGCCCGTGCGACCGAACCCCGGCTGTACCTCGTCGGCGATCAGCAACCCGCCGGCATTCCTTGCGACGCGGGCGGCCTCGGCCAAGAACCCAAGCGGGTCGGGATATACGCCATCCGAGGAGAAGATGCTGTCAACGATCAGCCCTGCGAATGCATGGCCGCGACGCTTCAGGGTCGTGATGGCACGCTTTACCGCGGCAGCGAAGCCTGGGCCTATGTCGTCCCCATAGGCCGCGCGGCTTGGCGCTGCGACAGTGCGCACATGGGAGGGCGGTTTGCCCCTCTTGAGTGAGGCGGGCGAGACCTCGATCACCGCTGCCGTGTTGCCGTGGTAGGCGGTTTCGGTCACCACAAACCCAGTGCCTCCGGTCCACCGCATCGCGGCGCGCAGGGCCAAATCGTTGGCTTCGCTGCCGGTGCACCCAAGAGCGATGTTCCAGTCCCCCTCGGGCAGCGTCGCCTTCAGCCGCTCAAGATAGGTCTCGGTGGTCCGGTGAAGATACCGGCTGTTGATGTTGAGCGCCCGGACTTGGGCGCAGATCGCTTCGACAACGCGCGGGTGGCCATGCCCGACCGACGGCACGTTGTTGTAGAAATCGAGGTACTGCGTGCCATCTGCGGCCTCCATCCAGCAGCCACGCGCCCGCACCATCTCGATCGGTCGGCTGTAGAACAGCACGGACGAGGCGCCAAAGTTAGACAGTCGGCGCGCCAACAGGGCATCCGTCGGCGTGCCGTCGGCGGCCGCGTCAAAGGCGTTCATATCGAGGATCTGGCGTGCTTTGGGCGGCATCACTCGGCCGCCGTCATCTCGCCAGAGAGGTACCGCTCCGCAATTGCGACGGTCCCCTCGGTGTAGCCGTTCCCGAGTTCTTGTGCCGTCGGTGTCTCCGCATGACTGGCGAGCCACGCGGTCAGCAGCAATCGGCGCAACATCACAAAGGTGCCGAGCATCGCCGCGTCCTCGGCAGGCAACTCCGCCACCTCACGGTAGCCCTCCAGCCACGCAGCTTGGACGGCGGGGATGAAGGGCTCATGCTCGTAAAAACTGACTGCGGCGGCAAAATCGTACATGAACCAGCCGAACCCACAGTCGTCGAAATCGATCACGCCGATATGGCCGGTCTCATCGATCAGCAGGTTGGCGAGGCGCAGATCCGCATGGATCAAACCAAAGCGCTCGGGCGCCTGGCCATAGGCATCGAGCCGGCGTTTCAGCTCGAGGCAGGTGCGCTCGAGGATCGCTCGACCATCCGAGGTGAGGCCGATCCCAGCACGCCAATCCCCCCAATGCGGAACGGGCCCAACAGTGGTGTCGAAATCCCAGGTCTTGCGCACGAACCCGGCAGGGCGCGCCCAACCGCGGGCATGACGGTGAAGCTGCGCACTGATCGCGCCGAGCTTCCGGAACCCAGGGACCAGATCCGCGTCGGCCGAGGGCTCTTCACCGCGCATGAACGCGAAGGCCACCACGTCACGCTCTTCCTCGCCGGCGGCGAACCCTGTGATGTGACCGCCTTGCGGGATGGTGAGCGGCTCGGGGATGTCGACGATCCGCTCGGCCCGCAGCGCCTCGATCCAGGCGAGCTCGGACTCGATCTCCGCCCGCGTGTGATAGCCCGGGCGATGAACGCGAAGGACCACGGGGTTGGGTTGTGACGGATCGTCGGCGCGAAAGGTGGCGTTCTCGGAGACGGTCAGGAGACGAACCTTGGTCTCCGACGAAAGCCCCCAGATGCCAACCAAGCTCTCAGCCCCTCGCCGGAGCGCTTCTACAAAAGCGTCGTCGTAGAGCCCTGTCATGCGATCCTCGTTCGTTTTGTGGCAGGTTAGGCAGAATATCTGTACCTCACAACATTTTTTGCTTGCGTCTCTGGGATTCTGCAGCGCAGCATCGTGAGGTACCACAGAGAGCCGCAGGCAGGGGTCCCCGATCCGGACCGAAATGCCGGCCCAGAGCGACAGAGGAGTGCACCCCGCCATGACCCTGACCCGTCGATCCTTCAACCGCGCGCTCGGCGCAACGGCAGGGCTTGCCGCCCTCTCTCCCGCGCAGCGCGCCCTGGCGGCCCGGGCCGACCGGCTGAACATCCTCTGCTGGGAGGGCTACAACACCGACGATGTGCTCAGCCCGTTTCGCGCCATGCACCCCGACGCCACCGTGCGCGCCGAGAGCGGCACCTCGGACCCGGACATGATCAACAAACTCCGCGCGGGCGAGGTCAATGTCTGGGACCTGATCAACGTGAACCAGCCCTGGGCGCGCGCGCAGCTCTACCCTGAAGGACTGATCAAACCGCTCAACAAAGAGCGCTTCATGCCGTTCTTCGAGACGTACGCGGACGGCTTCAAAAACCCGCCTTATCCGCTGGCCTTTGCCGGAGATGGCGAGTTGATCGGGATGCCGCAGCGCTACGGCCCTTTCAGCTTTGTCGTGAACACCGACAAGATCAGCCGCGAGATGGCCGAGGATCAAGGCTGGAAGCTGTTCCTCGATCCGGCGATGGCCGACCGCTACGGCGTGCTGACCTATGACAACTGGAACGTCATGCACATGTGCCTGACGGGCGATCAGAACCCCTTCGAGCCGATCGACGGCGCGGGGCTCGAGACCTTCCGCAGCACGGCCGAGGCGATCTTCGGCGGAGCGAAGCTGCTCACCGACGATCTGGTGGCGATGAACACCGCGCTTATCAACGGCGAGATCGATGCGTACTTCACAGGCGGCACCTACACCGCCTCGCCTGCGCGGCTGGATGGGCTGACCAACATCCGCGGGATCACACCCAAGTCGGGGCCGATCGGCGGCAAAGGCGGCATCGTATGGATCGAGTTGACCTCGCTGGTGAACAACCCCGATCCGTCGAGCCTGGCCGAGGATTTCCTTGAGTTTATCCAGGGCGGCGAGATCTCCAAAGCCGTGGGCTTTGCCGAGGGCACCTATAATCCGGTCTGCCAGATGGGTGACCCGGCGGTCTTCGCGCTTTGGGACGGCGATGAGCTCGACGCGATCCAGTGGGACAGCCTCGAGGAGGAGATGGCACGCTCGGTCGAATACGAGGTGGTGGCGTCCTACGACGAACTCTCTACGATCTACAACGCGGCCAAGCGCGGCTGACCGATCGTCTCGGGGGCTGGCCCACTGCTGTACGGGCCAGCCTCCATCGCCGATGCTCCTTACCGGGAGGCAGTATGACCGACATGCCGATCTTGCGGATCGCAGGTCTCGAGAAACGCTTCGGAGACTTCACGGCGCTCCACGGCATCGATCTCACAGTGCCGGAAGGAGAGTTTCTGACCATTGTCGGGCCTTCGGGCAGCGGAAAGACCACGCTGATCCGGTTGTTGGTGGGCATGGACGAGCCGAGCGACGGCACGATCTGGCTGCGTGAGAAGCGGATCGACCAGGTCCCGGCCAACAAGCGGCCCACCTGCATGGTGTTCCAATCCCTCGCGCTCTTCCCACACCGTACGGTCGGGCAGAACATCGAGTTCCCGCTAAAGATCCGGGGGGTTGATCCGGCGGCCCGCAAGACACGGGCACTGGAGCTGCTGGATCTTCTGCGCCTGCCGCCCGACTACTACGGCAAGCGCATCCAGGCGTGCTCCGGCGGCGAGCGTCAGCGGGTGGCCCTGGCCCGGGCGCTCGCCTTTGACCCCGAGATCCTGTTCTTCGACGAGCCGCTGTCGGCGCTCGACTACCGCTTGCGCAAGACGCTGGAGAAGGAGCTGAAGGATCTGCACGAGCGCACGGGCAAGACCTTCATCTACATCACCCACAGTCTCGAGGAGGCGATGGTGATGTCGGACCGCATTGCGATCATGCGCGCGGGCCGTTTCGAACAGATTGCCAGCCCCGATGAGATCTATGCCCGCCCCAAGAGCCGCTTTGTCGCGGAGTTTATGGGTGAGGTGAACCTGATCGAGGTGGTTCCGGGTCCGGGCGGCCTCGTTGCCAGTGGTGTGCGTCTGGCGGCGGATGCGGGCGCTCGGCTTGGCCTCAGCAACGGGCACGGCGGCACCATGGTGGTGCGGCCCGAGACGCTCCGGTTCCTGGCCGAGGACGATCAGGCCGACGCCATGATCGATGGCCGGCTCCATGCTGAATACGTGCTCGGCTCGCGCCACCAATACGAGATAGACCTGGACGACGGCGCGCGCATCGTCGCGGAGGTGCTGCGTGAGGATCGGATTGAGGCGGGCCTCGGCAGCGCAGTGCGGCTCGGCTGGGATCTCGATCGCTGCCACCTGATCGAGGACCGCTGAGGTGGAGCGCGCGGACCGCCGTCTTGGGCTCCTGAGCGCACTGCCGATCGGCGCGCTTCTGGCGCTGAGTTTTGTGGCACCCCTGCTGGTGGTGGCGGCATTCTCGATCATGCCGCAAAAGGTGTTCGACCTCGGCCATGTGCCCGACTTCTCCGCCTATGCAGAGTTCTTCCGCCAGGGATACTGGAAGTCCCTCGCCTGGTCGCTAGGCATGGCTTTCGCGGCCACTGCGATCCTCTTCGTTCTGTGCTGGCCGCTCGCCTATGGCATGGCCAAGGTCTTTAAGCGCTTTACCCTCGTGATCACCATCGCGGTCGTCATGACGCTTTTTGTGTCCGAGAACATCCGCCTCTTCGGCTGGGTGCTGACATTGATGAAAGGGGGGCTGATCGAGGGGCATGTGCGCCACTGGACAGGCGAGGGCTTTGACGGGCTCCTCTACAACGTACCCGTCATCGTCTTCGGTCTGGTCTATGTCTACTTGCCGTTCATGCTGTTTCCGCTGGCCCAAGGGATTGCCATGGTCCCAGATGATGCCCGCCAAGCCGCGGCTGACCTTGGTGCGAGCCGTTGGCAAGTGCTTCGCGAGATCGATCTGCCGCTCGCCGCCCCAGGCATCGTCGTTGGGTGCCTTTTGTGCTTTGTCCTGTCGGCAGGTGCGATTGCGGAAAGCAAGCTCCTCGGCGGTCAAGCGGTGATCGTGATCGGCGACGACGTGGAGACCGCCTTCACCTACGGCCAGAACTGGCCGCTCGGCTCGGCCCTCTCGATGATCCTGATCCTCATCATCGGAGTGCTGGCGATCTTCGGCGTCAGCCGCGTCGATCTCGACCGCATCATGGGGCGCGCGCGCTGATGGGTCCGGACCGGTCCACCCGCCTGCTGCTCTACGCCTATGGCGTGGCAATGATCGTGTTTCTCTACCTGCCGCTCGTCTCGGTCGGGTTCGCGAGTGTTTCGAAAGCGCGCTACCTCACGTTCCCGATCAGGCGGTATGCAACCGGTTGGTACAGTGATGCACTGACCAGCCCGACGGTAGGCGATCTGCTGGTTACTTCGCTGAAGATTGCAGGGATCGTGACAGTCGTCTCGATGGTTTTGGGGTTCTTCGGCGCCCTGGCGTTTGCGCGCTATTCATGGCGCTATCGCAAGACGTTCCAGAAGGTCATCCTACTCCCGATCTTCTTTCCCCAGACGGTTCTCGGACTTGCACTGCTGATGTGGTTCAACGCGATTGGCGTCATTCCATCCTGGCATACTGCCGTGGTCGCGCATCTCGTCTGGATCGCTCCCATCGCGACGCTGATCATCGCCATCCGCGCCTACAGTTTCGATCCTGCGCTTGAAGAAGCAGCGCGCGACATGGGCTGCTCGACATTGCAGGTGATGCGGGAGGTGACGATCCCGCTCTTGCTGCCGGGCGTGATATCGGCCGGGCTCTTCGCGTTCTTGCTGAGTTGGGGCAACTTCCCGCTCTCGCTCTTTACGACAGGCGCGGACTCGACGCTGCCCGAATGGCTCTATGCGAAGATGGTCTCGGGCTATTCGCCCCTCGTGCCCACTGTCGGGATGCTCTCGGTGGCAGCCTCGTTTAGCCTGCTCATGCTGGGTCTCGCCGTGCCCTGGCTGATCGGCCGACTGCGGCGCGCGCGCGCGCTCAAGACGACAACGCCAGCCTCAGGTGCGGCGACACCGGCACCGGCTGAGTAAGAAGCCAAGACAGAAGAAGAAAGGGAGACGGTCATGTTCACCTCGATCGCGGGAAAAAGTGTTCTGGTTACGGGAGGCTCGAAGGGCATCGGCAAGGGCATCGCCGCGGTGTTCGCCAAAGCTGGCGCAAAGGTCATGATTGCCGCGCGGGGCGAAGCGGCGGCGAAGGCAACGGTCGATGAGATGACCGGGGCGGGTCATGCTGTGGCCTACACCCTCGGGGATGTGGGCGACTGGGGCGACGTCCAGTCCATGGTAAAGGCCGCAGCGGATGCGCATGGCGGACTGGATATCCTGTGCGCCAATGCCGGCGCTTTCCCACAGACCAAAGTGGTCGATATGGACCCCGACGAGTGGGACGACGTTATGCGCACGAACCTCAAATCGTCCTTCCTATGCGTCAAAGCGGCGATCCCGGAGTTCGAGAAGAAAGGCAAGGGCCGTGTTGTCCTGACCTCCTCCATCACGGGGCCAGTCACAGGCTTTCCGGGCTGGTCACATTACGGTGCCTCCAAGTCGGGCCAGCTGGGCTTTCTGAAGACCGCGGCGATGGAACTCTCGCGCTACAACACCACAATCAACGCAGTGATGCCGGGCAACATCTATACCGAGGGACTGCAAGGCCTCGGCGAGGACTACCTCAAGACCATGGCCGCCTCGATCCCCCTGAAGCGCCTTGGCGATGTGGCAGATATCGGCAATGCCGCTCTGTTTTTCGCCACAGAAGAAGCCGGCTACATCACCGGCCAACAGATCGTGGTCGATGGCGGCCAGATCCTTCCCGAGTCGTTGGAGGCGATAGACGAGATCTGATCACAGGCCTGCTGATCGGGCCCGTAGAGACCGAACTGGCTGGTGACAATCCATCACATCCGCACGCCTGTGACATGCTGGCGGATGTTGGTCCACCCGGCTGGAACTTGCGGCCAGGGACATGCGGGTCGTGGACGACGGCCAAACGGATCGACGTCTCAAGAGGGCGCGCGGTTTCTAGGATATGGCGACACCAAGACAACTGAGCGGATTTACGACCGTTAAAGCCCGACGCATCTGTGCGGCGCGGCGGATGTTCTCAGTCTGGATGGGGCTCGGAGGCTCAAATGAACCAAGTGGGCCCAAATCCTGAAGAGGTGGAGATACGGAAATCCTAGTGAAACCAACTGGTTCGGTGGTGGGCGCGGCTGGGATTGAACCAGCGACCCCTACGATGTCAACGTAGTGCTCTCCCGCTGAGCTACGCGCCCTGCCGAACCGGTCGCCCGGCTATACGGCGTTGGTCGGTGCGACGCAAGGGTGATATCACGCCAAGGCGAAGGCGGTCGAAAAAGGGGGTGTCGCGGGGGCTTCGGCACTCTAGAGTGGGGCCATGAGAGAGGCACTCCCATTCCGGATCCAGGAACCGCAGACGCTGGCAGGCGGCGCGGTGTTCAGCTCACCCCACAGCGGGCGCGTCTATCCGCCAGAGATGCTGGAGCGGTCGCATCTCGATCTGAAGGCGCTCAGAGCGTCCGAAGATGCCTATGTCGAGCAATTGTTTGCGGCGGCCCCTGAGGCCGGGGCGCCAATTCTCCACGCGTTGGCACCGCGCGCCTGGCTCGATCTCAATCGGGCGGTCACCGATCTGGATCCGGAGCTGATCGAGGGGGTGCAGGCGGCCGGCCCGAACCAGAGGGTCGCAGCCGGTCTCGGCGTTGTTCCGCGTGTGGTCTCGGAGGGCCAGGAAATCTACCGCGGCAAGATTGCACGGGGTGAGGCCGAAGCGCGCATAAAGGCCATCCACGAACCCTATCACGCGAAGCTCTCGCATCTTTTGGAGCAAGCACACGGCGCCTTCGGGCTCGCGGTGTTGTTCGACTGCCACTCCATGCCGTCGGAGGCTCTGCGGGCGGCACCTCGGGTTCGTGGGCGGGCACCGGATATTGTGCTGGGCGACCGGTTCGGAGCGTCGGCCGGGCGGGGGATCGTTGCCCGGACCCAGGAGGCGTTCGAACGGGTCGGCTTCCGGGTGGCGCGCAATGCGCCCTTCGCCGGTGGCTATATCACCCAGCGCTACGGACAACCGGCGCGCGGGATCCACGCAGTCCAGATCGAGATCGACCGGGGGCTCTATCTCGACCAGCGCAGGGTCGAACCGGGTCCTCGGTTCGCTGAGATTGCCGGGTTGATCGCAACCGTTATCCCGGATCTCGTTCAGATTGGCTTTCGCCTAGACAGCGTCGCCGCAGAGTAGCCGTTTCAGCCAAATCACCAAAAAAAAAGAGGCCGGGTTGCCCCGGCCTAGTCTAAGGGAGGAAACGCCCAGGAAGGGCTACAGCACAAGTGCTGTGCTTAAGAAGGTATGTGTGCAGCGCAGCAAAGGCAAGCGTGCAAACGCTAAAAACCTTCGGTCTACGCCAAAAACTTACGCATTCCCGGGGTTCTCATTGCGGATATGCAACGGCTGCATGGCTGGCGCTCAAAAATTGAGCACAAAAATGCTACTTGAGGGCACGTCCGCGGAAGATTGTGTCGGATCCAAAGCGTCGGCGCAGATCATCGGTGACTTTCTCGGCGCGGACGCGCGCGGCTGCACCGTCATCAAAGAGCTGCCCGGAGCCTGCGGTCTGCGCTGCTTCAGGTTCCAGATGGGAGAGGCCGATGCCGATGAGGCGGAACGGCCCTTCGGCCAGTGCCTCCCGCAACAGCCGCGCGCCGACGGGGTAGAAGTGTTCTGCCAGATTGCTTGGCTCCGAGAGGGTCGCTTGGCGCGTCATGCTCCGGAAATCGGCACGTTTCAGTTTCAGAGTGACCGTGCCGCCCGCGATTTCCTTGGCCTTGGCCCGGTCGGCAACCCGGACGGCGAGACGCCAGAGATGCCCCTCCAAAGGCTCGAGCGCCGAGATGTCGGTCTCGAAGGTGGTCTCGGCGGAGACGGATTTCATCGCGCGGTCGGGGCTCACGCGGCGGGTATCTTCCCCGCGCGACAGTTGCGCCAGGCGCTCTCCCATCGCGCCATACCGGGCCACCAACCGGGCGGGCTCCGCAGCGCGCAGGTCGGCGATGCGCTTCAGCCCGTCGCGCTCCAGCTTCTCCGCCAGTGCCGCACCCACACCCCAGAGGCTGCGCACGGGGCGGGGAGAGAGGAACTCCAGCGTCTCGGCCCGTCCGATCACCGAGAAGCCGCGGGGTTTGTCGAGATCGGAGGCGGTCTTTGCCAGGAACTTGTTGTGGCTGAGCCCAACGGAGACGGTAATCCGCTGTTCCGTCTCGATTTTTGCCGCCAGGCGGGCGAGCGACAGGGCCGGAGGGGCGCCAGTCAGCCGCTCGGTCCCGGTCAGGTCTAGGAAGGCCTCGTCAAGCGAGAGCGGCTCCACCAGCGGCGTGAGCGCGTCGAAGGCCGCCCGGATCTCCCGGCTGACGGCCACATAGGCCTCCATGCGGGGCTTCACCACCTCCGCGTCGGGGCAGAGCTTCAGCGCCTTGAACATCGGCATGGCCGAGCGCACACCGGCGATCCGCGCGATGTAGCAGCAGGTGGTCACGACCCCGCGCCGGCCACCGCCGACGATGAGCGGACGGTCCGAAAGCTCTGGGCGGTCACGCTTTTCTACGGATGCATAGAAGGCGTCGCAGTCGATATGGGCAATGCCGAGCCGGTCGAGCTCCGGGTGTGTGAGCACGCGCGCGCTGGCGCAGGCGGGGCAGCGGCCCGGCAGCTCGGTGTCGTCCCACAGCAGGCAATCGCGGCAGAGGCTTGGCATCGCGGCAGTCTAACGCGCGGGCGCCGCCGATGCACCCTCAGCGGGGCAGGGAGGCGAGGATCTCTGCTGCCGCAGCGGCGGGGTCGGGTGCGGCCCAGACCGGGCGGCCGACGACGATGTGGTCCGCCCCGGCGGAGAGGGCATCGGCTGGAGTAACGACGCGCTTTTGGTCGTTCGTGGCCGCGCCTGCCGGACGGATGCCGGGGGTGACGATGAGCTTGCTTGCGGCCTCGGGCAGGGCCCGAATGGCGGCGGCCTCGCGGGCGGAGGCGATCACCCCGTCGGCCCCGGCGGCGAAGGCGCGGCGGGTGCGTTCAAGCACGATTTCCTCGACAGGGCCTGGGCTTAGCAGCATATCATCAAGATCTGCGCGATCGAGCGAGGTCAGCACCGTCACCGCCAGGATCCGGGTCGGGGCGTCTCCGCGGCCACGGACGGCGGCCTCCACAACGGGCGGGTCGCCATGCACGGTGAGAAAGTCGACACCCAGCGCCGAAATCCGGGCCACCGCCGCCTCGACCGTTGCGCTTATGTCGAACAGCTTGAGATCGAGAAAGACCTGAAGCCCTTGAGATTTCAGTGCTTTCGCAAGGTCCAGCCCACCGGTCGCCAGCATCCCGAGGCCGATCTTGTAGAACCCCACGGCGGGTCCGATCTCGGCCACCAAACGCTCCGCCGACGCGGCATCGGGCACGTCGAGGGCAACAATCAGGCGCGGATCAGGAGTGGTCATGGCTGCGGTCTGCCACGCGGCCGCCGGCTGCGCAACCGCTCAGTAGGGGAGGATGCCGTCGATCAGCACATCCACCTCGAACCGTCCCCCCGGAAGGGGCCGGATCTCGAGCCGCGGCACCGGGCCGGCCGGATCCGAGAGCCCGAGAGCGGCCTCGGCGGAGCGGATCTGCTCCTCCGCCGCGAGCGCCCTGTCGCGTGCCGCCGCGAGCCGGCAGAGGGCCGCCTCAATGCGATATTCGGTGCGACATTCCGATGCGATATCGCTGCGATATCTGCGATATTGCAGACGCAGACCCCGCTCGTAGTCCGCGATCTCCGCTGCCGTCGCCGCCTGAGCGCGCGCGCCGAGCAGGTGGAGGCGATGCTGGGTACCCAGTTCGATCCGGTCCGCTGAGAGCTCGAGGCAGGCCGCGCGGGCCGCCTCCAGCCGCTCGATCCGGCAAGCGGGCGGGATCGCCTCCGACGCAGCCGCGGTCAGCGGAAGCAGGCACGCAAGCAATAGGGAAAGAACGCGGGGCACAGGGATCTCCTCAGACGGAATTGCCGCACCGACGCTCGCGCAAAAGGGTTGCAGCTCCGTTGCCGAAATCCCACATGAGCCGGTGGCGTTGGCCGCACCGGGCACGCCAGTCACCGAGCGCCGCTCCGTGCCGATCCTTGGGCGGGTGGCGCCTGCGCTCATTGAGGAGGCACCCGATGAATTTGGACCGTTTCACCGACCGCGCCCGCGGCTTTTTGCAGGCCGCCCAGACCATCGCGATGCGCGAGCAGCAACAGCGGCTCAGCGCGCTGCATCTCCTGAAGGCATTGCTCGAAGACGACCAGGGGCTGGCGGCGAACCTGATCGGGGCGGCCGGCGGCGATGCGCGCCAGGCGCTGGCGGGGGTCGAGGCGGCACTGGCCCGGCAGCCGAAGGTCTCGGGCGGCGACGGGCAGGTCTACATGGACCAGGCGCTCGGGCGGCTGCTCGCCGAGGCAGAGGCGCTGGCCACCAAGGCGGGCGACAGCTTTGTGAGCGCGGAACGGCTGCTGCTCGCATTGGCGCAGGATCGCGGCACCGAGGCGGCGAAGGTGCTGGAGAGCGCCGGCGCCAAACCGCAGCCATTGGAGCAGGCGGTTGCCGAGCTTCGCAAGGGCCGCACGGCGGACACGGCCTCGGCCGAGGACGGCTATGACGCGCTGAAACGCTATGCGGACGACCTGACCGAGCGCGCGCGGGAGGGCAAGATCGACCCGGTGATCGGGCGCGATGAGGAGATCCGGCGCACGGTGCAGGTGCTGAGTAGGCGCACCAAGAACAACCCGGTCCTGATCGGTGAGCCAGGTGTAGGCAAGACCGCCATCGCCGAGGGGCTCGCGATCCGCATCGTCAACGGCGATGTGCCGGAGAGCCTGCGGGACAAGCGCCTGCTGGCGCTCGACATGGGCGCGCTGATCGCGGGGGCGAAGTACCGCGGCGAGTTCGAGGAGCGGTTGAAGGCCGTTCTCTCGGAGGTGCAGGCGGCTGCGGGCGGCGTGGTGCTCTTCATCGACGAGATGCACACGCTTGTGGGTGCCGGCAAGACCGATGGCGCGATGGATGCCTCCAACCTGCTGAAGCCGGCGCTGGCGCGGGGCGAGCTGCACTGTGTGGGCGCCACCACGCTCGATGAGTACCGCAAGCATGTGGAGAAGGACGCGGCGCTGGCCCGGCGGTTTCAGCCGGTGATGGTGACCGAGCCGACGGTGGAGGACACGATTTCGATCCTGCGCGGGATCAAGGAGAAGTACGAGGTCCACCATGGCGTGCGGATCACGGATGGCGCGCTGGTCTCGGCGGCGACGCTGTCGAACCGCTACATCACGGACCGGTTCCTGCCGGACAAGGCGATCGACCTGATGGACGAAGCCGCCTCGCGCCTGCGCATGGAGGTCGACAGCAAACCCGAGGAGCTGGACGCGCTGGACCGTGACATCCTGCAGAAGCAGATCGAGGGGATGGCGCTCGAGAAGGAGAGCGATGCGGCCTCGCGCGAGCGGCTGGAGAAGCTGCGGGCGGAGCTGGCTGATCTCGAGGAGCAGTCGGCGGCGCTGACGGCCCGCTGGGAGGCCGAGCGCAGCAAGCTCGGCGAGGCGCGGGTGCTGAAGGAGCAGCTCGACGAGGCCCGCGGCGCGCTCGAGATCGCGAAACGCCAGGGGGATCTCGGCCGGGCAGGGGAGCTGTCCTACGGCGTGATCCCGGATCTCGAGCGGCGCCTGACGGAAGCCGAGCAGGCCGAGGCGACGGATGTGATGGTCGAGGAGGCCGTGACGCCCGAGCATGTGGCCGGTGTCGTCAGCCGCTGGACGGGCGTTCCGGTCGACAAGATGCTGGAGGGCGAGCGCGAGAAGCTGCTCCGCATGGAGGAGGTGATCGGCGGGCGTGTGATCGGTCAGGAGGCGGCGGTGCGGGCGGTCTCGAACGCTGTGCGGCGGGCGCGCGCGGGTCTGTCGGACCCGGCGCGGCCGATGGGGTCCTTCCTGTTCCTCGGGCCGACGGGTGTGGGCAAGACCGAGCTGACCAAAGCGCTCGCGGAGTTCCTGTTCGACGACGACCAGGCGATGGTGCGGATCGACATGAGCGAGTTCATGGAGAAGCACTCGGTCGCCCGGCTGATCGGCGCGCCTCCGGGCTATGTCGGCTATGAGGAGGGCGGCAAGCTGACCGAAGCGGTCAGGCGGCGGCCCTATCAGGTGGTTCTGTTCGACGAGATCGAGAAGGCGCACGGCGACGTCTTCAACGTGCTGCTGCAGGTGCTCGACGAGGGGCGGCTGACCGATGGCCAGGGCCGCACGGTCGATTTCCGCAACACGCTGATCATCCTGACCTCGAACCTCGGCGCGGAGTTCCTGAGCGCGCTGCCGGACGGGGCACGGGCCCAGGCCGCCGAGCCGCAGGTGTTGGAGGTGGTGCGCGCAAGCTTCCGGCCCGAGTTTCTGAACCGGCTCGACGAGATCATCCTGTTCGAGCGGCTGACGCGGGCGCAGATGGGCGCGATCGTGGGCATCCAGCTCGAGGCGCTGCAGCGCAGGCTCGAGCCGCGCAAGATCCGGCTCGATCTGGACGAGAGTGCGACCGCCTGGCTGGCGGACAAGGGTTATGACCCGGCCTATGGCGCGCGGCCCTTGAAGCGCGTGGTGCAGAAGGCGCTGCAGGACCCGCTGGCGGAATTGCTGCTCGGCGGGCGGATCAAGGATGGCGAGACCGTCGCCGTCACGGCGGGGCCGGAGGGGCTGGTGCTCGGCGACTATGCGCCCGGCGCCGCTCCGGCCGCGGACGCCACCGTCCACTGATCCGACGGCACCGGCGCGCGGTTCGCAAGAGTGCCGCGCGTCAACCGGTCAGATGCGTCGCCGTTGCGCCCGCGCGGGCCTTCATCGTCGCGCGGGCGTTTCCGTGTCTGGGCGCGTTCGGTAACGCCAAAGGCCCGCTTGTGCGGCGCTGCACAAAATTGGGGTTGCGTCAGCGAAGGCGAAATGTCAGGAACCTCTCGGCACCAATTTTGAACGAATCTTGCGCGACAGGCGCAGAAACCGGGAGACCAGCATGGACGGAGCCTCTGACGCCCCGCTCAAGGACCTCTATGAGGTGGGGGAGATCCCGCCGCTCGGCCATGTGCCGAAGCAGATGTATGCCTGGGCGATCCGCAAGGAGCGCGAGGGTGAGCCCAACAAGGCGATGCAGATCGAGGTGGTCGACACCCCGGTGCTCGACAGCCACGAGGTTCTGGTGCTGGTGATGGCGGCGGGCGTCAACTACAACGGCGTCTGGGCCTCGCTCGGCGTGCCGATCAGCATGTTCGACGTGCACAAGAAACCCTACCACATCGCGGGGTCGGACGCCTCCGGCATCGTTTGGGCGGTGGGCGACAAGGTCACGCGCTGGAAGGTCGGCGACGAGGTCGTGATCCACTGCAACCAGGACGATGGCGACGACGAGCACTGCAACGGCGGCGACCCGATGTACAGCCCGAGCCAGCGGATCTGGGGCTATGAGACGCCGGACGGCTCGTTCGCGCAGTTCACCAATGTGCAGGCGCAGCAGCTGATGCACCGGCCGAAGCACCTCACTTGGGAGGAGGCGGCCTGCTACACGCTGACGCTCGCCACCGCCTACCGGATGCTGTTCGGCCACGAGCCGCACGACCTGAAGCCCGGCCAGAACGTGCTGGTCTGGGGTGCTTCGGGCGGGCTCGGCTCCTATGCGATCCAGCTGATCAACACCGCGGGCGCCAACGCGATCGGTGTGATCTCGGACGAGGACAAGCGCGAGTTCGTGATGGGGCTCGGCGCCAAGGGCGTGATCAACCGCAAGGACTTCAAGTGCTGGGGCCAGCTCCCCACGGTGAACACGCCCGAATACAAAGAGTGGTTCGCCGAGGCGCGCAAGTTCGGCAAGGCGATCTGGGAGATCACCGGCAAGGGCGTGAACGTCGACATGGTGTTCGAGCACCCGGGCGAGGCGACCTTCCCGGTCTCCACCTTCGTGGTGAAGAAGGGCGGCATGGTGGTGATCTGCGCCGGCACCACCGGGTTCAACTGCACCTTCGATGTCCGCTATATGTGGATGCACCAGAAGCGTCTGCAGGGGAGCCATTTCGCGCATCTTAAGCAGGCGAGTGCGGCCAACCAGCTGATGCTGGAGCGCCGGCTGGATCCGTGTATGTCGGAGGTCTTCACCTGGGCGGATCTGCCCGAGGCGCACATGAAGATGCTGCGCAACGAGCACAAGCCGGGGAACATGTCGGTGCTTGTCTCGGCGCCGGTGACCGGTTTGCGCACCGTCGAGGACGCGCGCGAGGCCCGCTGACGCGGCGTTACGGTTGGCGCGCGCGCCTGGGGTGTTGGTGGGTGTCATGGGGCTGAGGCATTTGTCTTTTGGCCAAGGCCCTGTCCCTTGGCGGCGCGGTTGCGCGGCCGCGTTCAGGCAGGTCCACGCCAGCGGATTGCACGGTCCGGTGCATCGGTCGAGAGCGCGGACCGCGCATCGTCGCCATCAAGGCGCGCGCAACCGGCGATCCTCGGGCTGCACCGAACCCGCGATCTGGTGGCGCGCCAGCGCACAGAGGGGATCGACTTGATCCGCGGCCTGCTGCTTGATTGCTGCGGGTCTGCTGCACGCGGTCGGTCCTGTGTTTCCGAAGGGGCGTAAGACGGCGTTGCGCTGCGCGAAGGCGCCTCTCGGCGGCACTCATCCTGCGCAAACGCCCGCCTTCGCCAACAGCCGCATGCATGCGCCGGGCGGCCAAAGTGGATCCCAGGGGGCGATCCAGGGGTTCGGACCGGTGACGGCCCTGCGGTCGTCGACCGGCTCGGCCGGACGCCTTTCAGCCGACCTCGTTGCGGACATCTGGGCCATCGTCACACCAAGGCCCGATAGCGCCTTGGACCGTGCTCCGGCCGCGCGCCCAGCCGCGCGCCCGGTCTCGGAGCGGGCAAGGGCGGCGCAATCAGCGCCCAATCGTGGTCCGTCACGTCGCTTGCACAGGCGCCGCGAGGGCGCGCATCGTCCTTCCAGATGGGCGCCGAGCGAGCTGTCCAAGGCGTTCAAGCCGTCCGATTTTCCGTCGCATCTCGCCAGGAACAGCTGTGCATCGGGCAGGCGGCAGCCATGCAACCTCGCTCCGAACCTGCTCGGACAGCCTCTGAGAGGCACGACTGAGCCGACATGCGGCGCAAGCCGACCGAGAGTGCGCAAACCCGGTCAGGGCCTGATCTGTAAACCCCACCAAGGCCAGCAGCAGGACAGTCCGCTGCGCAAACAGGCCGAAAACACGACTGCTCTGAACGGCCGATGCCAACAACAAATTCACCTTGCAAAGCGCGGGCTACCCACACAGGACATTCTGTGCTGGTGCAGTGCAGCATGGCGCGTCATGATACGGACGTGGTGGCCCGTGGTGGCCCGTGGTGGCCCGTGGTGGCCCGTGGTGGCCCGTCGTGGCCCGTGGTGGGCTGTGATGGCTGAGGAGGCGGAGATGACAAACGGGCAGGGCGGGGGACCGATGACGGCGGCGCCCTTCGGGCCTTGGGTCGGGGGTGGATTTGCGCCCCTCAGTGGTCCGGTCGTCCAAATGTTCGATTTCTGGCGCGATTGGGTGGCCAATGTGGGCCAGATCGGGTTGGTGAACATTGATCTCGGCAATGCGGGCGACCATGCGCTCGAGCGTAAGATCCTGGACGAGGCGGGCAGCTATGGCCGGCAGATCGGGCAGCTCTCCGATGCGCTGGATGCGGTCATTGCAGCGACCTGCGAGGGCCCGGACGGTGAGCTGAAGCCCGAGCTGACGGATGCGCAGCGCGAGGCGATCTTCAAGTTCCGGGCGCTGAGAGAGCAGGTTGAGGCGGCGAAGGCCTCCGGCGCCTAGGCAAGAGGAAGGGGCCGCGCGTCCCCCGGTCGCATGCGTCGCCGTCGCGCCCGCGCGGCCTGTCGACGTGGCGGCGGCGGTGACGGTCAAGGGCGTGGCGCGAGGGCTGGCCGCAGGCGGTCACCCATGGCAGGGTGCCGCCATGACGGATCTTGGGGGATTTGGGACGGATCTCGCCGACCGCGGTCTCGCGCGGCAGGCCGAGGCGGCTGTGGCCCTTGCACCCGATCAGGCAGCTGCCTGGGCGGCGGTATCCGGGCGGTTGGCGGCCCACGGGATAGACCTCGAGGCGGGCTCAGCGACGCCCCCCGCTGAGGGGGATGGCGGCTCGGAGGTGCTGGCAGTCACGGGCAAGGCGGGTTCCGGCAAGACGGTGCTGCTGGCGCGGCTTGCGACCGCCATCGAGGCGGCGGGGCTCGTGCCTGTCACCCCCGATTGGGAGAGCACGAAGTACCGCAAGAAACGCTCCTTTGCCGTTCTTGCGCCGACCAACAAGGCCGCGTCCGTGCTGCGGGCCAAGGGGGTGCCGGCGACCACGCTGCATCGGATCCTTTATACGCCGGTCTACGATCCCGAGTTCGAGAAGATCGCCGAGTGGCTTGAGGACCCCAAGCGGCCCCGCCCGGAAGGCGAGACGCTGGGGGCAGAGGCGCTCGACCGGGCGCGCGCGGCCTTTGACGAGCACGGATCGGTGCCCGGCGCGCTGGCGACGGCCGGGCTGCGGGGGGCGGATTTCATCACCGGCTGGACGCGCCGGCAGGACCCGCTGGATATTGCGCTGGTGGACGAGGCCTCGATGCTGGAGGCGCGCCAGTTGGGTGACCTCCAGGAGATCTTCGGCCTCGTCGTGCTCTTCGGTGACCCGGCGCAGCTGCCGCCGGTGAAGTCTGGGCGCGCCGAGGAAGGCATGGTGTTCGAGACGTTGCCCGAGGCGCGGCGTCTGGCGCTCAGCCGCATCCACCGGCAAGCGGGGGACAACCCGATCCTGGATCTCGCACATCTGCTGGGCGAGGACGGGATCGACTTCGAGCGCTTTGAGCGGGCGGTGGAGGCGGCGGCGGCCAAGGACGAACGGGTCGTGGTCGCGCCCAGAGCAGACGCGGATCTGATGGCGGCAAGCCCGATGCTGGTCTGGCGCAACGCGACGCGCAAACGGCTGATCGCGGCGTTCCGGGCGGCGCATCAGTGCCCCGCCGAGCGGCTGGTGCCCGGGGAGCCGCTGATCTGCGACGGGCTGGAGTTGCCGCTGAAGCAGCGCAAGCGCCGGGTGGAGCTGGAGACCCGCGGGCTGATCAAGGGCGCGCAGGCGCGGTTCCAGGGACCGGGCTCGAAGCCCGGCTTTGCCCGCGTGGATGTGCTGGGGACCGAGGAGCCCGGGATCTCGGTCGCCGCGATCATCCAGCTCGAAAGCCCCGACGAGGAGGAGCCACGGCTCCTGTCGGCTGCGCGCATGGGGGCGCTGTTCGTGCATGGGGCGGCTTGTACAATCCACAAGGCGCAAGGCTCGCAGTGGCCGGAGGTGCAGGTTTTTGCGCCCGATCTCTATGCGGCGGCGCGGTCCGGCGCGCGGGAGGCCGGGCTGATGCTCTGGCAACGGCTGGCTTATGTGGCGATCACCCGGGCGCAGGAGCGGCTCATCTGGGTGACACGCTACCGGATCGCGCGACCCGAGGCGCCGCTTGGGATCGCCGACGGGACCTAGGCCGTCGGGGCACAGGCCGCGGGTCACCCGCTCGCCTCTGGCAACGGCCCGCGCGCGCGGCGCTGCAATCGTTGCGCCTCTGGGGACCGAAGAGCGACCCCAGGTGCTATACCGCTCGGTTGGGGATGCCCAACGCGGTCGGTTGGTCTATTCTCACAGCCACCCATTCCGGAACGGTCGTGCTGGAGCCTGCCTTGGACATCGTTTTGCTGCTCGGACAATGTGTGCTGACTTGGCTGATCGCGCTCTGGCTTGCGCTCGGCGCGCTCGAGAACATCCGCCATCCCGCGGCCAATGGGGGCCTGGTTGCAGACGTCATGTGCATGGGGCGGATGCGCGAGACCTACCCTGAGTTCTTCGAGATCTTTGGCGGCAACCGGGTGGAGGCGGCCTGGGCACACAAGCTCGCTTTCTGGTTCATCGTCATCGTCGAGACGGCGGTGGCGCTCCTGCTGCTCGTGGGGGCGGGGGCTCTGACCCTGGCGCTCTTCGGGGTGGTACTGGGGGAGACCGCGCGCATCCTGGCAGCCCTCGGCGCCCTCGGCTTTGCCGCGATTTGGGGCGGTTTCCTGGTGGGGGGGCAGTGGTTCCATTATTGGTGCGGGCATGAGGGCTCGCAGATGACCCATTTGGTGGCCACGCTTTGGGGGATTGTGACCTTTCTGGTGCTGATGCTCTGAGCGGGGTGGACCCGGACCGGCCCGCACGCTATGCGGAGGCGCCGGTGGAGGAGGGGTCCCATGGCGAGACTGATCGCGCGTTTCGAAGAGATCTCTGGGGGTTACGATGCCCTGCTCTGTGATCTCTGGGGCTGCTACCACAACGGGATCGAGCCGTTCCCTGCGGCGGTGGCGGCGCTCAGGGCGTTTCGGGCCAGCGGCGGGCGGGTGATCCTGCTGACCAACGCACCGCGGCCCATTCCCGGTGTGCAGCGGTTTCTCGACAAGATCGGCGCGCCTGCGGACACCCATGATGCGGTGCTGTCTTCGGGCGAGATTTGTGCTCGGGCGCTGGCCGCGGGCACCCATGGCAGACGGATCTTTTATCTCGGGCCGGACCGGGACCTCGCGATGCTCGAGGCGGGAGCGGTCGAGGCGGCGCCGCTCGACAGCGCAGAGGCGATCCTGTGCACTGGGCTGCGCGACGACAATACCGAGGTGCCCGAGGATTATGCGGAGGAGATGGCGGACTGGCAGGCGCGGGGGCTGCCGCTGATCTGCGCGAATCCGGACATCGTGGTGGATCGGGGGGAGACGCGGCTCTGGTGTGCCGGCGCCCTCGCGCGGGCCTATAGCCAGATCGGCGGGGTGGTGCACTACTATGGCAAGCCCCATGCGGCGGTCTACGCGGGGTGTCATGAGATCCTGGAAGGCTTGGCGGGCGCGCCGGTGCCGAAGGAGCGGGTGCTTGCGATCGGAGATGGCATTCAAACCGATGTGGCCGGCGGTGCGCGGGCCGGGATCGACGCGGTGTTCGTGACGGGCGGCATCGCCTGGGACACGGTCGGGGATGCACCCTCGCGGCCCGATCCCGCACGGCTGGCGGCGTTTCTCGAGGCTGAGGGCCAAGCGCCCCGGTATGCGATCCCGCATCTGCAATAGACCGAGAGCGGCAGGAGTTTGACCGGGCCGCGCGTCGGCCGGTGAGAGGCTGCGCCGTTTCGCGCGCGCGGGCCTGCACCGTCGGTGTTGCGTGACCGTTGCTGCGTTGCACCATGGCAACAAATAACTGGATGACCGAGATTTCTGAAATTATATTGCGCAACATAATTGCGCATTAATCTTGCGCGCGTTACAAGGCCTCGACTCAGCGCATAGAAGGAACAGCGCCATGTTGGATGTCATGCAGCGGGGCACCGTCCCGATCGAGGATCTGGAGGTCGGCCTTGCCCGCTCGCTTCAGAAGACCGTCTCGGACAAGGACATTGAGCTGTTTGGCGCGGTATCCACCGACCGCAACCCCGTGCACTTCTGCGACGAGTATGCGGGCGAGACGCTCTTCAAGGGCCGTGTCGCGCACGGGATGCTCACGGCGGCGTTGTTCTCGGCGGTGATCGGCGAGCAACTGCCCGGCCATGGCTCGATCTATCTCGAGCAGACGCTCAAGTTCGTGCGCCCCGTGCGTCCGGGCGACACCGTCACGGCGACGGTGACTGTGATGGAGATCGACCACCGCCATCGGCGCGTCACTCTTGATTGCGTCGCGACCGTGGGCGAAAAGGCGGTGCTCCGAGGGCAGGCCGTGGTGCTGGCGCCGTCGCGGGCGTTGGACTGAGCCGAGGCAGATCGGGACCCATGTGTCCCGCGCCTCTAGAAGGGCGCAGGCACAGGGGCGGGAATGGAGATCTACCGGAGCTGGACCGGGCTCGATCCGGTGGCCCGCGGGGCGAGCGCGGCCCTTGGCAATTTCGACGGGGTGCATCGCGGCCACCAGGCGCTGATCGCGCGCGCGGCGGAGGCAGTGCCCGATGCGCCGCTCGGGGTGATCACCTTCGAGCCGCATCCGCGCGCATTCTTCCGGCCAGAAACTGCGTCTTTCCGGCTGATGTCGGGGTCAGAGCGCGCGCGAGTGCTGGCGGGCCTCGGCGTTACCCGGCTCTATGAGATAGGCTTCGATGCGGCGCTGGCTGGGATGGCGGCAGAGGCCTTCGCAGCCGAAGTGCTGGCCGGCGGCCTCGGTCTCGCCCATGTGGTGGTCGGGGCCGATTTCCGCTTTGGCAAGGGACGTGCGGGCACGCCGGAGCTTCTGGCGACCTGGGGCGCCGAGCACGGCTTTGGCGTGACCGTCGTGCCCATGTTGGGGGAGGGCGCCTGGTCCTCCACCCGCGTCCGTGCGGCAATCGCCGATGGGGACTGCGCGGCTGCGGCGGCCGCCCTTGGCCGTTGGCACGGGGTGTCGGGGCAGGTCTCGAAGGGAGACCAGCGGGGGCGCGATCTCGGCTATCCCACCGCCAATCTCAGCTTCGGAGACCAGATCGTGCCGCGCTTCGGCGTCTATGCGGCGCGGGTCACAGTGCATGACGGCCCCCATGCGGGCACCCATGACGGCGTCGCCAGCATCGGTGAGCGCCCGACCTTCGGCGTCAACGCGCCGAATTTCGAGGTGCATCTGTTCGACTTCTCGGGCGATCTCTACGGCGCCGAGATCACCGCGGCACTCGTCGCTTTCCTGCGCCCGGAAGAGCGTTTCGACAGCGTGGAGGCGCTGATTGTGCAAATGGACCGCGACAGCGAGGCTGCCCGGGCGGCCCTCGCCGCGGCGGAGATCCCCTTATGACGGCCGTCCGTGTTCTCGTCTTCAACCTGTTCTTCTTCGGCTACAGCTTCGGGGTCGCCTTCACGCTCTATGTCCTCTCGAAGCTCTCGACGCAGACGGCCATGCAGCGGGTGATCCGGCATTGGGGCCGCGCTGTGTTGGCGGCGGTCAGGATCGTGCTCGGCAGCCGGGTCGAGGTGCGCGGGCTCGAGCATTTGCCACCCGACGGCCCGCGCCTGATCGTGGCAAAGCACCAGTCCGAGCTCGACATCGTGATGCTCGCCGCGCTGTTCCCGAACGCCTCGGCCGTCGCAATGGCCGAGCTCAAGCGCTATCCGTTCTTCGGGCCGATGCTGGACAAGATCGGCGTCGTCTTCGTCGCGGTCGACGAGGGGCCGCAGGGGCGCACACAGCAGGTGATCGACGGCTCACGCAAGATCGTCGAGCAAGGCCGCCCCATGGTCATCTACCCCGAGGGCGAGTTGATGAAGCTCGGGGCGCGGGAACGCTATCGCCGCGGGGCGGGCCATATCTACACTGCGCTCGACGTGCCGGCGGTTCCGGTCGCTGTCTCCCTCGGTGCGATCTGGCCGCAGCGGCGCTGGCGCAAAAACATCGGTGCGACCGGAGCCTTCGAGGTGATGGAGCCGATCCCCCCCGGCATGCCCTTCGATGCCTTCATGGCGGAGATCGAGGAGCGCATCGAGACACGCACGATGGCTTTGATCCGCGAACATGCCGATCCGGCGGCTCTGGCGGCGGCCGAGGACCGCTTTGCCCGCCGCGTGAACAACCATGACGAAGTGGTGGGTTTGGCAAGAAAACCTTGATACGGTCGCGCCAGACAGTGGCCTCTGGGGACCCTGCGCGATGTGCCATATCTGCGAGGCCGGAGGGGGCCCCTGCCTCCATGCCAGAGCAACCGGCGACGCGGACGATGCGCCGTTGCCAAGTACGGGCGGCGTGCCGACGGGCCTTAAGTGGGGCAATGCCCTCATGGGCTCACCCGGGGGCACCGTCACCTGGAGCGTCGCCGGTGCTGGCATCGACATCTCCACCTTCGACAACAACAGCACGTCCTTCGATTTCGAGGCGTTTTTCGGGTTCGACATCACCCCGATCCTGACCGAGGCCTTCGCGATCTGGTCAGAGGTTGCGAACATCGAGTTCCTCCAGGTTGCGGACAGCGGCGAGCCGAGCGCGACGGGCCGCATGGCGGATATCCGGGTGTTCCTCGGCCAGCCGGTCGAGCGGTTCAATCTGGGGGCCGCCTTCTTTCCCACCGGCAGCGGTGGTGAGGCGGGCGATGTCCTGGTGGCCCGCGTCGGTCAGCTCTCGATCCGCGAGGCGGACGGCGCCTATGACCACATGCTGCACCTGCTGGTGCACGAGATTGGCCATGCGATCGGGCTTGCCCACACCAATGATACCGAGGCGGTGATGAATGCGCTGGTGGTGCCGGAGGACATCAAGACCGAGCTGACGGACGATGATATCGGTGCGGTGATCCAGACCTATGGCCACCAGGACGGCGGACCGATGGTCTATGAGCTGCCGGCCTCGCAGCCCGACGTGACGCTGGTGGCCTCCCCGGAGCCTGTGACCGTGATCGGCAATCTGCGGGCCAATCATGTGGTTGGGACGGCGGGGCGCGAGACGCTCGAGGGCGGCGGCGGCAACGACGTGCTGAGTGGCAAGGAGGGCGACGACCATCTCGAAGGGGGGACGGGGTCGGACGTGCTCTTCGGCGGCGCGGGGTTCGATACGGCGACCGCCGGGCGCGCCTTTTTCGGGTCTGTGGTCTCGGTCGATGGGGACGTGGTCACGGTCGGGGTCTCGGCCCAGCTGATCGGCCGCGACAGTTTCGAAGGGATTGAGCGCATCGGTTTCACCGACGGCGTTTTGGCGGTCGACACCGCAGGCTCGGGGCTTGGCTTCACGGCGCGGCTCTACCAGGCGGCCTTCGGACGGGGCGCCGATGAGGGCGTGCTGTTCTGGCAGGATGTCTATCGCGACGGGGCCACCGAACGCGCGATCTCCCAAGCCTTCGTCGACAGCCTCGAGTTCGAGGACCGCTATGGTGCCGATCCGACGAACGAGGATTATGTCGACGCGCTTTATCTCAATGTGATCGGCCGGCTCTCCGATGTTGCGGGGCGGCTCTTCTGGCAAGGGCAGCTCGAGGCGGGGGCCGATCGGGCGGAGATGCTGATCGCCTTCTCCGAAAGCCCTGAGAACCGTGCCCAGACCGACGCTGCGATCTCCGGCGGGCTGTTCTTCCCGGATGCCGATCTCGCTGTCTGAGACCCAGACCGTTCCAGACCCTTCAAATGTATCATTTGGGTAAAACCGCTTGAGCCGCGGGCGGCACTCAGTATTGACCGTGTCGCGAAAGCGATCTGAGCAAGCCATTTGGAGACACAGGATGTCCAGCGTCGTCTACGGCCTTTGCGGCCCCGGCCATATGCCGGTTATGAAGGACAGCCGCCCGCTGCAGGCGCCGCCCATTGCCGTCAGCCCCCGCAACGCGACGGCACGCAAGCCGCTCGATGTGCGAACCTCGGAAGGTCAGCGGGATATGGTGATCCCCGGAGGCTTCGGCGGGGTCAGCCGCATTTCCGTCTCGATCTCCGTCCGCGCCGAGCGGGTGGAGGACAAGGCCCTTGCAGCGCCCACCTTCTGGCACATCCCGGAGTGCAACGTCGCGGTGCGGGAGCTGCGCATCGCCAATGGCTGCTCGGTGGATGCGCATATTGCCTGGAACCGACCGATGACGATGGGCCGAGACGAAGAGGGCGCCCCGACCCTCACCGGCACGCTCCACGCGACCGTGCACCCCCCGGCTGGCAAGCCTCGCGCGGTCGGTATGAAGCTGCGCTACGACCCGCTCAGCAACCAGATCCGCTTCGGCTGATATCCGATGACAAGCCTGCCAGCCGCTGTGATTTCCGTGGCGGCGGGTCTTCTGACATAACCAGGATGCCATCGGTTTGGTGGCGAACCCAAGAAGCGGGGAGCCCTGTGATGCGGACCCTCATGTTTGTCACGCTCGGCCTCGTTGGCCTGTTTCTCGGCGCCTTCAGCGCGAACGCCGGCCCTGAGCTCACGCCAACGCTTAGGACGCATCTTCAACGCTAGGCCTGGGCCGGCTGCAACCGCGATCGAGGGGCGATCCGTTCGCGCCGTCGGCGACGCACTGGACCTTCACGTCAGTTTCTGTACCCATTGAACGGGGTGCCATTGGGCATCCGAACGGGGAAACATAATTACCGAGGAAATTACCGTGAGTATGTGGAGATTCGGCACGGGATCGACCGTGATTGCGAAGAAGGGCAAGGCGTCGGGCCTGTATCATCACAAGGCCATGCCGTTTAAGAACGCGAAAGAGATCGGCAAGGCCAAGCCCTACAGCTCGATGCACGGGCAGGTGCCAAAGAAGTTCAAGATTAAGCGGCCAGAGGGCGTCTATGAGGTCGGGCTGGTCTATGACTGGGATGTCGATCAGTTCGTTGCGGGCGTGAAGAAAGATCCGCTCCCGCCGACGAGCAAGTTCGAGCGGATCTCGCAGATCAAATGGCTGAAGGTGATCGTCCAGCGGCTGATCGTGCCGGAAAGCCACACGGCCGAGATCGAGGTGTCCATCTCGGCGTTGAAGAACTACTCCGGCAAGACCGATCCGGCGCCAAAGATCACCATGTCCGGGGTGGTGCGGACCGGACACTGGCTCACCGGCAGCTGGACAGAGACCACGTTCACGCCGGAGATCCACAGCGTGAGCAACAAGGTCAGGCACGTCTGATCGGCGCAAGGGGCTCTTCCGGCGCGTCTGTGGTGCACGCCACCGCACGCTGATGTCGCGATTGCGGGGTCTTGCGTCGCATGGCCCCGGGTTGCGGGGCGCGTGGCGGCGCATAGACTGACCGCTCAGTCAATCGCGACCGGGAGAGCGCCCCATGAAGACCCATGCCCGTGCAGTCGTCGTCGGCGGCGGTGCCGTCGGCTGCTCCATCGCCTACCATCTGGCCAAGGCCGGCTGGTCCGAGATCGTGCTGCTCGAGCGCGACGAGCTGACCGCGGGCAGCACCTGGCACGCGGCGGGGCTCTTGCCGCTCTTCAACATGTCCTATGCCGTCAGCCACATCCACGACCACTCGGTGAAGCTCTACAAGGAGCTGGAGGCCGAGACGGGCCTGAACGCGGGCTTCTCGGTGGTCGGCAACCTGCGCATGGCACAAAGCCGGGAGCGGATGGACGAGTATATGCTCTACGCCTCGACGGCGGAGAGTGTCGGCATCCCCTATGAGTGGCTGAGCCCAGATGACATCAAAGAGCGCTATCCCCTTGTGCGCACAGAAGATCTGGTCGGCGCGATCTATCACCCGACCGATGGTTACATCAATCCGGCCGATGTGACCCAGGCTATGGCCAAGGGCGCCCGCCAGCGCGGGGTCGAAATCATCCGCAAGGCACAGGTCGACAGCTTCTCGCGGGACAATGGCGAGTGGGTCGTGCGCGGCCATCTGATGGGCGAGAAGGGCGGCAATCTGGTGGGCGGAGAGCCCTTCGAGATCCGCTGCGAGGTGGTCGTGACCGCGACCGGCAACCATGCTCAGCGCACGGCGGCGATGGTCGGCTGCTACATCCCCGCGATCCCGGTCGAGCACCAATACATCGTGACCGAGCCCGACCCGGCCTTGCAGGAGTGGCGCAAGACCAATGGCGAGCACCCGGTGCTGCGCGATGCCGATGCCAAGTGGTATGTGCGCGAGGAGCGGGGCGGCTGGATCCTGGGCCCTTACGAGCTGAACGCCCCGGCTTGGGCGGTGCACGGCGTGCCAGAGGGCTTCCGGGCGGATCTGCTCCAGCTCGATCTCGACCGGATTGAGGAGGAATACGCCTCGATGATCCACCGGCTGCCAAGCTCCGAGGCGTGCGGGCTGAAGGACGATTTCAACGGGCCGATCTGCTACACGCCCGATGGCAACCCTTTGGTGGGTCCGGCGCCCGGTGTGCCGAACTTCTACTTTGCCGAGGGCTTCAGCTTCGGCATCACCGCGGCGGGCGGCACCGGACACTACCTCGCGCAGGTCATCACCGAGGGCGAGGCCGAGATCGACATGTGGTCCCTCGACCCGCGCCGCTATGGCCGCTGGGTCAACCGCGAATACGCCGCGCGGAAGAACGAGGAGGCCTATGAGCACGTCTACATCCTCCACCACCCGGACGAGGAACGCCCTGCCTGCCGGCCGCTGCGGACAGCGCCCTGCTATGACCGGATGGCGGCGCGGGGGGCCCAGTTCGGCTGTGTGAACGGCTGGGAGCGGCCGAACTATTTCGCGCCCGCCGGGTTCGACGACCATGACAGCCGCTCCTTCCGCCGCGGCAAGTGGTGGGAGCACGCAAAGGCCGAGGCCGAGGCTGTCCGCAATGGCGTGGGCCTGTTCGACGCCACCGCCTTCACCAAGCATGTGCTGAAGGGCGCGGGCGCGACCGCCTTCCTCGACTGGCTCACTTGCAACAAGCTGCCGAAGGTGGGGCGCATCAACCTCACCTATGCGCTGACCGATGCGGGCACCGTGCGCACCGAGTTCACCATCGTGCGCCAGGCCGAGGACACCTATTACCTGGTCACGGCCGGTGCGGCACAGGCCTATGACAGCGATTACCTGGCGAAGATGGTCGAGGCCAAGACCGGTGAGTTCGGGCCGATGTATCTGGCGGATGTGACCACGCAATGGGGCGTCTTCGCCATCGCCGGGCCGAAATCGCGTGAGCTGCTCCGCCCGCTGGTGGTGGATGCGGACCCGGCCACGGCGCTCTCGAACAAGCGCTTCCCGTGGCTGTCGGCGCGGGGGCTCGACCTCGGCATGGTGCCGACCATGGCGGTGCGCGTGGCATACACGGGCGAGCTCGGCTGGGAGATCCACCACCCGATCGAGATGCAGAACCACCTTTTCGACCGGTTGATGGAGCAGGGCGAGAAAGTGGGCCTGACGCTCTGCGGGGCGCGGGCACAGAACTGGCTCCGCCAGGAGAAGAGCTACCGCGCCTTCGGCTCCGATCTCGGGCGTGACGCGACGCCGCTCGAAAGCGGGCTCGACCGCTTCGTCTCGATGGACAAGGATTTCAAAGGCAAGAACGCGATGCAGCAGACGGGCATCCGCGCGTCCTGCGTGACCATGCTGATCGACGGGCCGGCGGATGCGGACCCTTGGGGCCGCGAGGCGCTGGTGCTGGAAGACGGGAACGGTGTGAACGGGGATGGACGCAAGGTGGGGCGGCTGACCTCGGGCGGTTACTCGGTCGCGTTCGGCAAGCAGATCGGCATCGGCTATGTGGAGCCGGATCTGGCGAAGGAGGGCACAGAGCTCAAGGTGCGCATGTTCCGCGATCTTTACCCGGCGACCATCACGGCCGAGAGCCCCTATGACCCGAAGAACGCGACAATCCGCGTCGACGGCTAAGAGCCCCGCTCGGGCGGGTCTTGCAAGATCCGCCTGAGCCAGGCCGCGAACACGGGCAGGGCAAGCAGGATGAACGCGATCCGCACCACGTGGTGGAGCGCGACAAAGCCCGGATCCGCGTCGATGGCGAGCGCAATGAGGCTCATCTCGGCGATCCCCCCCGGCGCGTAAGCGAGGAGGGCGGCGAGGAACTCGATCCCCGTCACCCAGGCCACCGCGGCCGAGAACACCACCGTCACCACCATCAGCACCATCGTGCCGCCCAGCGTTGCGCCCGCCACCGCCAGCCATTTGCGCAGCGGCGTGCCGTGGAAGCGGCAGCCGATGGCGCTGCCCGTGACCACCAGGGCCACCTCGATCAGCCAATGGGGCAGGGCGCCTTCGACCACGCCGCCGATGCGCAGCACCGCACTCGCCAGGATCGGGCCGATGAAAAAGGTGATCGGCACCTTCAGCCACTCGAGCACCCACATCGCCGCCATCGCTGCCACGAAGAGCAGGGCAAAATCGGTGAGCGTTATCAGCTCGCGCCGCGACAGCATGTCCTCGGGCGGAGGCGCGAAGCCGAGGATCCCAAAGGCCACGATGGGGGCGGCAAAGATCACGATGGCGATGCGGAGCGACTGGGAGAGCGCCACCGCACGGTCATCGCCGCCAAAGGCCTCGGAGATGATCACCACCGCCGTCAACCCGCCCGGGATCGCCGAGCAGATCGCCGTCATCACATCCTGGCGCGCGAGCCAGCGATAATAGATATACGCCGCCCCTCCGGCGACGGGGACATAGAGGATGGCGCCAGCGATCGAGACCGGCCAACGGGCCAGCTCGTCGAGGGTCATTCCGTCAAAGCTCTCCCCCAGGAACAGCCCGATCAGGATGAGAAAGTTGGCGCGCAGCCAGAGCGGAACGCCGACCGGCATCCCGGCGAGGGCCGCGAACATGCAAAAGAACAGCGCCCCCAGCATCCAGGCCAGCGGCACATGAGCCCAGTGGGCAATCGCGCCGCCGATGCCGCCCACGACCAGTCCGAGCGCAAGGCGCTGCATCGCGCGCCGCTCAAAGCGTTGATCCCAGGGCGGGTCGACCGCCATGTTACGCCTCGGGGGCCATCAGCTCGACCGCCTCGCCATCGCGCAGCGCCGTGTAGAAGCAGCTGCGCCGGTTGGTGTGACAGGCGGGACCGGTTTGGTCGACGAGCAGCAGGATGCAATCCCGGTCGCAATCGATGCGTGCCTCGATCAGACGCTGGATATGGCCCGAGCTCTCGCCCTTGCGCCACAGCTTCGCCCGCGACCGCGACCAATAGGTGACGCGGCCTGTCGCAAGCGTCTCGGCAAAGGACTCGGCATTCATCCACGCCATCATCAGCACTTCGCCTGTCTGATGGTCTTGCGCGATCGCCGGCATGAGCCCGCGGGCGTCCCAGGCGAGCGTCGAAGGGTCGAACGGGGCAGGGGTGGGCGCCGACATCGGGGGCTCCTCGGATCGGGTCAAACGGGCGCAGGGGTTTCACGGCGGATCAGAGCGCGCTATCTGATGGCAAAAGGGGGAGGCTTTGGCAATGACCCATGCCGATCAGGATCTGATGAAGCTGTACTCCAAGCGTATCCTTGCGCTTGCGGCAGCCATTCCAATGACCGGCCGGCTCGACGCCCCGGACGGCTCCGCGACGAAGCGCTCGCCTATATGCGGGTCGACCGTGACCGTCGATGTGGGCATGTCCGAGGGGCGCGTGACCCGGTTCGCCCAAGATGTGAAGGCCTGCGCGCTCGGACAATCATCGGCCTCGGTGCTTGGCCAGGCAGTAATCGGCCTCACGCGAAAGGATATCACTGCCGGCCGCGAGGCTCTCTACGCACTCATCAAAGAGGATGGTGCGGCGCCGGACGCTCCCTTCGAAGAGCTCGAATCTCTGCGTCCTGCGCGCGACTACAAAAACCGCCATGCGTCGATTATGCTGGCTTGGGACGCAACCCTAGCGGCAATTGACGCGGCGAGGGTATCGTTAAAGGAATAGTCATAAAATTTCACTCATATATAAGCCCATAATGTACCGGTGTTTTTCGCCCTGTTCACAGTTTTGGCTTCTGTGTGTCGCATTTTGGCCTAACTTGGTGATAGGCTGGAGCGTGGGGAAGAGGGTACAATCATGGGTGAACTCGAAGACGTTCAAGACATCCTTGGTCATCTTGAACATGACCGCGCGTTCCAAGAAGCTGCTCAGCTGATCGTTGAGGGTGTTGTTACTCGGCGCCAAAACGATGATGTATCGCAGGCGTATCGGGTCTATACGCGTGAGATCGAACAGTTTACCGAACAGCCGGCGATCATGCGCCTCGTGCTGTCGGATCCGTCGCTGAAGATCTGGTTCTTCCGGGTCTTCGGATATCGCGGCGAGCTCCAATTCTCGATGATGCAAGCCGTGTGGCTGCGTGACTTGCCGCTGCTCACGATCGGCCGCGATGCGCATCTCGGCTATGGCATGATGCTCGGGACAAGCCAGATCCTGCCCGACGGGGAGAGTGTGCTGCTCCGTCGGATCTCGATCGGTGCGCGGACGTTCTTCAACCAGCATACGGTTGTGGAGGGCGGAACACGGGTCGGCGAGGACTGCTCGGTCGGCGTCCGAGTGTCCATCGGTGGCGAGGTCCAGGTCGGCGACAATGTCGAGGTTGGCGATTTTGCGCGCATCGGCGACCAGGTGATTCTGGGTGCCGGGAGCCGCGTGGGGTGCGGCGCGATGATCGGCCGGGCGGCGATCGTCGATCCCGGCATGGCGGTTGAAGACGGCGCGGATGTGCCCGCCTTTCACCGGCTTACCAGCGGCGGGCTGTTCCCACGGCCGCACCGTCGGATCGCCGCCTGAGGCGAGCGCCCGGGCTGAAGCGGTCTCGGGCGCGGCGATCGGTCTCTCTTTGGTTGGACCGCGGGCGTTGGCGCCGGCGGTCGCCTGTGCTACGCGCCCCGCGACAGAGCAGCACACCAGGAGACCGCCAGCATGAACCTCGATGCCATTCCCGCCGGTAAGAACCCGCCCAGCGACATCAATGTGGTCATCGAGATCACCGGCGGGGCAGGTGGCGGCGCGCCTGTGAAGTACGAGATCGACAAGGACAGCGGCGCGGTCTTCGTCGATCGGATCGTGAACACGCCGATGTTCTATCCCTGCAATTATGGCTTCGTCCCGAACTCGCTGCACGATGACGGCGATCCGACCGATGTGCTGGTGATCTGCGATTTCGCTTTGGCACCGGGTGTGGTGATCCGCTGCCGCCCGATCGGCGTGCTGAAGATGGAAGACGACGGCGGCATGGACGACAAGCTGATCGCCGTGCCGGTGGAGAAGGTCGACCCCTTTCAGGCCAAGGTGCAGGAGCTCTCCGACCTCGCGCCGAAAATGATCGAGCGGATCCAACACTTCTTCGAGCACTATAAGGATCTCGAGGCGGGCAAATGGGTGAAAGTGATCGGCTGGGGCGATAAGGCCGAAGCCGAGGCGATCCTCACCAAATCCATTGATGCCGCTGCCAAACCCGCGGCGAAGTAACTTGGCGCTGCCGCCAGTCGTCCTGGGCCGCCGGCCGATCCCCGTGGACGGGGTCTGGGGGCCGGCACGCTCTTGGTTCGGCGGGCGGCCCAGCCTTGGGGCCGTCCCCTGGCCCCAGGACGAAACCGGTCTGCCGATGGAGTTTGCGGCCCAAATTCACTTTGGCGAACTCGCGGCAGCCGACTTTCCGGGACTTCCGGCCAGCGGCGCAATTGCAGCGTTTCTCGGACGGATGGACAGTAGGGGCCAGGCTGGTTGCCTACGCATGGTGGCCGACAAGGACCTCGGACGCCCGACGAACCCGCCAGCTGATAAGCCTCCGGTCTCCGCGTTTTTGTACGACGATGACGGGGAGATCGTGGACGCTGATGCCAAGTGCTTTCCTTATTGGCCCCTCGATGTGCATGTGGTGCCGAAGGCTCTAGGCGCCAATCAACGGGAGCTACGCTCGGCCGCGTTGCGCCAGATCGGCGTCGACGACACCCCATCAAAAAACAAAGCACCACAGACGGTTTGTTGGCACAGCGCGATGCTGTACCTCGCGGATTTGCGTCGCATGCAGGACAATGCGGGCCGAACACTGCGTTTTCATGATGAAGAGACCGCCCGGAACGAGGGCATCATGGCCGAGTTGAGGGCGAACGCGGCGGCCGAGACCGAAGAGCTCGGCGCACCATCGGAGCGGGTATCCAAACTGATCGCCGATATGGAGCTGTATCTTGCGAGGAGCCGCAAGGCGCGGGGTGAGAGGGTGGATCAGATCGCCGCTCTGCCGGGCCGGATCAGGGAAATTGCAAGCTGGATCGGTGGGCACGATGCTTGGTCCACAATGACGGATGCTGATCGTGATCGCTTTCGCGCCTCTGTGCGGGAGGATTTCCGCGCCTTCCGGTTGGTCAGCAACAGGGTGCACTTGTGGTCGGATGACTATGTTCGCCGGACCGAACGCACAATGGCAACGGGCGGACAACGGTCGAGGGCCGCTCTCCCGCCGACAGTGCGCGCGCGCCTGAGCGGACCCGAGCGCCTGCCCGGCGACGGCTTGCACCAGATGTTCGGGACCGGTGTGGCCATCCAGAACGCGTCCGAGATGCATGGCGGAAAGGTCATGGTGCTGCAGCTTGTCTACGACATGTGGATGGGATGGCGGTTCGGGGACGTGGGAGCATTCCAGTTTTGGCTCTCGCCAGAGGACTTCCGCGCCAGCCGGTTTGACGCGGCGCATGTCACGTTCGAGTGCTCTTAGAGGGTGTCGGAGAAGGGTCCGAGCGCGGTTGAAGGATCGCCGTGGGCCTGCTTCCCGGTTGTTCCTGGCAAGAGACGACGGGGGATCGGATGGCTCGGACGGCGGCCACCCGGAAGGGCTCTGCCCACCCTCATTGCGGCTCCGCAAGCCACGTGACGGAGCGGGGGTCGCGGCTGATCTTGCCACTCTCGGCGGTGATCCTCGACAGCCAAAGCGTGAAAGACGGCCCAGACGCAGGCGACGCGGTCTGCTGACGGCCTCTATCAACCCGGTTTGAGGCAGGGCGCTGTGCGTTGAACACCTCTGCTTGGATGGAGACGCGGTGCGTTTGGGCCTCTCGGTCGTGCTCTCTTTTGGCCTCTCTCGGTGTCAGGCGATCTCCGCTCGTTGGATCTGGACCAGCCTTCGGATGTTGTAGGCGCTGTCCGTTGGCTGACAGGCGATTGCGGGCAGTCGCCGAGAGGCGGCCCAGACACCGGAGCCGGTGTTCGTGGTGTCCAGGAGCCCGTGCCGCAGCACCCGGCCATCGTCGGCGTCGGTGACGTTCCATCGCCGGATCAGACGGTGGCGCCGGTTGATGCTGGTGTGCGCCTTGGAGCCGAACGAGGGGATCGCGATGTCGGGGAGAGTCTTGCCGTCCTCACGCACCCGGGCCTTGCCGAACTGGATCGTCCCGCGCGCGGTTCGCGGCCTCTCTCGGACCGATGGCGTTTGGCCGCTCTCCCCGCTGGCGGGCTTGGCCGGCTTGTCGGACCAGATCTCGGCCGCCGGCTTGCCTTGCTTGATGGCCGCCTTTTCGTCCTCGCTGTTGCGCTGCTTGGGCGCGGCGACGAGCGTGCTGTAGACAATCTGCCCGGATATGGCGATGTAACCG
>JBCBYB010000041.1:0-39672 GCA_039816045.1 Pseudomonadota bacterium
GCTGCACGGTGTTCTTGTTGAGCCCGAGAAGCCAGGCGACCGTCCGGTAGCCGAAAGAGGGCTCCTTCTCGATCAGCGCCTTGATCGGCTCCGCAAAGCGCGGGTCGACCTTCGGCGCTGCTTTCGTCGGCTTGTAATACACTGTCCGCCGCGGCACGCCGAACCAGGCACAGAGCTTTGAGATCGACACTGTGACGCCCTCAGCGCGAAGGCCCTCATGGAGCGTCCGGATCAATTGCCGTCCTCCCGCTCCATGAGGGCCTGAAACTTTTTTCGCGCACGCAGCTCCAACATGGCCTCGCCATAGGCCTCCTGAAGGTCCTTGAGCTGCTTCTCGTACTGCTGACGAACATCGAGCCGGTTGGTCTTGAGGGCATTCTCCATGCCCTTCCGCGCGTCCTCGACCCAACCCTCGATCTCCGAGGGCGCCAGATCATAGGCCCGACTGGCCTCGGCCACCGTCGTTCTGCCCTGAATGATCTCGATGACGAGCGCGCTCTTCCGCTTCGCCGTCCAGCGCTTGATCTCTTCTGTCACTGTCTCGCTCATCGCTACATCGTCTCCCTTGTAGCATGAGCAGGAATCCACTGGGTCGATACATGATGACGCTCCGCGCCCGCCGCTGTGCGACGTCCTGAAGCACTTCCGGCGGCTCGCTACCCGCTACGAAAAGACCGCCGCCAGTTTCCTCGGCTTCATCCATATCGCCGCGATCCACCGCTGGATGCGTTTTATCCACACGGCCTAGGAACCATAGCATCTTTGCAAATCAATTACGAATTTATAGCATGTCATCAGATGGATACTGGGACATTATTATAAATAACATTCGGACTCTAAAAAAATCGTATCGCAAAGGTTCTCACTTCAACATGATTCCTTCTTTAAATCATTTCGCCTTACTGATTTTGCCTTGTCGAGTTCGGTCAGTGTCGTCGGCCCGACGGTCCCGTCGACCTTCAGCGTATTGGTCGCCTTCTGGAAGGCCTTAACCGCTTCATAGGTCTTCTTCCCGAACACACTGTCTGGATTGAGCTTCGGTTTTGCACCAGCTTTATTCAATTTCTCCTGGAGCGCTTTAACGTCTCGACCCTTGGAGCCCCACTTCAATCGCGCCATTAATCATCTCCCGTAATGAACTATATCATGAAAATAATACCCCGCAAAAAACACAGCAAGTGTTGCAATGTGTCAGGAAAGATCCATAGCGCGCGATTTGAGCGCCTCGAGCGGTACGATATCGAGCGCACGGCGGTGAGTTGAGGCGAGACGGACCTGCGGCGCCTGACCAGCCTCCCAGGCCTCCAAGAACCGGGCGGCACAGAGACACCAGCGGTCGCCAGGGTTCAGACCGGCAAATCCGTACTCCGGGCGCGGGGTGGAGAGATCGTTTCCCATCGCCTTGGAGAAGGTGAGAAACTCCGCGGTCATCACGGCGCAGACCGTGTGGCTGCCCCGATCCATCTCGTTGGTGTCACAGCAGCCATTGCGAAAGAAGCCCGTAACGGGATCGGTCCCGCAGGTTTCAAGAACCTCTCCCAGAACATTGATCGAGGGGTCGATTTCCAAGGCACGCATACATCTCTCCCAGTGTGATCTCTTGCAGCGGCGCAACGCGCGACTCATTTAGGGGCCTGAGGGCAGGCTACCAGAAAGGAGCACCCCATGACCCACGCGACCCGTCTTACCCGTCGTCAAAGTTTCGGACTGATCGCCGGCGCCGGTGTCTTGCTGGGCGCAAGCAGCGCCCAGGCGGAGGATGCGGCCGTGATCGACACCCGGGTCGATCTCGCGTTGAAGGAGCTATACCAGACCGTTCCCGGAAGCCGGGATCTGGCCGACCGCGCCCTGGGTGTCCTCGTGATGCCGTCCGTCGTCAAGGGCGGCTTCATCGTCGGCGGCTCTTACGGCGAAGGCGCGCTGCGTTTGCCCCAGGGCGGAGCCTTGCGGACCAACGGATACTACTCGGTCGCGGCGGCCTCGATCGGGCTCCAGGCAGGGGTCCAGGAGAGTGCGCACGCGCTTTTCTTCCTGACCGAAGGGGCGCTGTCACGCTTCCAACGGGCCGATGGCTGGGAGTTCGGCGCGGATGCGGAGGTGACGCTCCTCGACAAGGGCGTGAACCTCGGCGTCGATTCGACCATCTATCAGAACCCCGTGGTCGCAATCGTGTTCGGACAGGACGGTCTGCTGCTGGGCGCGAGCCTCGAGGGCGCGAAATACTCCCCGATCCAGCGCTAGTCCGCCAACAAGAAGATGTGCAGCGCGACGGGCCCGTGCGCCCCGAGTTGCAACTTCTGTCCGATATCGGCGGAGCGCGACGGCCCGGTGACGAGATTGACCGTTCGCGGGTCGTGACCCGTCGCGCGCCATCGGGCCCACATCTCTTCGAACCCGGCGCAGATGTCGGCCTCGCGAAGCGCTGCGAAATGGGTCTCGCCGAGGAAGGTCAGTGTCACAGGGTTGTCGGGTCCCGAGGCGAGCAACAGTGTCCCGGTCTCGGCTGAGGCGAGATGGGCGCGCGAGAGGGTCGCCGGTTCATGCGGGCGACCGATGCCGACCGTGCGCTCGACACTTCCCCAATCCCGATCGAACAGCGGGTCCGTGCCGGTGCGGATAGCCGCCGGCAAGTTCCGCGCCCTAAGCTCGGCGGCCAGCGCTTCCGGCAACGCGGCTGTCTCGATGCGGGTGACCGAGGCATCCACCGCCTGCGCCTTCTCAACAAACTGGGCGATGCGGGCCTCGCCCTCGGTTGCGCCCAACTGAGGAACCGGCGCCGTTTGAGCCTGAGCGCTCAACCGCGCGTCGACCGCCACCGCATCCGTCCGGCCCTCGGTGGCCCGACGGATCCGATCCAAGATGCGCGCCCTCGCCTCAGTCATGTCGGGCCCTTCCACTGGCTCTGGAATGTGCCGCCCAGCGGGGGCGCTGGAAAGTCGCGGTGCTTGGTCCAGCCGGTGCCGAAGGGCATCCGTTGCGTCCGCGGCTTGCCCCAAGCCACGAGCTTCAGCCAGAGATTCGCGGCCCGAGAGACCCAGCGGTAGAGCTTCGGTCGCGACGCAACCGCCCGCCAGGCACGCAAGCCATAGCGTGCGGCCCCTGGTGTCAGCCCTTTCTCGAACTCGCGCGCGCGGTAGGACCGCATCATCTTCGGCAAAGGGATCCGCATGGGGCAGACGCTCTCGCAGCGGCCACAGAAGGTTGAGGCGTTCGGCAGATGCCGCCCTTGCTCTATCCCGATGAGCGAAGGCGTGAGCACTGCGCCCATCGGTCCTGGATAAACCCAGCCATACGCATGTCCGCCGATCGACTGATAGACCGGGCAATGGTTCATGCAGGCGCCGCAGCGGATGCAGCGCAGCATCTCCTCGAACTCCGAGCCCAGCATGTTGGTCCGCCCGTTGTCGAGCAGCACCACGTGGTACTCCTCCGGCCCGTCCGGGTCGTCCGCCCGCCGCGGCCCCGAGGAGAAGGTCGTGTAGACCGACATCTCCTGTCCCGTGGCCGAACGCGCCAGCACCCGTAGGATTGTGGACGCGTCCTCCAGTGTCGGCACGATCTTCTCCAGCGAGGCCATGACGATGTGCACGCGTGGCAGGGATTGTGAGAGGTCTCCGTTGCCTTCATTCGTCACAATCACCGACTGGCCGGTCTCGGCGATCAGCATGTTCGCGCCGGTGATCCCGACTTCGGCTGCGAAGTATTTCTCCCGCAGCACGCCGCGTGCCTCGGACAAGAGATCGGAGTGTTCAGAGAGCGTGCGGTCGGCGGCCAGATGGGTGTGCTCGCGGCGGAACTCGGCCTCGACCTCCGGCACAGTCACATGGATCGCGGGCGCTATGATGTGCGACGGCCCCTCACCGCGGAGCTGGATGATATACTCTCCGAGGTCGGTTTCTTGCGCATGGATGCCATGCTCTTCGAGATGGGCGTTGATCCCGCACTCCTCGGAGATCATCGACTTGCCCTTGTTGACGGTCCTGGCGCCGGCCTTCTGGCAGATCTCTGTGACGATCCGCCGGGCGTCCTCCGCTGTCTCGGCCCAGTGGACATACCCGCCAGCGGTCCGCACCTGCGCCTCGTACCGCTCGAGATAGGCGCCCAGATTGGCAAGCACATGGTTCTTAACATCCCGCGCTGCATCGCGCAGAGCGTCGAACTCCGGCAGGGCCGATCGGGCAGCGGCGCGCTTGGCGACAAACCCCGCCTGCGCGCCAGAGAGCGCGGTCTGGAGGTTCTGGTCCGTCAGCGCCTGCGCGACGTTGTCCTTAAATTTCGGCGTCGTCGGGTGGAGCGCGTTCATCAGACCTCTCCGATCGCAGGCGTGTCGGTGTCGCCGGCCAGCACTTCGACCACATGGCGGGCAGAGACCGGGCGCCCTTCGCGACTGAGCTTCCCAGCCATGTTCATCAAGCATCCAAGATCGCCAGCCAAAAGGAGATCGGCCTGCGTGCCGGAGATGTTGGTCGCCTTGTTGGAGACCATCTTGTTGGAGATCTCCGGGTACTTGACGCAGAACGTCCCGCCAAAGCCACAGCACACCTCGGCATCCTGCATCTCTGCGAGGGTGAGGCCATCTACCGAGGCAAGCAGCCGGCGCGGTTGCTCCTTGATCCCAAGCGAGCGGAGCCCCGAGCAGGAGTCGTGATAGGTCGCCGAAGCGGGAAACCCCGCAGTCACCGCCTCCACCCCCAACACATCCGTCAGGAACGAGACGATCTCATGCGTACGACCCGCCAGATCTGCTGCCGCATCTGCCTCGGGCGTGCCAGCCAAGATCGCCGGATAGTCCTTGATAACGGTCGCCGCACAGGAGCCCGACGGCACCACGACATAGTCGAACCCTTGCATTGCCCTGATCATGGTCCGGGCGAGCTCCGCCGCCCCCGCCCGGTCTCCGGAATTCCAGTTCGGCTGCCCACAGCAGGTCTGGGCCGGCACATGCACCGAACACCCGGCCTCCTCCAACAGCTTGACCGAGGCGAACCCAATCGAGGGGCGCACCATATCGACCAGGCAGGTGACCAGAAGCGCGACCTTGGGCTTGGAGTGTGTCAAAGGCGTCTCCCTAACTGCCCTATGATCGGGCTGAACCGGGGCTGAAGCTAGCACCGCGGACCCGGCCTTTTCAAACGCATCCGGTTCCTGTATGCGAGCGGCTTCCCCAGCGCTTACACCCCTGGAGGATCGCTGCGGGTTTGGCAATCGAAGGAGCGATGACATGGCCGAGACAATGGTTCTCGAAGCCGAAGCGCGCCCCGGCACGGGCAAAGGGGCTGCCCGGCAGGCGCGTAGGGACGGTATGGTCCCCGGCGTAATCTATGGTGGCGGAAAAGATCCCGAATCCATCAACATCAAATTCAACGTCCTGCTGAAGGAGCTGAAGGCGGGCAAGTTTCTGTCGAAGCTCATCAAGCTGAAGATCGGCGACCAGGAGACCACGGTGATCTGCCGCGCGGTGCAGCGCGACATCCGCCGCGATCTGCCCAGTCACGTGGACTTCCTGCGTCTGTCTGAGAAGTCGCGGATCAACCTCTTCATCCCCGTCGAGTTTGAAGGACGTGAGATCTGCCCGGCGATCAAGCGCGGCGGCATCCTCACCATCGTCCGCCCAGAGGTTGAGCTGAAGGTGAACGCGAGCGCGATCCCCGAGAAGCTGACAGCCGATCTGTCGACCCGCGAGATTGGAGACACCATCAAGATCTCCGATATTGCGCTGCCGGCCGGCACCCGTCCGATGATCACGGATCGGGACTTTGTGATTGCCAACCTCGAGGCCCCGCGCGGTCTTATAGGCGGTGATGATGATGCCGATGAGGGCGAAGCCCCGGCGGAGGCCAGTGAGGCCACCTCCTGATGCAAAACCGAGGCGCGCCGCCTGACCCGACTGCGGGGGATGGCGCGCCTGCATCCAATGCGCGCAGGTTGACGATCACCAATGCGGATCTCGACGCCGCACAACGGTGGCTTCACGCCGTCGATCAAGCCCGCCCCGATCTGACGCGCGCGCCGTCTCGACCTTCGTACAAGCGGGGCATCGAGGTTATCGTCCCCGACAAGCTTCGGCTCGTTGTCGCAAGAGCACTTATCGAGTTTCACCGCGCACACAGGCGGAAGCCTGATCTGCTGACATATCCGGGGTTCTGCGACCGCTACTTCGAGCTGAAGTTTTTCGGCTATGTTCCAATGCCGCCCAATCCGGCGGACAAGCTCACGATGCTTGCCTTTGTACCCCCCGAATTGCGGGATCAGGTCCAAGAGCCGAAGCGTCCGTGGATGTCGCAGACCACAGAGTTGCCGACCGATGACCAGATCGCGCCAGGCACCTACTATCTCAAGCGATCCCTCGGAAACAACGATTATGCGCATATCCGGTGGCCGCTCGCACCCGCCGACAGAAACAAGCTTCAGCCCTATTTGGAGCGATGGCTGACCGTCCCTTATGGCGTTCATTGGGGCGAGTGGTGGTATGGCATAAGCGAGAACCGGATCTTCCTCGAGGAAGACCTCACAGAACGGCTGCGTGGACACCCGGAATGGCGGGTTTACGTGCGTCGCGGTGAGCCGCGCCTCATAAACCTTATCGTCCAAGACGAAGAGAAGAGCCGCAACACCAATGTGCAGCGCTGGTTCGACGCCGATCTCCGTCCCCTCAACGGCGTGACAACGGGTCGGCGCCAGGGCAATTTTCTGCCGCCACCCTATGCTCGGACTTATTTGAAAGTTGCAGCAGGTATCGGGCGGCCCTTCGATCTCGTGCGCATCGACTTTCTCGACGTCGGCGACGAGCGCCCCATGCTCAGCGAAATCACCGTCTGCGATTACAACGCCCGGAGACGGTTCGATCCGCCGGAGTTCGAGCACGTTGCCCGCGACATCCTCTTCGGCTGAACGTCGACGCCTAAGCCTAGACGGACAGCGGCGGCGACGCTACACACCGCGCATGGTCTGGAAGCAAAACATCGGCTGGCGAATTACTGGCCCGGCCCGCACTTAGCGCGGCGCCGGGACCAAGTCTGCGCCGTGACCGCAGCGTCCACCCGACCCCCAGCCCAGAGATGAGGCGACCGAGATGACCGCCGATACCGACACGCCCGAGACGGGCGAGACCACGGACTACCGCACCACCCTGTTCCTGCCGGAAACAGACTTTCCGATGCGCGCCGGCCTGCCGAAGCGCGAGCCCGAATGGCTCGAGCGCTGGCAGCGTATGGATATCTACCGCCGTCTGCGCGAGACCGCGGCGGGCCGCACACCCTATGCGCTCCACGACGGACCGCCCTATGCCAACGGGCACCTCCACATCGGCCACGCGCTCAACAAGATCCTCAAAGACTTCGTCGTCCGCTCCGCCCAGATGCGCGGGTTCGACAGCCGCTATGTGCCCGGATGGGACTGCCACGGCTTGCCGATCGAGTGGAAGATCGAGGAACAATACCGCAAGAAGGGCAAGAACAAGGACGCGGTCCCGGTCAACGAGCTCCGCGCCGAGTGCCGCCGCTTTGCCGAGGGTTGGATCGACGTCCAGCGCACTGAGTTCAAGCGCATGGGCGTGACCGGCGACTGGGAGAACCCCTATCTCACGATGGACTTCGACGCGGAGGCGGTGATCGCCGCCGAGTTCCACAAGTTCGTCATGAACGGCACGGTCTATCAGGGTTCCAAGCCCGTGATGTGGTCGCCCATGGAGAAGACCGCGCTCGCCGAGGCCGAAGTCGAGTACCACGACCGCGAGGTCTCCACGATCTACGTAAAATTCCCAGTGACGGCGGGCGGGCTTGAGAACGCTGCCGTGGTGATCTGGACGACAACGCCCTGGACGATCCCGTCCAACCGCGGGATCGCGTTCGGCGAGGACATCGCCTACGGGCTCTATGAGATCACGGACGCACCGGAGGACAACTGGGTCAAGACGGGCGAGCAGCTGATCATGGCCGATGCGCTGGCCGAGGACATCCTTGGAAAAGCCCGCCTGGAAGAGGGGCGTTTTTCCCGGGTGCGGACTGTCGAAGCCGCAGAGCTCGGCGGCCTTACCTGCGCGCACCCTCTGGCGGCTGCGGACAGCTACTGGAGCTATGATGTCCCGGTCATGGCCGCGGATTTTGTGACCGACGACACAGGCTCGGGCTTCGTGCACTGCGCGCCATCCCACGGCGAGGACGACTATGAGCTGTTCCGACAGAAGGGAATGCTCGACCGGATCACCCACAATGTCGGTGTCGATGGCGGATTCGCCGAGCAGGTGCCCTTCTTCGCGGGCACCTACATCCTCGACCGCAAGGGCAAAGAGGGCAACGCCAACAAGGCCGTCATCGAGAAGCTCAAAGAGCTCGGCGCGCTCGCCGCTTTGAAGCGTCAGACAATCTCGGATGCACACTCCTGGCGTTCCAAGGCGCCGGTGATCCGCCTCAACCGTCCGCAGTGGTTCGTCGCCATCGACAAGCCGCTTGAGGACGGCATGGGGGATCATGGCGCCACAATCCGCGAGCGCGCCATCGCCTCGATCAACGAACTGGTCGAGTGGACACCAAAGACCGGGCAGAACCGTCTCCGCTCGATGATGGAGAGCCGGCCGGACTGGGTGCTCTCCCGCCAGCGCGCCTGGGGCGTGCCACTCGCGTGTTTTATGCGCCGACACGAGGACGGCCGGGTCGAAGTGCTGCAGGATAAGGCGGTGAACGATCGGATCATCGAAGCCTTCCGCGCCGAGGGGGCGGACGCCTGGTTCGCAGAGGGCGCAGCAGAGCGCTTCCTCGCGGGCCGAGCCGATGCGGCCGACTGGACGCAGGTCACTGACATCCTGGACGTTTGGTTCGACAGCGGCTCGACCCACGCCTTCGTAATGCGCGACCGGGAAGACGGGGTCTGGCCGGCCGATGTGTATCTCGAGGGCACTGACCAGCACCGCGGCTGGTTCCATTCCTCTATGCTGCAAGGCTGCGGCACCCGGGGAAGGGCACCCTACAAAGCGGTGGTGACCCATGGCTTCACCCTCGACGAGAAGGGCATGAAGATGTCCAAATCGCTCGGGAACATCATCGCACCCGAGGCGATCATCAAGCAGTACGGCGCGGATATCCTGCGCCTCTGGGTGGCGCAGACGGACTTCACGGCGGATCAGCGGATTGGTCCGGAGATCTTGAAGGGCACCGCCGACAGCTATCGCCGTCTGCGTAACACGCTGCGGTTCCTGCTGGGCGCGCTTGCGGGCTGGGAAGAAGCCGAACGCCTGCCGGTCGCGGAGATGCCGGAGCTTGAACGGCTCATCCTCCACCGCTTGGCCGAGCTAGACCGAGTGGTCCGCGAGGGCTATGCGGCTCACGACTTCCAGGGCGTGTTCCAGGCGCTCTTCACCTTTGCGACCACGGACCTCTCGGCGTTCTACTTCGACATCCGCAAAGACGCGCTCTATTGCGACGGAGTGGACAGCGTGCGCAGGCGCGCCTGTCGCACGGTGCTGGATGTCCTGTTCTCACGGCTGGTGACTTGGCTTGCTCCGATCCTCGTTTTCACGATGGAGGAAGTTTGGCTCTCCCGGCACGGAGAGGGCGATCACTCGGTGCATCTCGAGGACTTCCCCGAGACACCGGACGAGTGGTTGGATCCGGGGCTCGCTGCCCGATGGGAGAAGATCCGCGCCGCGCGCCGCGTGGTGAACGGGGCGTTGGAGATCGCCCGGCGCGACAAAGCGATTGGCGCGTCACTGGAGGCCGCTCCGGTTCTGCATGTGACGGATCCCACGCTGGCCGAGGTGCTGCGCTCAGTCGATATGGCGGAGATCTGCATCACCTCCGGCTTCTCCCTTGTAGAAGGGTCGCCAAGCGGTGGCGTCGCGAACGAGGAGAACGGCATGGCCGTTGTTTTCAAGCGCGCCTCGGGCACCAAATGCGCCCGATGTTGGCGGGTTCTCAGCGAGGTTGGAATGTTCGTGCCAGCAGATCTTTGTGGCCGCTGTGCCCAGACCGTTGCAAAATGAGGCAACTCCGCCCCCATCCGACAGAAACCGCCCCGCGCCGGCCCAAGTTTGGACTGCATAAACCTGCAGTCTGCAACCTACAGGACGCGGGACGATCTGTGGGGTGGGGACCTCTTTTGCTGGGTTTATTGATGACAATGGCAGGGCAGGCGGCAGTGGCTGTGGCGCCGACAGTCGAGGTCAGCCTCGAGCCGGTCGTGGAGCAACACAGGATCCAAACCGGGATCGTTGTCGATATGCCAGAGATCGCCGCGCTCGATTGTGATGCCATTCGCCGTGTCCTGGCGCGACTGGACCAGTCGGATTACCGCAACGGCGGTGTGTTGGAAGCCGGTCATCCGGATCACCGGGTGTTCCTCTATGAAGATGCTCTGGCCAGCGCATATTACACCGACTGTATTCTGAACCAGATCGGGGGGGAGCTGCCGAGCACCGTGTTCCTCCGTGGCTTCGACACCGAATAATCGTTCGGATAAACGGTATGGGTTGGCGAGGATTTCTGTCAGTGGCCGGGGCGATCCTGGTGCTTGATCGCGCAACCAAGCTCTATGTGCTCGATGGCTTAGATCTTCCAAGTGTGGGCCGGATCGAAGTGGTGCCGCCCTTCCTCGTGCTGGTGATGGCCTGGAACACTGGGATCAATTTCGGTCTGTTCGGTGAGGCTGATATGCGCTGGGTCCTGACAGCGATCGCAGTGGTCATCAGCGTTGCGCTCGGTTGGTGGGCGTTACGCCGCGGGAGTGCGTGGGTACGGACCGGGGCAGCGATCGTGATCGGCGGTGCGCTTGGCAATGCCTGGGACCGTGTGCAGTACGGTGCAGTTGCTGATTTTCTCAACATGAGCTGCTGCGGGATCCAGAACCCTTTCGCTTTTAATGTCGCCGATATTGCTATCTTTTTGGGCGCTGTGGTGATCGCTATCAAGGCATGATGATGCCCAGCGGGATTGCCTCTCCGCCGGCAAACAGGCATTGTCTGGCCGCCTTAACCCGACAACCGGAGCCTGCTCTAATGCGTCAAACCGCACGGACATGCCGCTTCTTGGTCCTCGCACCGGCGCTCTTTGCGCTGATCGGTTGCGACACCATCGGAAACCCAATCGACGTGATGAGCAGCAAGAAGCCCTCACCGGACGAGTTTCAGGTAGTCGCACGCAAAGAGTTGCGGCGGCCACCGGCCCTGGGCAGTTCCACTCTGCCGGAGCCCACACCAGGAGCTCCGTCGCCGCTCGATCCCGACCCGCAGGCCGATGCAATTGCTGCGCTCACGGGCCAGCGCGTAGCCGCAAGTGCCCCGAGAGCCACATCGATCAGCCGGGGTGAGGCCGCCCTGCTTGCAGCAGCGAACGCCGAAGCGGCCGACCCAGACATTCGGTCCGAGATCGTCGCAGAGAATGCCGAGATCGAGGACAATAAGCCCTATGAACCACCAACGATCTTCGAGGTGTTCTCCGGTGGTGCAGCCTATGACCCCGAGGACGTTGTCGATCCCAATGCGGAGTCGAAACGACTGCAAGAGAGCGGGGTTCCGGCACCTGTAAACCGCACCGCATTGGCTGCTGAGGCAGCGCAGGCGAATGCGACGGATGCTGCGGCGGCAGAGGCCGACGCCGAAGCCTCCGTGCCGCGCCAGCCGCGGTTCCGACCGTCGACGCCGCTCGACAGCAGTTTCCAGTAACAATCTCGCGCTGGCAGGTGGGTTTCATGCGCCCTATCTCTGAAGCAGTCTGAGACAATCCGGAGATCCCATGCGACTGAGATCCCTCGGCCTGGTGGCGCTGATCGCGCTTGCCCCTGGCCTGCTGCCCCTATCCTCTGGCGCGGCTCCCGCTGTCACGAGCTTCACCCTGGAAAATGGACTGCGCGCTGTAGTCATCCCGGACCGGCGTGCGCCCGTCGTGACCCATATGGTTTGGTACCCGGTGGGCTCGGCCGATGAGCCGCAAGGTAAATCGGGCATCGCGCATTACCTCGAGCACCTGATGTTCAAAGGGACCGATGAGTTGCCCGAGGGCGCCTTCTCCGAGATCATCGCGGAAAATGGCGGCCGGCAGAACGCTTTCACGAGCTATGACTACACCGGCTATTTCCAGAAGATCGCCGCAGACCGGCTCGATCTGGTGATGCGCCTTGAGGCCGACCGGATGCGCGATCTTGCGTTCACCGAAGAGGCGGCACTCACGGAGCGGGATGTGATCATAGAAGAGCGCAACCAGCGCACCGAGAACTCGCCACAGGCGCTGTTTTCCGAGCAGATGGACGCCGCACTGTTCCAAAACCATCGCTATGGTGTGCCGATCATCGGTTGGCGACATGAGATGGATGAGTTGACCCGCGAGGACGCGTTTGCGTTCTATGAGCGCTATTACGCCCCGGACAACGCGTTCCTCGTTGTTGCCGGCGATGTCGATCCGGCGGAGGTCGAGCGTCTGGCGCGCATCCATTACGGACCGTTGGAGCCATCCGGCCGACCACCCTCGGCGCGTGCGCAGGAACCGCCGCAACGCGCGGCCCGACGGCTCGCCATGCAGGATGAGCGGGTCCGGCAACCTTACGTTATCCGGCAGTACCTCGTGCCGAGCCGCAGCAGCGGCGACCCACGCGAGGCGGCGGCACTTGCGATCCTCGCGCGGATCCTGGGCTCCGGCATCACGTCGCGGTTCTCAGAGCGGCTGGAACTCACCGACAAGACCGCGATCGACAGCGGCGCCTGGTACAGTTCGAGCGCACGGGACGCCACATCTTTTACAATCTATGGGGTGCCGGCCCAGGGCATCGACCTCGCAACGGTTGAAGCGGGCCTTGATGCGGTGCTGGCTGAGATCGTCGCGGAGGGGCCGACCGAGGAGGAACTCACCCGCATCAAGCGCGGCATCCGAGCCGACTACATTTATGCCGAGGACAGTCAATCCTCCCTCGCCCGCCGTTACGGCATCGGCCTGACCGCGGGCCTCAGCATCGCTCAGATCGAAGCCTGGCCTGAGCACCTCCAGTCAGTGACGGCCGAAGACATCCGCAATGTTGCGCAGGCCTACCTTACCCCAGCCCGGTCAGTGACCGGCTGGCTGTCGGGCACGGAAGGGGAGCAGGGCTGATGGGTTTGCGCACGACATTCACCGCACTGGCACTCGGCGCTACGCTTCTCGCAGCGCCGGCTCAGGCCGTTGACGTTCAAGAAGCTGTTTCGCCCGAAGGCACAACGTTCTGGCTGGTCGAAGAGCAGACGATCCCGATTGTGTCCGTCGAGGTGTGGTTCGAAGGCGGCGGTCGCCTCGATCCGGAGGACCGTCCCGGGCTCTCTCGTCTGACCATCGGTCTCATCGATGAAGGCTCAGGCGGTATGGACGCTGTTGCCTATTCAAAGGCGCGCGACGAACTTGCCGCACGGTTCGGTTTTGGCGTCGAGCGCGATCGGGTGACGGTCAGCGCTACAATGCTTGCAGAGGAAGCGACCGCGAGCGCGGCGTTGCTCGGGACCGTTCTGGCCGAGCCCCGCTTTGACCTCGATGCGGTCGATCGGGTGCGGGCGCAAATGCTTTCGTCACTGGCCTCGTCTGAAACCGATCCCAACAGCGTGGCGAGCAAGCGCTGGTATGCACGGGCATTCCCCGACCACCCTTACGGTCGTCCGCTCGATGGCACAAAGGAAAGTGTCACAGCCATTACGCGTGAAGAGATCCAAGCGCAGTATGACACCCTGATGGCCCGCAGCCGCGCAACCGTTGCAGTCGTCGGAGCCGTCACACCGGTGGAGGCCGGTGCGCTCATAGACACGATCCTCGCCGGCGTGCCTGAGGGGTCTTCCGTGGCCGCCCCCGAACCCGCTGGTGCGCCCCCCGCAGGTGTCGACGTCGTGTCGCTGCCGATCCCACAATCGGTTGCAATCTGGGGTCAGCAGGGCCTGAGAAGGGACGACCCGGACTTCTTCCCTGCCTTTGTGATGAACCACATTCTGGGCGGCGGCGGGTTCTCCTCGCGCCTTATGACCGAAGTGCGCGAGAAGCGTGGGCTTGCTTACGGCGTCTATTCTTACCTCAGCGAGCTGGATGGTGCGGAGCTCTATCTCGGCAGCGTGCAGACGGCGAATGATCGCATCGCTGAGAGCCTGGATGTGGTCAAGACTGAATGGACCCGGATGGCGACCGAAGGCGTGACTGAGGAAGAACTCGACAAGGCCAAGAAGTTCCTGACCGGTGCCTTCCCGCTACGGTTTGACAGCAATTCCAAGATCGCCGGTTTCTTAGCCTTTGCCCAGGCCGAGGATTTTGGACGCGACTACATCGATCGGCGAAATGGCCTCATTGAAGCGGTCACGGTCGAAGATATCCGCCGCGTGGCGGCCCGCCTGCTCGACACGGATGCCCTCTCGGTGGTCGTTGTTGGCGAGCCGGCCGGGCTCTGAAGCGGATGGAGACGGTCCGCCGCGTCGCCGATCTGCGCGCTGAAGTGCGCGATTGGCAGGCGGCGGGCCATCGAGTTGCTCTCACGCCGACCATGGGCGCACTTCACGCCGGTCATCTATCCTTGCTCGACCGGGGACGAGAGGCAGCGGACCGGCTGGTTGCCACGATCTTCGTCAATCCGACCCAGTTTGGTCCGGGCGAGGACTTTGAGAGCTATCCACGGGATGAGGCTAAGGACGCCACGATGTTGGCTGACGCAGGGTGCCACCTGCTTTTTGTGCCCGACCTTGAGGAAATGTACCCACCCGGCTTCTCGACCGATGTCCGGGTCCATGGTCTGACCGAGTGTCTTTGTGGCGCTGCCAGACCCGGGCATTTCGACGGCGTAGCCCAGGTCGTCACCAAACTGCTGAACCAGGCGGGGGCCGATGCGGCTATTTTCGGTGAGAAGGATTGGCAGCAGCTTGCCCTCATTCGACGCCTCGCGCGCGATCTGGATATCCCGACGGAAATTCTTGGCGCACCCACCCAGCGGGAGCCAGACGGTTTGGCGATGTCGTCGCGAAACCGCTATCTCTCGATCGAGGAGCGGGCCGCTGCTCCGACCCTCAACCGAGCGATCCGCATGGCGTCTGCGGCGATCGCCGGTGGGGCCGATGAGCTTGCCACATGCGCCGACGCGGCAAAGACCATCGAAGCGGCAGGCTTTGCGCAACCCGATTATGTCGAGTGCCGCACCGCCGACGACCTCGCGCCGGTCGACAGCTGGAACCCCGCTCACCCTGCGCGCGTCTTTGCTGCGGCCCGTCTTGGCCGCGCCCGCCTGATCGACAACGTCCCCGTGGAGCCTCAGCCATGACCCTACCCAAGTGGATCGATGTCCCACCTGCCTGGCTGGTGCTCTTTATGGGCCTCGCTTGGTTTATGGGCGAGGTCTGGGCGCCACTGGGAGAGACGATGCGGTTTCCGGGTCTCGTCGTCGTCATCGTCGGTGCGGCCCTCGCCGCTTGGGCAGCCGTCCACTTCCGCCGCGCAGGAACGACGATCATCCCGCATCAGGAACCCACGGCTCTGGTGTCCAACGGACCGTTCAAATTCTCCCGCAACCCCATCTATTTGGCGGACATGCTGATCCTCTTCGGGTGGTGCCTGATTTGCGGAACCGTCGCTGGGATGATCCTTCTAGGGCCACTCTTCATCGTGCTTGAGCGGCGATTCATACTGTCGGAAGAGGCCCGGCTAAGCGCGCACCTCGGTGAACCATATAATCAGTATCGCTCTAAGGTTCGACGCTGGATCTAGCACTGTCGCTCCCGGAGCGCGGGCGTCGGCGCTACAACCAACCGCTATCTGGCAGGAGGCGCGAATGCGAGCAGTTTGGTATGAACGACAAGGCGCCGCGCGCGACGTTCTGATTTACGGTGAGCTCCCAGATCCGATGCCCGGACCGGGAGAGGTTCTGGTCGAGGTTCGCGCCTCGGGGGTTAACCCATCGGATGTTAAGCTGCGTGCCGGGTCGCGCCCCATGGGCTTTCCCCGCGTTGTGCCGCATTCAGACGGGGCGGGCGAGATCGTTGCCGTCGGAGACGGGATCCCCCAGACGCGGATCGGTGAGCGGGTCTGGATCTGGAACGGACAGTGGCAGCGGAGCATGGGCACCGCCGCGGAGCGCATCGCGCTGCCAGCCTTCCAGGCCGTACCGCTGCCGGCCGGCGTCTCCTTCGCCGAGGGCGCGTGCCTCGGCATTCCAGCGGTCACAGCGACGTACTGCGTCTTTGCGGATGGCTCGGTCGCAGGCCAGCGCGTTCTGGTCACCGGCGGAGCGGGTTCAGTTGCCCGATATGCCATCGAAATGGCCGCATCCGATGGTGCAGAAGTCATCGCAACAGTCAGCGGGCCGGAGAAAGCAGCCATCGCGCATGCGGCGGGTGCACACCATGTGGTGGATCGGCGTGACCCTGCGCTGGCAGATCGCCTCCTGGCGTTGACAGGGAATCATGGCGTTAACCGCATCATCGAGTGCGAGTTCGGCGAGAACCTTCCGGTCTCAGAGCGCGTGATTGCTGTGGGAGGCACAATTGCTGCCTATGGCTCAGTGCAGGTCCCCGAACCGAAGATGCCCTTCTTGAGGTTCATGTTCCGGCACGTGACACTGCGGATGCCGTTGATCTATCTCCTGTCGGCAAAGGACCGCCAAGCTGTGAATGACAAGGTGACAAGGCTTCTCGAGATGGGCCTGCTCTCGCACCGGATTGCCGCGGCGTATCCGCTCGCAAGCACGACGGATGCACATGAGTTGGTCGAGGGTGGCCGACGGATCGGGGCCACGATCGTCACGCCATAAAGGGGGCGCCTAGCGCCCTTCGATCCGCCATGCCGCAAGGAACAATAGGCTGGTCGCAAGCGCTGCGAGCCAAGCCGGCAAGAGCGGCGTGAGCGAAATCCCAGTGACCTTGAAAGCCTCGCGCTGCTCTAGGCCGAGCCAACTCCGACCATGAGCACGCCGTCCCTCACTCACCATTCTCAGTTGAGGCAACGGGTCGGAAAGCCATCCGGAACGACCTCCGCTCACGTCAACCAGTGCGGCGAGAACGCGATCCGTGGCCAGGGGTGCCTCATATTCCTTCGGGCTCGGCGGCCCCACTGCAGCGACGGCAGTCGTATCTCCATCACGAAAACGCCAAAGCCCTTCTTCCGCATCCTCGATCACCGCCCTGAAGCGCCCGGGTCCAGCGGCGGTAAGCTCCAGCTCCCGCTCCTCCTCAGCCTCCGGTGGGCGCGCCAAGACGACGCCCGCGGGCTCATCGGCCAGAGTTCGTCGTTCGACGATCACGCGATTGCCTTCGACCGCTGCGAAGAGCGCCTCCTCCTCCAGCTCCGGTTCCCGCATCAGCCAGTGCGCCGTCCTTCGAAGAAGATCTGCCTGGGGCCCGCCCCCTTCGTACCCGCGGGTCCAGAGCCACGCATGATCGGACGCGAGCAAAGCCACGCGCCCTCCGCCTACCCGGTCAAGGATTAGAAGCGGATTCCCATCCACCCCTTCCATCACCACATTGCCGGACCGCTTGTCGACCACCACCTGGCGCAGCCAACGGCCCCAATCGGGATCTGCTCCGACGCGCCCAAGCCCCGCGGTTACAGGATGTCGCCCGCCGAGTTCGGTGATCCTTGGCAGGAACGGCTGTTCCAGCACCTCGAGGGTCGGGGACGCCGGCAACACCCCCGCCAGGGGCGTTCGCGCGAGGCTTTCAGCTCCCGCAAAAGCCGGGCCCGATGCCAGGAAGATGGCCCCTCCCTCCCGTACATACTTGGCAATATTCGCGAGATAGGCGGGCTGCAGGACCCGGCGATACCGGTATCGGTCGAATATGATCAAATCGAAGCCGTTGATCTTCTCAAGAAACAGTTCTCGCGTCGGGAAGGCGATCAGCGAAAGCTCCGACACCGGCGTTCCATCTTGCTTTGCTGGAGGCCGAAGGATCGTGAAGTGGATGAGATCGACCGCAGGATCGGATTTCAGAAGATCGCGCCATGTACGGCCGCCAGGATGCGGTTCTCCGGACACTAAGAGGACCCGCAGCCGGTCCCGAACACCGTTGACCTCAGCCACCACACGATTGTTACGCTCGGTCAATTCGCCTTCGAGCAGCGGCACACGGATGTCGACGACAGTTGGTCCGCCGTGAGTGATCTCGACGGGAATCTCCGTTTCGCCACCGATATCAAGGACGATCGGCCGGGACGCTCCACCATCGACGGCGAGGAGTGCCGGGATCTTTTGGCCGAGCGGCACGGGCGACGTGCCCAGCGCCGTCACCGTCACGGAGAAGCGCACCACCCCGCCGACGATGCCAAAACCCGGAGCCGTTTCGAGCCGAAGGGCCACGTCGAACCCATCCTCACGCCCCGCGATAAGGGCGTGGACTGGGGCGGGAAACTCCGTCAGCCGATCCGCATCATGGACCTGACCATCTGTGAGAAGGATGGCCCCAGCGATCTGTTCGGGCGCAGTTCGAGCTTGAGCCTCATCCAGCGATGTCAACAATTGGGTTCCGCGGTTCCCGTCCTCATCAGGGGCAGCCTCGACGACCTCAAGCCGAAGCGGCGCTTCAGGCGTCGAAAGGGACCTGACGGCCTCGGAGATCGCTGCCTCAGCTTCGGCAATCTGGCTGGCGCGGTCCTCAAGACCAGTGCTCTCAGATCGATCGACGACGAGATAGGCAACGCTCTCCAACCCCTCCCGGGTCTCCTCACGAAGCTGCGGCCCTGCCAAGGCGAGCACCAGTAGAGCGAGCCCCAACGCCCGCAACCACCAACCGACCAGTCCACGCCACGCCGCGAAGACGACGAACGCGGCCGCGACAGCGCCCAGGACGGCGATAGCCAACCAAGGCAGAAGGGGCGCAAAACTGAGCGAAACCGCCATAGGGGCCTCCTATTGCCCAAGCCGGCGCAGCACCTCGGGAGCATGCACCTGGTCGGATTTGTAGTTCCCCGTGAGCGCATAGAGCACGAGATTGACGCCAAACCGCAAGGCCATCTCACGCTGACGGTCGCCTGGGCGACCAACCGGCAACATAAAGCTGCCCTGTGGGTCCATCGCCCAAGCAGATGCCCAGTCCGCCGAGCCCACGATCACAGGCGAAACATTGTCGTCGACCCGATCGAACTGTGGGATGTCTCCCTCGACCTCGGCTTGCGACCGCTCGGGGGCCGCCTCTGCCCAAACCCGGCCGCCGCGCCACCGGCCCGGAAACCGGTCGAGCAGGTAAAAGGCGCGGGACAGCACATGGTCCTGATCGACAGGGGCAAGTGGCGGCAAGTTCAACGCCCGCGCGATTTGGCGCATCTGGCTCGCAGACGCAGTGCCAAAACCCGACGCGCCACTTTGCGTGTCGATCAACAGGAGGCCCCCGCCGTCGATATAATCCGCCAACTGCGACAAAGCCTTGGCGCTTGGAACGGTATCACCGGTCAGCGGCCAATAGAGCACGGCGAAGAAGCCGAGCTCGTCGGTCTCCGGATTAACCCCCACAGGAGGGCCCGGCTCGACAGCAGTTCGCTGTGTCAGCGTGAAACCCAGGCCAAATAGCGCGCGCGCCGAGATCCGGTCCGTTCGCGCATCGCCCGTTTGGATGTAGCCAAGGGTGGTTTCGGCAGTCGCCTCAACAGCAGCTCTGTCCGTCGATGCGGTGCCCTGAGCGAGGCCCGAATGGGGGACGAGTATCAGTGCTGCGATCATACCCGCAGCCATGTTGCGGGCCTGGGTGTTTCGAGACAAACGCCCAGTCACGAAGAGCGTTCCGATCACATCGGCAAGCGCACACAGTAGCGCCAGGGTGAGGAAAGCCGCCGCATAATGCACAGGTTCTGTTCCTCCTACCGTCTCGACAGTTGCAGAAGCCGGTGCCTCGGGCATGGGCGTCAGGGTATCGCCGGCACGCATCATATTCACCACGAGCTCCGTCGGTTCTCCCGCGCGTCGCTCTCCGCGGTCGGCGCGAGCATAGAGCCCGGGCGCAATCCCAGGCCCTGCGCGCAACTCGGCCAAGCGCTCCCCTGCGAGAGCATCGCTTGCGCCCCGCGGAGCCTGGGGGATACCTCGCGCCCCGATCTCCAGTTCTGCTCGCCAGAGTGTGTCGGCAAGCGCACCCTCCTCAGGCACTGCGGGGGCGTGACCCGGAGCCAGCGCCAGCAACCGTCCGAGCATCTCGACGAACAAGCCGGACAGCGGAAGTGAAGACCATTCGGCATCTGCGGTTACGTGAAACAGAACGACATGTCCGCCACCCAGCGCTGTCGCCGTGACTAGCGGCGTGCCATCGTCAAGGCTGGCCCAAACCCGCTGCGAGAGCTCCGGGCTCGGTTCGGCCAGGACCTGGGTTCTGACTTCAACCTCAGCATTGGCCTCGAGACGGCGGAAAACGCCCTCCGGATCGAACGGGCCAAACCGACGGGGCGTCGACCAAGCGAGCGATCCGCCCAGCACGCGGCCACCTCGGCGCAGTCTCACCGGGAGCAATGCATCCCGTTCGGCGACAACAGCCCCTGTGCCGAGCCGGTCGCTGATCGACGCCGCGAGGCGAGGGCCGGCAAACCGAATCAAGAGGCCGCCATCGTCTTCGATCCAGCTGGTCAGGGCAACACGATCGCCTTCTGCGATGGCGCCGTAGTCGGCCAAGATCAGTGCGGCGGGCTTACGCTCCAACATTTCGGAGAGCGTGCCCTCACGAACATCTGCAAAGGGGGTCACGGCTTTTCGCAGATAGTGACTGGCCGAGGTCAGCGAGACCACGGACGCATCTCTTCCGGGATCGACGATACCAACGGGTATGCGGCGGATTGCACCGTTTGCCAGAGCCGCCCCCCCAGCGCTGGCGCCGTCTGTGAGGATCACCCGTGTCACCTCACGCAAAAGCTCTGGCGGAAGGTCGAAGAATGCATCCGCGGCAGTCTCTCCAGCCTCGAAGCCCGCCTGTGCCACTGCGATCCGTCGTTCAGCTCCCGTCTCGGTCTCGGCGATCGCAGCGACCCCCACCGAGATCGGCTGATCTCCCGTTCTCAGCACGCCGACGGCGAGGCGTCCGTCTTCAAGACGCGGAGGGACAACGGCGCGGGCAGTCTCAGAAGGACCGATAAGGCGAAGGGGGCCTGCCCGCTCCAGCGCAGTGAGCAACGCCCCCGCAGAGCCGTGGTCGAGACCATCATGCAACCAGATCGTTTCACCAGGCAGAGTAAGGTCGCCATTCTCCAGCGCCGTGACCAAGCGCGCCCGATCCGGCGCCCAGCTTGCGGGCTCTAGCCCTAAGAGCCCTGGACGGATGGCATCCGCATCGGCCACCGGAGGAAGTTGACCGCCGAGAGCGATTTCGCCCAACGGCCAGAACATAACAGACCGCCCAGCTTCCTTTGCCTCATCGAGGGCACTGATCGCCGTCGTGCGACGCGCCTCCCAATCTGGTGCCGATGCCCACCCCTGATCCATCACCAGAAGCAGCGGACCCTCCCGGTTCTCGAGCACACGTGATGCCGGATTTACAACCGGTTGAGCAAAGCCAATGAGCGCGGCGGCAATCGCGGCCATCCGGAGTAAGAGCAGCCACAGCGGTGTCTTCTCGGCCTCGCGCTCGCGATCTTCCAGACCGAGCAACAGCCGCACTGCCGCGAAGGCTTGGCGCCTCGGCGATGGCGGGATCGCCCGCAACAACCACCAGAGGATCGGCAGCGCTGCGATCCCGGCAAGGATCCACGGATTGAGGAAGGCGAGCGACCCCAGGCTCAGCATTAGGCACCTCCGAGGGCACGATACAGCGCCAATAGAGCTCGCCTCGGGCTCTCGTCTGTGCGGTGCGTGATGAACTGCCACCCCCGGCCGGCGCGCGAGAGTCGGTCGCGCCGCTCAGCAAGGCGTGATCGGTAGGCATCACGGAGACTGGTCGCTTGTTCGGCATCGTATTGTACCGCGCGGGTCATGCTCTCGAACCGGGTCCGCCCGGAGAACGGGAACGTCTCTTCTGCCGGATCGAGTATCTGCACGATCACTCCGCCGATACCTCGACCAGCGGCCGCAGACAGCGCAGGGAAGATCGTCTCTTCCGGCCCGAGGAAATCTGAAAGATAGACCGCCCGGCTGATCCTCGGCAGATGGATCTGGGGAACGGGACCATGATCCGGTCGGTTCCCGAGCTCAGAGGTCAGAAGCGCTCCCATGCGAAGCAATTGGGTCTGGCCGCTCGCCGGAAGCTCAGCTTCGGTTCCAAGCAGCCCGAAACGCTCATCACCGCGAGATAGCAAGACACCGAGCGCCAGTGCGATCAACCCGGCTCGTTCGGCCTTTGTCCGCGGTGCCGCGTCCGAGCGGAAGTCCATCGCCGCCGAGCGATCCGCCCAAATCATGACGGTCTCCGCCGCCTCCCACTCCATCTCACGGATGAAGAGGCGGTCCGAGCGGCCAGAGCGCCTCCAGTCGATCTGCGCGAGGGTGTCACCAGGATGCGCCGGACGATACTGCCAGAACGACTCGCCAGGCCCAGGACGACGGCGCCCATGCACACCGGGCATGAGCGAACGCGCCAGTTGCTCGGCCTCGACCAAAAGCGGCGGCAGCGAGCCCGAGATCTTCTCGGCATCGCGGCGGAGCCATGCAGCACGGTCGCCGGGGCGTGTGCTTGCCGCTGTCACTCCGCTACCTCAAGATAAAGAGTGTTGCCGGTAAGGGGAGACACCCGGTGGCGCGTTTGGGAGGCCGTCACGCGGCAACCTCAAGAGGCCGGGCGGCAAGGATCTCGTCGATGACCGAACGAATGGTGACGCCTTCGGCGCGAGCCCCGAAGGTCAGTGCCATCCGATGCTCCATCGCCGCGGTTGCAAGCGACGTGACGTCTTCGAGCGACGGCGCCAAGCGCCCTTCGATCAAGGCTCGTGCGCGGACCGCAAGCATCAGGGCTTGCGCAGCACGGGGGCCGGGACCGAACGCCAGCTTCTCTCGTGCGGCGGGCGACGCCTCCGCGCTGTCGGGACGAGCGGACCGAACAAGCGTGAGAATTGCTTCGACCACGCTTTCGCCCACTGGCATCTCGCGCACCAACCTTTGCATCGCAAGAAGCTCCTCCGCGTCAAAGACGGGTTGGGCCTCGGCATCATCGGCACCGGTGGTAGCAAGCAGGATCTCGCGCTCCTCGTCGCGGGTCGGATACTCGACATCGATCTGAAGCAGGAAGCGGTCGAGCTGGGCTTCGGGCAGGGGATAGGTTCCTTCTTGCTCAATGGGGTTTTGCGTCGCCAGAACATGGAACGGTCGGCCCAATGCCCGGCTCTCGCCGGCAACCGTCACGATCTTCTCCTGCATTGCCTGTAGAAGCGCAGACTGGGTTCGGGGGCTCGCCCGGTTGATCTCGTCGGCCATAAGCAGGCGGGTGAAGATCGGTCCCTTGATGAACTTGAAGGCGCGGCTGCCGTCCGAACCTGTTTCCAGCACTTCCGAGCCAAGAATATCCGCTGGCATCAGATCAGGAGTGAACTGGATCCTGGCGTTATCGAGCCCCAACACCGTACCGAGCGTCTCGACCAAGCGCGTCTTCGCGAGGCCCGGGACACCGACCAACAGCGCGTGCCCACCCGACAGGATTGTTGTGAGAGCGAGCGAAACCACCGTGTCTTGGCCAACGATACGCTTTGCGATCTCCGCACGCGCGTCTGCCAAACGCCGACTTGCCTCGGCAATGCGGGTGACAGGATCGGCGGCGGTTTCGGATGTCATGGGCAGAACTCCAGCTCTCGAATTTCAGGGCAACTCCACTAAGGTATGCGTGCTATCGCAAAGACAACAGGGGAAAGGCATGCATTCGCCTCAGAAACCCGTGAACGGCACAGGCGCACATCCCGATCCGGGACGCGCAGATGATGTTGCCCGGGCCGTCAAAAGGGCAGCTGCGGCCGCCAAGGGTCCGCCGCCCGTCCATCTCTGGAACCCGCCATACTGTGGGGATCTCGACATTCGGATCGGTCGAAACGGCCTCTGGTGGTATCTCGGCACGCCGATCGGCCGGATAGAGTTGGTAAAGCTCTTCGCGTCGGTCCTGAAACTTGAGAACGGTCGCTATTTTCTGGTTACGCCCGTCGAAAAGATAGGCATCACGGTCGATGATGCCCCCTTCGTTGCAGTCGATTTCCACGTTGAAGAGCCCGGGCCAAACCAGGATCTGGTGTTCACAACAAATGTGGACGATGTGACGCGGGCCGGCCCCGATAATCCAATCCGAGTGGTTCGAGATCCCGACACGGGAGAACCATCGCCTTACGTGCATGTGCGGCGAGGGTTGGAGGCGCTGATCGATCGCAAGAGCTACTATAGATTGGTCGAGATCGGGGAACATGCCGATGTCGACGGAACCAGCTGGTTTGGCCTTCGGTCGGGAAGGACGTTTTTTCCGATCATCCCGACGGTCGAGTTGGAACCGTAAAGCACATCTCGGAATGCGTTAAGCAGTTCGCATGGGTTGTGGTTACTGCCCGGTTGCCAGACCAGACGGAGCTGACGATGCCCATGCGGCGCCAAAACGGCGCGGTGCGCCCGACCGGATAGGCGGGTGGACGATCGAGATCATCAAGCCCTCCGACATCGCGAAAGGCTTCGCGCTGTTGCCACGTCGAGTTGCCACGTCTATGGGCCATGGAGCGTAGCGCCGCGCGGCTCCTAAGTCCGCCCCGCACGCTGAAGCCCCGCAAGGAACTGTGTTGGTCAACCCGGCTTTAGGGTCGGGGAGTAAGAGAGTTACTGACCTTCCACCACCGTCAACTGTGCAAGGCCGGGTGCATCTTCCTTACCGAGATGGAGCCTCCAGCGGCTTAACCGTTCCCCCTGGACCTCAACAAGCTTGCCATCCTCGATCACTCGGCCATGCGCGATCAGATAGCCCACGGCGCCAAAAAGAATGCGTATAGGCTCGATCTTATCGACGACTGGGATCTGCGGCACTTCTATCTCGAAGCCCAAATATTCTTTCGCCCCAACAGTCTGGACGCCGATCACCAATTGCTCACCAGGTCGATCCGTTCCGAAATGTACGTAGCCGAGCCAGAGATCTACCGGCCAAAGATGGTTTCCCAACTCCTCGGCAGCGCGGGAAAGCCGCGAAGGGGAGGCCATGGCGCGTGTGCCCAACCAGTGGACTCCAACCGCCTGATAAGCCAAGGAAACCGACGCCGCCAGTCGGGTGAGCGCGATTGCCTGTGCCCGCACAAGGCCATGTCCCCGCTGGCGAATGGCACCACACACCGTCACGCAAGCCGAGTGTCGCGCCATGGCGTCCCCGGCCTCGGGCCAGAAAAGGTTTCCGGCAACAGCCTCTTTGTACTCCGCCTCTGGCATGCGCTCCTGAGATGCGTGGACTACGAAGGGCTGGCCGTCAAACTCCACGAAGAGAGCACTCTCACCCGGCGGCGTACGTCGCCGTTCAATCTGTATCGTCGATCTTGGGGCAACCTGAGCGACCGCACGGCGCAATCCGAACAAATCGAGCGGCGCATAATCCTCGAGCGCAAGCATACAGGCCAGACCGAGGTCGCTCATGCGCACGATGATCCTTCTAATGCGGCGGCGGCAAGCGCGCACTTGCCGGTTCACACTTCCCATCGGTCTACCGGTGCGCGTCCGTTGGGGCAAGTATTGGCATGGCAAGACCAACCGCCAAACATTCAGACCGGCATCACAACGCCCGTTGAACCCAGCCTTTTCGGTTGCGTTGCCGCGCCCCCTCGCTCAGTCTCTCACGGTCTGCGATGGGGCTGGGAATGGTCGGCAAACCGCTTCTGTCTGTCGAAAATTTGTCAATCTGCTTCGGCGTCCCTGGCTTGGCGCGGCCGGTGGTGGATTCCGCGAGTTTCGATGTCGCGCCGGGCGAGACACTCGCCCTCGTCGGGGAATCGGGGTCCGGAAAGACTTTGACGGCGAAGGCGGTGCTCGGCCTGCTTCCACGCGGTGCGAGCATAACTGGCGGCCGCGCGCTCTTTCGGCAGGAGGGGCGGGAGGCGCAGGACCTGCTCGATTTGCCAGAGTCTGGTTTGCGCACTCTCCGCGGCGCAACAATCTCGATGATATTCCAAGAGCCCATGAGCGCACTGTCGCCGCTGCACACGGTTGGCCGACAAGTCGGCGAGGTTCTTCGGGTTCACGGCCAAGCGGCCGGAGAGCGTGCGCGCGTCCTCGACGTCCTCAACGAGGTGGGGTTTCCCGACCCCGAGCGCGCGGCGGCAGCCTACCCGTTCGAGTTGTCGGGTGGATTGCGCCAGCGTGCTGTGATTGCGATGGCAATGATCGGCAACCCTGCCCTGGTGATCGCGGACGAGCCGACAACCGCTCTCGACGTGACGACACAGGCAACTGTGTTGGAGCTGATCCGCGGCCTGACGCGCAGCCACAACCTCGCTGTGGTTCTGATCACTCATGACCTCGGCGTGGTTGCCAATATGGCCGATCGGATCGTGGTGATGAACCGTGGGCGCATCATGGAGGCCGGGCCCTGCGATACCGTGCTCGCGGCCCCAGGCCATGCATACACCCGCGCATTGGTGACGGCGGCGCCGAGGGTGCCGGATGTGCTCTCGGATTGTGATGTGCCCGAGCCCAGTACCTGCATCCTTTCGGCCTCCAGCCTTTCCAAGACCTACGTAAAACGGACTGGCGGCCTCCGGGGTGGCACGACCGAAATTCGCGCCCTATCAGATTTTTCTGCCGACCTAGAGAGGGGATGCACGCTTGCTGTTGTTGGCGAGTCCGGGTCCGGCAAATCTACCGTTGCGCGGTTGTTGTTGAGGGCGGAGACCCCTGACCCCGGCGCACAGATGGTTTTCCGTCCTCGGGCAGGTGGAGAGGAGGATATTGCAGCGCTCTCAGGCGATGCCCTCAAGCTCTACCGGCGCTCAGCTCAAATGGTGTTTCAGGATCCCTATGCAGCGCTCAGCCCGCGCATGTCGATCCAGGATATCCTTACCGAACCTCTGAGGATTCACGGCATCGGAAACCAGTCAGAGCAACGCGAGCAGGCGGCGGCTCTCATGGAGCGTGTCGGTCTGTCGGCCGCGCATCTTGGTCGGTTCCCTTACGCGTTCTCCGGTGGTCAGAGGCAACGCATCGCCATCGCACGGGCGCTGGCGTTGGAGCCTGAACTGCTGGTCTGCGACGAGCCAACTTCTGCTCTTGATGTCTCCGTACAAGCGGAGGTTCTGGAGATGCTGGAGATGCTGCAAGCCGAGCTGGGCCTCTCAATCCTGTTCATCTCCCACGATCTTGCCGTCGTGTCGCGCTTGGCGGACCGTATTTTAGTGATGCGTCGGGGACGCGTCGTCGAAGAGGGCGACTGTCAAGCGATTTTCGGAACGCCGCAACATCCTTATACCCGCGCCTTGATCGCTGCATCACCGGAGCCGGACACGAGTGCTCGCCTCGACCTCAAGCTCGTCGCAGCTGGCGCTGGCGAGCCGGAAGACTGGCCGGCTCCCTTCGGTTACAGAGGTCAGGATGCCCCCGGGCTCGTTGAGGTAAGCCCCGGTCACCGCGTGAGGTCTGCTGCATGAGAGTAATGGCCATTCTCGCCCTCCTGGGAGCCGCGCTTCCGGCGTGGGCAGACACACCCCTCCTGATCGAGACGCCGGCATTAGCCGAACAGGTTGCAGAGGGAACGCTGCCGGGCGTCGGCGAGCGGGTGCCGTTAGAACCTGCTGAGGCGGACATGGCCGAACGCGGACGGTCACCCGGCCTGCATGGCGGGCTCATGCGGATGTTCGTGACCAGAGCCAAGGACGTTCGGTACATGGCAGCGTATGGTTATGCGCGTTTGGTCGGCTACGATCAGGCGTATAGGCTAAGACCGGATCTCCTTCGCGATGTCTCCGTTTCAGACGATGGTCGATCCGTTGCGCTCCACCTGCGCCGGGGCCATCGCTGGTCAGATGGAGCCCCATTCACGACAGAAGACCTGCGCTACTGGTGGGAGGATGTCGCGAATCATCCCAAGCTTTCGCCGAAGGGTCCACCGGTTGAGATGTTGGTGGATGGCGTGCCGCCGTTGGTCGACGTGATCGATGACGTCACCATCCGCTACACTTGGCCAGCGCCAAACCCTCGGTTCCTGCCGGCCCTCGCGCGGGCGCGGCCAGTCTATATCTATCGCCCGGCGCATTATCTGAAGATGGCCCATGCGGACTATGCGCAAACGGACGCGCTGGCAGAGTTGGTTCAAAAGAAGAAGGCCAGAGATTGGGCGCAGCTCCATAACCGCCTCGATAATCTCTATAAGTTCGACAACCCCAATTTGCCCGTTCTGCAACCGTGGCGAAACACGTCGCCGAAAAACGGCCAGCGCTATGTCCTTCAGCGGAACCCGTATTTCCACCGTATCGACAGCAACGGACGACAACTCCCCTATATCGATACCGTTGAGTTGGAGATTGCTGCCGGCGGGCTCATCCCGTTAAAGGCATCCCTCGGAGAGGCCGGCCTTCAGGCGCGCTCCCTCAGCTTCACGGATGCACCGGTCCTCAAGCAAAAGGAGGCGACAGGTCGGTTCAAGACGAGCCTGTGGCGGTCGGGCTCGGCTTCCGAAGTTGCGCTGTATCCGAACCTCACTTACCGCGATCCTGAATGGCGCGCATTGTTCCAGGATGTTCGTTTCCGTCGCGCGCTGAGCCTCGGCATCAGCCGCAAGGCGATCAACAAAGTCCTCTACTTCGGTCTCGCTGCCGAACGGGGTGTGAGCGCACTGGAGGAGAGCCCGTTCTTTAATCCCGCGCATGCACGCTCTTGGGCACGCTTCGACCTCGACCAGGCCAATGAGCTTCTCGACACGATCGGGTTGGCCGAACGAAACGCTGCCGGAGTACGGCTCCTGCCCGATGGGCGCCCGCTTGAGATCTATGTTGAGACGGCTGGAGAGCGCCAAGAAATCGCCGACACGCTCGAGTTGATCGCCGCCACATGGGAGCGAATTGGCGTCCGGCTTCTGGTGCGCCCGCTTGACCGGGACATTCTCCGCGACCGCGCCTATTCTGGGCGCTCAATGATGGTCGCTTGGTATGGCTGGAACAACGGCATACCGACACCCGAGGCCGAGCCGCGTGAATTGGCACCGGTCGACCAGGCGAATTTCTCGTGGCCGGCTTGGGGGCAGCACTACCAAACCAAAGGGGCGGCTGGTGAGGCGCCCAAGATGGCGCAAGCCAAGCGTCTTATGACGCTCTATGATGACTGGCTGACCGCGCCCGATGACGATGCGCGCGCAGATGCGTGGAGCGCGATGCTCGCCCTCCATGCCGACCAAGTCTTTGTTATTGGCACGGTTGCGCGCGCCCCCGTACCGGTGGTCTCGGCCGATACGCTGCGCAACGTGCCAGCCGAGGGCATCTATGCCTGGGACCCGGGCGCACAGTTCGGCTTACACCGGATGGACGAGTTCTGGTATGACGACGGACGGGCGAACGAGGGCGCCACCCAATGATCGTCTATCTCGCGCGCCGCCTTGGCACCATGGCGGTGACGTTGCTGGCGATTTCCGCGCTGGTCTTCGTCATCATCAATTTGCCGCCGGGCAACGTGCTCTCGAACCGGATCGCCGAGATGCAGTCGACCGGCGAGGCGGCAGGTGTTGCGCGTGCGCAGCAGATGATGGCGGAGTACTCGCTGGATAAGCCTATCTGGCAGCAGTACCTGATCTGGGTCGGTGTCCTTCCTGGCGCAAACGGATTTGCAGGACTTCTGCAAGGCGAGTTCGGCTGGTCCTTCGAACTTGACCGCCCGGTGATAGACGTTGTGGGCGAAACCGCCGCCCTAACGGCGATCGTCAACCTTGCCTCCCTGATCTTCGTCTATGTGGTTGCCTTGCCGCTTGGGACCATTGCAGCCGTCCGCGCAAACACGTGGGTCGACTACTTGGCGTCCCTCGTCGGCTATATCGGTCTGGCAACGCCGAATTTTCTGCTCGCGCTGATCCTGCTGGCCTACGGTGCGCGCTATTTCGACATCCCTGTGGGCGGTCTCATGGCGCGGGAGTATGAAGGCCAACCGATGAGCTGGGACAAATTCGTCTCAATTCTCACCCATCTGATCGTTCCAACCATCGTCATTGGCACATCCGCCGCGGCCGCCGTGATGCGCCGCTTGCGCGCCAACCTGATGGATGAACTCTACAAGCCCTATGTCGAGACGGCGCGTGCGAAGGGTGTCCCCCCCGCGACCAGCATCGTTCGCTACCCTCTGCGGATGGCCCTCAACCCCTTCGTGGCCGACATCGGCAACCTCGCCCCGCAGTTGGTCTCAGGTTCAGTCATGGTCTCGGTCGTGATGAGCCTGCCGACGCTCGGCCCCGTCTTGCTCCAAGCCTTGAAGGCGCAGGATATCTTCATGTCGGGCTTCATCCTGCTCTTCGTCTCGCTCCTGACACTGGTCGGAATGCTGATCTCCGACATCCTGCTGGCTCTGCTCGATCCCCGGATACGGCTCTCTGGCGGGCGGAAGGGGGCATGAGATGACCGAGCACTACGTCTGTCCTGACCCTTTTGAGCCCACGCGTGCCCGGAATGCTCTGGAGCGCGCCGATCTCGACGCGCCGACCTGGCTGCTCGTCTGGCGGCGGTTCCGTCGGCATCGGCTCGGCGTCTTCTGTCTGATCGTACTGGTCGTCGGATACGCCTGCCTGCCCTTCGTAGAGATCTTCGCGCCCTATCTCCCCAACAGCTTTGACGAAAACCACATCTATGCACCCCCACAGGGGCTTTATCTCTGGCACGAAGGCTCGTTCCACGGGCTGCACACCTACCCGACGGCCACGGTCTATGACGTAGCGACGGGACTCGTGAAGGAGGTGACGGACTTCAGCCGCCCTCTCCAAGTGCCAGTCCTGACCACTTGCGGCGAGCCCTACCATCTCTTTGGCCTGATCGAAGGCCGCTTCCGTCTGATCTGCCCGCCTGAGGATGGAGAATTGTTTCTTCTCGGTTCGGATCGGCTCGGCCGCGACATCCTGAGTCGGATGATCTACGGCGCGCGCCTGTCGATGACGATCGGGCTCATCGGCGTCGCCGTATCGTTCCTGATCGGCATGACCCTCGGCGGGGCTGCCGGCTATTTCGGCGGCTGGGTCGATGCTACTGTACAGCGGCTGATCGAGGTTTTCCGGTCGCTGCCGGAGCTGCCGATCTGGCTCGCGCTTTCGGCCGCGGTGCCGATCAACTGGGGCCCGATCACGGTCTTTTTCATCATCTCAATCATCCTCGGGTTGCTGGACTGGCCGGGGCTGGCGCGCGCCGTGCGCTCGAAATTCCTGGCACTCCGGGAGGAGGATTACGTACAGGCTGCCGAACTGATGGGGGCATCCCCGACACGCGTGATTGCCGCCCATATGATGCCAAACTTCATGAGCCACCTCATCGCCTCGGCGACGCTTGCGATCCCAGCCATGATCCTAGGCGAGACCGCACTTTCCTTCCTCGGCCTCGGCCTGCGTCCACCGGCGGTCAGTTGGGGGATGATGCTCAATGATGCGCTCAACCTCACTGCGGTCGAGATCTACCCATGGCTGCTCTGGCCCATGGTTCCGGTGATCTTCGCGGTCCTCGCCTTTAGCTTCGTGGGAGATGCACTGCGAGACGCGCTCGACCCTTATTCCTGAGCGGCCTCGGCAAGCAACCAATCCCGAAACGCGCTTTCGGCCTTGGTCAGGCTCCGATGCGCCGGAAAGACGAGATGATAGCCCTGATCCCCCTTAACAATGCAGTCTGGAAGACAAGGCACCAAACTGTGGAGGTCCATCAAGCCATCGCTTGCCGGCGCGCGGGCAAGCGCGATACCTCCACCAGCAGCACACAAGGCAAGCGCCGCCAGAGTGTTGTCGGTAAAGACAAATTCTGGCCGCGCGCCCAGAGCACCCGCGTCCGGCAGCAACCGTAACCAGTTGGACCGGTGTGTGGATACCTCGATCAATCGGTGAGAGGCGAGGTCGGCCAAAGTCTCGATACGGTCAGCGATGGCCTGCGGAGCAATAGGGTAGAGCCGCTCGCCGAACAATGCGTCGCCCACCTGACCCGGTCCCGGACCGGTTCCGAACGTCACCATCAGATCACTGGGGCGTCGTTGAAAATCCTCGAGCGCGTTGCCCGTCAGAAGGGTTGGCTGAACCTCGGGATGCAGCGCCTGAAACGCCGGCAAACGGGGGCCAAGCCAGGAGACCGCCAACATCAGCGACACGCGGATCGTGAGTGGTGTGGCATCTGACCGGCCAAAGAGGCTCGCCGTTGTGGTCTCCAACGAGATGAGGGCGTTGGTCACGGTCGGGAGGAAGGCTCGCCCCGCTTCTGTCAATCGCACGCTCTGCGCGCCACGAGTGAAAAGCGGCCGTCCGAGATACTGCTCTAACGCGCGGATCTGCTGGCTCACTGCGGGCGCGGACATGTTGAGTTGCTCCGCAGCCCGCGCAAAGCTCTCGGTCCGTGCCGCAGTCTCGAACACGCGGAGCCAGTTGAGCGATGGGATGCGTGATAGGATCATACTGAAGGTTAAGCTCAGCTTTCCCTCTGCCGCAAGAATGGCGTCTGGCATTGCGAACGGGTTCACCGCAGTCTGCGCGAAACAGCCGCATGTGAGGACCCATGAGCGATCCGCTCTCCGACACTGATATCGCCCGCTATCGTCGCGACGGTTACCTCTGCCCGATCCGTGTCTTCGACGAGGCCGAGGCGGCCGACCATCGAGCGGCCATTGAAACCACCGAGGCCGCTAATGCGGACACCTTGCCGCGTCCGGTCCACGATTATCTGCGATCTGGTGCCGGTATCGCGAGCGACATCCCGTTGCGCGTAGCACTCGATCCGCGGGTGCTTGATCGGGTTGAGAGCATCCTTGGTCCCGACATTCTGGTCTGGAGCTGCGAGTACTTCATAAAGGAGCCGCAGACAGACAAGATCGTGAGCTGGCACCAGGATCTGACTTATTGGGGCATGGATGGCACCGACCACGAGGTCACCGCCTGGGTCGCCCTGTCACCCGCCACCGTGGCCTCCGGTTGCATGCGCTTCGTTCCGGGTTCCCACGGGCAGTCGATAGTGGCGCACAACGACACATTCGGCGAAGAAAACCTTCTGAGCCGCGGACAAGAGATCGCTGTCGACGTTGATGAGGCGGACGCAGTGGCCGCAGCGCTATCCCCCGGGGAGATGTCGCTGCACCATGGTCGATTGTTCCACGCATCGGGTCCAAACAGCACCAGTGATCGCCGCATCGGCCTCGTAATCCGCTATATCCGACCGGATACACCGGTCGTTCGCGAGGGCGCCGACTATGCCATGCTGGCGCGCGGTGCGGATCGGACGCGCAACCGGATAAACATCGCACCACCTCCCGGCAGCTTCACGCCGGCGCGTCTGGCGCTTTGGGAGGAAGTCCAGACCGCGCAGACAGAGATGCTTGCGGAGGGTCTGTCGAGCGCCGATGATCTCTATCGCAGAGATGGAGCAAGCAATGGCTGAGACATCGACCGACGAAACTGTTTCCTTCACCCAGATGAAGGACGGCACCGCCGACGACTACGCACTGCTGGAACGATTGGAGAAGCCGTTCCTTGCGGGTACCGCGGACCGGTTGCTGCGGGAGTTGGCGGCGCAGGCAGACGAGACGCTCGCAGGTTACCAGATCAGCCGGCTAGAGCACGGATTGCAGGCGGGCACGAGAGCCCGACGCGATGGCGCGGACAGTGACTGGGTTGTTGCAGCGCTCCTGCACGACATCGGGGACAGGCTCGCCCCGCAGAACCATGACAAGATGGCGGCTGAAATTCTGCGACCCTTTATGCGGGAAGAGGTTACCTGGGTCGTGGAGCATCACGGGATCTTCCAGATGCACTACTATGCGCATCATTTTGGCTGGGACCGCGCTCTGCGGGAGCAATTCCGCGACAGCCCGCACTACCAAGCCTGCGTGGACTTCTGCGAGCGCTGGGACCAGTCGAGTTTCGATCCCGACTATCCGATGGATCCACTGGACAGCTTTGCAGATGAGGTGCGCGCAGTGTTCGCTCGGAAAGCCTATGATCCGGAGGTCATCCAGGCCGGTGTCTCTCTAGGGTTGCCCCCCAACGCGCACGCCTAGGACCCCATTACGCCTCGTGGCGGTTCGACCAAAGCTCCCAGGCGAAACGCGCCCGAACGCCGAGATCGAGAAACGGCCTGGGCGGGAGAGCAGAAGGCTCGCCCAGGCTCACCATATCCGCGATCAGTGGGTTGTCGCGGCCTGTGGCCAGATCCGCGGCGAGCATTCCGCCGAAGGTCCCCTTCGTCACACCGACCGCATTCTGACAGACCGCACTCCAAACCGTCGGGGCAACCTGTCCGAAGCCGGGCGCGCTGTTGCGGGACAAGCAGACGAACCCTGACCAGGTGTGCTCCATCTCAACCTTGGGAAGTGCCGGAAACCGCGCATCGAAAAGCCGTTTGTGCCGCCGACGAATGGATGCCTGTTCCTCCTGGCTCACCCTCTGCGACGGGCAATAGCTCAACCCTTGTCGGATCAGGATGCGATGATCGTTCGTGTAACGCATCGTGATGCCTGCGAACGCGTTGGCGGGCGTCAACCCCCAGGGCGCCTGGACTCCATAGGCTGCACGCTCCTCTTCCGTTAGCTGGCGCGTGAGGCTTGCATGGGCCGCGAGATGCATGAAACGGCCGCGGAAGAATCCAAACTGTTCGGAAAAGCCGTTGGCCGCCAAGATCATCTTCGGCGCCCTAATAGAGCCAGCCGAAGTCGTGAGCGTGACACCGTTGAGGAACTCAGCCTCCAGAACCGGCGAGTTCTCATAGAGTGTGACATTCTCCGGCAGGCTGTCAGCCAGCCCGCGGGTCAATGCCGCAGGGTTCATCAGCACATTCCCGGGGGTGTAGACCGCCGCCGTGAAATGAGGGCTGCCGAGGCGCTTCGCCAGTGCCTCTCCTTCGATCCACTCATGGGGTTCTTCTAGCGCCTCGAGCTCCGCCCGAAACGGCTCCAGAACCTCGCGTACACCACGCTCCGACACCGCTGCATGAAACTTCCCGTCCCGCGACCAATCACACTCAATGCGATGGGTTTCTACAAGTTGGCCCAGTTGATCGATGGCAGACCGCGCAAGCCGCATGAAGCGATGCGACCCTTCCAACTCCTCCAACGAGGACCCAACATTGTGTGGCAAATCGATCGCGAAACCGGAGTTGCGTCCAGAAGCGTTCTCGCCAACGGTGCCCGCATCGATGAGGGCAATGTGCTCGTCCGGCCGGGTTTCTGCCAGACGTCGCGCTGCCGCAAGCCCGGCGTAACCTGCGCCCAAAACGACCCAGTCCGCCCTGATATCCTTTGCCAGCGAAGGTCTTGGCGCTCTTGGCGTGAGCAACGCGCTCCAGCCGTTTGTTCGGTCGTCTTTGGGCAGGCGAGAGATCTTCACGGACAGTCCCTCCACGGCACTTGGGTCACCCTTGGTTGACGCTGACCATACGGACCTGTATGGAACAAGACAACCCTGTACGGAGTGAGCTCCATGGTCGAACTCCCAACGCGACAACCGGCTGAGCGCCAACGCCAGCTTGGGCGCAGCGACTGGCTCGCGGTCGCGATCGAAGTGTTGGTGTCGGACGGGGTCGATGCCCTCCAGATCACCCAACTTTCGCGCCGTCTAGAAGTCACAAGGGGGAGCTTCTATTGGCACTTCCCAAACCGTGATGCGCTTCTCAATGCAATCTTGGACGAATGGCGGTCTCGCAACACGGACGTCATGGTCGAAGCGGTTGCCGGAGCTCAGACCCTTGAGGAGGGGATACTCGCGCTGTTCGTGGTCTGGGTCGATCACCGCCGCTTCGATCCTGCCTTGGACCAAGCCGTTCGCGACTGGGCGCGTCGGAGTGCTGACGTTCGCACCGTGGTCGCGGCCGAGGACGACGCCAGGGTCGAAGCGGTCGCCGCGTTCTTTCGCCGGATGGGGTACCCCGAGACAGAGGCCTTCATACGCGGTCGCGTGCTCTACTTCACACAAGTGACCTATTACGCCCTGGTAACCGATGAGCCCATAAACAAGCGAATTGGATATTTAGACGCGTATTTCACCTGCTTTACGGGACGGAAGATCGACCCCGACGCAGCCAAGGTTTTTGAGGCAAGTTACATGGGGTCGGGTCGATGACATCGCAGCGCAGCGGTGGACGAGCAGGACGGAAAGCGCGCCGAACCGAGGCAACCAAAGCGTTCGATGCCGCTTGGCGAAATTGGACGATGCCCTATGCCCCCGTAGAGGCACTAAGCACCGATCAGGTGGAGGCGATCCACCTTGCCTCACTGAAGGTTCTCGCGGAGACAGGCATCCGTGTTCTCTGCGAAGAGGCCTGCCGGATCTACGCCGGTGCGGGAATGGTGGTCGAAGGTGATCAGGTGCGCTTCGATCCCGATGGACTGATGGACTTGATCGCCCAGGCGCCATCGAAGGTCACAATGCGCAGTCGTGCGGAGGATCGGGATGTGACAATCGGCGGGCGCCATATCGGCGTTTGCACGACCGGCGGAACTCCAAACTTCTCGGATCTTGAGCGCGGCAGGCAGCCTGGCACCCTTGCGGCACTCGAAGACTTTTGCCGCCTGTCGCAGAGCTTCGATGTGATCCACGTCATCGGGCCATTTGTCGAACCCCAGGACGTCCCCGTCGCGCTCCGCCATCTGGAAATGACCCGGGCTGTGTTAACTCTTACCGAGAAGGTGCCGTTCGTTTTCTTCCGAGGGCGGCAGTCGGTTGCCGATGCCTATGAGATCCTGCGCATCGCGCATGGCCTTAGCCCGGAAGACTTTGCCAAGACACCGGTCAGCTACTCCATCGCCAACTCGAACTCCCCGCTTCAGCTCGACCTGCTTATGTGCCAAGGGATCGTGGATGCGGCCAAAGCCGGGCAGTTGATGGTTCTGACACCCTTCACGCTTGCAGGCGCAATGGCGCCGGTCACGCTCGCCGGGGCTTTGACCCTCCAGAACGCAGAAGCACTTGCGGGGCTTGCTCTGTCACAGATCGTCCGTCCGGGCGCGCCAGTTTGCTATGGGAGCTTTACCTCCAACGTGGATATGCGGACGGGTGCACCCGCATTCGGCACTCCGGAGTACGCAAAAGCCGCTTTCGCAAGCGGTCAGCTGGCACGGCGTTATGGCTTGCCGCTCAGATCCTCGGCACCAAACGCGTCAAACGCACCTGATGCGCAAGCTGCTTACGAGACGCAAATGTCACTCTGGGCGGCGGTCATGGGCGGAACCAATCTGCTCCTGCACGGCGCTGGCTGGCTTGAGGGCGGGCTAACGGCATCCGCAGAGAAGTTCATCATGGACATAGAGATGCTTCAGATGTTCGCGGAGCTTCTCAAACCGCTTAGCGTGGAGCCAGAAGACCTTGCAGTCGAGGCGATTGCCGCAGTTGGTCCGGGGGGGCACTTCTTCGGGACCGAGCACACGTTGGCGCGCTTTGAGACAGCGTTCTACTCGCCGCTGCTCTCGGATTGGAGCAATTTCGAGACGTGGCGCGATGCCGGGTCGGTTGATGCGACGCAACGTGCGAACAGGGTTTACCGGAGAACGCTCGAGACCTACGAGGCCCCGGCCTTCGATGCGGCGCGGCGCGACGAGATCGAGGATTTTATTGCTCGACGGACCCAAGAAGGCGGTGCAGAGCCGGAGCGTTGAACCGGAAAACGGTGCAACGCTTTAAGGCTGCGCCTCTCACCCCGCGATGATCTAGAAGCTTGGAGCATTTGCCCGCCGATGGAAGTCGCAGGGAGTTCTCTTGGGTGGTTCGCAATCGGTTGGAGACTTCTGTTTTGGCGATTGCTGCGCCGGTTGGCGGGCACCGACCTGCCCGGGGCGCGATCTTCTAGACGAGGACAGCGCCCCGAACCGCTCATATGGACACCTCCGGAAACCAGTGCCGAGAGTCGGTTCGCTCCTCCGGCGGCTGCGGGCTGGGCGGGCTGGTTGTCTTGCACAGCCCGCTGCATTTCAAAGCACGCCGCCGTGGCTCCCATTGCGGCTTCTGCGGTCACGCCGGCTCAGGTCGGCTGTCGCGCCACCGCTATCGTTTCATGTTGTAAGCCATGTTTGCGCGGGTGACGGTCGCCCGCGCCCTCGCGATCCCGATGGCGCGGATCAAAAGCCCCATGGGCCGCTTCTGGCGCGCGAAGGGATGCTCGACATCTGCGCACACCGCCGATTTGTGGGCATAAGCCCTGACCTGCGCTTCGCCATCGGCTTGCCCCTGGGCTTCTTGCGATTGATACGGTTGACCTTGCGCGCCACATCGAGGAAGTCCTCTTCCGCCTTCGAGCGATACGCGGTATCGGCCCAGACGTCCGAGGCGGTGTTGCTCAGGTCGATCAGCCGCTCGCGCAGCCGGGCGCCGTCATGAGCGGCCGCGTCCGTGGTCAGGTCCCGCCGAATGATGCCGTGCCGACGATCGATGCTGATGTGGCTTTTGTAGCCGAAGGTGGGATCGCGATGTCGATCGGCGTGGTCTCGTCTTCTCTGGGCTTCGCCTTGGAAAGTTCCATTGTCTAGCGGGCGTCCACGTCCTTCTGGCGCGCCGTGGCGGGCTTCTCCGGCCAGGTTTTCGCGGCGGTTTCGCCTGCCTTGATGCGGGTCTTCTCCCCATAGGAAGTGCGCTGGCGCGGGGCCGCGACCAGCGTTGCATCGATGATCTGACCGGACACTGGCAGGTATCCCGCCTCGATGATCGCCCGGTCCAGTCGCGCGAACAGCGCGTCCAGCACCTCGCGAAAGTCCTAGAGCGGCATCCTATCAGTCTGAATCGTAGCCGCATGCGGTGAAGTAGTTTCGGCACTCTGTCGGGGAGAAGAGGTCGACGATCCGGCCGATGGCGGACCATAGGCCGTTGACGGTTCGCTCGGCGGCCTTTCTGAGCAGGGCCTTCAGCTTCGAGAAGGCGTTCTCGATCGGGTTGAAGTCCGGGCTGTATGGCGCGAGGAACAGGAGGCGCGCGCCGGCCGCCTCGATGAGCGCTCCTGTTTTCGGGCCCTTGTGGCTTGAGAGATTGTCCATGATCACGGTGTCGCCGGGGCTCAGCTCCGGCACGAGCACGCGCTCGACATAGGTCTCGAAAGCGACGCGGTTGATCGGGCCGCTCAGCACGAAAGGCGCCACCATGCCGCGGGTGGTCAGGCCGGCGACGAAGGTGGTCGTCTTCCAGTGGCCATGCGGCATGCCCATCCGGAGGCGCTCGCCGCGCGGGCACCGGCCATGGGTGCGAGCCATGTTGGTCTTCGCCCAGGTCTCATCGATGAACACGAGGCGGTCCGGATCGAGATCGGGCTGACCCTCGAACCAGTCCCACCGCTTTCTCAGAACGTCCGGACGGTCCTGCTCGCTGGCATGCGCGGTCTTTTTTTCCGCGTGATCCCGTGGCGGCGGAAGAACCGCTGCAGCGTGCCGTAGCCGAAGGCGTGGCCCCGCTCGGAGAGGGCTCTGCGCAGCTCCTCGACGGTGATGTCGGGCGTCTCCTCGAGAAGTGCCCGGAGCAGCCCGCCCTGCGTCTCGATGCGCCCCGAGCGACGGTCGCCGCCAAGGGGGCCCGGGCGAGGCTCGCCCTTCTCCCGGGCGAGCGCGCGCCACCGGCTGACGCTTGCCGCGCTCACGCCGAAGCGCTCGGCAGCCTGGCGGTGGCTGGCACCCCCCTCAACGGCAGCAAGAACACGGATGCGGAGATCAACGGAAAGCGCTTTCGACATGCCCGCCGGCCTCCTCCTC
>JBCBYB010000042.1:0-38887 GCA_039816045.1 Pseudomonadota bacterium
GCAACGACGCCCTCGAACACCATCCGAAAGAGGTCGCCGTGGCAAAAGCGCCCGTGCGACGCTGCGCGCCCGCCGCTGCGTGACGTCTTGGAAAACGTCGAATGGTCCGGGATCGGATCGGTCAGGTCGAGCCTGCAGAGATGGAGTAGGCGGGCGGCCTCGCCTGGCCGATCGTTCCTCCCACCGGTTGCAATGTCGGAGAAGAAAAGTGGCTTACTATGCCGGGATCGACGCGTCCTTGGAGACCGTCAACATCTGCATCGTCGATGAAAAGGGCAGCGTCCTGCGCGAACGAAAGATCGAGGCTGAGCCGGAAGCGATCATCGGCCTTCTACGGAACTTCGGCCGGTCCTTCGATCGGGTCGGGCTCGAAGCTGGGCCGACGGCCTCATGGCTCTACACGGAGCTACGGGCGGCGGGGGTTCCGGCGATCTGCCTCGAATGCCGCCATGTGCAGGCCGGGCTCTCCGCGATGCGCAACAAGACCGACCGCAACGATGCCCGCGGCATCGCACAACTCGTCCGCCTTGGCTGGTTACGCCACAAAAGCGACGAGGCGCAGCGCGTCCGTATGCTGCTCGTTGGCCGGACCCATCTGCTAAACAAGTCGCACGACCGGGAGAACGCCATCCGTGGCTCGCTGAAGGTGTTCGGCCTGAGGATCGGCACCGTCACGCGCCGCGCCTTCGAGGCACGGGTCATGGACCTGATGGAGGGCGACAGCAGCCTGAGGACGATCGTGGAGCCTTTGCTTCGGGTCCGACGGGCCATGCTGGAGGAGGTCGAGCGGCTCGACCGCCTTTGCCGACAACTCGCGGCTCGCGATCCGGTCTGCCGCCGGCTGATGACCGTGCCGGGGGTCGGTGTCGTCGTGGCGCTGACCTACAGAACCGGCGTCGATGCACCCGAACGCGTCTCGCGGTCGCGCGATGTCGGCGCCCATTTCGGGTTGACGCCCAGGCGCTACAGTTCGGGGCAGACTGAGTACGATGGCAGGATCAGCCGATCTGGCGACGAGATGGCCCGGACAGCGCTCTACCAGGCTGCGCACGTCCTGATGCACCACGGCCGCTGGTCGTCACTGCGGTCCTGGGCAATGCGGATCGCCAAGCGCCGGAGCCTGAAGGCGGCGAAGGTCGCGCTCGCCCGCAAGCTCGCCGTCGTCATGCATCGGATGTGGGTCGATGGCACCGACTTCCGCTGGTCGGATACCGAACCCGCTGCGGCCGCGTAAACGCCATCGACGACGGAGCAATCGCCTTTCCACTTTCCTAGATCCGCCGTCCCGGCGGGACGACGCGCCCCGGAGGGTACGAGGGTCGGACGAGCCCGCATCCTTGGTTGCGACGGCAGGCCCGCCTGTCGGTCGCGCGGCAGAGCTAGGCCGTACGGCCCTTCCCAACCCATCCTGTCCGCCGGCGCCCACCAAGCGCCGAGCACGAAAAGAAGCCTGAACCCTTCAGGGCGAGACCAGCGACGGGACGACGATGAAGCAGGACATTGACGAACCATGCCCACCTAAAGAAACCAGCGATACGCCAGATTGACATGCACCTCTTCGCAAAGGCGGCGCTCGGACTTGATCCCGAAGCAGTGGCCGATGATCCCTGGGCCCGTGATCCGCTAGACTGAACCCGCAGAAGAGCGCGCCCTGCCACCTGCTGCGGCCCCATTATCGCCAAACTAGCGAGTAAGCCGCACGGTATCAGTCTTTTTGCGAACCAGATTGGTTGCCGACCTAAGCCTCACCACACCATCTTTCGAAAAACTCCGTGAAGAGCCGCACTCTCGCCGACAGGTGCCGGGCCGGTGGATAGATCACCTGCAACATCCGCGGTGGCAATGAATGGCCCGAAAGAATGCGCACCAAACGACCGGCAGACAGCTCCTCACGCACAGCGTATTCGGGCAGTATCGCAATGCCGAGCCCTGCCTTTGCAGCCGTAAGCAGTGTCTCCAAGTTGTTGGCTGTCAGGACCGGCTCCAGGGAGATCGTAACCGCTCCGGTCGGCGCTTGCAGCGTCCACCGCGGCGTCGTCCTCACCGGGCGGTGGTATAGGATGGCATGCTCGCTGAGGTCTGCCGCCTGCACGGGCGCGGGGTGCTCTGAGAGGTACTCTGCGCTCGTACAGAGCAGATATCGCAGCTCGATTATGCGGTGATCGACCAGAGCTGTGGTTTCGTCGGGCTCTGCGATGCGGATCACGATGTCATAGCCCTCGGCAACCGGATCCACAAAGCGGCTCTCGAGGCTGAGTTCAATCTCGACCCTGGGATGCTCTTTCAAAAACCCCGTGATCACGGCGGAAAAGTCCAGCTCGCCAAAGGACGGCGGTGCACTGATCCGTAGCTTACCCACGGCATCGGTGCGCGCCGAACTCACCGCTTGTTCCATCTCCTCAAGATCGTCGAGCACCTGCTTGGCGCGTTCATAGAGCGCGCGCCCTGTGCTGGTTGCAGAAACGCTCCGCGTGGTTCGGTGCAGGAGCTGCACCGCCAATCGTTCCTCAAGCGCAATGACAAGGCGGTTCACGGCCGATCGCGACTGTCCCATCGCACGGGCCGCAGCGGAAAAACCGCCTGCCTCGATCACCGCCGTAAAGGCGCGCAGTTCTGAGAACCGGTCCATGTCTCACCTGTCCGGTTAAAGGGACAGTCTGTCAAAATCACAAGCAATTGTCGCGTCATGCTTGCTACCCCAGTTTCCGGCAGTGGTCAACGGAGGGAAAGAGAGGGGACCTGACATGCGGACGATCAGACTCTCCGCACAGCGTGGCCGGACCGTACGCGCCGGATTGGAAGCGCGACACGCTTTCTCCTTTGGTCAGTACCTTGACCCCCAACATTCAGGGCTCGGCCCGCTGCGCGCACTGAACGAAGAGTGGATCGCCCCGGCGGTCGACTTCGACAGCCAAGGTCACGCAGACATGGAGATCGTTACATTGGTCCTGTCCGGCAAGCTGGCTCACAGCGACAGTGTCGGCGGAGATGCGGTTCTCGGGGCCGGTGACGTCCAGCGGGTTACCGCAGGTTCGGGAATCCGGCTCTCGCAACACAACCCGTCGAGCACCGAGGGCTTACATCTCCTCCAGATCTGGATTGTGCCAGAGCGCGATGGCCTTCCGCCAAGCGTGGAACGGCTATCCCTCGACAGGGCGAACCTTCGTGATGGGGCCGATCTCCTTGCTTCCCAAGACGGAGGTGCTGGAGGCCTCACAATTCATGCCGATGTGCAACTTACAGCGCGCACTCTGACAAGCGGGGAAGTGGTAAACCATCAGATAGCTCAGGGCCGAGGGATATGGATCCAGGTGATCCGTGGTTCAATCGACGTCGACGGCGACCGATTGATGGCTGGAGACGGAATTTGTGTGGTCGACGAGCCCGAAACTACCCTCTCAGCCCGGAGCGACGCCGAGTTTCTTTTGATCGACCTGGCCCTGTGAGGAGGGGCTCATTCGTTTGTCGCCTCGACCGCAACCGCGTTTGCCATCGCGGCCGTCTCCTCGCCTATCCAATTGATGAAGGCGGCGATGTCGGGATGGCGCTCCTCTCCCTCGCGGCAGACGACAAAATAGCTGACGTTCATTGGAAGCATCGGACCGAAAGGCGAGACCAGGCGTACCTCCACCATATCCATCCGCGACAGGAACCTTCGGCCCAACACGACCCCCATTCCATTGACCGCGGCTTCAATAGCGTGGTCGGCATTGCGTGGGTGGAACTGTATCCCATGTCCAGCATCACTGGCGTTGAGCCCGACACGGGCGAACCAAGTCGGCCAATCGGGAGAAGGGCCAAAGGTCTCGCATTCGGTCAGGTGCAACAGCGGCGCGCGAAGCATGTCTGCCGGTTTACGGAGATCAAGGCGCTCAATCAGTTTAGGACTGGCGAGGGGCAACACGTACTCGTCGCAAAGCTTCTGCGAAAACACCCCTTGTCCGGGTGTCTCGGAAAAGCGGATGAAAACCTCACCTGTTTCCGGTTGTCGGATGTCGTACCCAGACTCGATGTTTACTCTGAGGTCGGGATACCTTTCGCTGAAGCGATGCATCCGAGGCAACAGGTACTTGCTCACAACGGGGCCGTTTGCCGCTACGGTCAGGGGTTTATTAGAGACAGCAGGTCTGATTTGATCCACCGCGTCTCGGATCTGGAGAAAGGCGGCGCTCAGGGCTGGTTGCAGATGCCGCCCCTCGGCGGTGAGCGTGACCGACCGCACCGCACGCGTGAAAAGCTTAACCTGCAGATCGTCTTCCAAACCACGGATCTGTTGGCTGATTGCGCCCGGCGTTACGGCGAGTTCGGATGCCGCTGCCTTGAACGACGACAAACGAGCGGCCGCTTCGAAAGCGCGCAGGGAACCCAATGCTGGAAGGCGGCGAAGGGGCATGGCCATGAAGTAGCTGTGCTATCCCATGAGGCAAGCAATTCTCGATTGTGGCGCGCACCGTTTGACCCAAATCACTTGTCAATCCAGGCTTGCGGAGGAATGGGCAAGTGACACAGCAATGCCAACAGACGACCTCCCATAGCAAAGCCGTTGCTCTGTCGCATCAGGACAGCGCACTTATGTATCTCGACACGGATGACCTGCCGCAGTTGGACCGCTATGGCCCTGTTTACTTCGGGGCGAAGGGTCGAAGCGTGTTTTACATGCCTGCGGGACCGTGGGAAGCTGACTTTGTCGTGCATGACGATCAACTACAGATCAATCTTGGACGTTATCGCTGCGAGGCTGCGGTCGACAGTGATCGCTGGTTCAGTGAGGAGACGTTCGGAACGGCCTCAACCTTCATGCCAGCGGGGAGCCATTTTCGGGGCAGAGCGGATCCAACGGCTTTGGGGGATCATGTCCTTATGCGTTTGCCCTCTGGCAGCTTCGAACGTGCCGGGGATGCGGCAGGTCTGCCAAAGGAGGCAGGGCTTTATTCATGGGGCCTGGCTTCGGAACGGTTGACCGGTATTGGCTCTCAGCTCCGTACGGCCATGCTGGACGGGGCCCGCAGCAGCTACGATGGGTTGCAGATCGAGTGCCTTGTCGAAGATGCGTTGTCGGCGTTCTTCGACGCGCTCATGGACAACGCGGGCCGGAAGCGGCAAGCCGGCGGTCTGACCGTGACCCAGCTCCGCCGCGTGAGCCAACTGGTCGATAGTGACCTTTCCGTGCCGGCCACGCTTGACGATCTGGCGAGGGAGGCGGGTCTTTCCCGCCATCACTTTGCCCGCCAGTTCCGCGAGACCACCCATGAAAGCCCCTATGCGTTTGTCTTGAGCCGCCGTCTCGCCAAGGGGATGGAACTGATCGCCTCCACCAAAGACGCGCTTGCAAAGATTGCCTTTCAATGTGGTTTCGCGGACCAGGCCCACTTCACCAAGCAGTTCAAGAAGCGGATTGGCGTCACGCCGGCGCAATACCGTCGTCTGACCTGCGTCTGACGTCTTTCTGACCGAAAGCACGAAACCGCCCCCGTCGAGTTTGCTCGGCGCGGGGCGCACTGGCTGTAAGCCATTGACCTGGAACGCTGACCAGCGCTCGATTTCAGCAAGATCTGACAAAAACAGTTCAGAACGTCTAAGATTTGGGGTCCCGCAAGCGCCACTTCCCGGTCACCAGCGCACACCGCTCTGGCCTGACCCAACGCCCTGACACGCTTGATGGAGGACCCCGAGATGAGCACCGAAAAGCTCGAAGTTCTGACCCCGGAAAACAGCCAGTTGATCTTCATCGATCAACAGCCGCAGATGGCATTTGGCGTGCAGTCGATCGACCGCCAGACGCTCAAGAACAATGTGGTGGGCCTCGCGAAGGCCGCGAAGCTCTATGGCATCCCGACGACCCTCACCACGGTCGAAACCGAAGCCTTCTCGGGCCACACCTATCCCGAGCTGTTGGCGGTTTTTCCCGAGCACCCGATCCTAGAGCGGACATCGATGAATTCCTGGGATGACCAAAAGGTTCGCGATGCGCTCGCCGAGGCCGGCCGCAAGAAGGTGATCGTCTCCGGCCTGTGGACGGAGGTCTGCAACACCACCTTCGCGATTTCTGCCATGCTCGAGGGCGGCTATGAGATCTACATGGTGGCCGATGCCTCCGGCGGCACCTCGGAAGATGCGCATAAGTTCGCGATGGACCGAATGGTGCAGGCGGGTGTCGTGCCGGTGACCTGGCAGCAGGTGCTGTTGGAGTGGCAGCGCGACTGGGCGCGCCGCGACACCTATGACGGCTGCATGGAGATCGTGAAGGAGCACTCCGGCGCCTACGGTATGGGCGTCGATTACTGCTACACCATGGTCCACAAGGCACCCGAGCGCGTCACCCACGGGCCGATGATTGCCCCGGTCGCTGCAAAGCCGATCGCCGCCGAGTAAGCGCCACAGCCTGCCCGCACCAGTCTGGGGTGCGGGCACCTCTCGCCCTATCGGAGATCTGACATGACCACGCTGCTCGACCGCCGGCAGGTTCTTGCCGGCACCAGTCTTCTTTTTGCCGCGCCCGGCGCGATGGCGCAGACCGGCACGGCCGATTTGGTGCTGCTCAACGGCCGTATCACGACGATGGATCCGGCCCGCCCAGAGGCGACCGCGCTTGCGGTGCGCGGCGGTGTCTTCACAGCCGTGGGGAGCGACGATGAGATCCGCCCGCTGATCGGCATGTTTACCCAGGTAGTCGATGCCCGGGGGCAGCGTGTTATCCCCGGACTGAACGACAGCCACACCCACGCGATCCGCGGAGCCGTGAACTACAACCTCGAGGTCCGCTGGGACGGGGTCGATAGCCTGGAGGAGGCGTTGCATCTTCTCCGTCTCCAGGCGGAGCGCACGCCGGAAGGGCAGTTCATCCGGGTTGCTGGTGGCTTCAGCGAGTTCCAGTTCAAGGAAAAACGTCTACCGACAGTGGCGGAGTTGGATGCGGTGGCCCCGAACCATCCGGTCCTGATCCATCACCTCTACAAGCTGACGCTGCTGAACACGAAGGCTGTCGAGTGGTACGGCTATGATCAGCCCGACCGTCCAAGCTATCCCGGTGGGATCGTCGAGCTCGATGCCGGAGGGAATGCGACAGGCCGCCTTTTGGCTGCACCCTCTGGCCTGATCATGTACAAGACCCTGGCGGCAGCGCCCAAGCTTTCAATCCGCGATCAGATCAACAGCTCGCTCCAGTATTTCGATGTGCTGAACGGTCTGGGCATCACGTCCGTGTCCGATGCCGGCGGGGGCGGAATGGAGTTCCCCGACGCCGACCCCTACAAGGTGATCCGCTGGCTGCATGGTGAGGGGCTGCTGACAACACGCATCGGCTATCACTCCTTCCCGCAACACAAGGGCAAGGAACTCGACGACTACAAGCGGTGGACTGCCGAGACGCGAGCTGGCTCGGGCGACGATATGCTGAAGTTCGTGGGTGCCGGTGAGAACCTTGCCTGGGCATCCTATGACTTCGAGATCTTCGCCGATGCGCGGCCAGATATCGACGACGGTGCCGAGGACTACCAGCGTCAGGTGATGACCGTCTTGGGTGAGGGCGGATGGCCGTTCCGCCAGCACGTCACCTATGACGAGACCGGCGACCGCCTGCTCCCGGTCTACGAGGACGTCGCCAAGGGGGCCGGTCTCACGCCGGGTTGGTTCATCGACCATGTGGAGACATTCAGCCAGCGCAATCTCGAGCGCATCGCCGAACTGGGTGGCGGCATCGCATTGCAGAACCGGATCCAGTTCCAAGCGGAGGACTTCGTTGCCAACTACGGCTCCGAGGCACTGAAGAAGACGCCGAACTTCCGGGCGATCCTCGATCTGGGCGTGCCGGTCGGCGGCGGGACGGATGCGACCCGGGTGACGTCGTTCAACCCCTGGTACTCGATCCAGTGGATGACCACGGGCCTCTCCCGTGGCGGGTTGGCGATGTACGACGATGCCAACCTGCTGACGCGGGAAGAGGCGCTGCGGATATGGACCACGGGTTCTGCGTGGTTCACCGGCGATGCGGACCGCAAAGGGGCCATAACGCCCGGCCAACTCGGCGACTTTGCCGTGCTCGATCGGGACTATTTCGCCGTCACCGATGCCGAGATCGCAAAGCTCAGTGCCGATCTCACCGTTCTCGGCGGGCGGGTCGTGCATGGAAAGGGCGCCTTTGCCCCTCAAGACCTGGAGCACATCCCGCCGGTTAGCCCCGACTGGTCTCCCGTGATCCTTCAGGGCCCCGATCTCTGAAGCCATGTGCCCCGGTGCGGTGACGTATCGGGGCTCCCTTCACTCGGATGAAACGGAGGCAAACGATGCCGGATCTCGTCCTTTACAATGGCCGGATCACCACAAGCGACCCAAGCATGCCACAGGTCGAAGCGCTTGCGATCACGGGCGACACCATCACCGCAACCGGGTCGACCGGCGATCTCCTTGCGAGCGCTGGGACCGCCGAGCGGATCGACCTCGAAGGTCGGCGCGTGATCCCAGGCCTGATCGACAGCCACACCCATATTGTCCGCCAGGGCAACAACTTTGCTATGGAGTTGCGTTGGGACCACGTGCCCTCCCTGGCGGATGGCCTGGCGATGCTGAAGGCGCAGGCGCAGAGGACGCCGGCGGGACAGTGGATCCGGGTGGTCGGTGGTTGGTCAGTGGATCAGTTCGCCGAGAAGCGCCTGCCAACGATCGACGAGATCAATGCGGTGAGCGGGGATGTGCCGGTCTATGTGCTGCATCTCTATGACCGCTGCTGGCTCAACAAGGCGGCGCTGAGGGCACTTGGGATCGACAGCCACTACTACGAACCGTTCGTTGCTGGTCGGCTGGAGCGCGACGAAAATGGCAACCCCACAGGCTTGGCTATGGCACGGCCGAACGCGCAACCCCTTTATGCGTTGCTCGACATGGCGCCGAAGCTCGATTTCGAGCAGCAGATCCTCTCGACCAAGCACTATTTCCGGGCGTTGAACGGGCTTGGACTAACCTCCGCGCTCGATTGCGCCGGCGGGTTCCTAAACTACCCCGACGACTACGGTGTCATCACGGAACTCAACCGCCGTGGAGAGCAGACGGTGCGCATCGGCTACCAGCTTTTTGCACAGCGCCCACTCTTCGAACTCGAGGATTTCCGGCGCTGGAACGACATCGTCAAGCCCGACGAAGGCGACGCGTTCCTGAAATGCGTCGGAGCCGGCGAGATGTTGGTTGCCTCAGCCTACGATTTCGAGGACTTTTCTTATCCGCGCCCCGACCTGCCAAAACGGATGGAAAGCGATCTGCGCCCCGTCCTTGAATTTCTGTTCGAGAACCGCTGGCCGATCCGCTTCCATTGCACCTATGAGGAGAGCGCACATCGACTGCTCTCTGTTGTGGAGGAAGTTGGACGCGACAAGGGGCTCGAAGAGCTCAACTGGATCTTCGATCATGGCGAGACCGTCTCGGAACGGACCATGGAGCGGGTTATGCGCCTCGGCGGCGGCATCTCGTATCAGAACCGCATTGCCTTCCAGGCGACCGCCTACCGCGACCGTTATGGTGAACAGGCTCTGAGGGAGGTGATGCCGGTGCGCAAGATGATGGCCTCCGGCGTGCCGCTGGCTGCCGGGACTGATGCCACGCGCGTCTCCTCCTACAACCCGTGGCTTGCAATTCATTGGGCGGTTTCAGGCAAGGGCCGGGGCGGCGACCAGATTTGGGCCGAGGACGATCGCCTTAGTCGCGAGGAAGCGCTCCATCATTGGACAGCTGCTGGCGCCTGGTTTAGCCGGGAGGCGGGCGTTAAGGGCCAGATCGCTCCGGGTCAGCTTGCAGACCTGGCTGTGCTGGACCGGGACTACTTCACCTGCGCCGAGGCAGAAATTGCCGATATCACGGCGGACCTAACCCTCACAGGTGGCCAGGTCGTCCATGCAAAGGGAGCGTTCGCCAACCACGCCCCACCGCCCCTTGCCGAGCTTGCCGATTGGTCGCCGGTTCCTTTCTTCGGTGCACCTGGCGCTCCTGCGCAGAACGGGAGAGCGTAACAATGGATTGGAAACCCTATCTGATCTCGCTCGCGATTGGGCTGCTCGTGGGTGGGCTCTATGCGCTGCTCAACACCCGCTCACCCGCGCCGCCGATCATTGCCCTTCTGGGGCTGCTCGGAATGCTTGCGGGAGAGAGCCTCGTCTCCTGGGCGCGCAGTCAGATGACTTTGGAAGACGCCGCGCGCCACTGTCTCGACGGCAAAGCGTTTGCCAGTCGGAACGAATCGACAGATCGGAGCGACGCATGAGACGGCTTTTGCTCACGATCGCCACGCTGTGTTTCTCTACCGGTGTGCTGGCCGAGCCATTGGTCTTCGAAGGTCGGGTCGAGGCGATCAGTCGGGCGGAGCTGTCCAGCCGGCTCGACGGGGTGGTCGCCGAGATCCTTTTCTCTGGCGGCGAAAGCGTCGAGGCCGGCCAGCCAATGATCCGTCTCGACCCAGCCGACGCGAAACTCGACCTCGCAGCGGCCGAGGCATCGCGTGCCAGCGCTAAGGCTCAGCTTACTCTGGCAACTCAAGATGCCGAACGGACGCGTTCGCTTCATCGCCGCGGGATCGCCACTCCGGCTCAGCTACAGGCGGCGGAAGCCGAACTTGCGCGGGCAGCGGCCACGATGCGCATGGCAGACGTGGATCTGAAGCGTGCCCAACTCATGGTCGAACGCACCGTCATCCGGGCTCCGATCACGGGGTATGCAGGTCGGCCCTTAGCGGTGGCGGGTGCCTTTTTGGAAGCCGAGTCGGGAGCACCGCTTGGTGAGATTGTCGCCATCGACCCGGTCGTGATCGCCTACCGTGTGCCTTACGCAACCCGCTTGGCCACCATGACTGAGGCGGGTGTCGAGACCCTGGACGCCTTGTTCGAGCGCCTCGAGATCGCCGTGGTCTTGCCCGGAGGCGCCGAGTACCCGATCCGCGGTCGGCCCGATCACGCCTCCGCATTGGTCGATCCGGCCGACGGGACAGTGACTGTTCGGGCCCAGCTTGCAAACCCCGACGCTCTCCTCCGGCCAGGGATGACGATCACTGTGCGCTCTCGAGTTCTTGCCGCGGAGGCCCTGCAATGACCGAAGTCGCACTCTCTCGACCCAGCCCAATGGCGCCTTTCCGCCACCGTGCTTTCGCGATGCTTTGGGTGGCGACAGTCGCCTCAAACGTGGGCACTTGGATGCATGATGTCGGGGCGGGTTGGCTTATGACCGAACTCGCGCCGTCTCCGATGATGGTTGCCGCAGTGCAAGCCGCGACGACCTTGCCGATATTTCTCTTTGCTCTCGTGGCAGGGGCGGTGGCCGACATCGTCGACCGGCGTCGGCTGCTCATTTGGGTGAACGCGGCATTGGGGCTCGCCGCAATCGCGATGGCCGCTTTGGTGCATCTCGGCCTCGTGACGCCTTGGGTTCTGCTGTTCTTTACCTTCCTCTTCGGAACAGGCGCCGCCTTCATCGCCCCGGCCTGGCAAGCCATCGTCCCAAAACTCGTGCCCCGCGAGGATCTGCCGTCTGCCATTGCGCTGAACTCCATGGGCATCAATGTCAGCCGCGCAATCGGCCCTGCTCTTGCCGGCTTTCTCATCGTCGCCGCAGGGCTCGCCGCGCCCTTCTTGGTGAACGCTCTCAGCGTGATCGGGATCATCGCAGCGTTGGTCTGGTGGCGCCCTGAGGCCGCGCCGCGTTCCGACCTCCCACCGGAGACCGTCCGCGGTGCGATCGTGGCAGGGCTGCGCTATGCCTTGAACAGCCCGGCAATGCAGGCGACGCTCGTGCGCGCGGCCGCATTCTTTGTCTTTGCCAGTGCGTTCTGGGCAATGCTGCCACTCATAGCGCGCGAGACCCTGGCTGGCGGTCCGACGCTCTATGGTTTGCTTCTTGCCGCAGTGGGGTTGGGAGCCGTTGGTGGCGCTCTTCTGCTGCCGCGCATCAAGGCCAAACTGGGCGCAGATGGGACAGTCGCGGCTGGCAGCGCGGGCACGGCACTCGTCATGCTGCTGTTGGCGATCGTGCCCAACCAGCCGGTCGCGATCGCGGCTTCAGCGCTCGCAGGGCTTTCTTGGATTGCCGTGCTCTCCAGCCTTAACGTATCGGCCCAAACGGCTCTTCCCGATTGGGTCAGGGCGCGGGGTCTCTCGGTCTTTCTGACGGTGTTCTTCGGCTCTATGTCCCTGGGAAGCTTGGCGTGGGGGCAGGTTGCGTCTCTTTGGGGACTGCCGGTCGCCCTTATCGCCGCGGCTTTCGGGATCGTGGCCCTTATCCCGCTTACCCGGTTTGCTCATCTCCAACTGGGAGCGTCGCAAGATCTGTCCCCCTCGATGCACTGGCCTGAACCGGTTCTGGCAGACCACACGCCTCCCGACGGACCGGTGATGGTCCAGATCGCCTATGACGTTGAAGGGCATGCGCAGGCGGAGTTTCTGGCGCTTATGAATGAACTGGCCGCAAGCCGTCGACGTGGTGGCGGTTATCGCTGGTCTTTGATGCGGGACGCCGCCGACAGGCAAAGCTTTACGGAGACTTGGTGGGAGGCGTCATGGACTGATCATCAGCGTCAGCACCGCCGGGTGAGCCGGGAGGATCAAGCGCTTCAAACCAACATCCTTGCGCTTCAGGCGAGCGGTGCGCCGCCCGTTGTCCGGCACTTCATCTTGCCTGCCCACATCGGCGGCTCGAGTTCAGCAGTCGATTGAAGCGAGCGCCAAGCGTTTCACGATTGAATTTCGGGCGGCTCATGCAACACTCGTGGCCCATCCCCTAGCAGCGAGCAAGTTCATGAGCCTACTGGATCCGCAGGATTGGACGTTCCCGGTGCCTATTGCCTACGGGCCGGGCCGGTTGCGGGAGATCGGCCGGTTCTGCCGGGATGCTGGGGTCTCAAAGCCCCTGCTGGTAACCGATCAGTGCAGCCGAGACTTGCCGTTCATCGCGGCGGCTCACGAGCACCTGGAGGCCGATGGGCTTAAGACTGCGCTCTTCGCGGGGATCTCGCCAAATCCGTGTGACACGGACATCGAGGCTGGCTGCCGTGTCTTCCGTGACGGAGCCCATGACGGGATCATCGGCATCGGCGGCGGCAGCGGTATGGACGGTGCCAAGGCGATCGCACTGACTGCACGCAGCGGTGTTTCGCTATGGGAGTTTGAGTTTGAACGGACACCGCCTGACGTTTCCGGCTCCCCAGCCTTTCCGCCGCTGATTTCCGTTCCAACCACCGCCGGCACCGGTGCGGAGACCGAAGGCACCGCGATGATCACCGATACGGCGCAGGGCATGAAGTTTTGCGTCTGGCATCCCGAGTTTCGCCCGGTCTGTGCTCTGCTCGACCCGGAACTCACGCTTGGATTGCCGACGACGCTTACGGCCTGGACCGGCTTGGACGCGCTGACCCATGCGATCGAGGCCTACACCGTGCCCGGTTTCCACCCGCTTTGCGATGGTGCCGCTTTGGAGGGTTTGCGCCTGATCACCCGTTGGCTGCCCCAGGCGGTCTCCGACCCTGCTTCGCTCGAGGCGCGGGGCGGTATGCTGGTCGGCTCTTGCCTTGCTGGGATCGCGTTTCTCAAGGGGCTCGGGATTGTCCACGCGGTCAGCCACATGGTGGGCGCGGAATTCAACACCCACCATGGCCTCACAAATGCAGTCATCCTTCCGGCGGCACTCCGTTTCAATGCGCCGGCGCTTGTGGACCGGGCACGGCCTATGGCTCAAGCCATGGGCCTGGAGCACCACGACGCAGAGGCGATACACGCCGCCGTTTGCCGGATGTTGGATGAGATGGAGATCCCGAGTTCGCTCGGCGAGATGGGCGTGCCAGGAGATTGCGCCCAGCGGATCGCGGCGAAGGCGATGCGGGACAGTGCTGCGGGTACGAACGCCCGTATCATCACTGCATCTGAGATGGAGGCCGTTGTTACCGAGGTTCTTGTCACCGCGAGATGACAATGGGCAATTGTGTTGGATCGAAACCAAAGGTCCGTCTTGCAAGTACAGGTGCTCGAAGCCGTTTGGCCTGACACAGCGACGAAAAACTGTGCTTTGAATTGTCAGCGCGGTGGTGCTTACTAACGCAACGAGTTTGCGCGCGGGTTCGATGAACTTGTGCGCCTTGACAAGGGTGCCATCTGCCTGGCGCCTGGCCTTTCGCAGATGCCGTCGGTCGCGCATCTGCACCAGAACGGAGATATGGGATGGCCAGCTTTAAGACGGCAGCAGCGGTACTCGCCGTTGCATTGGTTGCTCCGGGTCCTGGCGCTTCTCAGGCGGATGACCGAGTTGATCCGCTTGCGATGGAGCTTGCGCGACAGACAGCAGAGTTTCTGACCCAGCAGAACGTGCTTTCTTTCGACTGGTTCGTCAGCTTCGACGAGGTGATCGATGGACGGGAGAAGATCACCTTCGTGAGATCCGGTTCCAATCTGCTTGTGCGCGGAGAAGGCTTCCACAGCGTGGCCGAACGTGGCGATGGGGTTCGCGAGTATTTTTATGACGGATCGGCCTTTACGGTCGCAGCGCCCGAGGAGGGCTTCTACGCCACCGCTCCCTTCCCGGACGGGTTCGAGGCTTTGGTGGAGGCGGCGCGGGTTCGTGCGGGCACTCAGGTTCCGATTTGGACGTTGATGAGCGCGGATCTCGGCAAGAACGCCGTCACCAATATCGAGGGTGCCGCCTATCTCGGGACAACCTTGATTGCGGGGCAAGAGGCGCACCATCTGGCGTTCACCGAGTACGAGGAGGATTGGCAACTCTGGATCTCTACGGATCCCGAAGAACCGGTGCCGATCATGATCGTGAGCACAGATCCGCATCAGCAAGGCTGGCCGCAGTACCGTGCGCACATGTTGAACTGGTCGTTCGATGCGCCCGAGAATCCGGTCTTTGCGTACGAGCCTCATGAAGACGACGTGCGCGCGACAATGCCCAGCCTCGTGCCGACCGAGCGGGAACAGATCATCGAGGGCGCGCGCGCGACGGGAGGGCAAGCACAATGATACGGTATCTGAATTGGAAGCTGGCTTTCGTGGCAGTGGTAACCTTCGCGCTTGGCGTCGCCTTCTCACCAGAGCGCATGACGAAACTGGAGCTCAGTGTCGACACGGCCGAGGCGGGGTTTGGTGGCGGCCGCGGCGGTGGTCGCGGAGGGATGCGCGGAGGGGGCGGTCGTCATTTTGGCGGCGGGCATCGGGGGGGGGGGGGGTTCAAAGCCCGGCCGCACCGCCCCGCTGGCGGTTCCAAAATCCGTCCGCGCCCTAGACCCAAGCCGGGGATCGCCGCTCGTCCGGCGCGGCCGAACAAGCCGGCCGTTGCTGCCCGACCCAACCGGCCGCGGCCCGGCAATCGCCCCAATGCAGGCACCCGTCCCAACCGTCCGGTTGCTGGTGGGCGCCCAGCCGTCCGCCCAGCTCGCCCCGGACGGCCGGGCGTGCGTCCACCCGGGTACCGTCCACCGCACTACCGTCCGCCACATTGGCGCCCGCCGGCATGGCGACCGCCCTATTATCGTCCGCCCTATCCTCGCCCGCCGCATTGGGCTTGGGGGCCTTACTACTACAACCCTGCATGGGGCTGGTACTTCACAGCGGCATTGGTCGGCTCGACATTGGTGTTTATCGAGAGCCTGCCGGACGACAAAGAGTGCGAGGAGGTGCAGTACGAAGACGAGACCCTCTATGAGTGCGACGGTATTCTTTATCGCTCTACGGTCTACGAGGAGAAGCGGGTCTACGAAGTCGTCTCGTCCGATGAGGAGGCCGAAGAGGCAGTCGCCAGTGGTGGGGCATCGAGCTCTGCGGCGCCTGCCACTGCCGATGCCGAAGGGCCGCTGTTCCTCACCTCTCCAATGATGCGCGGCAACAGCGTCAAAGCCGTGCAGATTGCCTTGAGTTCCTTGGGATACGATGTCGGGACACCGGACGGGGTCTTCGGATCGGGGACCGACCAGGCTGTGCGGGCCTTCCAGAGGGATCAGGGGCTTCCTGAGAACGGGATCGTTGCGGGCGATACCCAAAGGGCGCTCGGCCTCTGATCCGATGTACCGGGAGCGGGCCGGGTATGGCTCGCTCCCTGAGAACGGCCTTGGCTCAAACGAACGCCCAGATGCCCTCGTCCACCTCAGTCAGAGTCGAGACGAACTCCAGGGTTTCGCTGTTCTCGATGCTGACGGAGAACGCCAGCAGGAGATCGGCCCGGCTGAAATCGGGCTGGCCCACCTGATTGGTCCAAAAGTCCACACCTGCCGTTTCTCCGGAACGCTCCAGAACGTTGAGATAGAGCTGCTCGACAAGTTCCCGGTCGGAAAGCGCGTCGATGTTTCCAAAGGCTGCTTCGAACTCAGCAGACCTGAGAAAAGCCTCTCCAACGTCCTCTAGGCTCAGCCCCGCCTCGCGGGCGTCGATCCAGAAGTTCAGGCCCAGCAGATCAAACTCGCCGTCGCGGTCGAGACCCGCCTCGTACAGGAAGGCGACCGTCTGAGCTTCCTCAGGAGAGATGCCGAGCCCCGTTCCCTCGCCGTCCACAATCTCAGCAGCAACGATCCGATCCGGGTCCGTAACCTCGCCGTTCGAGCCGGTGCCCCGCTTGATTTGGTCCACGAACTCCATGCCGAAGATGACCCGGCCGAAGACGGTGAAGTCTCCATTCAGAAAACTCGCCTCGTCGAACATGATGAAGAACTGGCTGTTGGCGCTATCCGGGCTGGAAGCCCGCGCCATCCCGACAACGCCGCGTTCGAAGGGGATGTCGGAAAACTCGGCAGGCAGATCTGGAAGTTCCGATCCACCGAAGCCCACGAGGTTGGGGTCGTAGCCGTCGTTCAGATCACCGAACTGAACATCGCCGGTTTGCGCTACAAAGCCGTCGATGACTCTGTGGAACGCGACATTGTCATACTCCCCCGCCGCTGCAAGCGTCTTAATCCGCTCGACATGGAGCGGCGCCACATCGGGCAGCAGCTGGATCAACACAGTCCCAGTCGACAGCGTGATGGCCAGGATGTTGTTCTCGTCGTCGATCTCCAAGATCGCATCCTCCTCGATGATGATGCTCTGCGGTCGCTCAGATCCTCAGACGGTTGAATGCAGCGTCTGGGAAGGGGGGGCAAGTCACATTCGCGGTTCTCGCACCGACTTGCTGCGGTCGCGCAATGGCCCTAGCCTCCAGACGAAGGATCCATACAGAGGGGATACAACGATGCCCGAAGATCACTCGACAGACATCAACATCGAGGCGTCCCGCCGGGATCTGGCAGCAGCCTACCGTTTGATCGCCCATTTTGGCTGCGACGACGGGATCTATACGCACATCTCCATGAGGGTCGGGCCTGATCGCTTTCTGCTGAACCCCTTCGGCCTGAGCTTTGATGAGGTGACAGCGTCGAACCTCGTGACAATCGATCACGAGGGGCAGGTGATCGACGATCCGCTCGGAAACGGCGTCAACCAGGCGGGGTTCACGATCCACTCAGCCATTCATATCGCCCGTCATGAGGTCGCCTGCGTGGCCCATACGCACACGGTTGCGGGCGTCGCGGTGTCTAGCCAGAAAGCGGGCCTCCTGCCGCTCAACCAATGGTCTCTGCAGTTCCATGACCGGGTCGCATTCCACGACTACGAAGGGATCGCGAACGACCTGGCGGAGCGGGAACGCCTGGTTGCGGATCTCGGCCACCACAACGTCATGATCCTGAGGAACCACGGCTTGTTGACCTGTGGACGCAGCGTTGGAGAGGCGATCAAACTGATCCTGAGTATGGAGCGTGCGTGCAAGGCGCAGGTGGCGGCTCTGGCCGGCGGTGTCGAACTCTCGTGGCCAAGCGCCGAGGTTTGCGAGAAGACGGCGCAACAGTATGCTGAAGGCTCGGATGCGATTGCCCGCGGGGATCGTGAAGATCATCAGTGGATCGCTTATCTGCGGCTTCTCGATCGGGTCGCCCCGGATTACCGGCATTAAGACCACTGTGAACGGAAACGTTCGGCGACCCATCGTCGATCGTTCGAACGCGCGTGGCATCACGACCACGAAATGCCTGAGGCGGCATACACCTGCGGAAAGGCAAGAAGATGAGCGCCGACGTTGAAACCCGTAGACTGACGGCAAGCCATTGGGGGCCGGGCGTCGCTCGAACTGCAGGTGGACGGCTGATCTCGATCAGCCCCCATCCGGACGATCCGGACCCTTCGCAAATCAACGAGAACATCGCCGGCAGCCTAAACGGTCGCGCGCGGGTGCTGCGTCCTGCGGTGCGCCGAGGGTATCTGGAGAACGGCCCAGGAGCCTGTGTCGACGCGCGCGGCCGGGAGCCCTTTGTTGAGGTTGACTGGGATACCGTTCTCGACCTGGTCGCAAGCGAACATAGCCGCATCAGCCGCGAACACGGGAACCAGGCGATCTTCGGCGGCTCCTATGGTTGGGCGAGTGCCGGTCGCTTCCACCACGCTCAGAGCCAGCTCAAACGGTTCCTGAATGCGGCCGGGGGGTTCACGAGTTCCGATGGCAACTACAGCTATCAGGCCGCCCTGGTGTTGTTGCCGCATATCGTGGGTAACTTCCGAGAACAGGTGAAGCAGGCGACCCGTTGGTCGACCGTCGCGCGTGAAGGCTCGCTGGTTGTCATGTTCGGGGGGGTGCCGCTCCGGACGGTACAGATCTCTGGAGGTGGGCTGGGACGCCACCGAATTGGCGCCGATATGGCAGCCTGCGCCCGTGCTGGCGTGTCCTTTGTGAACATAAGCCCTCTCAGAACAGATGCGGCCGACGCGCTTGATGCGGAGTGGCTCGCGCCTCGTCCCGGCACCGATGCGGCGATCATGATGGGTTTGGCCCATACGCTTCTGGTTGAAGGGCTCTGCGATCGCGGTTTCCTATCGCGCTGCACGGTAGGGTTCGAGCGGCTCGAGTCCTATGTCCTGGGCGCAACCGATGGGGTGGCGAAGACGGCAGACTGGGCTGCGGAGCTCTCTGGCCTCGATCCGGATCGTCTCAGGCGGCTCGCTCGTGAGATGGCATCGCGACGCACACTCATAACGACGGCAGCCGGCCTGCAACGGGCGGACTATGGCGAGCAGCCCTTGTGGATGACGGTTGCGCTGGCCTCGATGCTCGGTCAGATCGGCTTGCCCGGCGGCGGCTACGGCATTGCGTACGGCGCTGACGACAGCATCGGCACGATGGACCAGCCAATGAAGTGGCCTTCGCTTCCACAGGGGCCGAATCCGGTCGATACTGTCATTCCCGTCGCGATGATTGCCGACATGCTGCTCGCTCCAAATGAGCCTTATGCGTACAATGGCGAAACGCGCGTGTTTCCTGACATCAAGATGATCTGGTGGGCGGGAGGGAATCCGTTCCATCACCACCAGGACCTCAATCGCCTCCGCGATGCGTTTCAGAGACCGGAGACGATTGTGATCAATGAGATCAACTGGACCGCAACGGCGCGCCACGCCGATATCGTTTTGCCGGTAGCAGCCCCCCAGGAGCGGGTTGATTTCGGAGCAGGCAAGCAGGACAACATGCTCTTGCCGATGCCAAAGCTCGTCGATCCGCCCGGCGAAGCGCGCTGCGAGTATCACATCTATTGCGCTTTGGAGGAGCGTCTCAACCTGGGCGATGCCTTCAGCAAAGGGCGGGATGTCGGCGATTGGCTCGAGGCGATGTGGTCCGATCTGCAGGCGACCGGCAATGCGCGCGGCGTGGCCTTCCCGAGTTTTGAAGAGTTCCTGGAAGGGGAACCTATCGAAGTTGCAGATCCCTCTCCCCATGCGGTGTTTCTCGCGGAGTTCCGAGCAGATCCCGACGGTCACCCTTTGAGAACGCCGAGTGGCCGGATCGAACTGTTCTCTGAGACCATTGCTTCTTTTGGGTATGAGGAATGCCCGGGCCATGCGGTCTGGTTTCCGCCGCGGGCATGGCAGACGGGCGCGACGGAGCAGTGGCCGCTGCACATGATTTCCGGACAACCGGAGACGCGGCTCCACAGCCAGCTGGACAATGGCGATTTCAGTGTCAGCAAAAAGGTGGCGGGACGAGAGCCCGTGCTGATCCACCCCGACGATGCCGCCGCACGCGGGATTTCATCGGGCGATGTGGTGGTGGTGGAGAACCAAATGGGGCGGTGCCTGGCGGGGGCCGTTGTGACCACGGATATCCGCCACGGAGCAGTCTTTCTTTGGACAGGCGCTTGGTATGATCCGGACTTTTCAGATCCGCGGCAGACCGACCGGCACGGCAACCCGAATGTTCTGACCACTGACAACCGGACGTCTCGGCTGTCCCAGGGGCCATCGGCGCACTCTTCTTACGTCGAGGTCACCCGGTTCGAGGGCGATCCCCCACCAGTTGAAGCTTTTGATCCGCCCTTGTTCGTGGATCGGCCCGGTTAGGGATCACGCGCCTGATATGCGCCCGGCGATCGCCTCCGGATCGCTCATGGAGAACACCGGGCCGTCATAGAGGATGGGGCGTTGGTGAAGCACAATGGGTCCGTCCGTCACGCGGGCGATCACCAGATCAGGGCCCTCATGGCTGCCAGGGATGTGGTCGGTCTGCGCCGGATCGTAGGCGACTTGGTGGTTGAGCGCCCGCTGGATGTGGAAGGGGATACCGTGCCAGCAGCCGAAAACCGGCCGGTGCACATGACCATGCAGCATGATGTCGGGCTTGCGCCCTGCACGCGCAAAAACCTCTGCTTCGGCATCTGGGTTGTCCAGCCGGATCGCATCCAGCGAAGGCAGGCCGAGATCGCAGCACGGGTGGTGTTGCGCGAGAATCAAGGGGCGATCCGTTGGTGCCTCTGACAAGGCGCGCTCCAGGAAACCGAGGCGTGTCTCACAGAGATAACCACGGTGTGTGATGCCGGTTGCACCGTCCTCATCCAGCGTGTCCAGAGTGATGAGGCTTGCCTGATCATGCACTCGGAAAGACTGAACAAACCCCGCACCGTCATTGGGCGCATCCGGGAAAATCTCGCGGAAAGGGGCGCGCTTGTCGTGATTGCCCATCATCAACAGCACCGGCGGCCCGAGGGTTGCTAGGGTGTCGCGCAGGGCTTCATAGGCGCCCGTCTCACCCCAATGGGCTAGATCGCCTGCGATGAGAACAAATGCGACGTCCGCGTGATCGGCGTTGATCAGTGCCACCGCCGCCTCGAGCCTCGATCTCGGATTGAGGCCGTAGAGTTGGCCACCCCCCGGGACAAAATGGGTGTCGGAAAGGATCGCGAATTCGAGGGGAGCTGTGGTCATGGGTGCCTTCGTCGTGTTCGTGGGGAGGGGCGGCCCTCTAGAGCCGCCCCAAAAGCATCAGGGCAGGAGGTCGGTGACCTCTTCGACCAGCTCCTCCTGGAGCTCAGTCATGTCGTCGGCGTCACCGATCACGATGGTTTCGATGCCATCATAGATGACCTGGGTGATCGCGAGACCATTGTCACCCGGATAGGCCTGCCAGTCACGCAGCAGCGGCAGCTGGTCAACCGCGGTCTGCTTGTTCGGGTTGTCTTTGTAGAAGTCCGCCAGGATGATCTCGTTGGCAGCCTTGTTCGGCGGCATATAGCCGGTGGTGCGGGCCACGTCGGCGGCACCCTCACCCGAGGTGATGAACTTCAGCCATGCCCAGGCGGCCTCGAGCTCGGCCGGATCGTCGGAGGCCGAGACCAGCATCGCCGAGTTTCCGCCCGCCGGCAGGCCCTTCGGTGTTCCGTCGATGCCCGGGAACGGGCCGGTTTTCAGCTCGAACTCTCCTTTGGCGCGCTCAACCGCGCCGAGGGCCGAGGTCGACCAGAACATCATGCCGATCTGACCGGCCGAGAACGAGGCAAGCGCCGCTTTCCAGTCGAGGTTCTCCATGTCGCAACCGCGGAAAATCGTCTTCATGGTGTCGAGCGCGGTCAGACCTTCGTCGGAGGCGAGGTTGAAGCTGCCGTCCTTCATGGTCGGCGCGTCCTGGCTCCACATCAGCGCCTGGAGGAACCAGTTGCCCGTGATGTTCCAGCCCCAGAAGATCGGGTTGTCGACACCGTTGGCCTTCATGGTCTCGCAGGCGGCGACGACCTCAACCCAGGTGGCCGGCATCTCGGTGATCCCCCCTTCGCGCAAGATGTCCATGTTGTAGTAGCCGACCGGCAGCGAGACGGAGAAGGGCAGGCCGTGGACCGCGCCTTCAAATGTGCCGAGGTCGAGCATCGCTTGGTGGTAACCGTCCTTGGCGAAGTCGGCCTCTTTGGCAATGAACGGCTCGAGTGATTTGGCGATGCCTTTCTCGACCAGGATCGCCTGACGGTTCAGACCCTGCATGGTGACGTCCGGCAGATCGCCCGAAACGGCTTCGCGCAGGATGGTGTTGGTGCCGTCCTCATACGACTCATAGGTCGCACGCATCTTGATCTCGATATTCGGATGCGCCTCATAGAACTTTGGCAGAATCTTTTCATAGGTCACGTCGAAGAGGTGGCTGTAGGGGTAAGCGAACTCGACGACGATCTTGTCCTGGGCGGCAGCGGGGCCGACCAGGGCGGCCAGGACCGCGGCGGTGGTGAGCAGGCGTGTCATGTCTCTCTCCTGTCGTGGAGGGAGACCCGGGTGGGTTTGGCGATCATCCCGGGTCTCCCGATTGTTCCGCAGCTGCGGATTTCTTCGCCGGGCTATTTCATGCCCGACAGCGTGATCCCTTCGATGAAACGGCGTTGCGCCAACAGGAACGCGACGATCAGCGGCATCACGATGACCGTGGCGCTGGCCATCATCGGGCCCCAAAACGACCCGTCGGCGTCGCCGCGGAATTCGCGCAGCCCCAGCGGCGGGGTGAACAGCTCGCGGTTGCCGGTGATCACGATGCGGGGCCAGAAGTAGTCGTTCCAGTGAGCGACCACGGAGAAGATCGCAAAGGCCAGGAGTGCCGGGATCGCGGTCGGCAGCATCACCTTCCAGACGATGGAGAACTCGCTCATTCCGTCGACGCGCGCGGCGTCGATCAGGTCGTCCGGCACGGTCATGAAGAACTGGCGCATCAGGAAGATGCCAAAGACCGAGATCGTCCAGGGGATCACAAGCGCTGCATAGGTGTTCGTCAGTCCCGCCTTCGCCAGCATCAGATAGAGCGGCAGCGCCACCGCATGGACCGGGATCAGCAAGCAGAAGAGCACGAGGCCGAAGACCAGATCCCGCCCCCAGAACTTCAGTTTAGCCAGCGCATAGGCTGCCGGCAGCGCGACCACCACCTGGATGAGAAAGATCGAGGCCGTCACGATTACGCCGTTTATGAGATAGCGCAGCAGCGGCGCTTCCGTGAATGCGGTCGTGTAGTTGAAGACCACCGGCGTGGCCGAACATTCCTGCCGCAGCGTATCCACGAGCGCGGCGCGAACAGCGCTGTCGTCGAGCCCTTGGAAATCCGCGCGTGCCGCGGCAATGGCATCTCGATCCGGTTCGCCGCGTTTCATGCAGCGCTCGTCCACCATCTGCGCCTGCGAACCGAAGAACCCACCGACATTGCGCTCGATCTCGTTTGGCGCCTTCATCGAGAAGGACAGCATCACGTAGAACGGCAACAGAACGACAAACGCGCCCGCCAGCAGCACTGCGTGCTTGATCGTTTCGCCAACCGAGAAGCGGTGCCGAACCTGGGCCATCAGTAGTGCACCCGTCGTTCCAGCACGGTCTTCTGGAAAACCGTGACGATCAACACAAAGATCAGGAACACCACCGTGATTGCGGCGCCGATGCCGACGAGGTTCTCCATCACGCCTTTCTCGAAGATCGCGAACAGCATGACATAGGCACTGCGTCCCGGGCCGGCCCCGATGGGGTAGAAGGCCTCTACGATGTCGAAGACTTGGAAGGCGCGAATGATGGAGATCGTGACAACGAAGACCGTGGTCGGGCCAAGCATGGGCCAGGTCACGATGCGGAACCGGTCCCAGGCGGTGCGGGCGCCGTCCATCTCAGCGGCGGCATAGAGGTCGCGCGGGATCGAGGTGAGCCCCGCCAGATACAGCACCATGTTGAACCCGAAGCCCTGCCAAACCCCCACAAAGATCACGACCCAGATCGCATAGTCCCTGTCCCCCAGCCAGTTCGGGAACCCGTCCGCGCAGCCGCGCCCATACCAACCCCATGCTTCGAGCCAGGTTCCGCACCCCGAGGCCAGCATGTCGTTGATGATGCCCACGGTCGGGTGGAGCGCGAACTGCCAGACGATGGCCATCGCGAGCAGTGTCGCCATCACCGGCAGGAAGTAGACGGTCTTGTAGAAGTCTCGCCCCCAGGCAAGCGAGTTGATCAGCAACGCCGCACCGAGGCCGAGCAGGATCGTCAGCGGGGCGGCCACGAACACATAGGTCAACGTGGCCGTGAACATCTTCTCGTAGCGAGAGCGCGAGACCAGCTTCTCGTAGTTCTCCGTGCCAACCCAGTTGAAGCCCGGATTTCCCAGGCTGTAGTCGCTCAAAGACAACACCCCTGCGATCCCGATGGGAACCAGCAGGATCACGAACATCAAAACGAGCGCAGGCGCGACAAACAGCATCCCTGCCGTTCTTGCAGCGCTCGCCGAGGTGGCCATCAGAGCGCTCCGGCTGCGGCTTCGACCACAGGTTCGCGGAACTCGAGGCGGCGGCGATCGGGACCAAAGGCCATCGCCTCTCCACGGGTCAGACGGAGCGAGACGCTTGCTCCCACCCCGACTTTGGTCGCAGCCTCGGGCAACGCCCGTGCCACGACGCGCCGCCCATCACCGCCGTCCTCGAGCACCGAATGAAGATAGACATCCGAACCGAGGTTTTCCTTGTGCACGACTTTGGCCGGCAGCGTTGCATCCGATGCCCTTTCGGCCATCTCGAGGTGCTCTGGGCGGATCGCGATCGTCACTGGCCCGGCAGGGGCATCGAGCACCCGGCGCAAATGGAGGCCCATTGCACAGACACGCCCGCCACCATCGATTTCGCCGGCAAGCAGGTTGATCTTCGGACTGCCTATGAACTCCGCGACGCGCAAGTCCTGCGGGTTGTCGTAGATCTCGGAGGGTGGCGAGACCTGGAGGAGTTCCCCCTCCATCATCACCGCGACCCGGTCCGACATCGTCAGCGCCTCGGCCTGATCGTGGGTCACATAGACAAAGGTCGCGCCGAGTTGCCGGTGCAGTTCGGCAAGCTCGGCGCGCATGTGGACCCGCAATGCAGCATCGAGATTGGACAACGGCTCATCCATAAGAAAAGCCACTGGGTTGCGCACCATGGCGCGTCCGAGGGCTGCGCGCTGCCTTTGCCCGCCAGACAGCTGACCCGGCTTTCGGCCAAGCAACGCTTCGATGCGAAGGGTCTCGGCAGTCTCACGAACCGCTGAGCGGGCATTAGCCAGTTTCGCTTTGCGTCCTGGCACCAGCGGCCCGATCAGAGGCAAACGCTCGATGAGCCCGAGATCGCGCAGCCGCAGCGGGGTCATCATGTTCTCTTCCACAGACAAATGCGGATAGAGTGCATATGATTGAAAAACCATGGCTAGATCACGTGCACTCGGCTGGACACCGTTGACAGTGCGCCCCCCGATCTCAACATCGCCCGAGGTTTGGTCCTCGAGCCCAGCGATGATCCGAAGCAGCGTCGACTTGCCGCACCCCGAGGGGCCCAAGAGCGTTAGAAACTCTCCATCCGCGATGTCGAGGCTGACGCCATCCAAAACAGTGGTAACGCCGAACTGCTTGCGGATGTTTCGGAGTGAGATTGAAGCCACGATGTCCCCCGTGAGTGTGGTTTCTCATGACAACGGCTTGTGACATGCCCATGTCCGATATAGGGGAAGGTTATGGATCAATAGCCTTACATGCTGAGGTCTCGTCATGTCGCTCACCCTCGCCCGGATCCGAGCGCTCAATGCGGTGATTGAAACGGGGGGCGTGTCGAGCGCGGCCAAGCATCTCTCGATCTCGCAACCGGCGGTGACGCAGGCGATCCGGGATATCGAACGGGATACCGGCGTCACGTTGTTTGTCCGAAGGGGCAGGGATCTCGTCCCCACAGCCCTTGCAGCCGATCTCTTCCGATTGACCGTCGAGATCGAGAGGACGTCGGCCGAGGCCGATCGCTTGCTGCAACAACATGGTAATCTCGGTCAGTCAGAATTGCGCGTAGGGTTAGGGAACTCTATGCCCGGGATGGCTCTGATCGGCGCCTTCCGGGAGCGCTTTCCTGGAATCCGCATCAGCGTCGAGCAGGGGTCCTGGTCCCAAATCATTGATGCGGTCGTAGAGGGGCGCGTAGAGGTTGGTGTTCTGCCAAATGTCCCGGATGATGGGCGGTTCGTACGCAAGACCTGCCTGATCCAGGACGTGGTCGCGATCGTGAACGAGGCGGATCCTCTTGCCGGACGCAGCCAAGTCACGTGCGATCAACTCATGCGCTATCCGCTGATCTTCCGAACAGCAAAGTCGTCAACGCAGCGGGTAGTGGACCGAGGCTTTGCCGCGGCAGGACTATCGCCAAAACCGTCCTTGGTCCTCGATACGCGAGATGGGGTCTACGAGGCTGTTGCGAACGGATTGGGTGTCGGGTTCGTCTGGGAATCCGGCTCAGGGCGCCGAGATCGGATCAGACGACTGCGGGTCATCGATTTCGAACAGGGACACCCGGAGCACGTTTTTCATCTGGCAGGACGAACACTGCCTTTGGCAGCGGCATTCGCATCAATTCAACTGTAAGGCTTCAAGGCGGTCAGACCGTGCTGACGGTATAGGCTGACCGCGCCAGCCACTCTGGGGAGATTTCAACACCCCAGCCAGGAAGATCTGTGATCCGGGCCATCCCGTCTTCGATGCCATAGGGGCTCGCGACGTAGAGCCCCTCCTGCCAAGGGTAGTAGTCTTGTCCCTCAATGCTGAACTCAAGGTATTTTCCCGCATTGGGGATCGCTCGCAGCAAATGCAGAGTGAAGAGCGTCACCAGCGAGAGGTTGGCGCAATGGGGCGTCACGGGAAGGCTGGCTGCCTCGGCCATCCGGCAAACCTGCAGGGTGCGCGTGATGCCGCCGAGGTAGGAGATATCGGGCTGCACGATATCGACAGCCCGCATGTCGATCATCTGGCGCCAGACCGGCAGTTCGCAATCCTGTTCACCACCGGTGACGTCGATTGACAACGCATCGGTCACCTCCTTGGTCTGCGCAAATTCCCAATAGGGGCAGGGCTCCTCGAAATGGCAGAACCCGTGGTCTTCGAGCATCCGCCCGACCTCGATGGCCCGTTTGGGGCTGTAGCAGGAGTTGGCATCGATCAGGAGATCCGCGTCATCCCCCATTTCCCGTCGCATGGTGGTGATAATCTCCTCGGTGCGACCGGGCCACTCGTCATTGTCGTGACCGACCTCAGAGCCGGCGCGAACCTTGAAGGCGGTGAAACCCTTCTCGTCGCGGAGCCGCTTTAGCCGCGCAGCTTCGTCTGCGGGCGTGATGTCGCGCTTCATCGAGGACGCATATGCGCGGACGGGACCGGGGCTACCGCCGAGCAAGGCACAGACCGGTAGACCCGCTCGTTTTCCCCGCAGATCCCAAACCGCCGTATCAAACCCGCCCATGGCGCGGCGGAGATACGCGCCCGGGAACTTGTGCTCGCGTTCTGAGACCGTGTCGAGAAGGGCATCCAGGTTCTCTGTGTCGCGCCCCAACACCCAAGGCGCGACCTGGCGATGAAGAACGGTGGCAGAAACGTCCGCGTTGTAGGTTGAGACTTGACCCCAACCCTGATGCCCATCGTCATCGGTCACGCGGACGAAGCCGACGAATTCAGTGGTAAAGGTCTCGATGCTGACGATGGTCACTGGGATTTCGACTTTCCGAAGAGCTGCGCAACCGCCATCAGCGCGGTCGTAATCACGATCATAATGGTTGAAATCGAGGCGATCGTCGGGTCGATCTGATCCCTGAGCGCGTTAAACATGTTCCGAGTGAGGGTGGCATTGTCGCCGCCCGAGATGAACATGGCCACCACGACCTCGTCGAAGCTCGTGAGGAAGGCGAGCAGCGCCGCGGTAACGACCGAAAAGCGGATCTGTGGGAGCGTCACCGTCAGGAACGCCCGTGCCCGCGAGGCGCCGAGGCTGCGGGCTGCCATCTCCTGGTTCATGTCGTAGCTCTTCAGACCGGACGCAGTGACAATCAGCACCAAAGGCAGCGCCAGCAGGCTGTGGGCCAGGACGAGCCCCAACAGGGTATAGAGGATCTGGAGCTTCACATAGACATAGAAGGCGCCGATCGCGATGAGGATCAGTGGCACCATCATCGGCGTGATCAGCAGAACAAAGACCATTCGGCCGGCGCGCATTTGGCTCGCATGAAGCCCATAGGCTGCGAGCACGCCGATTGGCGTCGCCACAAGCATCGTCAGCACGGCTGCGGAGAGCGAAGTCATTGTCGCCGACATCCATTCCGGCGAGCCGAAATAGTGATCATACCAGCGCGTCGACCAGGTCTGGGGCGGGAACTCCAGATACTGGCTCTCCGAGAAGCTCATCGGCACAACGATCAGGGTCGGAGCGACGAGCCAGATCATGATGAACGTGGAGAGGATATAGAGCCACAGCCGCTCGCCATGGGTCACCTGGGTCTCGGATGCCGGACGGGAGAACCAGGACATCAGTGCCCCCCTGTCAGCTGCTCAAGGCGCAAGAACCTCGCCGCCACCCAGAGGATCGCCAAGGTAACCACCAGCAACACGACGCCGAGCGCGCTTGCGGCACCCCAGTTCACGAAGAGCTCGATGTTGGACGCGATCTTCATGGAGACCATGATCACTTTGCCGCCTCCCAGCACGGCGGGCGTCACGAAGAAGCCGAGGCACAGCACAAAGACAATCAGGGCGCCTGCAAACAATCCGGGCAGGGAGAGTGGGAAGAACACCGTCCAGAAGGCGCGCACAGGTCCGGCGCCGAGGTTAGACGCGGCCTTCAGGTAGTCCCGGTCGATTGCGCGCATCGAGGAGTAAACCGGCAGGATCAAGAACGGCACCATGATGTGCACCATGCCGATCAGCGTCCCGGACATGTTGTGTACCATCTTCAAGGGCTCGTCCCAGAGACCGGCGCTGATCCCCCAATCGTTCACCAGCCCCTGTTTCTGAAGCAGAACAAGCCACGCATAGGTGCGCACCAGCAGCGAGGTCCAGAACGGCAACAAAACCGTGATCAGGCAAAGGTTCGCGACACGCTGGGGCAGCTGGCTGAGAAAGTAGGCCAGCGGGTATCCGATCAGGATGCAGATCAGCGTGGTGACGATACTGACCTCGAAGGTCATGTAAAAGATCCGCGCATAGGACTTCCGCGCGAGCATCCGCTCATAGTTCTCGAGGCTGAAATTGCCGTCCGCTCCGATGAAAGAGACGTAAAACAGCCAGCCTACCGGCACGACCAGAATCACCAGGACCAGCAAGAGCGCGGGCGAGCACAGCCCGAAGAGCGCGAGTTGCTCCCGGAACGCATCGCGGCGAAGCCCTGCGGCATTGCCGGCATCCGAGAGAGCGCCTGCTGGGGCTGTGAGTGTGCTCTCAGCCATGGGAGGTCTCATCCGGGATGATCACGGTGTCACGGGCATGGAGGCCCAGGGTGATCGGATTGCCCGTGGCCGGGAGCGCCTCGAGCGTGTCGCGTCGGACCACATCACGCAGAGCCACAACCGTACCATCCGCCAGTCGCGCCTGGAGAAGATAACTGTCGCCCTGATAGACGACCTCCTGAACCGTCGCATCAAACCGGTTGATGCCGGCGGCGGTCTCTCCGTTCACCAACTGCAGCCGCTCGGGACGGAGCATCAGCACCAGGTTCTTGCCGGCCGGGGGAGCACCTTCGAGCGCGAGTGGTCGTCCGGCGTAGGAAATCTCGTTGCCCTGTCGCTCCGTGGGGAGGAAGGAGGACTCGCCTATGAAATCCGCCACAAAACGATTGGAGGGGTGGTTATAGATCTCGCCAGGCGTGCCCAGTTGCATCAGCCGTCCATGGTTGATGACGGCGATACGGTCCGACATGGTGAGCGCCTCGCGCTGGTCGTGCGTCACATAGACTGTGGTCATCCCGAGCTGCTCGTGCAGATGCCGGAGTTCGATCTGCATGTGGTCCCGGAGCTTCTTGTCGAGCGCGGAGAGTGGCTCATCCATCAGCAGGATCCGCGGTTCGAACACAATCGCCCGGGCAAGGGCGACGCGCTGGCGTTGACCGCCCGAGAGCTGCGAGATTCGCCGGTCGCCATAGCCGCCAAGCTGCACGGTCTCCAGGGCGCGCTCGACCCGCGGCGTGCTCTCGGCGGCCGAGACCCCCCGCACCTTCAGTGGATAAGCGACGTTGCCAGCAACGGTCATGTGGGGAAACAGGGCATAGTTCTGGAACACCATGCCCAGATCCCGTTTGTGCGGTGGAGTGCGAATGACTTCTTCCGGCCCGAACTTCAGGCTGCCGGAATCCGGGCGCGTGAAGCCCGCGATCACCATGAGAAGTGTCGTCTTGCCCGATCCAGAAGGGCCAAGCAGCGTGAGGAATTCGCCGGACCGGACGTCCAAGTCGACATTGTCCAGTGCGTGTACCCGACCATAGGTCTTCGTCACCCCACGGATCGTGATCGGCAATGCCTCGCGCGGCTCACCCATAGCACCCCTCACTGTCCATCTTTGGTGGTGCCGGGCTCGGGGTGTCTCCGGGCCCGGCTTCGTTGGCTCACTCGGTGAGCATCTCCTGGTACATCTCTGCCGCAATGGTCTCCCACTCGGCATACCACTCGAGGCTGACCGGCAACTGCTTGACGGCGTTATCCGGGTGCGAAGGCAACGCCATCAGGGTCGCTTCATCGGCCGTTGAGATCGCGTATGCCGCCTGGTTGGTCGGACCATAGGTGATGTGCAGCGGCAGATTGGCCTGATATTTGGGCTTGGAGATCTCGGCGAGAAACTCCATCGCCGTGTCCTTGTTCGGTGCGCCTTTCGGGATCGCGAAGCAGTCATAGTCGAGCAGCGCCTGATTGAAGGAATAGGCAACCTTCGCACCGTCTTTCGCGGCGTTGTCGAAGCGGCCGTTCCAGCCTGAGGTCATATCGACCTCACCGTCCTTCATGAGCTGAGCATGCTGAGCACCCGAGGTCCAGAAGACGGCAATGTGCGGCTTCAACTCGCGGATTTTGTCGAGTGCGCGCTCGATGCCCTCTTCGCTGCCGAGCACCTCATAGACGTCCTCGGGCGCCACACCATCGGCCATCAGCGCTGGCTCGAGTGCACCGGCCACCTTGCCGCGATAGGCGCGCGTGCCTGGGAACTTCTCGACATCCCAGAAGTCCGCCCAGTTCTGAGGGCCGGCATCGCCGAAGGTCTCGGTGTTATATGCGAAGACTGTCGAGAACACGTCTCCGCCGACGCAGTAGTCGGTGTAGAGCCCCGGGATAAAATCGGAGACATCAATGACCGAGTAGTCCAGTTTTTCGAGCAGGCCTTCCGCGGCCGCACGGGCAGCCGACCCAGAGCCCGATGCCACGATGTCGAGCGTCACAGCGCCGGTCTGGACCTGCAGGCGCACATCGGACATGCCGCCATAGGTTTCTTGTTTCACGACGATGCCGGTGTCAGCCGCCGCCGGCTCAAACAGTGCCTTGGACTGAGCCTCCTGATAGGAGCCCCCCCACGACGCGATCGTTACGCTCTTGTCGGCGGCAAAGGCCGTTGAGGTCAGTAGGGCCGCGGCGGCTGCCGTGGCGAGAATGCGGTTGGTCATTCGGTACTCCTCCGTGTTGCGCTTTGTTGTCTTTGCGGTCTTCAGGTTGCTGGTGAACGTCTCGCGAGATTTCGGTGCGCGATGGCACAATCGAGCTGGTCACGCCAACGGTACCAAGCGACCGCCGTCGGCAGAAACCAGGGCTTTCCGGTGTAGAACGGTCGCGTGGGCACTGGCAGGTCATCGAAGGCGCTGCGTCCCTCCGGATGACCAAGCACGCGCAGGCCAGTTCGCATACCCAGGTAACTCGCCATCGACACTCCCGACCCGCAATACCCAGCTGCATAGTAGACACCGTCTTCGCAGCCGCAATGGGCAAGCTGATCGAAGGTGTAGGCAACTGTCCCGGACCAGGAATGGGAGATCTTGGTCTTCGACAGCTCGGGAAACAGCCGCACCATCTCGGCGTAGAGCCTAGGGGCGCTGATGCGCGGGTCCGTTTCTCCGGCGGAAACCCGTCCGCCGAAGACGATCCGCTGTCCGTCTGGAGATGGGCCGTAGTAGTAGACCACCCGGCGCGTGTCGCTTGCGATTCGTCTCGTTGGGAACAGTCGGTCCATCATCCCCGGCGGCAGGGGTTCGGTGGCGATAACGTAGCTTCCAATCGGGATCACCCGACGTTGTAACCAGGGCGTCAGCCCAGTTGTATAGCCATTCGTTGCAACAACGACGTCGCGGGCTTGTAACTGGCCAAGCGGGGTTTCGATGACATGCGCCTTGCCATCGCGGGAGAGTGCCTGAGCTGGGCAGTAGGGTACGATCTGCACCCCCTCCTTGACCGCCAGATCCAGAAGCCCACGGTGGTACCGTCCAGGGTGGAGCTGCGCGAACTGCGGGTAGACGACCCCTCCGAAATAGTGGTCGCTGCCGATCTCACTTCGCTGATCTGATCGAGACACTGAATGCGCCTCGACCCCTTCCTCGCGCATTGTTTTTTCCGCGGCCTTGGCGATGGTTTCGAAGGCGCGCGGTGTGTGCGCGGCATGAAACCGGCCCGTTCGGCGGAAATCGCAGGCGATGCCCTCATTCTCGAGAAACTCCTCGATCCAATTGAGTGCTGCGAGCCCCTCCCCTCGGATCGCGCGGGCGCGCTCTGCTCCATAGCGTTGCGTGAGCGCAGCCAGTGAAGGCTTGATGCTGCTGCTGATCTGCCCGCCGTTGCGCGTGCTGCATCCGGCGCCTGGCGCGCCTGCCTCCAGGACCACTGTATGGCGGCCGCCGCGTGCTGTCTGGAGCGCTGCATTGAGGCCCGTATAGCCTGATCCAATGACGACAACATCAGCGGACTTCGGCAAGGCCTTGGCGAGGTCCAGCACCTCGGGCATTCCTTCGAGCCAGAAGGGCTCAACCGAAAAATCGCTTCCGTAAATCGGGTTTGACGCAAGACGTGCACTCCGAGCCTCGTCGGCTTGGCCTGCGGGCGTGGGCCCATAGAGCGACAGTGATGGCATTGCCATGGGCTGGTCTCCGATCTGCCACCCGAGCGTCTCGGGCAAAACAGATAACGTCAATCGAATTTGGTTTATGTTTGTATTAGGGTATTTTATGCTTGCGCCATGGAACGTCGATATGCATTTGAAACTCCGGCACCTTGAGGTGTTCAATGCGCTGATGGAGGCAGGTTCGGTCTCCCATGCCGCTGAACGCCTTGGTGTTACGCAGCCGGCCGTCAGCGTTGCCCTGGCCACTCTGGAGCGAGAGCTTGGCTTCCGGTTGTTCCATCGGAGCCGCGGTACGTTTGCGCCGACCGAGGAAGCCCGACTGTTCCACGGAGAAGCGGAACAGGGCCTTCTCGCCGTCTCGCGGGTCCGTCAGCGTGCCCAAGATATCGCGCGGGGCAGGGCAGGCGGCCTCACAATCGCAAGCAATGGGGCGGTTGCGATAAATTTGCTCCCTGGGCTGATCGCAGGCTTTCAGCGAGATCGCCCCGAGATACGCGTCGATCTACAGATCCGGACATCACGCCAGATCGCCACCCTGGTCACTGGCCGCCAAGTCGATATTGGCTTGATTGATGCGCCGGTCCCGGTCGCGGGATTGGTGAGCGACGTTTTTCGGCTTCGGTGCGTGTGCATCATGGCGGAAAGTGACGCTCTGTCTCATGAGACGGTCGTGCGACCTTCTCTGTTGGCCGGGCGCTCAGTTATCGCAATTACCGGGGATCATCCCATTGACCGCCGCCTAGAGAGATTGATGGCCGACGCGGATCTTGCGGTGGAGCGAAGGGTATCAGCGGCCTACTTCGCCATTGCCCGAAATCTGGTGAGTGCCGGGGCGGGGGTTGCCCTCGTAGACGAGATCAATGGGTGCGCGAAACTGGGGGATGGTGTGGTTTGGCGACCGTTTGAACCGCGAATGGATTTTGATCTCGCCATCATTACCGCAAAAGACCGCGCGAACAGCGGTCTCTGTGCCGAGTTCCTCGATCTATTGCGGACACAGCTTAGCGGAGGTTGGGCATGAGGCTTTGCCAAGAGGAGGCCGGGACGGTCCCGGCCTCCGTTGTCCGATTAGGCAAACCAGATTGATCCCGCTCCGTCATCTTCTAGGGCCCCAAGATACGTCGTAGCATCCGTCGCCTCATCGCTGTTGATCAGATCGAGCGCGACCGTTGCAAAGCTCTCACCATCTGAAATGCGCCCCAGGAGCGTTTCGTCGAGATCCGTGCTGTCCTTATCGATCGCGAGGTTCTCGAACATCAAGTCGAGGACGGCTTCGCTCTCTCCCGGCGTCGATCCGGACTGCGCGAACTCTGGGGCGGCGAGAAAGGCGGAGATTAGCGAGACATCGTCGAACCCGGCCTCTGACTGATCTGACCAGAAGTTCAGACCGGCAAAGTCGGTAACGCGACCGAAGAACGCCTCGTAGAAGCGCGCAACATCTGTTGCCCCTTGGAGCCCGGGATCATCGGGAGCATCGCTCGCCGCCGACACAAAAGCAAATGCTGCTTTAAAGGCCGCCTCGCCAACCTCTGCGCCCAGAGTCCGTCCGTTGATGTCGCCATCGTCGAAATGGATCCCGCCGTAAAGCCGGCTGATACCGCCCTCATCGCCGGCCTCGGAGAACGTCTCCCACTCCAGCGTGACCGGCTGCGCAGGCGTTATACCAGGCTCGAAGCGGGAACTGCCCGGCTCGAATGTGACTGAGGCTCCGAACGCATCGCTCGATGTGAACAGCGCCAACACTTCGGCCCCAGCCGCGGAGAAGGCGCTGTGCCCTGAGGTATACTCTGCGAAGGGGGGAGAGGGGTCGGTGCCCGGCGTCTGGTAGGTCAGGAAGTTCTCCGCCAGGATGGTGTCGGTCCCAAGGCCCGGCCCCGCCCAGGCGTCAACAACGAAGCCGGTTTCGCCTGTGATCGCATCCGTGCCCTCCTCCCCAATCAGACCAAGAGAGCCAAGATCGCGGATGGCGCGCACGGGCCGAGCATAGTCATAGAAGACCTTTGCTTCCCAAGTGGCGATGGCGGCGTCCATCATCGCATTGCTGAGTAAGAAGAACAGCGTCGCATCGGTGTCGATGTCGTGGTCCGCACGCCCTGAAACAAACTGGCCGAAGCTCATCCAAACGCCGGGCGGGAAGGACGTGCCGCCACCGTCCTCCCAGAACTCCGCGATCAGCTTCTGCTCATCGGTGAGGTTCGCGCTGAAAGCCACCACCTCCTCGGCTTGTGCGACGAAAGCTGGATTGATGACTGTGCCCACGAGGTCGGAGGTAACCGGCAGAACCGTGGCGTTGTCGCCTTCGACGACAGTGATCGTTGCAGCATCGAGATCGAGCGTCGCGTTGACGCCGGGGAGGAAAAAGGGCTCCGGCGCTTCGGGACGCATGGCATCGCCTGATGGGATGCCGAAGGTGGTGACGTTGCCCCAATGCGGCGTGAGGAAGCTTTGCTCGGGGTCGCTGTCCACTGGATCAATCGGAACACTTTCCGGCGTCCACTTGTCGATCTCGGTGATCTCGAGTGGGCTTGCATTGACTGGGGTGTATCCCGTTGTGTCCTCATAGCCGTTCGCCTGGTTCGAGCCATCGTCGGCTCTCGCGGCAATCACGGCGTTGCCCACCTGCGTGCCAATGTCGAGGGCCAACAACTCCGGCGCGCCCTCGGCAAAGTCTGCGAGGCGTGGGTCGAAACCTGCCGCGGCCTCAAACGTGGCGATGAAATCAACCCCACTGTCCTGGAACAGGTCGGTCAGCACCGTCAGGGCTGCTTGGCTCATCGCGATGGACTTCAGCGCATCGGTGTTCAGATCTGGACCGATCTGGAGATCGTCACCAATGCTGGTTGCGACCGCGTCCTCATCGAACTGAGCCCAGGCGTCGAAGATCGCGGTGTGGGTTATGGCGTAGGCTCTGCTCGCGATCGTCGGGCCAGGCGCGGTTTCAATCACGGCCGCTTGTGCCGCTTGATCCCAAAGGACGGAGACGGTGGGGCTGGGGTCGTTGACTGTGACAAGTTGCGTGGCCGGGTCGACCATGAGTTGGACGTCATCATCTTCCATGGAAACTTCTACCTTTCAAAAAGCCTACCGTCGCCGGCAGTCAGTGATCGCGATTGCGGATCTAGAGGGTCGGGAATATCGACTTGTGAGGATACTTACTCCCTTCTGGGCGCCTTAACGCCGCTTGGGTGCGGCGCATCGGCAGTGATGGTGTTCGCGAGCTTACGTCGCGAAAAGCAGGGTGGACAGAGGGCATTCTAAGATCTGTGAAAAGTGTCACAGTCTAGCACGCATGCAGACGCGACGAGACCAACCGCGGACACAAAACGCCCCAAACGAAACGGGGCCGCAGCGGTTGTGCGGCCCCGGCATGTCTATGATCGCGGGGGTATCCCCGCTCTGCGCAAGATTAGATCATCAGGAACTGGTTGATCGTGATCCCGCCATCGTTAACCGCGTCCCAGTCCTCGAGAATGATTTCCTGATCGCCCACATCGAAGGAGCCAGACTGGTTCGTGTCGATGGTGACCTGGGTGTCCGTTCCGTCGGTGATGATGACGATGAAGTCGTCCATCGTATCTGTGGCGACGAGGAACGTGTCGTTCACAGGAACAGAAACGGTAAGCATCGGAGCCGGAGCCTCAATCCGCAGGGCATCACCGCTGGTGATGTCATAGTCGGTGATGACGTCCGTGGTGATCCCGTCTGCATCCGGCGGGCAATCGGGGGCAATCACCGCATCCGCCAAGTTGAAGAGGAAGGTGTCGTCTCCGCCATTGCCGGTCATCGTGTCGTTGCCCTGACCGCCTTCGAGGGTCTCGTTGATCGCGCTACCCGTAATCACATCGTCGCAGTCATCTCCGGTAATCTCTCCCGAGAAGTCGCCAAGTTCGAGACCAACGGCATCCTTCACAATCACCACGACGTCTTCCTGACTAAACACGCCGTCTCCGTCGACATCCAGGATGACCTGAGTGTCCCCATCGACCTCAACCAGCTGGATATCGTCATCCGTATCGAAGGCTTCCTCAACCACAAGGAAGGAGTTGCTGTCGGTGACGCCAAGTGTGAAGGCACCGCCATAGGTTGAGAAGTCGATGACATCACCCTCGTCGCTGTCGAAATCGGTGATGCAGTCGGCACCCGGCTCCGTTGGCCGGCTGTCCGCGTTCACGTTGGACGCCGCGGGGCCAAAGAAGAAGGTGTCGGCTCCGGAGCCGCCGGTCATTTCGTCGGCCCCCTCGCCACCGTCGATGATGTCGTCGCCATCTCCGCCGATCAGAGTGTCGTTGCCAGAGCCTCCCTCGAGGACATCATCGCCGTCGCCGCCTTCGAGGCTGTCGTTCCCGGAACCGCCGTCCAGCGCGTCACTGCCTGAGCCACCCAGCAGGGTGTCGTTGCCGTCGTCACCCGAGAGGACGTCGTCGTCATCACCACCGTCGAGGCTGTCATCGCCAGACCCGCCGCTGAGGACATCTTCCTCGTCGCCGCCGAACAGGCTGTCATTGCCCGAACCACCCAGCAACACGTCGTTGCCCTGCTCGCCGAGAAGGCTGTCATCGCCCGAGCCGCCATCGAGGACATCATCGTCGCTGTCATCCTCGGTCGCCAGCTCGTCGGTCAGGTCGTCGCCATCGCCACCGATCAGGGTGTCGTTGCCCGAACCACCTTCGATGTCGTCGTCGCCACCGTTGCCGGTGATGAGATCGTCACCGTCGTTGCCGAAGAAGTCCTCATCCCAGTCGTCGGAGTTGCCGGTCAGAGTGTCGTTGCCCGAGCCGCCAATCACGTCGATATCGTCAGCGATGTCCGCCGCGCCTTCGACAAGGTTGTCGTCGGTCAACGTGTTGGTCACCGCTTCGCCGTCGTCACTCTCCGCGACAAAGTCTATGGTGCCCGGACCCGCGATGAGGATGCTGTCATCGAAGGTCTCGCTGTCGATGAGCAACTCGCCGCCATAAAGGTTGAGTTTGTCCACGCCGGTGAAGTCGGCACCGGTCAGATCCAGCTCAACGCCCTCGCCCTGGTTCGAGACCGCCGCCAGCGGGCCGTCACCATCGTCGTCGGTGTCGGTGTCGCCCGTGGTGGTGATGTCGTTTACGACCACCTGCTCGCCATCGGGGCCAGCCAGGATCGTGACCGCATCGCCATCCAGTTCGACGTCATAGCCGCGCTCGTCAAGGGCGTCGAAGACCGCGATGGCGACCTCGTTGGCATCGGTCGCATTGGCAACAGGGCCGACAATTACCGTTTCGGTGACGGCCTTTCCATCGAGCAAGAGGTTGAAGACGAAGCCTTCGTTCTCATCGTCGCCGTCGTCGTCCTCCTCGTCGCCGTTCTCGCCGTCGCCGAAGAAGGTGATCTCGACGCCGCTGCCGTCGGCGATCAGGGGCAGATTGGTGAGCGTCAGGATGGTGTCGCCCGTGCCGTCTCCGACGATGGTGTCAACCACCTCCTCGAAAGGCTCATCGGACTCAGCAACGGTGTAGTGGACATACTCTATCCCCGAGCCGCCAAGGATGGTGTCCGCATCGCCATCCGCCGCCAAGACGAAGACATCGTCGCCGGCCCCGCCGTCAAAGCTGTCCTCGCCGCCGAAGACACCATCGGGTCCTACGAAGTTGGTCAGGAAGTCGCTGTCGTCTCCACCGAGCAGCACATCGTCGCCGTTGCCATCGATGAGGGTGTCGCATCCTGCGCCGCCGTCGAGGGTGTCGTCGCCGGAGCCGCCCTGGAG